>CANLZY010000032.1 GCA_947495685.1 uncultured Tropicimonas sp.
CTGGCCAACTCGCTGACCGTCTGCTCGCCCGTCACAGCCTCCAACGCGACCCTGGCCTTGAACTCCGGGGGGTGTTGCTTCCGTTTCGACATCCCTGATCTCCTTCGTGTTGAAGATCAGCAGACAACAAATCGTAGCTTGCGTCAGTGTCCGGTTTTCGGGGGGTAGCTCAGACAACAATGAAAACTCGTACCGCGATGAGGGCATCCGGATTCTTGCCAAGATGTGTCCGGGGATTGCAGGCCCAGTGATCGTCAAGCAGTTCACCTTGTGACCGGTGGCGAGACGTTCCTGGTCGGCACAATGCCAGTTACGGTGGAGTTTTCACCCTGGTGCACACGGTCCTTCGTCGCCCACGTGGCAGGTGGCCCTGCCCCCATTTGACGAACGCCGCGGAAGCCCCGAACACCAGCACGCCCCGCCTGTCCGAATGAAGGCGTCCGCTTGGCGATAGATGCCGACAAGGCGCTTCGCTCTCGACAGGCATCCAGTCGCCACTGCGGAGATCCAAGAGAGAGCCACCGCCCCCAACACGTACCCAAGCCTGATCAAAAGGTGAGGATGCACGTCCTGTCGGCAATGAGCCCGAGGCCGGGCAATCCACCACGAGGACGCCCCGCCGAGGCTTTATACCGCGCCGAACGCGATGCACGGGACGCGCCCCTGCCACAGCCCAAGCTGATGCGCGCCGCCCTGTGAGTTGACGTTCACAGTGGCCGTCCGCCAGCGGCCGACGGCAACGGGCGATCCGATCTCAAGCTGCCGCTGGACCATGTCCAACGTCGGAGAGCCTCAGCCTTGGCGACGCCATTCCGAGGGCGGCATGCCGGCGCGGCGACGAAAGGCGGCGACAAAGGCGGAGGGGCTGGAATACCCCAGTCGTGTGGCGAGCGCCGTGCTGTTCAGCCCATCCTGAAGCCCCTCCAGCGCCAGCACGAAACGCATCCGATCCCGCCATTCGCGCCAGCTCAGACCGGTTCCGGCCGGGAACAGGCGGCTGAGGGTGCGCTCGCTCGTGCCCACACGTTCCGCGAGCCGCGCGAGGTTCCGAGCGTCTCGGGGCTGCGACAGCAAATGCGCCATGGCGGCCGCCACCCGCCGATCACGGGCACCGGGCAGGCGCAGGTCGGACCGGTCGAGCCGCGCCATCTCGTCCAGTGCAACCCATGCCAACCGGCGACGCTCCGCAGGGGGCAATGCATCCCCGGAACCCGGGGCAAGGCGGCGCGCGATGCCACGGGTCAACGGGGTCGCCCGCACCACGGTCGGGCGCGCGGGCATGCCGGCCCGGGCTGCCTGCCTGGGGTGGATGTAGAAGATCTGCACCTCCACAGGGCTGCCCATGGCGACCAGGTGGGTTTCCCCGGGGGGGATCCAGATGCCGTGCCGGTCCGGAATGAACCACCGGTCGTCGCCGATCTCGACCCGCATCATGCCGTCGAAACAGAAGGCCAACTGGGCGCGCGGCACCTTGACGGGGCCGATCGACATCCCCCCGTCCAGATGCCCGGCCCATGTCATGAGTGGCTGGCGCGGGTCGCCACAGGCCCCGAGCGTTTCTGTCGGTACTGGGCTGTTCGAGGAAACTGGCGTTAAATCGACATGATCTGGCATGCTGTCGTTCTCGCACATTGCCCCACCACCCGCTACCCCATGCACCAGATGCAAACGCTCAAGGAGGCCGGCATGGCCCGTTTCAAGGAAATCGTCGTCGCACTGGTGGTGTTGCTGGCGGTGTGCTGTGCAATCGCGATGCCGATCGGAATGGCCCGCGATCAGGCCGCGATTTTCGGCATCATTCTCGTCACGCTCAGCTTGTGGGCCACCGGGTTGGTGCCCGGCTACGTTGCCTCGATGTTCTTCTTTGCCGCGCTCCTGCTCACCGGGCTGAGCACGCCGGATGTCGTCTTTTCCGGCTTCACCTCGTCGGCGATGTGGCTGATCGTTGCAGGGTTTGTCATTGGCGCGGCGATCACCAGATCCGGTCTTGGCGCGCGGATCGGGGGGCTGGCGCAACGTCACCTGTCCGGCAGCTACCCGGTGCTGATCGGCGGGCTGATGCTGGTGTCGATGTTGCTCGGTTTCGTGATGCCCTCCTCGATGGGCCGCGCGGCCGTTATGGTGCCGATCGGCATGGCGCTGGCCGACGTGTTGGGTCTGAAGCCCGGAAATGCCGGACGCACGGGCGTTGCCGTGGTGATCGCCATCGGCACCAACATGCCGAGCTTCGCGATTCTGCCATCGAACATCCCCAACGTTGTCATGGCGGGCCTGGCCGACCAGCTCTTCAACGTGCAATTCGGCTATACCGACTACCTGTTGCTGCACTACCCGGTGCTCGGTGTCGCCAAGTCAATCGTGATCGTCGGGCTCGTGCTGATGTTCTTTCCAGCCCGGCTGACCGCCTTGCAGAGCCACCCGGACATCCCGGAAACGGCATCCGGCGGGAAGCAGGGCATGTTGCTGGCGATCCTGCTCGTCACGCTGGCCTTCTGGTCGACCGACCAGATCCATGGGATCAACCCGGCCTGGATCGGCATGGCAACGGCTCTGGTGTTGATGGTCCCGCAGTTCGGGTTTGTTCCGCCGCCGGCCTTCAAGTCCGCCATCGATGTCGGCACGCTGTTTTTCATCGCCGGCGCGTTGGCGCTCGGCGTCGAGGCCAACAAGAGCGGCCTGGGCGACATCATCGCACGAGAAGCCTTTGCCTGGCTGCCCATGCACCCCGGTGCGGATTTCCAGAACTTCATGTCGCTGACGCTGCTCGGGGCCGGCACCTCGATCTTCACGACGATGCCGGGCGTGCCGGCGGTTCTGACACCGCTTGCACCCGATCTGGCGACGGCCACCGGGTTTTCCCTCGAGGCCGTGCTGATGACACAGGTGGTCGGCTTCTCGACCGTCGTCTTTCCCTACCAGGTTGGGCCGTTCATCGTCGCGATGGGCCTTGCCGGAGAGCCGCTTCGTTGGCTCCTGAAGGTTACACTCTCCCTTTGCCTGCTGACGGTCCTGTTCCTGATACCGCTCGATTTTCTCTGGTGGAAGCTGCTGGGCGTGATCTGAAGAGGGAAGGTATTCCGGTCCGGACAGATCCCAGAATTGGCCGGGATATCGAGCCGCTGCGGTGCAGATGGTCGTCATCATTCGGCGACACTCCCGTCCTGGATGACCTCCTTCGACAGCATGGCGCACCGGTTTCCGCCCTTGCACATCGATGATCTGACCAGTGCCGTCATTTCCCGGCGATGTCAGCTTGCCAACCGTCGTGGAGACGAGCCGAGCGAAGCACTTTGGGCGCTGGTTTCGGACTTTTCTCCATCGGCTAGAAGCGCGTACCGGCGATGGATTCGATGTCGAGTACAGGGCACCGACGGACGTTTGGCTTGTCAGTGCCGACGTCTTCGGCCACCGGAAGGCAACAGGAAACGGCGTTGCCCACGGCCCGGGTATCCTGCCTATGGGCGGCCTCAGGGGACGCGGTGGTGTCGAGCATCAACGGCTCCACTTGTGACGATAATCATGCTTCCCGATCCGGTCCCCGATCGCGGTGGCAGGGGCATGGGGCACGCCGTCTACAAGACCCTCCGCATGGGCCGTGGTTCCGGAAACATCCCCGTCTGCCAAGACCCATGCAAATCCCTGCCAAGCAGGATCAGCCGAGCCGGGCCCCGGATCGCACAGCAGATTACCGACGCATGGCGTGCATGCCCCCCTGCCGCAGCGGTTGAGTACTGAACTCGCCGAGAATGAACAGAAACTGGGTTTGCTCTTCCACGGCGCCTTGGTCGCCGATCACGCCCCTCTTCAGGGTGACGTGATCGGCTAGAGCTGTTGTCGCTGTGATCCGTGGTTCTTGCGACGGTTGGCTGCAAATGGCCGCAGTCGCGCCACCGTTGCCAACAGCCTGCTCCGCCACTCATCTGGGAACACCAGCGGTTACTCAGTCCGTATCCATCAGGATGACGCCAACCCGAGCCGCATATTCGTCCCGCGCGGTTATCAATGTCTTGAGCATGTCCGGTTGCGCTGAGGCAAGATCGATTGTCTCGCCGGAATCGGCTTCGACATCGAACAGCCGCCACTGCCCATCGCCATAGGGTGGCACGACTGCGACAGCCTTCATCGCCCCCTGGCGCATCCACTTGCCGTTCAGAAGCTCGCCGCCGATGAATCCCTCGGGGCCATAGACCTCCTGTTTGGCTCCGGTGAGCAGACCGGCCAGCGACGTGCCGAGCATGGGCTCGACGGGCTTGCCGTTGACGGCGCCGGGATGATCGATCCCGGCCATGTCCAGCATGGTGGGCATCAGGTCGGCGACATAGGTAAAGGCATCGCTCTTGCGCCCGCCCGCGACCCCCGGCCCTGCGATCAGGAGCGGTTCGCGGATGCCACCCTCGTTTACCAACATCTTGAACCCGTCAAACGGGCCGGACGAGGCGGCGGCGAGGCCCATGCCATAGGCACAGGCCGAGATGGCGTCACCAACGGTCTCCGGGCTGTTGTCGAACTGCTTGAACCACTCGCCCTCGGCATTGCCGGGATATTCTTCCGAGTACCAAGGGTTGGAGCCGTTGTCGGAGAGGAAGAAGATGACGGTGTTATCCAGCTCACCAATATCATCCAGGAAATCCAGCACTCGCCCGACATGGTAGTCGAAATTGTCGACCATCCCGGCATAGACCTCCATGCCGCGCGCCTCCAGCGCCTGCGCCCCGGGGGACAGACTGTCCCAGGGGGCGACCTGCGGCTGCATTTCGGAAACCGGCGCTTCGGGCGGAACCAGCCCGCGTTCCTTCGCGGCAGCGACCCGCCGGGCCCGCAACACCTCGTAGCCCTCGTCATAGACAGAGCTGTTTTTCGACTGCCACGGCTCAGGGACATGGAGCGGGTTATGCGGTGCCGTGAGGGCGAAATAGCCAAGGAAGGGCTTGCCGTCATCGCGGTTGGACCGGATCGCGTCCATCAGAAAATCGGCATAGCTGCGACTGGAATAGAAGGTCGCGGACAGTTCGTGAATGCGTTCGCCGTTCAGCGTGAAATAGGCCGGCAATTCCACCTCCATGATGCCGTTCATGTCGTCATAGTGGCTCGCGCCGCTATAGAGCATGGCGAGGGTCTGTTCGAAGCCGTGATTATACGGGAAGTAGTCCGGGTCATGGCCGAGGTGCCGTTTGCCAGCCATGTAGGTATGATAGCCGTTGCCCCACAGCACTTCGGCCAGGGTCACCACCCGGTCGTTCGGGTGGCCTTCGTAACCCGGCTGGCCCACCTGGTTGGGTGCCAGAAGCTCGCCCATGTTGCCCATCCCGGCAAGATGGTTGTCGGGGCCCGTCAGCAGCATCGAGCGGGTCGGCGAGCAACTGACCGAGGCGTGGAAGGCGGCGAAGAGCAGCGCTTCGGCGGCGAGCCCATCCTGCGTCGGCGTATCGATCTCGCTGCCATAGGCGCCGAGATCGGTCCAGCCCATGGCATCGACCATGATCAGGAGAAAATTTGGTTGGCGCTCCTCGGCGACGCCCGTCAACGGCGCGCACTAAACTGCAATCGTTGCCCAGAAACGCGCGTTCCAGATGTGCCGATGCTGGGTCATGTCTTTCTCCCCTTTTGGCAGGCACCAAACAATGACTGTTCGATACCCCTTGGGTTGGGAGAGCCGCCGGATACCGCAGAATGTCCCCGCCCCCGAGTGACGGGTCAAGGCGGCGAGGATCGATGTCCCTGCTCTTCTGGCCCGGCAATGACCGGGAGGGTATTTCCGACGCCGTGTCGCAAACAGCGCGCGCGGTGGAAACACCAGTCGACATTGTCCTGTTGAGGGTCACTGTTTCCGCAATCGTCCGCTCGATCAGGTCGGATTTTCGGGCCGCATAGCCTTTGTCCAGGCAGGCAACCCGCCCGGATTGATTGTCGGGGTGCGTCTTGGCGGTGGTCCGCTGGATTTTCCCCGGCGGTCAGGGCGGCTTCGGTCATGCAGATACGGGCGAGATCGCGCGGGGCGGCGGTGCCGGACTTTCCCAACAGGCAATCCATGCCCGCGCCAAAGGCCGGGCATCGCAGCCCAGATCGGCACAGGCGCCGACAAAAGGTGGTGGCGCCGGAGATCGCGACCGATCTGTCGAAGCTCTCAAAACCGGGCCATTGCCGGCGGGCAGCTTGGTTTGCGCTATGGTGGCGACCTTGGCCCTCGGGCGAGGGACACGCAGACTGCGGCCAGTGTTGCTCTCGTGGAGATTTCAGGCTTGGGCCAACCTCTTCCGGAGAGCTTCTGATATTCGTTGAACACCGGTCTGGCGCCCGCATTTTCAATCGCCCCAAAAATGAGACCGCAAAGAGGAAGACCCAACTATGCCGCTGATATTTATAACTTTTTCACGGAACAGCCAAGCGAGACGCGGCACAAACACGCTATAACAGATAGCTCGCGGCCTCCTGGGCCGGAGCGAAAGCCGCAGCAACGCTTCGGCCAATGGCAGCCGTCCGGTATCCGAGGGCATGTTGCTTTGGTGCGGCTCGTTTACACCACCCAGGTCACCCTCACTTGCAGACAGGCAATTCGCGCGGCGTCTGTTTCGGCAGGGAGCGTCGCCACTTGTTGATGATCGGTTGGAGGTTTCTCTTCGGCCAGAATTTGGGAGAGCCGATTGCCGTCAGACAGGACGCGTTCCAGTAGACCCCGGCCCGCGACAGCGATTTCCCGGTCTTCACCGCCTTTGCAACAGCGTTGATGTCGCCGGATTCCGGGTAGATGTAGAGCGTCGTCGGGTTCCCCTCCGCCAGCGCCAGGATGTCCCTGGAAGCGGATTGGGACCAGGTGGTACAGCCGTTGCTGCGCCCGCTGGTATAATCCACCAGTGTTCCGTAAGGGACGTAGCCCTCCTTGTCGGCATGGGAGCTGTTCGGATTCTTGAAGCGGCATTGCTGTTTCACGAAAACCGCCGGGTGCCCGCCGATGGCCCGCTCCCTGGCATTCCTCGTTTCGCCCTCCCCTTCGAACACCAGGAACGTGCGATAGAACGGCGTTCTCTTGCCCGACTGGCGGAGATAGCCCTTGAAGGACGTCCTGGCCTCGGCCGTCACGTAGGATCCGCCCGCCGTCAGCTTTGACCCCTCCGCGTTGCTGAAGTGTCGCGCGCATTGCCGGCCGTTCGAGAAATCCGCACGTTGCAGTTTCCGCCCGTTGCCATAGCCCGACGACGTCGCACGGAACGACTTCTTCGACTCGCAAATGGTGTAGAACCGGCGCCCCGGCTTGCCGCCCGATGTGCTTGGGCGCGTCGCATCCATGGCAAAGTAGCAGGGGTTCCTGACATCTCCCTTGCGTAGCTTGCGCTGGTAGAGGTCCCGGGCCCGTTGCAGGACCACAGGGGCGATCTGGCCGTCACCCAGACCGACGTGTTGTTCCAACCAGGCTGGAATGTCCGAGGCTTTCGCGGCCACCTGCGACGGCAGGGCCCCCGACAAGGAGACACCGAACAGGGCGGCAATGACGAGACGGAGCGACTTCAACAACAACGGGCTTTTCTCCTGCCAGACTGACCTCGATATGATCATAGCACAGATTTCCCCTGTGACGGTGGCCATGCCGCGGACGACAGTCAAGAGTCCGGGAAGCAACCCAACGCCTTCGATCTCAACCGTTGATCGTCACCGACCGCTCCACCAAAGGGCAATCCCTTGACTTCCTAGAAGACATCACCGCGCGTGGGGCGTCAGTGCTGCGCGCCGCGTTGGTCGCCAATTTGAGGCAGAACCGGGCGATTCAGGTGTCGGGTCATCGGAATCGATCTTTCCGGACTTCCGGTATTCACCATTGTGCGATGCGGGCAATGACATCGGCCCGACGGACGTCCAGCGCTGTCATCCCGGCAGCGATCCCCGCCCGGAGCCCTTGATCGGAATCCTCCAGGACCAGGCAGTCGCCCGGGGCGACCCGGAGCCGTTCTGCGGCGAGCAGGAAAATCGCCGGGTCTGGCTTCGGACGCAGCGCCTCCACCACGGTGACGACGACTTCGAACAACCCGTCCAGTCCCGCCCCGCGAAGGATTGCGCGGACAACATCCGTTTCCGCATTCGAGCCGACCGCGATTGGCACCTTGCCCTTGAGCCGTCGCGCCAACGCCGCAACCGGCGGGTTCTCCACGGCGGTGACTTCACCGCGGGTGACCGTGATGGCGCGGCTGTCGGCCGCAAGGCGGCTGCAGTCCAGTGGAGACTCGTGCTGCGCAGCGAACTCGGCAATCAGGTCGTTTCGGTCCAGACCGGTTCGCGCATCGTACCAGGCCCGGTCCATCCCTGCGCCCTGACGGGCCAGGGCCGCATTGAAGGCATCGAAATGCAGGCTCGCGGTAAGCGCCAGGGTTCCGTCGCAATCGAATATCACGCCCTTCGCATCAAGCGCCGTCATCTGTGCCGTCCTTTCCGAGAGCGGCGCAGAGCGCCGCGATGTCCAACGGCTTGGGCAAGGTCACCAGCGCCGAACCATATCGCCCATCGAGGGGCGTTTTCTCCGGGAGCCGCCCGGAAACGATGGCGACCGCGCGCGCCGCGCCGGATGACAGCGCCGCAGAGGCAATGCGCCACCCGTCCGGAGAGCCGCCAAGAGACAGATCGGAGATCACCAGGTCGAAAGAGTGCTCCTCAAGGCAGGCGAGAGCGCCCGTTGCTGTGGTTGCTTCGACAACCTCGTTGGCGTGATCGTTCAGAATGGTCCGGGCCGCCGAGAGGTCATCGGGGTTGTCCTCCACAAGCAGGACGCGCCCCCAATGTGGCGTCGGCGGGGTGATGGCCCTGGCCCGGGGCAGGATCATGCGCACGGACGTGCCCTCCTCGGGCGCGGAAAGAATCCGGACCTCGCCACCCGATTGGCTGATGAAGCCGTAGACCATGGCAAAGCCGAGGCCGGTGCCGGTGCCATCGGCGCGCGCGCTGTAGAATGGCTCCATCGCGTGCTCGACGGTTTCGGCGTTCATCCCGCACCCGGTATCGGTAACCTCGATCACCGCGCGGTCGCCCTCGGCGGCGACCGAAATCGTGATTGCGCCCGCACCATCTATCGCCTGGGCAGCGTTGAGGCAGAGATTGAGCAAGGCACTCTCCAGTTGCCCCGGATCGACGCGCACGTTGATCGGCTCGGAGGCGACCCTTGTCTCCAGCACGATCTCATCGCGAAGCGCCAGCGCCACCAGATCGGCCATGCCCTCGACCAGCCCGTTGATCTCTACCACCTCGGGCACCAGCTTCTGTCGACGCGCAAAGGCCAGCAACCGTTGAACCAGCGAAGTGCCGATCTCGGCGGCGTTGGCGATCGAGCCGACCAACTCGCGTTGCACGTCGGGCGAGGCCCGTTCCATCAGGTGCAGGCTGCCGTTGATGGTCGAGAGTATATTGCCGAAATCGTGCGCCACCTCGCCCGTCACCTTGCCCAGGGCCTCTATCCGGCGAGCCTGTTGCATTCGGTCATCGACCTGGCGTTGTTCGGTTATGTCGGCAATCAGCACCACGGCGCCGCCGCCGGGCAACGGGCTTTCACGGCGCAGGGCGTAGTGACCGTCAGCCGTGGAGAGCATGTGGTTCCCGGTCGGGCCCGGGGTTTCCGCCCAACCACCCCGGGAAACGAGATCGTCGAGGCGGTCGCGTTTGCTGTCCTGTGCCGGGTCGATCCGAAGCACCTGCGCGAGGCGGTCATTCCGGGCGATGATTGCGCCGGTGTCCGACAGGATCGCCACGCCGTCGGTGATGCTGCTCATCATCTTCTCGAAGAGCGCGTTGCGCTCGGCAAGACGACGGTTGGACCGGTCCAGACGGATCGCATTGGCCCGAAAGGTTCGAAAGGCGTGGAACAGCTTGCCGATCTCGTCGCCGGCCCCCTCCCCGCGCGGAAGCCGCAAGGCACGGTCGCCGGCAGCCAGGCGCATCATCGCATCCGAAACGGCGCGCAGGTTCCCGGTCACGTAGCCGGAGACATAGAGCGCGGCCGAGAGCGCAAGCGCTGCGGAGGCGAACACGGCGACGACGATCGTGCTCTTTCTCAACGCGATGGCGCTGATGGTCTCGGCCCGCTCGACGGCGATTGCAGCCTGCGCATCGGCCGTCACCGCCTCGGCATGGGCGATCACGGCGGCTGCACCGCGCCGCACCCGAACCAGCGCGCCCTGCGCGCCGATCTGGTTGGCAAGTTCCAGCCGTCGCAGTTCGAACAGCCCCGCACGTCCTTCCGCAATAACGGCAAGATCCGCCAGATCGCCGTGGCCCTCGCGCAGACCGTCGCTGTTGGCGATGCGTCGCAAGAGATGGTAGGCGCGTTGGAATTCACCGACCCCAATCAGGTTCTCGGCGCGCCCTGCGCCAAGCAACGCGGCGGCAAGCCGCTGCAGTGTGAACCAGTGCTCCCGCTCTGCGAGCGGGGTATCGGTACCGGCGGCCAGCAGGGCAAACCGGCGTTCCGCCTTGGCCAATGCGGCGTTGCTGCGCAGGGTCTGGTCGTGATAGCCGGCGCGGGCCTGCATGTGCTCGACCATCTCGACCGTCGCAGCGCGCATGTCCGCGAGCGTGGCGACCAGGGCATCCCCCTGGGGCAGCCCGATCACGATCTCGTCGATCGCGGCGACGGTCACCGCGCCCTCCTGGGCGATGCGAAAGGGACTGTCGAGGAGCAGAAGGTACGGAGCCCGGGTGGCGATTCCAGCGGCCTGGCGCGAGAGGGTCATGGCCGCGTCGACCGCAGCCAGCGTATCGCCGTGCAACCGGTTCACCCGGGCCGTGGTACGCTCGAGCGCAGCCCATGCAATCGCACCGACAAGGAAGGTGGCAAGCGTAAGAGCCGCCAACGCGAACAGCAGCCGCGCCCGCACCGAGATCCGTTTCATCGCATTGGCCCGGTGATGAAGATGTAGCCCTGGCCGCGTCGTGTCTGCAGGTGAACGGGCTTGGAGGGCACGGGCTCGATCTTGCGCCGCAACCTCAGGATCAGCACATCGATCGTGCGGTCCCCGTAGTGGCTGAGATCGGCGCCGAGTTCGGCCATGAGTTCGGGGCGCGGGATCACCCTGCCCGGATTGAGCACGAGATATTCGAGCAGCCGGTACTCCGCGTTCGTCAGCGCCACCTCGGCACCCTCGGCCCCGACCAGCTCACGCCGCTCGAGATCCAGCTTGAGCGCTCCGAATGCGACGAGGCGTCCCGTGTCCCGGTCGGTGTCGATCATGTCCGGATGCCCCGCGCGCCGCAGGACAGCCCGGATGCGGGCAATCAACTCGCGCGGATTGAACGGTTTCATCATGTAGTCGTCAGCCCCGGTTTCCAACCCTTCGATCCGGTCCGTCTCGTCGCCGCGACCAGTGAGCATGACGATCGGAAGCCCGTGACGGCGGCGCAGGGCCAGCGCAAGTTCAAGCCCGTTCTCGTTGGCAAGCCTCAGGTCGATCAACGCAAGGTCGACTCCGGGCTCCGGTCCGAGTGCGTGAAATCCGGCGCCGTCCGCCAGCGGGATCGCGTCGAACCCGCTTTCGGACAGCAGGGCTGCGACGGTGCGTCGAAGGTTGGCGTCATCATCGATCACCGCGACCACGGGTCGTGTGACTTGGGGGTCCTCCATCGTGGCCACGCTCCTCCTGTGCGTTCGACGATCCAGTCGCGACCATGCGCCCGCAAGAGGGTCATCGTCATCCCTTCGAAGCCGATTTGTAACATTGTTCATCAAAAAGGCGCCTGCGTGCCCTGTCGGCAACGCTCATATTGCTCGATTGGCGAGAAACTTGATGCAAGACTGCCTTTGACCGCGCGGTGGAGGATCGCACGGGAAGTCTGGGAGGACTCTATGAACAAGACATTCACACTCGGCGCTGTGGTGCTGACCGCCGGCCTTGGTACGTCTGCTGCAATGGCCGAGACGCTCAACGTGGTCTGCTCGAACGAGCAGTCCTGGTGTGATCTGATGGCACAGAACTTCGAGATCGACACCGGCGTCGACGTGGCCATCGTTCGAAAGTCGACCGGCGAAACGCTCGCGCAGATCCGCGCCGAGGCCGGCAACCCGAAAGTCGATGTCTGGTGGGGTGGCACGGGTGACCCGCACTTGATTGCCGCGTCCGAAGACCTGACTGTTCCGTCGGGGGTGGACGTGTCCGGGCAGCTCGGCTGGTCGCAGAGCATGACCGAGATGTCGGGCGGCAAGGCCGTCGGCGTGCACGTCGGTCTCCTCGGCCTCATCTACAACATCGATATCATGGCCGAAAAGGGCCTCGAGCCGCCTGCCTGCTGGCGGGACCTTGCCAAGCCCGAATACGAGGGTGAAATCCAGGTGGCGAACCCGAAGTCGTCGGGCACCGCCTATACCGAGCTTGCCACGCTGGTGCAGCTGTTTGGAGAGGACGAAGGCTTCAAGCTTCTCGCCGAGATCGGCAAGAACGTGAACCAGTACACCAAGTCGGGCTCCGCGCCGGGCAAGGCCACCGCGCGCGGTGAGAATACCATCGGCATCGGCTTCATGCACGACATGGTAAACCTCAAGAAGCAGGGCTTCCCGGTCGAGATCGTCTCGCCGTGCGAAGGTACCGGTTACGAAGTCGGTGCAGTGTCGATCATCAACGGCACCCCCAACATGGAAGCGGCCAAGAAATGGGTCGAGTACGTGATTTCGGCGCCGGCGCAATCGGCCGGTCTTGAGGTTGGCGTGTACAACATCCCGTCAAATCCCGACGCCGTCACGGATCCGGATGCCCCGGAAATGGCTGCTGTGAAACTCATCGACTACGATTTCGCCACCTACGGCGCTTCCGACACCCGCGCGCGTCTGCTGGATCGCTGGGAAACGGATGTTAAAGGTGCAGGCGGCGTCGTCCAGGAGTGATCTTCCAGAAAGCATCAAGTGACCGGCCCCGCCATGTGCGGGGCTGGCTCTATTGGGGAGAGGTTGCATGAGACGCGTTGCGGTGTTCTGGCTCGTGGTGGGCGTTATCGGCTGGGCCCTGATACCGTGGTACCTGACAGACGGCGGGTTCTGGCGATTTGGCTGGCTCACCGACATGTCGGGCACGAACGCATCGGCGCTCGGTGCGGCCCTGAATGGCAAGCCCTGGCTCTGGCTACCGGCCCTTGGCTTCGCCGGTGCCGCCCTCTCGCTGGGGTTTGCGCGCACCCAGATTGCCACGGCGCGCGGACTCGTCACCTCCGGCATTGTCGGGCTTGCCCTGCTGATGGCGCAGGCGCTCCTGATCGGCACCCGCTTCGGGATTTGGGACGCCGACAACCCGGGCATCGGGGCCGGAGCCTTCGTCACGGCCGCTGCCCTCCTGTTCATTTCCACGACCGGAATATCTGGCCTTGGCAAGGGACGGGGCGACGCTTTTGTTACCGGGCTCGTGGGCGCCATCATCGCGCTCGTGGCGATCTTCGTGTTCTTCCCACTCACGTTCATTCTTGTGCGGGCCTTCGAGCTGAAGGGCGGCGCGGGCCTCGGAGTCAGCGAGTTCCTGCCGCGGTTCTTCTCATCCTCCGTCTGGGGTGTCGGGTGCCTCACCGGCAACGGCAGTTGCGGCCCCGCCGTAAACTCTTTCCTGCTCGGTCTGTCGACTGCCGCTGGCACCACCTTCATGGGGCTGATGTTCGCATTGATCTTCACCCGGACCGATTTCAAGGCAAAGAAGCTCCTGCGGGTCCTCACGGTGCTGCCGATCATCACCCCGCCGTTTGTCATCGGTCTTGCACTGATCCTTCTGTTCGGCCGTGCCGGCACCATCACCGAATTCTTCTACTGGGCCTTCGACTGGGAAAAGACCCGTTGGCTCTATGGTTTTCACGGCGTCTGGCTGGCCCAGATGCTCTCGTTCACCCCCATCGCCTTCCTCGTGCTCATTGGCGTGGTGGAGGGGGTGAGCCCGTCGATGGAGGAAGCCAGCCAGACGCTCGATGCCAACCGTTGGCAGACCTTCCGGCTGGTCTCGTTTCCGCTGATGCGCCCCGGTCTCGCAAATGCCTTTCTGCTCGGCTTCATCGAGTCGATCGCCGACTTCGGCAACCCGCTGGTGCTGGGCGGCAATTTCAACGTGCTGTCGACCGAGATCTATTTCGCAATTGTCGGCACCATCGCCGACCCGGCGCAGGCCGCGATCCTGTCCATCACGCTCCTGACCTTTACCCTCTCGGCCTTCCTCGCGCAGCGGTTCTGGGTGGGCAAGAAAAACTACGCGACGGTCACCGGCAAGGCCGATTCCGGCCGCCATGCCGCGCTGAACCCGGCCCTGCGGTGGACAGCCTATCTCGTGGCGCTGCCCTGGGCCTTCTTCACCATGGTGCTCTACGCGTTGATCATCTTCGGCTCCTTCGTGAAGCTCTGGGGCTATGATCACACCTTCACCTTCGAGCACTACCTGCGTGGCTTCAAGATCGTGGTCCGCAACGGGGTCCATTTCACCGGGGCGGCATGGGACAGCTATTTCACGACGCTCACGATCTCGGCCATTGCGGCGCCGCTCACGGCTGCCGTGGGGCTTGCCACCGCCTATCTGCTCGTACGTCAGAAGTTCACCGGCAAGAACGCCTTCGAGTTCTCGACGATGCTCTCCTTCGCGATCCCGGGCACCGTGATCGGCGTCGCCTATATCATGGCGTTCAACTTCCCACCGATCGAGCTTACCGGCACGGGGCTCATCCTCATCATCGTGTTCATCTTCCGCAACATGCCGGTGGGCGTGCGCGGGGGTATCGCCGCGATGAGCCAGCTCGACAGTTCGCTCGACGAGGCTTCGATCATGCTCGGCGCAAACTCCGCGACAACGCTGCGCCGGGTGATCCTGCCGCTGATGGGCCCCGCAATCCTTGCGGCGCTGACCTACAGTTTCGTGCGGGCGATCACCTCCGTCTCGGCCGTGATCTTCCTCGTCTCCGCCCGTCACAACATGGCCACCAGCTTCATCGTCGGCCGGGTGGAAAACGGTGAATACGGCATCGCCATCGCCTATGCCTCGGTGCTGATCGTCACGATGCTCACCGTCATTGTCGCCATGCAACTCGTGATCGGTCGGCGCACCCTGCGCCGCGCCGACCGCGTCGAAGCCCACTAGGAGAGCCCCATGAACAAGGGATCCGTCCGTTTTGAAGGCGTCACGAAGCATTTCGGCGACGTCGTCGCCCTGAAGCCGCTCGATCTCGATATCGCGCCCGGCACACTGGTCACGCTTCTCGGCCCATCGGGGTGCGGAAAAACCACCACGCTGCGGCTTGTTGCCGGGCTGGAACCTCCCACTTCCGGGCGCATCTTCATTGGCGATGATGATGTCACCCACCTGTCGGCAACCTATCGCAAGGTGTCGATGGTGTTTCAGTCCTACGCGCTGTTTCCCCATATGACGGTGGCGGAAAATGTCGGTTATGGCCTGACGGTCAAACGCGTGGCCAAGAGCGAGGTGCGCGCTCGGGTCGAGGACGGCCTCGGAATGGTCGGGCTCCAGGGGTTCGGCGACCGTCTGCCGTCGGAACTGTCGGGCGGCCAGCAACAGCGTGTGGCGGTGGCACGCGCCATCGTTCTGGAACCCGAGGTGCTGCTGCTGGACGAGCCGCTGTCCAACCTCGACGCCAAGCTGCGCCGACATGTGCGTGAAGAGATCCGCGAGATCCAGCAGCGGCTGAGTCTCACCGCGATTTACGTCACCCATGATCAGGAAGAGGCCATGGCCGTCTCCGATCGGATCATCGTGATGAAGAACGCCGAAATCGCCCAGGAAGGTGCGCCGGCCGACTTGTACGAGCGCCCGAATTCGGCCTTCATCGCCGATTTCATCGGGGACGCGAACCTTCTGGAGGTCGAGGTGGCCCGTGCTGGCGACACCGTCGATATCGTGCTCAACGGTCGCCGCGTGACGCTGCCCACCGCGTTTGCCTCCACCGGCCAGGCCAACCTCGTGCTCCGTCCGCACCAGTTGCGCCTGACCCGCGAAGCCATGGCCGACACCCTGCCCGCCGAAGTGAGCTACGCGGCCTATCTCGGCAACCAGATGCAATACACGCTCAGCACCGCACTGGGTGAGATCTTTGCCGTCAACGTGCCCGACGCCACCCCGTTCCGCAAAGGTGACACGGTGCATGTGGGGTTCGACGCGGCAGCCGCCCGTCTTGTCTCGATGTGACGGCGTCAGGCCGACGCGCGGCTTGCGCCACGTTCAATGACGCGACCGCGTCGGCTGCCAACCTATCAGGGGTCAGAACGAACCCTTTTGCGACCCAGATACGCAAGTCTCGCGCCGCGTCGGTTCGCTTTAGCCCGCGGATCGAGCGGCATTTCCTGGCAGGTCCGGAGCGCACCGCGAACACACTTCGAAGTCCCTGATGTCAGAAATTGCATCAGCAGCCCCGGGTCACTCGAATGTTGTCCCTTGACGCTGGCGAACGGCGCCATCCGTTCCCGAAAATCCCCGACGGCGAAAGACCGGTCGATGGCCCGAAGCTGAGGGTCTTCGGGAACCAGCCCGTCGACGGAAACGTCCGAGAACAGCGCTTCTTGCGCACCCTGCCCCGGTACATCAACGAAATGCAGCCCACGCTCTAGTCAGTTCGATCCACACTCCGCCAAACGATTGATGCCCTGCTCCGTCAACGACGCGATCAACGCGTGGATCGGGACTTCCTGCACGCTCGTTCCAAGGCGCAGCGCAAGCGCTGCGGCCGTTCCGGTCGCCTGCCCCATTGCCATGCATTGTGGCATTCCGCGAACGGAGGCGAACGCCACCGGGTCTGCTGACAAGATCCGCCCTGCAAACATCAGGTTCTTGATCCGGGACGGGAGCAATGAACGGAAGGGAATGGTATAGAACCCCCCTGCCCCGATCGCCGCCTCGTGGGTCATGTCGGCGTCCGACCGCATCACATCATCTATGGGATTGTCACAGGCCACGATCCCGTCCGGAAACCTGGTCGCGCGGGCAAGGTCCTCGCCTGTGAGGCGATAGAGCCCCTCCAGTTTACGCGTTTCACGCACTCCGACGGTGGGCGAGAGAATCGACATATGGGCGTTTTCGAAGCCGGGAACATCACTGCGCAGGAATTGCGCCAGTTGCAGACAACGCCGGCGGCCCTCTTGCGCCGCCTGACCCACTGCGACCGGGTCGGTGCCATCAACGCCGCGCACATGGACGGAGTTGCAGAACACCGTCCCGTCATGAAAGCCGCGCATGAGATAGAGTTTGCCCAGATCGGGATGTAATCGTCCCCGCGCAACCCCGCGTGATGCGTACTGCTGAAAATAGGGGTCCGGATCGGCGAAGGCCGCGGCCCAATCCACGCCGACCATATGAAACGAGATCGTGACGGCCATCATGTTGCCGGACGCATCGCCAAGCATGAAGGGCACTCCGGCCTTCGCCGAAATGTCCCCGTCCCCGGAGCAATCGATGACGATCCGGGAGGCAACCACAAACGGTCCGTTCCTGTCGCAGCATGAAACGCGCTTAATCCGATTGTGTGCCATCTCCGGTTCCAGGGCCATTGCCCCCAACCTGACACGCACGTCGGCCTCTTCGAGCATCTCAAACATGGTGAGCGTCGCGATGTCGTGGTCGTAGACGATTTCCGGGCCAAAGTTCTCCAACTTGCAGGGGCGTTTTTCAGCAGCCGGCGGATCCATCGCGGCGAGGCGAAGCGTCAGTTCTTCGATCAGGCCACCGATGATCCGATCCTGCGGATAGCCTCCACCCCATGGCATGCCGGGGCAAAAGGCCATGACGCCTCCGATCTTGGTCGTCCCCTCGAGAAGCGTTACGCGCAGCCCCTGTCGCCCGGCGGCGACAGCCGCGCCAAAACCGGCCGTCCCTCCACCGATCACCAGAACATCCGTTTGCTCTTGTCGCATCCCCATTTATTCCGCTTCCATCAGCCAAAGCTGCCGTTCGGTTCCATGCGTATCAAGGCTGACTGCCCCGATCTGCAACGTCAAGCTGGTGGCGCCGGACCAGCGACCCAAATCGGCGATCAAGACCGGCTACATGATAAAACTGCGGCGTTCGCCACAGAGCGCGTCTTCACGGGCTCGTCGGACCGGCCACCGCTCGCCCCGACAAATACACCAAGGATCACGTCAACCGAATTGTCCACGCCGGGGGCAATCTCGAACTCACAGCGCATGACAGCTGACCTGCTCCGCTAAGCTACTCCCCGTATTTCGAACACTGACGCAGGCTATGATTTACGGCCTGCTGATCTTAGACGAGAAGGAGATTAGACATATCGAAACGGCAGCAGCACGCGCCCGAGTTCAAGGCGAAAGTGGCACTGGAAGCATCTAAGGGCGAGGAAACGGTGACTATTCTGGCAAGCCGGTTCGGGGTCCATCCAAGGCAGATCCATCGTTGGAAGAAAGCTTTGTTGGAGGGGGCCTCTGGTGTGTTCGAAAGCGGCAGCCCGAAGAAAGCCGAGATTGACGAGGAGCTGCACGCCAAGATCGGGGAACTGGCTGTCGCCAACGATTTTGTGTCACGAAAGCTCAAGCCTTGGGGCATCAAGTGAGGCATGACATGTTTCAACCCGAACATCCCGAGCGGTCGGTCGGCAGGCAGTGCAGGCTGCTGTCGATCTCGCAATCGCCCCTTTGCTATCACCCAAAGGGCGTGACAGCGATGAACCTCGCCCTCATGCGCCGGATCGATCAGCAGTTCCTGGAAACACCCTTCCTTGGCGTCCGGCAGATGACCTGGCATCAGCGCAACGAGGCGTTACGGGTGAACGAGAGGCGTATCCGGCGCCTGATGCGGTTTATGGGCGTTCGTCAGAAGCCGAACACCAGTAAGGCAGCGAAGGGTCACAAGACGTATCCGTCTCTCCTGCGGGGCCTGCGAGTGGACCTGGCCAACCAGGGTCTGGGCCGCCGACATCACCTACCTGCCGATGCGAAAATCGTCCCAGTATCTGCTGGCGATCATGGACTGGCAAACCCGCAAGGCGTTGGCTTGACGCATCTCGAAAACTCCCCCTCTCGGCGATTGCCCGCAATCCCCGAGAGGTCAGCGGGAAGGCGGACTTCTGCGGCGAGGCGCTGAACGAAGCCATCAAACCCGGTCAGCAGGAGCCGAGAATAGTCTGAAACACTACAGATCCTGTCCAACGATTGGGGGTTAGCTCCCCCTTGAAAGTCCCGTTAATGAGTTGCCACTGTTCAGGTGCTGGTCTCCCTTGGACGGATGGCCTATTCCCTGAGCGTCCTGCCAGCGAGGCTGGTATGCGGGCGGTGGTGATTTGGCCTTTCTGCGCATGCTCCTGTTGGAGGTCTTCGCGAAGCCGGTCTGCATCGGCTCTTCTGGCGCGGTGCAATGCCACTCGATCTGCCAGTTCCTTCAGACGGACCCGCAAGCCAGCATCCTCCGATCGCGTTGGTCGCCGCCGCTTCCCCCGCGGATCGATCCAGGCCAAGACACAGGCCCGCCGTCGCCGGTATCCCCTTTGTCACACTCACACTCCACGGCGCGACGCCGCACACAGGGCGCCGAACCTGGAACGCCACTTCCAAAGGGTCACATCGCTGATGCCAAGCTTGCGGCACAACTCCGTCGCGCGAAAGCCGACCTCGTGTTCTTTCAGACATCCAACGAACAGTCCTTCGTGAACCGTGTTCGGCTCATCGTTGGTCTCCCTTCAAAGGAGAAAACCAACCCCAAATCGCCGACGTTTCGGGCGAGCAGGTCAAGGGATATCCAATCTCAACCGCACTCGGGACGATTCTGGCGACACCGAGAACGGTGTCGCGAAGTTCATCCCGCATGAAGGGGATGTGGTTCTCGGTCTGCTCGACCTTCCTTTGAAGTGGACGGTGTTGAAGCCGCGAGTGGCCGTGTCGAGCTGTGCCGTCACCCGGCGCAGGATTTCGGTCTCCCATGAGGGCTGAGAAACCGCAGCAGCGCCAAGCGGTATGATGAAGCAGCGAAGTGCCAGCATGATACAACCCCGGCTGACTTGGCCTCACGGTCAGGAACCGCGTTCCGCAGATCGAAACGGAACCCGCCGTCGGGAAGCGTCTTGGCCCGGTCGGTCGTCATGAGTTTCGCGGTGGGCGTGGTCGGCTGCGGTGAGTCTGCGTGCAGATCCTTTCTTCCCAGCCGTCGCGCGTTCCCCAATCCAAAAACGTCTCAGTCTACAGCGGTGAATCTTGTCCTGTGCTGTCTTGATCTGACCTTGCTCGCAGATGCTCCGCGACGCGCGTTGTCAAAGACGCGTCGCAAGTCATTGTTATCCCAGCCTATAGTTTGGGGACTCTCTTGTGATCTGCACGTCGTGGACGTGGCTTTCCTTCAGGCCGGCGCCGGTGATCTTGACGAACTGGCAGCCGCCACGCATGTCGGCCACGGTGGCGTTGCCCGTGTAGCCCATGGCCGCGCGCAATCCGCCGACCATCTGGTGAATGACCGCGCTGGCGCTGCCCTTGTAGGGCACCTGCCCCTCGATCCCTTCGGGCACCAGCTTGTCGCTGGCGGCGTCCTTCTGGAAATATCGGTCCGCCGAACCGCGCGCCATCGCGCCAAGCGACCCCATGCCCCGGTAGGATTTGAACGAGCGCCCCTGGTAGAGGATCACCTCGCCCGGGCTTTCGTCGGTGCCGGCCAGCAACGAGCCGACCATGGCACAGCTGGCACCGGCCGCGATGCCCTTGGCAAAATCGCCGGAAAACTTGATGCCGCCGTCGGCAATCACCGGCACACCCGCCTCGGCAGCGGCCCCGGCACAATCAAAGATCGCGGTCAGTTGCGGGACCCCGACCCCGGCGACCATGCGCGTGGTACAGATCGACCCCGGTCCGATCCCGACCTTGATTGCATCCGCGCCTGCCCCGATCAGGGCGCGGGTCGCGTCTGCGGTGGCCACGTTGCCTGCGACGACCTGCACCTGGTTGGACAGCGCCTTGATCCGCTCAACCGCGATGCCGACACCTTCGGAATGGCCGTGCGCCGTGTCCACGACGATCATGTCGACGCCGGCGTCAATCAACGCCTCGCTGCGTTCGAACCCTGCGTCTCCCACGGTCGAGGCCGCCGCCACTCGCAGCCGGCCCAGGTCATCCTTGCAGGCCTGCGGATTGAGCACCGCCTGATCGATGTCCTTCAACGTCAGAAGCCCGGTCAGCTTGCCGCTCGAATCTGTCACCAACAGCTTTTCGATCCGGCGCTCGCGCATCATGGCACGTGCCTCGCCCAGATCGGCGGGTTCGGTCAGGATCGCCAGGTTCTTGGCAGTCATCATCGCGGCAACCGGCGTTGCATCGTCGTTGGCAAAGCGCATGTCGCGGTTCGTCACGATACCGACAACCAGCCCGCGTTCGTCCACGACCGGGAACCCGGTGATATTGTAGCGCGCCTGCAGCGCCTTGGCGTCGGCCAGTGTCTGGTTGGGCGTCAGCGTGATCGGGGTGTAGACGACGCCGCTCTCGAACCGCTTGACGCGACGAACCTGCCGGGCCTGTTCCTCAAGGGTGAGGTTGCGGTGAATGACGCCCATGCCACCCGCCTGCGCCATGGCAATCGCCATCTTGTCTTCGGTCACCGTATCCATCGCCGAACTGAGCAGCGGGATGTTCAGCCGGATCGACTGAGTGGCCCAGGTCGACGTATTGGCCTGCGACGGCAGCACGCTGCTTTTTGCCGGAACGAGCAAGACGTCGTCAAAGGTCAGGGCTTCACGAATTTCCATGGGTCTCTCCTCGAAATGCGCCGGATGTGTCACCGATCCCGGACCCCGTCATGACACGGGAACAGGGGGTGGTGGGCGCAATGTCTGTGAATTCGGGCGTCGGGCTGGCGTTTTGAAGAACGACAGACCGACCAGTTGTCGCAAGGGCCTGCCGCATCGGAACGGGCCAAGGCGCATTGCGGCACCTGTCTACCGTCTCAACCCGTGGGGGGCCGCAGTCCGCGCCGCTTTGACCGACCGTGGTGGCGTATCCGCTACCAGGGACGGCTGTCGCAGGAGGGCTGACTGTCAGCGTCGCCATCGGTTGTCGTAAATCCTCGCGGGCACCGGGGGTATTGGGAGCCTCGCATAAGCGAAGCCATCCGGTGATACAAGTCCAAGCGGCCACATCCGGAGAACGTCGGTCAGAGGGACGCGGGCGGTCGGGAGAACAGCGGCTGACGTGCCTTGCGCCGAGCCATCCCCCCGCGCCCATTTCGCGGGCAGATTGACCGGCAACGGTCCGGTGCAGAGCCAGTGCAACGCTACCTGATTGTCAGACCTGACCAACCGCCACGCGGACTCGCGCCGGGCGTGCGACAGAAATGGCCGCCGCTTTCACCCATCGCGATACGAAACGGCACCTGGGCAGAGGCCCGCGATGCCGAAACCGCGGACCCGGTTGCCCCGTCCGGTCCACCTCGCTGCTGGACGACGCAGATTGTTCATGGCCACACCGTCCCCGGTCAAAGACCCGCCCGAAGATCACACCAGACCGTGCCACTTGGCATCAGACAAAATCGAAATCCGCCGAGGTCAGATCCGACAATGCCGTGTCCAGCAGAACAATGACGTTCTTGTCGTCGCCACCCTTGTCATAAATCACCATCCCGCCAAGGTCCTCCGAGGCGGCCTTGAACTCTGCCACGCTCCCGGCTTCGCCGTTGCCCTTGACCAGTCTCAGCGTGTCAAAGCCATCCTCGAACTGCACGACATCCCGACCAAAGGTTCCCTTGAAGATCAGCGTGTCCTTGCCGGCATTTCCGTTCAGGTAGTCGTCGCCGCCACCGCCCTTCAGCATGTCGCCGCCATATCCGCCCAGCAAGACGTCGTTGCCCGCCTGACCATCCAGCGAGTCATTTCCGCCGCCACCGTACAGCGCATCGTTGCCCTTGCCGCCCACCAGCGTGTCGATGTCCGCGCCGCCGTGCACGACGTCCTTGCCATCGCCGCCGTACAGCTTGTCGTTGCCACGCCCGCCCGACAGGGCATCGTTGCCCTTGTCGCCATACAGCGTGTCACGCCCGTCGCGTCCGATCAGGTTGTCTCGGCCAGACCCACCCCGAAGCGTGTTGTTGCCATCCGATCCGGTCAGATCATTGTTCAGTGCGTTGCCCGTGATGTTCATGTTGTTGGCCCCGGACAGGGTCATGTGCTTGACTCCGTCCAACCGGAACGTCGTGCCGAGCGAGGCATCAGAGATCATCGTCAGCCTGTTGACGTCCACATCATAGGCGGCATCCGGCGTGTTCGCGCTGTCCAGCGTGCCGATGGCATTGCCCGCCGCAGCCACCGCGAGGGCGGCGCTCAACTGTTCGTGGGTGGAAAGCCCCAGCAAAGAGACCGGCCCATCATAGACGTTCAGGCTGTCAAAGACAGCGCCATCGGGCGCCTTGAGCTTGACGTTGTCCAAACCACCGGTATCGGGGCCGCTGACGTATTCTCCCCGGATCTGCAACGCAGTAAAATCGCCCAGAACCGTCTTGAAATCCGCCAGCGTGGCCGCTTCGCCGCCAACCGTGTCCAGCGTCCAGTTGTCGCCGGGGGCGAGCCGGATCGTGTACGACGTCCAGTCGAGCCCCGGGTTCGAGTCGGTGTTGTACACCAGGGTCGTTCCGCCGCCCGTCAGCACGACATCCCTTTCGTCGAACTGACTCGACAACGACGATTGCTTCAGGTCGAACGACAGCGTGCCCTTGAGGAATGGCGCCTTGTCGCCAAGGAATTTCTCCGGGGCGACAAAGTACCAGACAGCGCCCGTGGCATAGTCGACGGCTTCCAGCCAGCCGCCGGGCTGTCCGCCGGTCGCCTGCCAGCGAAACTCCTTGACGTCCGCTATGAACGACCAGCCATCCACGTCAGTGTTGAAAGTCGACTTCACCACCGGCCCGGGCACCACTGTCGGCGGTGTCGTGCCTTTCACCATCGACACGTTGTCGAGATTGGAGGCGTCGTTGGTGGAGCCATCGACATATTCGCCCCGGATCCGAAGCGACTCGAGATCCGACAGGGTCGACAGGATTTCCTCGGCCGTTGCCACGCGTCCCGTGACCGAACCAACCTTCCATCCGGCCCCAAGCGCCAGGGTGGCGCTGTACGAGGTCCAGTCGATACCCGGGTTTTCCCCGACATCCAGCGCCAACGTCAACCCGCCGCCCGTCAGCAACACATCGGCCTCGTCGAACTGGCTGGAATCGCCATCCTGCTTCAGATCGAACGTCAACGTTCCGCCGTAGAAGTCTGTTTTTGCGCCAAGATATGCCGCAGGAGCGTCGTAATAATATACGCCGCTACCACCTTCGGAAGCGCGCAGGTTGCCCCCGGGTGCCCCGCCCGTTGCGATGAATTCTCCGGTGCCGTTCGTGACGGTCCAGCCATCGAAACTTGAATTGAAACTCGATGAAACCATGGTGCCCTCTCTTCCCACGCGAGGAGCACGTGCCAGACCAAGGGAGAGCGCTCGGCTCCTCAACAAGCAACATCTTATTGTCCCACGATATCGTGAGTCAGGCCAGAGAGAATAATGATGCCCCGCCTAGCGCGGCGTAGAGACGTGCAGGGTCTGTCTGAGATCCAGCAAAAAGCTGTCGGGAGGGTCGGCAGGCAGGTCTCAGACGTTCCGGCCAAGCTCGTCGCGCAGCAGCCGCAGAACCGTCGCGCTGGGCACGTCCGCCGTGACGAAGGCACGACCAATGCCGCGGGTCAGGATGAACCGCAACTGCCCGGAAACGACCTTCTTGTCCTGGCCCATCAGGTCCAGCAACCCTTCGGCCGACGGCAGATCGCCCGAGATGTCGGCCAGATCGACCTTCATTCCCATCTGCCGCAGATGCGCACGCACCCGACTGGGGTCTTCCTGCGAACACAGCCCCATGCGCGCAGACAACTCGATCGCCAAGGCGCATCCGATCGCCACGCCCTCGCCGTGCAACAGGCGATCCGAGTATCCGGTCGCGGCCTCCAGCGCGTGGCCGAAGGTGTGGCCCAGGTTCAGAAGCGCGCGTTCGCCCTGTTCGGTCTCGTCCCGCGACACGATGTCGGCCTTCATCTGGCACGACCATTTCACCGCGGCGATCCGGGCGCCCACATCCCCGGCCGCCAGCGCCGGCCCGTTTTGCTCCAGCCACTCGAAGAAATCGAAATCGCCCAGAAGGCCGTATTTCACCACTTCGCCGTAGCCGGCCAGGAAATCTCGTGGTGTCAGGGTGCCCAGGATGTCAACATCCGCCAACACCAGTGTGGGTTGGTGAAAGGCGCCGATCAGGTTCTTGCCGGCGGTCGAGTTGATCCCGGTCTTGCCGCCAACCGAGCTGTCCACCTGGGCCAGGAGCGTTGTCGGGATCTGCACGAAGCGCACACCCCGCCGCAGGATCGCCGCCGCGAACCCGGCAAGATCGCCTATGACTCCGCCACCGAAAGCGATGATCACGTCGTTGCGCTCGATCTTCTGCTCCAGCAACCATTCGACGGTCCGGGTCAGATGCGGCCAGCTCTTGGTGGCCTCGCCCGCCGGCAGCGACAGCGCGACGGTTGCGATACCTTCGGCGTCCAACGCAGCGGTCAGGGCCGGCAGATGCAGCGCGGCCACGGTCTCGTCGGTGATGATGGCGACCCGTGGCCGGGTCAGCAGCGGCGCAATGCGATAGCCCGCACGGGCAAGTATGCCCGAACCGATTCCGATGTCGTAGGCGCGATCACCCAACGGCACATGAACGATTTCCATCTGGTCACGACTCCTCAAGCACATCCGGACGTTGCAGCAGGGCTGCGATGACACGATCAACCATGTCGGCGATGGCATATTCCGGGCGGGCCGCCACGACCAGGTCCGCCTTGGAATAGATCGGGACCCGCTCCGCGTAAATCGCTTCAAGCGTCGCACGCGGATCCGACGTGCGCAACAACGGACGCGTGTCCTTGTGCTTGACCCGGTTCCACAGCAGGCCAACCTTGGCATCCAGCAGAACGGAAACGCCCCGATCATGGATCATCTGCCTGTTCCGCTCGGCCAGGAAGGCCCCACCACCGGTGGACAGGATGCCGGGCTCGGCGTCCAGCAGCCGCGAGATCACTTCGGACTCGCGATCTCGGAAGAAGGCTTCGCCATCACGGTCGAAAATCTCGGCAATGGTCCGGCTGGCGGCGGCGACGATCTCGGCATCGCTGTCCAGGAACGGCACACCCAACCGCGCTGCCAACGCCGTTCCGACGGCGGTCTTTCCGGCGCCCATCATGCCCACGAGGACCACGGTTTTTTTCAATCTTGCCGCCAACGGCGCCTCCTGTTGCCGGCGCCCTCCCGCCGAATTGAAAATTTCCTGCTCTGAATGACGTGAATTCGCCGCCGATGCCATGTATAAATCAAATGAAACGCTCGGACGAAAGCGGCACCCAGGAAAGACAGGCAGACAATGTGGCGACTTTTGAAACTCTTGCTCGTTCTCGTGGTGCTCGCGATGATCGGGTTGATCGGCTACGCATATGTTGCCGACATGACCCCAAACCAGGTCCGTGTCAGTCAACCCGTCACGCTGGATGTGGATTGACCCGATGAAGCACGGCGCCCTTGCGGGCGGTTTTTGCCTGGCGCTGATCGGCCTGAACGGGTTTGTCGGCGCGGCAAGGGCCGAATCTCCCATTTCGGCGATCGACTGGCTGTCGCACAGCCTGGCCCAGCCGATCGCCATGCCCAGGAACGAAGCCCCGGTCACCAATGGCATCGCGACCGAGGTCATATCGGTGCAGTCGCTGGACGCCCCGTCCCCCGATGGTGTCGGGCTGTTGCCCCGGACCGTCACCGGATTGCCGGCGAATCTGTGGGGCAGCAGTGACATCGTCACACTCAAAAAACTGATCTCAGCCTTTCCGATCGAGCCGCTTCCGGCCGTTCAGGACCAGTTCCGCCGACTGCTGCTCGCCGAACTCGACCCGCCAAGGGGCACGACACCGCGGGCGCCGCTGTTGCAGGCCCGGGTCGATGCGCTGCTGGCGCGCGGTGCCGTCGAAGAGGCAGAGGCGTTGCTGGAGCGCGCCGGGTCTGACGCACCGGAGCTGTTTCGGCGCGCCTTTGACGTCGGATTGCTAACGGGGCGGGAACAGGCGGCCTGCGCACGGATGCGCGCGGTGCCCGGCATCGCGCCGTCGTTCCCTGTCCGGATCTTCTGCCTGGCGCGCACCGGCGACTGGAACGCCGCCGCGTTGACCCTCGATTCCGCCAAGGCGCTTGGCCAGATATCTCCGGACGAGGACGCGCTGTTGGCGCAATTCCTCGATCCCGAACTGGCCGAGATGCTGCCCCCGGTGGCCGCCCCTTCGCGGCCCAGCCCCCTGACATTCCGAATGCTGGAGGCCATTGGATCGGCCATTCCGACGGCCCCGTTGCCGCTTGCCTTTGCGCATTCGGATCTGCGGCCCACGGCCGGATGGAAGGCGCGTGCCGAAGCAGCCGAACGACTGGCCCGCGCAGGCGCCCTGCCGCCGGGCACCCTGTTCAGCATCTACGGAGAGCATCAACCTGCCGCCTCTGGTGGAATCTGGGACCGGGTTGCCGCAGTGCAGGCGTTGTCGGCAGCTCTGGAAGACGACGACACCATCGCAGTTGACTTTGCGTTGCCGCAAGCCTGGCAGGCGATGCGGACGGCGGATCTGGAGGTGCCCTTCGCCCGGGCATTCGGTCCGCAGCTTGCCGGACTGGCGCTCGACGGGCCGGCTGGTGCGCTGGCACAGGTGCTGGGGCTGTTGTCCGACAGCTACGAAGAGGTCGCGCTCGACCTCGACCCGGTGCCCCCGGCCCTCTCTGTTCCCGCACATGTGGCGCGCGGCGAGCCCAGCCCGCCCTCTGGCGATCACATGACCACGGCCATTGCTGCCGCCTTTGGCGACCCGACCTCGGCGCTTCCGTCACAATTGTCCATCCTCGCCGGCGAGGGGCGGATTGGCGAAGCGCTGTTGATGGCATTGCGCATGCTGGCCGACGGCCCCGAAGCAAATCCTGGCGATGTCACCGCCAGCCTGATGTTCCTGCGGGCGATCGGGCTCGAAGAAACGGCGCGGCGGGCGGCACTTCAGATCCTGTTGCTGGACCGTCCGGCATGAGTGGACCCGGCTCGGCCGACCTCTGGATCTCCACCTTTCTGGACGCACAAGCCGCCGAACTTGGGGCCGCGACCAACACGTTGCTCGCCTATGGGCGCGATCTGCAGGACTTTGTCGGCTGGGGCACCCGGGCGGGCAAACCTCTGGAGACCCTGACTCGCGGCGATATCGAGACCTACCTGATCGCCTGCGGGGCGGACGGCCTGTCCAGCGCCACCCGCGCCCGCCGCCTGTCGTCCATTCGCCAATTGTACCGCTTTGCCTTCGAGGAAGGCTGGCGCGACGACAATCCGGCGATCCAGATCAAGGGACCGGGCCGCGCCAGACGATTGCCCAAGACGCTGGACCTGGCCGAGGTGGATGCCCTGTTGCAGGCGGCGCAGATCACCGGGCGCACGGCCTCCGACCGGCTGCGAAACACCTGTTTGATGCAACTTCTCTACGCCACCGGCATGCGGGTGACGGAACTGGTGTCGCTGCCGGTCGCGGCGGCGCGGGGCGACCCGCAGATGCTGCTGGTCCGGGGAAAGGGCGGCAAGGAACGACTGGTGCCGCTGGCGCCGCCGGCCCGCGCGGCCTTGCAGGTATGGCTTGCGGAGTGGGATGCCACCCAGGATGCCGCCCGCGCCAAGGGGAATCCGCCATCTCGCCACTTGTTCCCATCAAGCGGCAAGGCTGGCCATCTGACACGGCACCGGTTTCACGCCCTGATCAAGGAGATTGCCATCGCCGCCGGCATCAGCCCGTCCAAGGTGACGCCCCATACCCTGCGCCACGCCTTCGCCACGCACCTGCTGGCGGGCGGTGCCGACCTGAGGGCGATCCAGATGCTCCTTGGCCACGCCGATATCTCGACAACGGAAATCTACACCCACGTGCTGGACGAGCGGTTGAAACAGTTGGTGCTGGACCACCACCCTCTCGCGCGAAACGGGTGACGACAGCCTCCGTCTCGTGCGTCTACCCAACCCGGCCAACCGCCACCCAGTTCGGGCCCGGGACCGGAACCACCGCGGGCGTGGACACGCCCTGCAACCGCATGAGGCGAGCTTGCGGACCCTCAGCAACGGTCGCCTGAGATTATCAACCGGGTCTCAACGTCGGTTCGGGCCTGCCAACCGGGGCTTCATGCACCAACGCTCGGCCCACCGCAGGTGCCTGGCCCAACGGGATGCGGTGCCTACAGGCACCAAAGACCGGCGGGAGCCCTGCCCCCGCGCGGATCACTGCTTGGTGACGTCGTGCGAATAGAGCCACTCGAATCGATCCGGCATCAGGCCGGGCGCGGCGCGCCCGATCACCCGCAGGCCAGTGTGGGCCAGCAACCGGACCGGCGAACTGCGCAGGTGGAAGTTGCGGGCATTGGCGGTTGCCGCCTCCACGATCCGGCGCGTCCGGGGCAGTCGAAGGCTCTCGTAGGCATGCAAGGATGCTGCAGTCTCTTCGCCGCGATCCAGGATATCCGCCAGAACCCAGGCGTCCTCCAGTGCCATGCAGGCGCCCTGTGCCAGGAACGGCAGCGTCGGGTGGGCGGCATCCCCCAGCAGGACGGCGTTCGTCCCGTGCCATTGCCGCGCCACGCCGTGCTTGAACAGCCCCCAGACCATCACGTCCTGAACCCGTTCCAGCCACCCGCGCACCGGGTCGCCAAAATCACCAAAAATGCCCTGGAACGCCACGCGATCCCCGGGATGGTTCCACCCATCCTCGATCCAGCCAGCCTGTTCCTGTACCCCGACGATGTTCAACAGCGTTCCGCCGCGAAGCGGATAGACCACGAGGTGCTTTCCGCGCCCCATGAAGACCTGGGCCTTGTTGGGCACCGAACCTGCCTCGATGGGCACCAAGGCACGCCACGCAACCTGCCCGGTAAACGCCGGCGCCTCGTCGCCAAGCAGCGCCATACGCAGCCGCGACTGCAAGCCGTCGGCTGCCACCAGAAACTCCACGCGCTCCGGCTCGCGGCCATCCACGAACAGCACCGGATTGCGGGAATTCAGGTGAACCGAGGCGATATGCACCCCCAGTTCGATCTCGACCCCGACCTCGCGGGCGGCATCCGCCAACAGGTCGATCAGGTCTGCGCGGTGCACAAGGCCGAACCGGCCATACCGGGTCAGGTCCATTCGAAGCACTTCGGAACCGCGGGCATAGTCCCGCAACACCGCGCCCTGGGACGCCACCGAAATCCGCTCAAAGTCCTTGCCCAGCCCGAGCGCCTCCAGCACGACCCCGCCGTTGGGGGAAATCTGCAACCCGGCCCCGACCTCGGTGATCGCCGGTGCCTGCTCCAGCACCCGTACCGATGCGCCCCGCATGGCGAGCGCACGTGCCACTGTCAGGCCACCGATTCCCGCGCCCAGCACGGTAATTTCCCGCCCGATCAATGACATTTCATATTCCTGCAACCCTCTACGCAAAACGCCGGAACCCATGTTCCGGCGTTTTTGGCATAGCTTCTTTCCGTAACGCAACCTGTGCCGCCCGCGCAGCGACCCCCTGCGCCGGTATCAATCGTCGCGGTGCACCTTTTCGCGCCGTTCGTGACGTTCCTGTGCCTCAAGGCTCAGCGTCGCGATGGGCCGGGCATCCAGCCGCCGCAGCGAAATCGGCTCGCCGGTTTCTTCGCAATACCCGTACTCACCCTCGTCGATCCGCCGCAGTGCAGAGTCGATCTTGCCGACCAGCTTGCGCTGACGGTCCCGAGTGCGCAATTCAAGCGCGCGGTCGGTTTCTTCACTCGCACGATCGGCAACATCCGGGATATTGCGGGTGCCGTCCTGAAGTCCTTCGATGGTGTCGCGGCTGTCGGCAAGGAGGTCGTCCTTCCATGCCAACAACTTGCGCCGGAAATACTCCATCTGGCGTGCGTTCATGAAGGGTTCGTCTTCGGCGGGACGATAGTCTTCCGGCAGAAAGAATTCCTGTTTCATCACTGCTCCCTCTCGCAATTCGGCCTGAGTCAGTGGAGTCTGGCCGTTGTCCGGCGCGTCGTTTTTTACTTGATTGTCTGTCACAGGCGCTTGTCTCCCCTGGCGCGGTGCTTACTGCATGGCGCATGGCTTGTCACTGTCAAAAAACAGCCCAGCGGTCGCGCAACTGCGTGACACGAGTCGCATGAACGACACTGCGCAACAAGTATGAAAACATGTTGAATTCCTGATCATTCCTGCCGGCATCGGCCTTCTCATCACCTGGCAGGGCACATTGCAACACCGCAAGCAAACACGCCATCACCAAAACCCGGGCCGCGAGGTTTCGCTCGCCATCAATCCTACGACCACCACAGAATCACGTCTTGCCCACCGATTGCGCATAACGCTGCGACGGGCTTGCAAAGGGCGCGACGATCCCTTTACCTGCCGCGGCACATTTCATCACCGGCAACAACTGGACCCAACCATGATCGCACGCTTCGAAGGCACCGGCAGCTATGTTGCCACCGAAGACCTCAAGGTCGCTGTGAACGCCGCCGTGACCCTGGAAAGACCGCTGCTGGTCAAGGGCGAACCCGGTACTGGCAAGACGGAGCTGGCGCGACAGGTCTCGCAGGCGCTGGACCTGCCGATGATCGAGTGGAACATCAAGTCCACCACCCGTGCCCAGCAGGGCCTGTACGAATACGATGCCGTCAGCCGGCTGCGTGACAGCCAGTTGGGCGACGAGCGGGTGAACGACGTCCGCAACTACATCAAACGTGGAAAGCTGTGGGAGGCCTTCACCGCGCCCGGCAAGGTGGTGTTGCTGATCGACGAGGTCGACAAGGCCGACATCGAGTTCCCCAACGACCTGTTGCAGGAACTCGACCGGATGGAGTTTCACGTCTACGAAACCGGCGAAACCATCAAGGCCGTGAACCGCCCCATCGTGATCATTACATCGAACAATGAAAAGGAACTGCCGGACGCCTTCCTGCGCCGCTGCTTCTTTCACTACATCCGCTTCCCGGACATTGAGATCCTGCGCCAGATCGTCGAGGTCCACCATCCCGGCATCAAGCAGTCTCTGCTGACCTCCGCCCTGACGCAGTTCTACGAGATCCGGGACCAGCAGGGCCTGAAGAAAAAGCCCTCGACCTCGGAAGTCCTGGACTGGTTGAAGTTGCTGTTGGCCGAGGATCTGGACGCGGACGACCTGAAGCGCGACAGCGCCCACGCCTTGCCGCGCCTGCATGGCGCACTCTTGAAGAACGAACAGGATGTGCATCTGTTCGAGCGGCTGGCGTTTCTGGCTCGACGCGGACGCTGATCGACCGGCAGAGGAGCGAAACGATGGCCCCGGTTGATCCGGTACCGGGAACCGGTCTGTGGTACAGGTTGCATCATAGTGATCGGTCATCTTCGCCCGCGGGGTTGCGCAGCTCTGACATCACCCGACGACCGTGGGGTTACGGTCACATCACAGCCCGTCCACTCGCCCCTCGTATCTGGCATTTCTATTTTTTTACAATCCATTACTGACAGAAGCTGACAGACAAACCCCGCCACCGACCGCACTTCCGCCAGGACCTCCCCGACCGGGCTTTGACTCTGCCAAACGTTCGGGTACCTTGTGCGCTTGAGGGCAAGGACGACCACGATGAGCAAGACAATTCTGATGCGGCTGGAAGACCGGGGCCTTCGCATGACCGGGCAGCGCCGGATCATCGCCGACGTTCTGGGCTCGTCCCGCGACCACCCGGATGTCGAGGAATTGTACAACCGCGCCTCGGCGCGGGATCCCAAGATCTCCATCGCCACGGTCTATCGTACGGTCAAGTTGTTCGAGGAAGCCGGGATCATCGACCGGCTGGAGTTCGGCGATGGCCGCGCCCGCTATGAGGATGCCGACAGAGAGCATCACGATCACCTGATCGACATGAATTCGGGTGAGGTGATCGAATTCTACGATGCCGAGATCGAAAGGTTGCAGGACAAGATCGCGGAGCGTCTCGGGTATCGCCTCAAGGGCCACAAGCTGGAACTCTACGGCGTGCCAAAGCAGCGGAGCTGATCCGGCACTTGCGGTGCGACGCCGGTTGGGCCAGCGTCGCGGGGCGTGTTCACACGAACATGTCGTCGGTCACGTCGGAAGCATCCACGTCCAGCAGGATCACCTTAAGATCATCATAGACCAGGTAGGTATCCGCACCGCGATCCTTGATCTTGACGACGTCAGTATAGGCTTCGATCCGGTCGAGAAGCGGATCGAAGTCCACAATGGTGTCAATTCCGTCGCCGACCCGAAAGACAAACACGTCTCGTCCGCCGCCACCTGTCAGAACGTCGTCCCCGTCGCCCCCTGTCAGACGGTCCCGGGCGCTTCCTCCGAACAGCTTGTCATTGCCGCTGCCACCAAACAACTCGTCCTTGAAATCGTTGCCATAGAGCGTGTCATCCCCCTTGCCGCCCAGCAACATGTCGTCGCCCGCGCCCCCCTTCAGGATGTCCCTGCCCTTGCCGCCGTTCAGATAGTCGTTGCCCTTGTCGCCAAACAACGTGTCCTTGCCGGCACCTCCGTTGACGGTGTCCCTGCCGCGCCCGGCATGGACATCGTCGTTGCCGGTGTTGCAAAATGCGGTTTCGCCCCAATCGCCCATCGTGACCACATCATCTCCATCCGTGAACCGTGGATCGACCACGTAGACGTCCCACAGAGCATCGTCGGTCGGATGAATTTTCTCCGTTGTTGAGAACACGACCACGCCGTCCGAGGTGACATTGGCGAAATAGGCGCCCTGAGAGGCGGCGTCCGGCACATCAACACGCACGTTGGTATCAAGCTTGCGATCATACAGCAGCGTCGCGAGTTCTCCGTCGCAATCTTCGGTTATGTTGCTGGAATACGTTTGATAGACAACATAGCGTCCGTTGGGAGAAATCTCTGCATCGGCGCTGTGGCCGTCCGCCGTGTAGCCGTCGGCCGTCTCGGACACCCGGAGTGTCTCCATCTTTTTGCGATCCCAGATGAACACATCGTTGATCTGGTCATAGTTGCCAGCCACGAACGGCGTGTCGGTCTCGAAAGCAACGAAACGCCCGTTGTCGGAGATGGTCGGATTTCTGCCGGTCCCGCCATACGACCAGCCATCGTCCCGCACCGCAAAGATCTGTTCGGTATCCGTCTTGGTATCAAGCAGATGCAGTTTGTACGTGTATTTCCAGAGCGAGTCACTGTAGGCCCGCTGCGTATAGACGACATAGCGCCCGTCAGCCGACGCATCCAGCTCGCTGACCTGCAGATCGAACGGTGCCTCTGCTGTCCCCAGATCGATCACTTTTTCGACCGTCTTCGTGACGGGATCGGCCAGAAAACCCGGTTTCCCCGGATCTGTGTAGACCGAAAATGCCAGAAGGTTGCCTCCGGTGAAGCTCAGCGGATCCTGCGGGCTGCCCAGTTGATTGTCCCAGACCGCCATGAAATCGGCATCTACCCGATCATAGATAAACGTCTGTGCGTCTGGCTGTGACGGCACCAACCCGGTTTGGCCCTGTGAAGTTGCAAAGGCAACATACCGCCCGTCATCCGAAATCGCGAGGGAGCCGGCATCGAACCAGATTCCCCCATAGACGCCATTTCCCTCGGGCAGGAGATCCCCGCCATCGGCCTGTTCGGAGATCCGTTCGATTGCGCCGGTTTCACGATCCAGCACAAAGGCATCGTAGGTATACGGGCTTTCATCCTGCGGCACCAATCCAACGGCGTCCGACGTGAAGACGACGTACCTGCCATTGCCGGAGACCCCGCAGGCAACATTCTGCGCGTCCCCATCTGACGTGATGAGTTCTACCATCCCATTGGCGATATTGGTGAATTCCGTCATGATATCTCTTTCCGCAACGCTCTGAACAAAAGCTGTTCCGCAAAGGCATCATTTGTCCTTGAGGGAGGTCAATTCCCTGCGACAAACACCAATTACGTTGGGTCAGAGCCACAACGAGAGCGCTGGACGACACGACCGGACCGATCTCCGTCCCGGTGCCGGTTCAGACGGTTGCTCCGGACTACAGTGCCGCCCATGACTTGGGTGCACCTGCGGCCTTCGACAAAGACCCCAACGGTTGGCTGGTAACCTGCGCTCAGACGAACATGATGCTGCCGGCATCTTCCGCCGAGACTCCAAGCAACGTTATCGTCGAGTCCGGGAACAGCAGGACACAATCGTCGCCGTCCTGTTGCACCTCGATCACGAGCTCAGGAGTAGATATCCTGTCATACTCAAGCGAGAAATCGATGATGACGTCGTCGCCCTCACCTTCCAGGAAGACGAAGACATCCCGTCCAGCGCCACCTGACAGTATATCCCGACGGTTTCCCGGTCCGCCCGAGAGCGTGTCTTTCCCGAGACCTCCCCACAAGGTGTCTTCGCCGGATCCCCCCTCCAGAACGTCATTTCCACGGCCGCCACTCAACGTGTCGCGTCCCAACCCGCCTTTAAGCATGTCCGCCCCTGGCCCGCCCCGGAGTGTGTCATGGGCCTTGCCTCCGCGGAGATCGTCGTTGCCGTCTCCGCCCCAAAGCTTGTCCTTCCCGGACTGGCCCCACAATTCATCATCCCCAAGTTCTCCAGCGATGCGATCATTTCCCCCGGCCGCCCAGACGGAGTCATCTCCCGCACCGGCAGCGATCCGTTCCGCAATATCGCCCAGCGGCACCCGATCATCGCCACTGCCAAAGCGCGTATCGGCGACATACACGTCGATAAGCCCCTCGTCGTCATCCTCCGGCGAGAGTGCCTGGGTCGTACCAAACACGACCACACCGTCGTTGGTCACGCCCGTCGTACGCATGGCGGCGTCCTCGGACCCGCCAAAATCGACACGGGAATTCGTCTGGTTCAGCCGATCATGAAGCATGACCTTCAGGCCCAGCCCGTCGCTGTCCTCGGTCAGGTCGGTCGAATAGGTCGAGTAGACAACGAAACGGCCATTGGCGGAAATCTCGGCGTCGAAACTGCGACCGTTGCCGGCCTCGCCATCCGGCGTGGTCGAGACACGAAGGGCCGTGCCGGTCTCGGTGCCCTGAAGATAAACATCATAGAGGGGCCCCCCGTATCGTTCTTCGAGATTTGCGGTCTCGTCGCTCAAGGTGGTTTCATTCAGAAGTTGGCCAGAAACCTCCGAGCCAGCCAGATACGGGTAGACCGTGTGATAGGCGAACAGCTTGCCGTTGTCCGAGATCGTCGGCGATCGGGTTTCCCATCCGAGAGTCTCGATGATATCACCGACATAGCTGATCGGCTCTGTCCCGTTGAGATAGTAGGTGTGTATGCCGTAGACATCCAGCGTCTCGACGGCCCAATGCGTGGTCAGCCAGTTCCAATCGTATCTGCTGACGCTGTAAACAAGCGTTTGCCCATCCGCAGTGACGTCCGGTTGGCGCACCATGTCAAATTCCATGATCGGCCCCAGATCGATCCCTTCTGCGTCATATGCCGTTGTTTCCACCAAGACGTTTTTTTCGCCGCTGGCTGGATCCATCGAATTGACGGCATGGGAGGTGCTCCCGATCTGGTAGACGGTTCCGACCAACCGATCGTCACCGGTGAAGCGCATATCGAAAAAGAACGGCTCTTCGGTCAAGACCGGCTTGCCCTCGACGAGATCCACCACTTCGGTGTTGCGGTTTTCGAAATCATCCTCCCCGATCGGCACCGACCCGAATGCCAGGTACTGCCCATCCGTGCTCAGGGCCAGACGCGATGCCTCGCGAACTTCGCGTCCGTTCTCCAGCCATTGTGACCCAAGGGTCTCGTTTCCAGTGCCGAGATTCACGACATAGGCCGCATTCACCCCCTCACTGCCATCATCGGCGACACCGCTTTGCGCGGCCGAATACGCCGCCCAAAGTCCGTCGGCGGACATGGTCCAGGATCCAACCGCAGCCGAAGCGGATTGAGACACCCATTGGTAACTTGCGTTGGCTCCGCTGAAGACCGACTTCATGACTCTTGCTCCTGAACCAAGTTCCACCAATTGGAAGGTATCAACACGACCGGACGGAACAAGAGCGGGAGCCATGCCAGTTTTCCCGGGACCCTTGCGCCCCACGCAGCCCGGCTTTTCAGGGGGAGCGGCGGATTGGCACTTTGTTATCGCCCCAAATCGGGTCTAGACGGGGCTCAAACACGGTTTGACCCGTCCCAACCCCGGAAACTCGATGGACAACCTGCGCGGCGCGGCTCTGATGATCGGCTCGATGGGACTCTTCGCTGTCGAAGACCTGTTGATCAAGAAGGCCGCCCTCATGCTGCCAGTCGGAGAGATCCTGTTTGTGTTGGGACTGTTCAGCATGCTGCTGTTCGGTGGCCTTGTCCTGATGCAGCGCCAGTCGCTGATGCCAAGGGAATTGCGCCATCCCTATGTGTTGATGCGCAACGGCAGCGAAATTGTCGGCACCTTCGGGTTTGTGACCGCGCTGGCGCTGACGGACTTGTCATCTGCCTCGGCGATCCTGCAAGCCCTGCCGCTGGCCGTCACATTGATGGCAGCGTTGTTTCTGGGCGAAACGGTCGGATGGCGGCGCTGGTCCGCCATTTCGGTGGGCTTCTTCGGAGTGCTGCTGATCGTGCGCCCCGGGACCGACGGGTTCGAACCCGCCTCGCTCTATGCGGTGCTTGGCGTGCTGGCCTTTGCCCTGCGGGACCTTACAACCCGCATTGCGCCAAAGGCACTGACCTCGATCCAGTTGGCCCAATGGGGCTATGCGATGATGATGATGCTTGGGCTTGCAATGGTCCAGTCTGTGGGCGGGCTGCGGCCGATTCCGCACGATGCCGTCTGGTTGCTTGTGGGCATCGTCTTCATCGGCGCTCTCGGCTACTACATGGTCGTCGAGGCGCTGAGGATCTCGGATCTTTCGGCGATCGCCCCATTCCGCTATTCGCGGCTCATCTTTGCCATGGCGCTTGCAATCCTGTTTCTGGGCGAGCGCCCCGATGCTTTCACCCTGGCCGGCGCGGCGTTGATCATCGCCTCCGGTCTTTACGCCCTTGCGCGGGAACGCGCACTTTTCACTGAGGCCCGACAAGGGTAAGAGGGCCTCGAGTATCATGACCGAACGGAAAGGACCCGTCGCAATGAGCACCATCATCGACATTCACGGACGCGAAATCCTCGACAGCCGAGGCAACCCCACAGTCGAGGTCGACGTTACCCTCGAAGACGGCACCATGGGCCGCGCTGCGGTTCCCTCGGGCGCTTCCACCGGCGTGCACGAGGCCGTGGAAAAGCGTGACGGCGACAAGGCCCGTTACCAGGGCAAAGGCGTGTTGCAAGCCGTCGCCGCCGTGAACGGCGAACTGGCCGAAGCCCTCGTCGGCTTTGACGGCACCGATCAGGTCGGTATCGACAGCGCCATGATCGAACTGGACGGCACCGAGAATAAGGGCCGCCTGGGCGCCAACGCCATCCTCGGCGTCTCGCTGGCCGCTGCCAAGGCCGCTGCCGAATACACAGGTCAGCCGCTCTATCGCTATGTTGGCGGCACCGCGGCCCGCACCCTGCCGGTTCCGATGATGAACATCATCAACGGCGGCGAGCACGCCGACAACCCGATCGACGTGCAGGAATTCATGATCATGCCCGTCTCGGCGACCTCGATCGCCGACGCCGTGCGCATGGGCTCGGAAATCTTCCACACGCTCAAGAAAGAGCTGGCCGGCGCTGGGTATGCCACCGGCATCGGCGACGAGGGCGGCTTTGCGCCGGCCCTCAGCTCCACCCGCGATGCGCTTGATTTCCTTCTGAAATCCATCGAAAAGGCGGGCTACAAGCCGGGCGACGACATCGTCCTGGCGCTGGACGCAGCCTCCACCGAGTACTTCAAGGACGGCAAGTACGAGATGAAGGGCGAAGGCCTGTCGCTCAGCTCCGCCGAGAACGTCAAGTACCTCGAAGCGCTGGTCGCCGACTACCCGATCTTCTCGATCGAAGACGGCTGCGCCGAGGACGACTGGGAAGGCTGGAAGCTGCTCACCGAAACGATCGGCGACAAGTGCCAGCTGGTGGGCGACGACCTGTTCGTCACCAACCCGGCCCGTCTGATCATGGGCGTCGAGCAGGGCATCGCCAACTCGCTGCTGGTCAAGGTCAACCAGATCGGCTCGTTGACAGAGACGCTGGCCGCCGTCGATATGGCCCACCGTGCGCGCTATTCCTGCGTGATGTCGCACCGCTCGGGTGAAACCGAAGACGCCACCATCGCCGACCTGGCCGTCGCCACCAACTGTGGTCAGATCAAGACCGGCTCCATGTCGCGCTCGGACCGTCTGGCCAAGTACAACCAGCTGATCCGCATCGAGGAAGCCCTGGGCGAAAGCGCCCTGTTTGCCGGCAAGTCGATCCTGAAGTGATCGTCTGATCGCGTTTGATGTCGGGCCCGTCCGCAGCAGCGGGCGGGCCCATTTTCGTTTCGGGACCTGCCAGCCAGATGCATCAGGCCCGGAAAGACCGAACGACGGACCGCGCGGGTCGCACCCGGCGTATCACCACAGGGGGCATCATGACCGACAGCATCATACGGACCCTGTCGTCCCGCATCGTCTATACCAATCGCTGGATGTCTGTGCGGGAGGACAAGATCCGCTTTCCGAGCGGCGCCGACGGGATCTATGGCGTCGTGGACAAACCCGCGTTTGCCGTCATCGTGCCGCTGCACGCCGACGGGCGCCTGCAACTGGTTCGGCAATTCCGCTATCCTGTTCAAGCCCGGCTCTGGAAGGTGCCGCAGGGGGCATGGGAGGGCCACGCGGATGTCGACCCGGCCATCCTCGCCCGTGGAGAGCTTGAGGAGGAGACCGGTTGGAAGGCCGGACGTCTGGAACGGATCGGGGAGTACCTTCAGGCCCCCGGGTATTCCAGCCAGGGCTACACCCTGTTCGTTGCACACGACCTGTCTCCCGGCACCCTTGCCCGCGATGCCGAAGAGCAGGACATGGAAACCGCCGCGTTTTCCCTGCAGAATGTCCTCGGGATGATCGACACCGGCGCAATCAAGGACACCACGACCATTGCCGCCATTGGCCTGCTGCGCCTGACCGGCAGGCTTTGACATGAGCATGACAGGGTCCCTGTACGACGACCCCGAGCTTGCCAGCTTCTATGACATTGAAAACACCTGGGCGCCGGATTTCGATTTCTGCACGGCGCTGGCACACGACGCCAACCGCGTTCTTGACCTCGGATGTGGCACCGGAGAGCTGGCCACCGCCCTGGCCGAGGGCCGCGAGGTGGTCGGTGTGGACCCGGCGACGGCGATGCTGGCACACGCGTCGGCCCGTCCGGGGGGCGCCCGGGTTCGATGGATCGAGGGCGACGCGCGTCGGCTGGATCTGGGGCGGGAGTTCGACCTGATCCTGCTGACCGGCCACGCCTTTCAGGTGTTCCTCGATGTCGCCGACCAACGGGCCGTTCTGAACACGATCCACCGCCACCTCGCCCCGCGGGGCCGCTTCGTGTTCGACACCCGCAACGCCGCTCTGCGCGCCTGGGAATCCTGGCAAAAGTCCGACACCAAGGGGATCGAGCATCCGCGCCTTGGCCCGGTCACGGTCTGGACCGAGACCACCTGGGACGCGACGCGACAGGTTGCGCGGTACGTCAAGCACTACCGGATCGAACGCGACGGTCGGATCCTGACAGCCCCGTGCGAGATCCGATTTGATGACCGCCCCCACATCGAGACGCTTTTGGCCAACTGCGGTCTGGTGGCGACCGCCTGGTATGGCGACTGGCACGGCACGCCCTGGCACCCCGACGCCCCTGAAATCATCCCGCTCGGGCAGCGCGCCTGAGCCATGGAACACCGGCGAATGCGTTGCCTGTGACGCAACGCCCCGCCTTGCGGCCGCGCCGAGTGCCATTTGAGCCTGTCGCATCGACGCCCGTCATCCTAGACTCGGCCGCGAGCCATCAGGATAATATGCCATGTTTCCCGCACAGATCATCACCCACCTCGGACTGACGCCGCATCCCGAAGGCGGTTGGTATCGCCAGACCTGGGTCGAGACACCCAGCACGGGCCGCCCGGCGGGAACGGCCATCTACTATCTGCTCGAACGTGGCCAGCGCAGCCATTGGCACAGCGTCGACGCCACCGAGATCTGGCATTTCTATGCCGGCGATCCGCTGCTGCTGCACATCAGCCCGACCGAAGCCGGCCCCGCGACAGAGCATTTCCTTGGTCCGAACCTCGCCGCCAACCAGAGCCCGCAAATCATCGTTGCAAAGGATCACTGGCAATCGGCAGAGCCATTGGGTGCCTGGAGCCTCGTTGGCTGCACCGTGTCGCCCGGGTTCTCATTCGACGGGTTCACCCTCGCGCCGCCAGATTTCGACATTCCGCGCGGCTGATCCGTCACAACCCCTGGCTGCACCCCGATCCACCTGCCTGCGGCACCTGCTGGTGCTTCACTCCGATTGGGACGGATACGAGATTTCACCGCCGCCAATCGCCGCCGGCACGCCCGTGGTCATGGGAAACGAGGTTGGCAGGCCGCGTGCCACGCGCACGGCCAGATAGGCAAACGCCTGCGCCTCCAGCATGTCGCCGTTCAGCCCGACCGCCTCGACGGGGTCCACCGAGCAGCCCATGCGCTCTGATATCATCTCCATCATCACCGGATTCTGCCGCCCGCCGCCCGTCACCAGCAACCGCGTGACCGGGGTCGGGAAATGCTCGGCCGACCGCACCACGGCCATCGCCGCCGCCGCCGTCAATGTCGCCGCCGCATCGCCGTCCGACAGCGCCGCGACCTGCCCGCCAAGGTCGGAAAAGTCATCCCGGTCCAGCGACTTCGGCGGCATCCGGAAGAACCAGCCATGTTCCAGGAACCGGTTCAGAACCTCGCCGTTCACCAGCCCCTCCAGCGCCGTGGCCCCATCGGCATCGAACGGCACGCCGCGTCGGGCCATCATCAGGTCGTTCAGCGGTGCATTGGCCGGCCCGGTGTCAAAGGCCAGAACCGCCCCGTCAGCCAGAACCGACTCCTTTGACGGATCGACCCAGGTCACGTTTCCGACCCCGCCGAGGTTCAGGAACGCCACCGGTTCGGTCGCGCCGATGAATTTGGCCAGTGCAAAATGATAGGCCGGCGCCAGCGGCGCGCCCTGCCCTCCGAACTGGATATCGGAAGAGCGGAAATCCCAGACCACCGGCACACCCAGCTTGTCGGCCAGCGCCTGCCCGTCTCCGGCCTGATGGGTGCCGCGCCCGCCCGGATCATGCGCCAGCGTCTGACCGTGAAACCCGGCCAGCGCCACGCCGGCAAACCCGGCCATCACCTCGGCATGTGCCTGTTCCACCAGTGCAGCGGCCTCGGCCACGCCCGGCTGGCCGGGCCAGCGCCCGAGCGCGGCGCGCAACACCGCCTGCTCATCCGCAGAATAAGTCCGGTAGCCGATTTCGCCAAACCGCAGGATCTCGACGCCGTCGGTCTCGATCACGGCTGCATCGACCCCGTCCAGCGACGTGCCCGACATCGTTCCAAGCGCTCGAATGATACCCGATTTCAACATGGCCTTTCCCTCGGCTCCCCGCGCCGTTAGAACTGCGGCGTTCAACGCCGACAATGGACCGAAAACCGCATGACCTACCACCCGAAATCCGAGTTCATCACCGTGATGATCGAGCGTGGCTTCATGGCCGACTGCACCGACCTGCAGGGCCTCGACGAAGCCTGCCTCGCCGGGGTCGTGCCCGCCTATATCGGCTTTGATGCCACGGCGAAGTCCCTGCACGTCGGCTCGCTGATCCAGATCATGATGCTGCGCTGGCTGCAAAAGACCGGCGGCAAGCCGATCACCCTGATGGGCGGCGGCACGACCAAGGTGGGCGACCCGTCGTTCCGCGCCGAGGAACGCCCGTTGCTGACCCCGGCACAGATCGACGACAATATCGCCGGCATCAGAAAGGTCTTTTCGGCCTATGTCTCCTATGATGACACGCCCACCGGGGCGTTGATGATCAACAACGCCGAATGGCTGGACGAGTTGAATTACCTCGATTTCCTGCGCGACATTGGCCGACATTTCTCGGTCAACCGGATGCTCAGCTTCGAGAGCGTGAAGTCCCGGCTCGACCGCGAACAATCGCTGTCGTTCCTCGAATTCAACTACATGATCCTGCAGGCCTACGACTTCCTCGAACTGAACCGCCGCTATGGCTGCACGTTGCAGATGGGCGGGTCGGACCAGTGGGGCAATATCGTCAACGGCATCGACCTGACGCGCCGGGTGCTCGATCACGAGATCTATGGCCTGACATCGCCGTTGCTGACCACGTCGGATGGCAAGAAGATGGGCAAGAGCCTGTCGGGGGCGATCTGGCTGAACGGCGACATGCTGTCGCCGTATGAGTTCTGGCAGTTCTGGCGCAACACCACGGACGCCGATGTCGGGCGGTTCCTGAAGCTCTACACCGAACTGCCGGTGGCAGAATGCGACCGGTTGGGTGCACTGGAAGGCTCCGAGATCAACGAATCCAAGATCCGCCTGGCCAACGAAGTCACGACCTTGCTGCATGGCGCGGACGCCGCCGTTGCCGCCGAAGCGACGGCGCGTGAGGTGTTTGAAAAGGGTGGTGTGGGCGACGACCTGCCGACACTGGTGCTGACGACCGAAGAGATCGCCGGTGGCATCTCGGTCGTGCAATTGATCGTGCGGGCCGGATTGGCAAAATCCGGCAAGGAAGCCAAGCGGCTGATCTCGGACAACGGTGCGCGCATCGATGACGCCCCGCTGACAGACGCCGGCCTGATGCTCGATGCCGCCGCGCTGGCCTCGCCGGTCAAGCTGTCAGCCGGCAAGAAACGCCATGCCCTGATCACGTTGGCGGGCTGAGCGACTCCGCCGGTCGCCACGGAGCGATCAGCGCACGCGCGCGCCACGGATTGCTACGCCATCCCGCCAGAGGTGGGATGGGTTATCGCCCGCCGGCCGGCAAACGCCCATTTGAGCCGGTTTCAGCTTTCCTGCTGGCCTTTTCTGCGTCTGCACGCTATCGCCCGCGCAAAGGTATCAAGGACACCACATGGATCTGCGCAACATCGCCATCATCGCTCACGTCGACCACGGCAAGACGACCCTCGTTGACGAACTGCTCAAGCAGTCGGGCGCATTCCGGGAAAACCAGAACGTGGCCGAGCGGGCCATGGACAGCAACGACCTGGAGCGCGAACGCGGGATCACCATCCTCGCCAAGGCCACCAGCGTCGAATGGCACGGCACCCGGATCAACATCGTCGACACCCCCGGACACGCCGATTTCGGTGGCGAGGTCGAACGCATCCTGTCCATGGTGGACGGGGTTGTGTTGCTGGTCGATGCCGCCGAAGGCCCGATGCCGCAAACCAAGTTCGTGTTGTCCAAGGCGCTGGCGCTTGGACTGCGCCCGATCGTCGTGCTCAACAAGGTCGACAAGCCCGACGCCGAATCCGACCGGGCGCTGAACGAAGTGTTCGACCTGTTCACCAGCCTTGACGCGGATGACGATCAACTCGATTTCCCGCATCTCTACGCCTCCGGCCGGTCCGGCTGGGCCGATGCCGAGCTGGACGGCCCGCGCAAGGACCTGACCGCGCTGTTCAACCTGGTCGTGAACCACGTCCGCCCTCCGAAACAGCAAAAGCACAAGAACGACGATTTCAGCATGCTGGCCACCACGCTTGGCGCGGATCCCTTCATTGGCCGCACCCTCACCGGGCGTGTCGAAAGCGGCACGTTGAAAATGGGCGCGACCGTGCAGGCGCTGTCCCGTGTCGGGCAAAAGATTGAGCAGTTCCGCGTTTCCAAGATCCAGGCCTTCCGTGGCCTCGCGCTGCAGGAAATCAGCGAGGCGATTGCCGGCGACATCGTCACCATCGCCGGCATGACCAAGGCCACCGTGGCCGACACGATCTGTGCGCTTGCCGTGGACACCCCGCTGCCCGCCCAACCGATCGACCCGCCCACCATCACGGTCACCTTCGGCATCAACGATTCCCCGCTGGCGGGCCGCGATGGCAAGAAGGTCCAGAGCCGCGTCATCCGTGATCGCCTGATGAAGGAGGCCGAGATCAACGTTGCCATTCGTGTGACGGATACCCCCGGCGGCGAGGCCTTCGAGGTTGCCGGCCGCGGCGAACTCCAGATGGGCGTCCTGATCGAGAACATGCGTCGCGAGGGGTTCGAGCTGTCGGTGTCCCGCCCGCAGGTGCTGTTCCGCGAAGAAGGCGGCGTCCGCATGGAGCCGATCGAGGAAGTCACCGTCGATGTCGACGACGAGTATGCCGGCGCGGTGATCGAAAAGCTGACCGGCCCTCGCCGGGGCGAGATGGTCGACATGCGCCAGAACGGCGGCAAGACCCGCATCCTGGCCCATGTGCCGTCGCGCGGTCTGATCGGCTATCACGGCGAATTCCTGACCGACACCCGGGGCACCGGGGTGCTGAACCGTGTGTTCTTTACCTGGTCACCGCACAAGGGCCCGATCCCAGGGCGCCGTGCCGGTGTCCTGATCTCGATGGAGAACGGCGTCTCGGTGGCCTACGCGCTGTGGAACCTGGAAGAACGTGGCCGGATGTTCATCCCGCCCCAGGCTCCGATCTATCAGGGTATGATCATCGGCGAGCACAGCCGGGAAAACGATCTGGATGTGAACCCCCTGAAGGGCAAGAAGCTGACCAACGTGCGGGCTTCGGGCACCGACGACGCGGTGCGGCTGACGCCGCATGTGGTGCTCAGCCTCGAACAGGCCATCGCCTATATCGATGACGACGAACTGGTCGAGGTCACGCCGAACGCCATTCGCCTGCGCAAGCGGTATCTTGACCCGCATGAGCGCAAGCGGCAGGCCAAGGTTGTCGCGGGCTGACACCCGACGCCCCATCGTTAGACTATTTCCGCCCCGCGCAGAGTTCTGTCCGGGGCGGATTTGTTTTTGCCAGTCCGTTTCAACAGGCTCCCATGGGTTCTGCGCCTCGCCTCGGTAACCGGGTCAGGACGGCTGGAAAAACGGCATTGTGCATCCGTCGCGCCTGACAGATAGGCGGTCTCCCTGGCAGGCCCGCTCGACCCTGTACGGCACCCGTCATCCAGGTTGTGGAGATATGACTTTTTTCGCACTGTTGCCCGGCCATCGTTTTCGGACGCATTGACCACCCGCCCGTCCGTGGCCAAAGAAGTGCCATCCAATGATATCACATGTGAGCCTATCGCCCGGAATATGACCTTGCGCACCCACGAGACCGATTTCCGCCACCTGATCACGCTCGCGCAGTCCGCGGCGCTGGATCAGCGGCGCTGGATCTGGTTCCTGGAGGCCCTGTCTCGGGTCGCAGGGGGTATTTGCGTGCAGTTGCTGGGCCATGACGTACGTTCACAGGTCCCGCTGGGGCACATCGTGTATGGCTATGACGAAGATTTTCTGGACACGTTCGACTCCTACTACGGGTCCATTAATGCCTGGGCACCCGCCTTTGGCCGGATGGAGCCGGGGCACGTCTTCACGACAGACCAGATGGTTTCCGAAGCCGAACTGATCCGAACCGAGTTCTACAACGACTGGGTGCGCCCGCAGGACGATATCATCGGCGGCGCCGGCGCCGTGCTCGATCGGAGCCCGGCCCGAACCACCTTGATCGGCAGCAACATTCCCCGTCGACACCGCGACAAGCTGGAAGAGCCCTTCCGAGACCTGCTGGAGGCGTTGTTACCGTTTCTGCAGCATTCGATGGACGTCTCCAGAATGCTCGGGAATCAGGCCCTTGAAAAGCATGTCCTGCGCGCCGGACAGGACCCGGAAACCGCCGCGATCTTCGGCCTCAACGGCAACGGGCAGATCATCTTTTCCAATTCACGCGGCGAGAGCCTGTTGACCGCGGGCGAAGTACTTCATGCCGACGTTCGGGCGCGGTTGCGGTTTGTCGATACCTCGGCCCAGAACGCATTGGCGCGCGCCATGCACGATCGCGAGATGCCGGAACTGCGGGTGTCCCTTCCGTTCATCGTGTCGGGACGCAACCACGGTCACCTAATCTGCCGTACGCTGCCCGTCGCCCCGGACGATGGCGCCCTTCCCTGGCTGATACCTGCTTCCGGCAGTATCGACGGCTTCCTTCTGCTGATCCTGTCGCCCATTGCACCCCGGATGCACCGGACCCCGCGCCTGCCCAGCATGGGCTGACGCGGATCAGGCTGTAGCGGCCCGCAAGGCCGCGCCTAGTCGGTCGTCTCGACGATCAGCAATTCCCGTTCCGACGCACCGCGCGCATGGCCCAGGGCCTCCTGGTAGAGGTCCGAGTGGTAACAGGTTTCGGCGGCTTCAACGCTCGGAAACCGTGCCACGACGTTGCGGGGGCGCTCCTTGCCTTCCAATTGCACATAGCGTCCACCGCGGGCAATGAAGACCCCGCCATGATCGGCAATGGCCTTGGTCGCGAGCGCGGCGTACTTGCCATAGGCCGCGTCGTCGCTGACGGTCACGTGGGCGATCCAGAGTGCGGGCATGTCCTATCCTCCGATGGCGGCTTCGGCCGCCTTGATTGCGGCATCGGCATTGGTGGCATCCTTGCCCCCACCTTGTGCCATGTCGGGACGACCACCGCCGCCGATCCCGCCAAGCTCTGCCACGGCAGCCTTGACCAGATCCACCGCGGAGACCCGCACGACCATATCCTCGGTGACACCGGCCGCCACGGCGGCCTTGTCGCCAGTGTCGGCGATCAACAGAACCGCACCCGAGCCAAGACGGGTCTTGTGCTCGTCGATCAGGCCGCGAAGGTCCTTGCCGGTCACGCCCTTGAGCACCTGGGCCAGGAACGGCACACCGTTGATGTCGCGGGCTTCGGCTGGGTTGGTTGCCCCGCCGCCGCCACCTGCCATCGCCAGGTCGCGCCGCAGTTGGGCGATCTCGGCTTGCATGGCCTTGCGTTCGTCGACCATCGAGCGGACCCGCTCCACGACTTCGGCCGGTGGCGCCTTGAGCGCCGCGGCGATCTGGGCAAGGCGACGGTCCTGTCCGGCCAGGTATTGCCGTGCGGCCTCGCCGGTCAACGCCTCGACCCGACGAACGCCGGCACTGGATGCGCTGTCACCCAGGGCCACGAACAGCCCGATATCGCCGGTCTGGCGCACATGGGTACCGCCGCAGAGTTCGAGCGACCAGGTATCGCCATCGCTGCCCTTGCCGGTGGGCGCCTTGCCCATCGAGACGACACGCACCTCGTCACCGTACTTTTCGCCGAACAGGGCCTGCGCGCCGATGGCCCGGGCGTCGTCCGGGGTCATGATCCGGGTTTCGACGGCAGAGTTCTGGCGGATGAAAGTGTTCACCTGTGCCTCGATCTCGGCCAGGTCTTCGGGGCTGAGTGCCTTGCCATGGGAAAAGTCGAACCGAAGACGATCAGGCGCGTTCAGCGAGCCGCGCTGTGCCACGTGATCGCCAAGACATTCGCGCAGCGCCTCGTGCAGCAGGTGCGTGGCAGAGTGATTTGCCCGGATCGCGCCGCGCCGGCCATGATCCACGATCAGCTCGGCGCCGCTGCCCGGAGCGATCGTGCCCTCGGACACTTCGGCGATGTGGACAAAGACCCCGGCCACTTTTTTCGTGTCGGTGATCACGGCCTTGCCGGACTCGGTCGACAAGGTGCCGGTGTCACCCACCTGGCCGCCGGATTCGGCGTAGAATGGCGTCTGGTTCAGAACGATCTGCACGGACTCGCCAACACCGGCCGTCTCGACCGTGGCGCCATCCTTGACGATTGCCAGGATCTGACCCTCGGCCACCTCGGTGTCATAGCCGAGGAAGTCGGTGGTTCCGTGTTGCTCGGACAGGTCGAACCAGATCGTCGCGTCCGTGGTCTCGCCGGTGCCGACCCAGGCGGCGCGGGCCTTGGCCTTCTGCTCGGCCATGGCGGTGTCGAAGCCCGCGATGTCCACGGTGCGATCCTGTTCGCGCAGGGCGTCCTGGGTCAGGTCGAGCGGGAATCCGAAGGTGTCGTAGAGCTTGAAGGCGGTTTGCCCTGGCAATTCGGACCCCGCCGGCAGCCGCGCCAGCTCGTCGTCCAGCAGTTTCAATCCGCGATCCAAGGTCTGCTGGAACCGGGTTTCCTCGGTCAACAGGGTTTCCGTGATGAGAGACTGCGCCTGCAGCAATTCGGGATAGGCACCGCCCATCTGGCGCACCAGTTCCGGCACAAGCCGGCACATCAGCGGATCCTGCGCGCCCAGAAGATGCGCATGGCGCATGGCACGGCGCATGATCCGGCGCAGTACATAGCCCCGGCCCTCGTTGCTGGGCATCACTCCGTCGGCAATCAGGAAGGAGGTGGAGCGCAGGTGGTCGGCAATGACCCGATGGTGGGTCCGGCCAGGGCCATCGGGGTCGCTGGAGGTCTGGTTGGCGCTGGCTTCGATGAGGGCGCGCATCAGATCGGTGGCGTAGTTGTCGTTGCTGCCCTGAAGCAGGGCGGCAACGCGCTCGATGCCCATGCCGGTGTCGATGGACTGGTTGGGCAGGTCGACGCGGGTGCCGTCCTCGTATTGCTCGTACTGCATGAACACGAGGTTCCAGATCTCGACGAAACGGTCACCGTCTTCCTCCGGAGACCCCGGAGGGCCGCCCCAGATGTGGTCGCCGTGATCATAAAAGATCTCGGTGCAGGGCCCACAGGGCCCGGTCGGCCCCATCTGCCAGAAATTGTCATTGGTCGCGATGCGGATGATCCGGTCGTCGGGCAGGCCCGCAACCTTTTTCCACAGGTCGGCCGCCTCGTCATCGGTGTGATAGACCGTCACCAGAAGCCGGTTCTTGTCGATACCCAGCTCTTTCGTGACCATCTCCCAGGCGAACGGAATCGCCTGCTCCTTGAAGTAGTCGCCGAAGGAAAAGTTGCCGAGCATCTCGAAGAAGGTGTGATGCCGGTTGGTGTACCCGACGTTGTCGAGATCGTTGTGCTTACCGCCGGCGCGCACACATTTCTGCGAGGTGGTCGCGCGCTTGTAGTCGCGGTGCTCGACGCCGGTGAACAGGTTCTTGAACTGCACCATGCCGGAGTTGGCGAACATCAACGTCGGATCATTGCGCGGGACCAGCGGCGAGCTGTCCACCACCTCGTGGCCCTGGCGTTGGAAGTAATCGAGGAAGGTCGAGCGAATATCGTTCAGGCTGGGCATTTTGGTCTCCGGCGGATCTGCCGCGCAGGTGTACCCGCACCGGCGGGAGCTGTCTACCGAATGTGCCGGAATCGGGAGGGCTCCCGCCCGTCGCCCGGGCATTTGAAATACCCCACCTCCGGTTGGGCCGGGCGCCGCCTGCGGCGGCGCCTGTCGCCCTGCGCCTCGCCGTCACCTGTTCAACAAAAAGGGGACAGCGCCTTTGGCCCTGCCCCCTTGTCTTGCGTCCTTCTGGACGGTTCCGGATCGGGCTTTGCCCTCGGAAACCTGCTGGCTCAGCTTTCGACGACGTTCCCGTCATCGACGGCATTGTTGAAATCGAGACCATGCGCCGCACGGATCTTGTCCTCGATCTCGTACGCAATCCGCCCGTTCTCTTTCAGATAGGTCTTGGCGTTTTCCCGGCCTTGTCCGATACGTTCGTCGCCATAGGAGTACCAGGAACCCGATTTCTCGACCACGCCGGCCTTGACGCCCAGGTCCAGCAATTCGCCGGTCTTGGAAATGCCTTCGCCGTACATGATGTCGAATTCGACCTGCTTGAACGGCGGCGCGACCTTGTTCTTGACGACCTTGACGCGGGTTGCGTTGCCAACGACCTCGTCGCGATCCTTGATCGAACCAATCCGCCGGATGTCCAGACGCACCGAGGAATAGAACTTCAGCGCGTTGCCGCCGGTGGTCGTTTCCGGGCTGCCGAACATGACCCCGATCTTCATGCGGATCTGGTTGATGAAGATCACCGTGCAACTGGTGCGCGAAATGGAACCGGTCAGCTTGCGCATCGCCTGGCTCATCAAGCGGGCATGCACGCCGAGCGAGCTGTCGCCCATGTCGCCTTCGAGTTCCGATTTCGGCGTCAGGGCAGCAACCGAATCGATCACAACCATGCTGACAGCCCCGGAGCGCACCAGCGTATCGGTGATCTCCAGCGCCTGTTCCCCGGTGTCGGGTTGCGAGATCAGCAGTTCGTCCAGGTCGATGCCAAGCTTGCGGGCATACAGCGGATCAAGGGCATGTTCGGCATCCACGAAGGCGCAGACCCCACCCTTTTTCTGTTCCTCGGCAATGCAATGCAGCGTCAGGGTCGTCTTGCCCGAGCTTTCAGGCCCGTAGATCTCGATGATGCGGCCCTTGGGCAGACCACCGATCCCGAGCGCGATGTCGAGCCCCAGCGACCCGGTCGACGTTGCCTCGATCTCGGCCACGGGGTTGTCGCCCCCGAGCTTCATGATCGAGCCCTTGCCGAACTGCCGCTCGATCTGCGCCAGCGCACTATCGAGGGCCTTCTGCTTGTCGGAAGTTTTCTTGTCTGCCATATCGAGTAGGTTCGCCGTCGCCAATGTTCCGGTCCTTATTTCACACGCCGCGAGGGGCGGCAATGACTGCTTGTGTTCACCTCTTGTTCCCATTGTATGAGGTCAAAACGTGAACAACTCAAGTCAAATGTCAGTCAAACCATTCTGAATTCGGAGAGATTAATGTTTGGTGAACATGCCTCGTGCCACCGTCAAAAACCACGCCAGAGGCGCGCCGGGGACCGTTAACGGCGCTGGCAATCCGCGGAACCATCACATGAGTGCTGCCAACCGTTGAAGCTCGGCCCGGCTATCGGGTCGTGCATGTCACTACCGGGGTGGTGCAAGTTCTGATTCGGAGCCACGTTCATCCAGAAGCAAAGGTCTTTGGGGCTCATCACAGGATGCGAGGGATTGGCACAATGCCGTCCAGATTGGACCGGAAGCCAACCGTCCCGGTTGCATTCCAATTCAGCCAGTCAATCCGATTTCACGACAATCCAGCCTCGCCGGACATCAGCGCGACGCTCTGGCCACCGCGATGGCCCATCGCCACCCGCAACCGGCCAAGTCCGTTCACGCCGGGCACCGTGTGATCCAGCAGCCCCAGGTCGAAAGGGGCATCGGCCTGGATGACCCATCTGATCGGCATCCGCCGTGCCTCGGCCGCGCAGACGGTCCTCTTGGAGAGATCATCGACACGGACCTGTCCCGCATCCAGTCGCGCGGCCTGCTGCAGGACACCATGTTCATCGCCATGACCTTCCTTGCCGGTCTCGGTGGGCAGGACGCCGTGCCCCACCCCTCCACCATCCAGAAGTATGCCCCTCCCATACGGATAGCTGTGTGACCGGTTTCTACCCTTGTGGCATGAAGGTGCCACTCAACTCACAGAGAGCCGCATCGGCATGAGTTCCGGGGGCGTGTCCATTGCGGTGGAAAAACTAGTGCCTTGGCGCTCGTCGGCGCCACGACCTCTGGTCGGGCTGCCGACGAGTTTTCGGATGTGACCGGTTCGGTGCCGCTGACCATCACCGGCAAGATCCAGTCGACCAACCGCGACCACGCCGCCGATTTCGATTTGGTTCTGCTGTAGTCGTTCGACGCGGCGAAGGTCGAGGCCACGACGATCTGCACCGAAGGACCGCAAGTTTTTGTCGGGGTGTCCCTGAAAGCGTTGGCGGACTCCATCGGCGTCACCGGCGACACGCTCAAGGCGACGGTGAGCGGCAATTCCAGGGCTTCCGTGCCCCTGTTCGATGCCGTCTAGGATGGCCCGAGCATTGCCTGATTCCGCAATGGCGTCCCTACGCAACAAGGGGCCAAAAAAAATCCGCCTAATTACTTGATTAAACAAAAAACCTCAACGGCCATTAACTCTCCCGGCATCTGGCAATTCGACAGGATTTTTGTGGTCGACTGGAGCAAAGGCTGGCACGCCCCATGGAACTGGCTGGGGATGATGTCGTGGAGGAGGAAGGTTCCCCTGGCCGAAATCGACAGTGTGGACGGATCCAAGACCAGCTCCCAAAATCACTGGAACCGATGGGTCGGCATCGCACTTTTGCTGGTCGGGCGTGTTGCGGGAATCGCGCCAAATGCAATGCTGTCACAACGGGTGGCGGAAATCGTGAACGGCTCGACACCGCGCAACCCGACCTCTGACATGGACCTGATCCGACGCAAATTCGACATTTTCTTCAGCCGGATAGACAGCCTTGCCAGCAACGCCTGGTTTCGAGACCTCGAACGGCACCCCAAGTTCAGCGCCTCGATCACGCGGCTCCAGGCATTTCTGACCGGATCGATCCCGCCAATCGATGGCTGCCACTCGGATCTTCGACTGGCGCTGCCGGATATGGACCGCGCGTTGAAAACGCTTCGGGCGGTTGTGCGCGAAATGTCCGCGGCGGTGTTGATGGATTCGACCACCAAGGACGATGGGCGTCGTCGGAATGTTTCGACGACATCGTTGCGGCCGGCCAGGATCACCGGGTTCCTGCTGATCGCACTGCCCTGCCCTACGGCCCCTTTCTGTTTTCTCAACCGGACCAGCGAACGCCGACGCCGGGGGTCATTCAGACCAGTGCCCATGGCCGCAATCACCGGCGCCTCGCTGAATGGCGAGATCGTGACCGACACCAAGGCCCGGGTGCTGCCCCGTTCAGCGAAGCCGCGACTGACATCTTCCGCCATGCCCACGACGACGTGCTGGGCAAACGGATCGACGATGGGATCGTCCCGGAGAATTACTGCGACACCCGTGAAGCCGGGTTGCGCCCTTCATTGAACGGCATTCTGGGCAACTTGACGCTGCCCAACGACCCACGCCAGTCGCCCCGCCAGAATAAGTATTCGAGAACAGGGAAGTACCAGGCGACGCGCTGGTGCACCAAACCCGACAAAGCAGTGGCGCTCGCCAAAGTAGCCCTCGGAAACTTGGGACGATCTGGACCGGGCCAAAGCGCGACGTGTTTCTGGTCGCGGGCAACGTCATCAACCTTCAGGGCGCGCCCGGGATGCGGCCCACCGATGGCCACCGGGAGGTCGAAGCAACCAACGGACAAGCAGGCGTGATCGCAGCGGGAACCCGACGGTTCGACCTGATCCCGATGGACATCAGCACGCCAGGGATGGATGGCCGTTGCGCCACCTGCGCGGCCTGCAGCAGATCCGGAAAGTACCGCCAGGTACTAATCGTGGCGTTGACGGCGAACGTCCTGCCCCGCGAATGCGCCCGGCTGAAGGACAACGGCATGAACGACGTTCTCAACAAGCCCCTGTCGCGCGAGAACCAGTGCGCAATCATCGTCCAAATGTCCAACCAGACCCCAGAAGAAAGACAGCCCCACGGCTCTCCCCCCCCGGACCAGCGACCAATGGTCCACACTCATCTGGGCGCTTCGTTCGAGGCCATGGGCGATGCCGCCGCACCCCGGCTGGTCGACCGGTTCCTCACCAATGCCGAAGGGCTGCTGGACTGGCTCGAAACCCTGACGATCGAGGCGAAGGCGTTTCGCAAGATCGTCCTCCAGGGTCACAAGACAACAGACAGCGCACCCCGTTCGGCCCTCGCGGCGTACGTCAATCCATGGTGCGGGTCGAACGGCAAGCCGGTTCAGGTGACATGGATGCGGTCACGGCCCTCGTGGCCAGGCTTCCGGCAAAACGGGCGCCCACGGACACGGTGTTGCGGCCTTAGCTGATCGCGACGCGGAGGCCTAGGACCTTACGGCTCCACGGTGGCAACACTCTCGGGGGATCAGTTCAGCCTAGCGCCAGTATTGAAATCCGAACCCACTTTGGGGAGTCTGGCATGGTTGCACCAAAGGGCGTGCGCAATCTCAGCCGTTCGCCGGAGACTGAAAAATGGGTTGATATGCCAGATTGTGCGCCTGGCCCGACCCGCCATTTGGGAAATCAGTTCTGTCGGATCCTCGAAAGACGGCGCCCGACGGTTGCAGGCGACGCCCCGCATAGGCCCGTTGACCGGGGACGGCGCTGGCGGCGGCGCTGCCGGATGTTTCTAGCTTTCGAACCTGCCGCGATCTGTACGCCTGTTCGAGGCTTCTACCGAAGCCCCATTCAAGCGGTGGCAAGGAAAAGGGTCGCAAGCTCCCGAGCACAAAATGAGCTGGAAGTCAGACGCGGGAGCCATCCAAAAAATGGTCCGAGAAAGCATTTCAGCACCTGAGGCAGGCTGATGTTCTTGTCGGGCGATGAAAGGCGCGTGTGGATGCGCTCCGAGCGGTTCACATCAACGGCTTTTGGCCGAGTGGACAGCAGCTCAAGCCGGAATGATGCGGGCCTCGAACATCATCGGGTTGGGATTTCCCAAACTGGAATGGCGACGTTTCCGGGGGGGAGACAAGGCTTGCAGGCCGCGCGTTTGGACAACACCGATGACAGAAGGCGCCCAATGCAGCGGTGTTCCAAACAGGTCTGGCGCGGCTCATCAAGCAGGGACTGACGCGATCAGGCAGCAGGCGCGGAAACTGCTCACTGGTGTATCGGGAGCCCCGGATCGGCTGTTCAGCCACGACTTCACGGTCGAGGATGTCGTCGTGCGGATTGGGTGCCCAATCTGACTGGTCCGGTTTGATTGTTAGTGCATGACCGGCCTTGGTTCCATCTGGATGATTGTCTCGGGTGCTGGTGGCCGGTAGCCCAGTGCGCTGTGGGGCCGCTTGGTGTTGTAGTGCTTTCTCCAGCCTTCGATGATGATCTGCGCCTCTCTGAGCGAATAGAAGATTTCGCCGTTGAGCAGCTCGTCCCGCATTCTGGCATTGAAGCTTTCAACGTAGCCGT
>CANLZY010000033.1 GCA_947495685.1 uncultured Tropicimonas sp.
ACATCTCTGATCTCCTTCGTGTTGAAGATCGGCAGACAACAAATCGTAGCTTGCGTCAGTGTCCGGTTTTCGCGGGGGTAGCTCAGTGGTGACTTCCATTATCCAGCCCCAGCCTTTGTACTTGTCACCCGTCTGACACAGGTGCGTGTACCTCTTGAGTGATACCCAAGATCGGTGCCCAGAAACCGCAGCGGCGTGCGGGACGTTGTAGCCGATCTCGAACAGGCGGGAGACGCCTGCATATCTAAGGTCGTGGAAGCGCAGATTCTCGATGCCGAGAAACTGGTTTGCGCGTGTGAAGGAAGCGCTGATCGGGTCGGTCGAATAGGGGAAGATCCTGTCCGAATGCCGGGGCATCGCCTCGATGATAGCGAGCGCTGGATCAGGAAGGTCACACCACACGTCGTTGCCGATTTTTCGCCCGGGTTCTTCATGTCCCGAATCAGCACACGTTTGCCGTCCTGGTCGAGGTCGGTCCATTTGATGCGCGTGATCTCCTCTTGCCGGCGGGTCGAGAAGATCGCGAAGGTCATGACGCGGTGCATCGGTACGGAGGGGTGGCGTCGGATCGATCGGTCGAGGAAATGCGCCATCAGTCGATCAAGCTCGTCCAACGTTGGCCGCCGGTCCCGATGTCGGCTCTTCTGGGTCAGGCCGAGCTTCTTCGCGACAATCAGGGCGTCGCGCATTTCTTTCTCGTCCAGGGGATAGTTCAGGCGGGTCCAGCAACGGTGAAGACGGCGCTCATGTGCGACACGTAGTTTGGCACCGTCTGAGGGGGCACACCCGATTTCAGTTTTTCCTGTGCGAAGGCGACGATGTCTGCGCTGTCGATCTCGGCGCACGGCTTGCCCGCGATGTCGAAATTCTTGATGCTCTTGAGTACTTGGGACTTGGTCCGACCAATTGCCTTTGCGCGATCATCGACATATTTGTTTATGGCATCGGCGAGGGTTGCATCACGGCGTTTTTGGTCGCCAGCGCGGAAGTCCTCCAACGCACCGGGTTTCGCCAAGTCCTTTTCGCGTTTCTCGAGCCAGGCCGCGGCGCTCGAAGGTACGGTTCTCGGGGAAAACCGTCCTTCCTGCTCGCCGGATCGCGATTTGGGCGAGCCAGGAAGTGGAGCCGTCTTTCCGCTTTCGCTTGATGATGGTGCCCATGGGGTTACACCATGAGGCCTGAGTTACAAAATTTGTTGAAAACCATGCCAAAAATGGGCGGGAATTACGACATATGAGGCAAGAATGGGACGAATAACTGAGCGGTAAATGGCTGATAAAGATAAAGAATATAATGTTCTCGATGCGTCCCGTTTATCCGTCGCTCCTATGATCGATGGAACAGGTAGTTCTATTTTAGCCTATTGTTTCTATGGCTTTGAGCATGGCTTGACGGCCATGTTGTAAAAAATGTTGTAACTTTCGGGCGCCTCTTTTGAAGACATCCACTCCTCGCCAAAATTCGAGAGCTCTCGCCTCCATTTTGAGGTGCCCCTAGAATTGAAGATGCTTTGCCCCCTTACTTTGAGCCGCGGAGGCGGCGATTGCGCGCAAAGTCATCCGGTTTTGTCCGCGAGCAGCAGCGCCGATTGGTCGGGTGCTTTCTCAGGCCTGACGTGGCAGCAGATTTGTGGCCAACCTCCTGAACCACGCCGAGACTGAGGCTGGAGGACCTCCGGGACCAAGTATCGAAGGCACAAAGAGACCATCGACCACGTGTGCACCGAGTTGGCGATAGGCTTCGAACTGGGCCTCGTCAAAGTCCTGATCCAGCGTCGACTGATTGGGAAATTCAGGGTTCGCGCTGCGGTAGGTCTTGATGAATTCCGACTCGTTGCCCGTCACCGAGGATTTCAGCACCAGCAACAATCCGTCGGGCTGATCGGGGTATTTGATCTGGCACATCAGCGTATGGGCGGCGGTCTGACCGTTTTCCAGATCGGACTTCAACTCCTCCAACCGGGGCATGATCTGGACGCCGAAGTCGATCTGGGCGTGGCGCACCACGGTCATCAGGGTGGCGAAACTGTCGTTGTTGTCAGCGCTCGCATCGCAGGCGATGATGAATTTGCAGCGCCGCCGAAGCAGCTCGTAGATCCCGGAATTGTCGACATGGGCACCGTCCGACAATAGGAGCCAGTCGCGCTTCTCGTCCATGCCCCAGGAAAACATTTCCTTGAGAAGGTTGAGAAAACCGGGTCGGAGGCTGGCGGCTGCCGCGCCCGGTTTGCGTATCCAAAATCCCAGCCGCAGATTCAGAAAGGCCATAAGTGCAGTGATCGACGGGATCGTCATCAGCGACATATGCGGCGACACCGCGGCTCCGGATGTCGCGATGGCCGTTGCGAGGTCGAGGTCTCCGTCGCTGGTTTTCCACGCTGCGGTCGGGAGATATCCCGCAGACGGCGCGCCGGTCCAGTGTTTCGACATCACAAAGAAATCACCCTTGCGTTCGCGCAGAACGGGGGACCGGCTGTTCGGCAGGTTCAATGTCGCGTTAATCAGATGATAGGGGGCCTTGCCGGGCGACGCCGCCCCCGTCGCATCGGTGACGATATTCAGGGTTTTGAGCGGTACGAAGCTGTCTTCCTCGGCGGCGGTTGCGACGAAACTGCGCGCCAACCGGTTACGGTAAAGCCGTCCCGGACCGGTCAGGTTCAGGTTGAGCGTGAAGATCGCGATCAGCCCGAGGCTAAGCGCCAATGCCGCGATCACGGACGCACCGCTCAACTCCTGCGGCAGATAGCGTGCCGCGACATCGGGCAGGAAGCGAAGATCGACGGAAGCTTGCGTAAGGTCCCACAAGGCGAACCCGAAGACTAGGCCGATCACCGGGACGGCGATGCTGGCCAGAAAGAGTGCTCCGTTCAAAAGCGCCTTTTCGACGATCTTGCGGTTCACCATTCTGGCGACCCGCAGGAAGGTCGGCAGGACTGCGGTTAGAGCTGCGACAAGGGCGACCATGCTGGGCGCTGCACCACCTGCCGCCTTGAGATGCTGATAAAGCGCGTGCAGCGGCGGGATCAGGCTTAGCGCGATCAGCGCGACGGCCAGCGCCGCCAGCACGGAAAAACGCTTAATGGCTCGGGTTCTGTCGATCCTTAGGCTTATCGCATAGCCGGTCAATCCCAGTGCGGCGGCGATCACCGCGATCAGCAGCAGGTGGGGTAGGGCTGCGACCCACATATTCTGTGTGAGGACCGCGCCAAGCACGAGCAGACAGATGATCGCCGCGGGTGCGGTCCAGTTCAGAACCATGCCGGCGACGATACTGCAGATCATGCTCCATTTGTCGGCAACCCCTGAGGGCGCGAGATATTTGACCTTGGCGCGCAGGCCCCGAATTTCGTCGCTGTCCGGACCATTGCGCTTCTTCAGGGTAATAGTGGGGTCAGCGGGGCGTGCGGCCATCTGCCCGGCCACGAAGGCCCCGGTATAGCCGCCGCCCGAAACGGTGGACAGGAAATCCACATGCTCGAGCATGCCTCTGTCGGCCAATGCCTGGCAGGCCCCCAGACAGAAGCTAGCCGACCGGATGCCGCCACCCGACAGCGCCAGCCCGACGCCGTTCGACAAAGCTTCGGCAGGTTTTTCCCGCCTCGCCGCGATTTCGCTGGCTTCGCTTTCATTGATCTTCACGCGGATGGTCTCATCGATCAGATGTTTTTCGGGAATGCCGAAAGGCAGATCGGCAAAGATCTTGTCCAACTGGGCCTGATCGATGGCAGGCGGCGTTTCGATATCGGAAAAATCACTGCCGTAAGCCATGTTGTGCAGGGTATTTGCAAAGCCCCGCAGCCGGAGACGCAGGTCCGCGAGATCGCTGCGGAAGTCCGCGGCACCATCACGCGTCTTGAGTTCCCCGGCAATGGACCGGGGGTGCCACTGTGCCGTGACCCGACGCAGATCGCCATTGAGCATGTCGGCGGTCAGGCGCGCGAATTCCGCGCATCCGGGGTTCTTCTTGATGGCCTCTCGGGCGTGGTCGAAAATCGCGACAAGGCTTTCCAGCGCAGTAGTCTCGTCGCCGTCCTGGTAGGGCAGCGGCTGGATCGAGACGCGGGTACGCAATTCGGTAAGCAATTCATGGGCGGCCTTGGCGTCCGGGGTTATCTTTGGGTCTTTTGCCGCACCCATTTGTCAGGTCCTCGATTTCTGGAGGCGGGCAAGGCCCGCGAGAAGCAGGCCGATCATCTCGGCGGGATGGCGCGCGTCGAACAGGCGCTCGTTTTCCACCACGCTCAGCCCGTTCCGTCTGGACAGCCCCTCGATCCCTATGCTGGTGAAGATCGACGGATCGACCGCCTTTTGGGGCAGCGGGTCGTATTCGGCCAAGGCCTGCCCGACCTCGTCTGCTGGCCGGAAGGCGGCAACCTCGCCTGTCTCACGAGTCCTGATCGCCTGGACAATCTCCGCGCTGGCCCCGCCGAAAAGCGACGTCACATATAGCGGACAGCCGCTGTCGAGGGCGATGGCGGCCTCCTCGGCCACACCGGCGTAGCGCCCCGAAGATCCGCTCGATTTGCCACCGAAGCAAAGGCGCGCTTCGCAAACTTGGGTCATGTCGCGGCGCATCAGCGTCAGGGCGGCGGCACGCGCCGCCTTCTGTGCAGGCACGGACCGGGGGGGACCAAAATGCTGTTGATGCTCCTTGCCCGGCTCCACGATCCGCAGCACTTTTTCATATTGCGCACGGTCCACTTCCGAGACGGTCGTAACGTCCGGCCAAGCGAGATAATTTGTAACCAGCGGTTCCTCGTCCCCCGAGTCAGGCGCGAACGGCCTGTAGGCGATCGCGAAGTCGAGGATTTCCTCCATCACCCCATGGCTGCGCCAGTCGTGGCCAAAGACAAGCCGCCCGCCCTGGGCAAGAACCGCTTGGGCGACCTGTCGGATGGCCCGGTTAAGCTCGCGCGGAGTCAGACCCTGACCGTGCTCGGTGACGGTTTCCGAGGCGGATATGCCAAGTCGAATACCTTTGAGCGGATGGGATTGAGTCTTCACGGCACGCCCCCGGAAAGCGTCGTGGCGGCAATCGTCTGGGGCGTGGTCAGCACCGACCCCGCTGACAATGCCTGAACATAGGCCTGCGCCGCATCATTGTCGGCGGCTGTCATCGGCGGATCGGGATAGACGATCGCTATCGGTGTTCTCGGCCCCGATGGGCCAAGCAACCGTCTCAGGCCCCGCATCGACGGTCGGCGGATCAGAATTTCGTAATGCATGCCCTGCGGATCCTTCGCCTCAAGTTCCTCGGCGATGCGCAGGTGCAACCGGCAGCGCAGGGATTCGCGAAGCGCGATGAAGATGACCCGGTATTGATTCCCGTCGGGCACCCAGACCGTCGGCACATTTTCGAATACCGCCCTGGCAGGGGGCACGATCAACGCATGTCGCAGATCGACGACCATGTAGGGCGATGTGTATTCCTCGGCCCATTGCATTTCCTGAAGGCACCACGGGCGGTCCTCGAACTGCCCTGACCGCAGGATGATCAGGACCGAATTCTCCACGCCGTCCTGCAGGATCTGACGGAAATCCGATCCTGGTGCGATATCCTTGGCATCGTAGAAGGATTGGAACCGGGGCAGCGATGTAATCAGATCCGACAACGACTTCGCCAGAGAGATTCCATCGAGTTTGGCGTGGCTCACAAAGAGTTTCAGCTTGGACGTGAGCTTGGTCGTGCCGCTACTCACCACCTCGATTGCGTTGCGCAAGGCGATCAGACCGGCGACTGTCGGGCGGATCGCGTATTCGCCCAATTGCTCGGGGGTGAAGATCTGGCTTGGCTTGATGGCGGATGCTGTTCGGGTCAAAGCCCGACTCGACCGATCAAGATCGATGATCAGGACCGCATGTGCCGGGCCGGTGGTCTGCTGAATCAGATCTTTCAGCCAGTCGATCAGATCGGGCTGTTCGTCCAGCATCTCGCGCCCGAGCAGGATCACGGCCAACGTATGCAAAGCGCCGCGCAGCACGTCCTTAACGCTCTGGCGCGGCTTTTCGGTATATTCCCAGACCGGAACGCCTGTATCGTCCGCCCCCGCGATGTAGCCGGTCCCACCGCCTTGGAAGGCCGTGATAATGCCGTCGACGAAGGGTGCTGCGCTTTCGCAGTTGGGCGCGGAGAACACAAGAACCTGAAGCGGTGTCGTTAGCATTGGATGTGGCTTTCCCACGGGGAATGCATTCAACCTAGATCGAAAGAGGCGGTTCTGGCAATTCCCATGCCGCTCAGCGGGTGAGCCCGCTCAACAGCCGTTCCAGTTGCTTGTCGAAGCGTGCCTCGTCCTTCCAGTCCTCGAAAGACAGGATCAGGCGCGACTGCGTCTCGTCCTTGCCAAATGTGTCGAGATACCAAGCACGAACCGTTTCTAGGGCGCACAGGCGCACAGGAATATAGCCCTCGGGGCCGTGTTCGAGGGCAAGGGCAGTCTCGCGTGCCACCCAGGCCGATGCCATGGAAGCATCGGACAGGACGGTGATGACGTGGTCATGTTCGCGGATTGCCCGCAGGAACTGGTTGTCAAGATCCATGCCTGGGACAAGGTTGTTTTCGTCGAGAAATGTTCTGACTCCGGAGGCTGCCAGACCGTATTCGAGCTTTTTGGCAAAGTCGCGATCATGCGAGGAGAATGAGATGAAACAGCTGCCATAGGTGGTTTCGATCCGCCCGCCGCGCCGAAGATCCTGCAGCAATCCGATCGAAACGCCGGACTTGCGCAGAAACTGCTGGGCGATCCGAAATCTGGAATTCACCAGCGTCGAAAAGCTGATATCGCTTTCGGGCGAATGCCGGACAGTGTCGAGGCCGGTGGCCGTCGAAAGATCCACATCCGTTAACAGAGTCCCGCTCATCTCCGCGCCGACAAATGAGGTTCGGTCAAGCCGGGCGCTGTTGAAATTGGTATTGTGAAGCCAAGTCCGGTCCAGCCGCGCTGCGGTCAAATCGGCGTTGCTGAGGTCAGTGTCGATCAGGATTGCGCCGGTGAGATCGGCGCCGGTCAGATCGGCACCGCCAAGCTGGGTCTCGTCCAGACGGACCTGCGAAAGGTTGACCCCAGCCAGCCGTAGGCTGGCAAAGTTCGAGAGCATGCCATGCTCACGCAGGGTCGTGACATGCAGGTCGCCGCGATACTGCTGGGGCCGTCCGCGTAAGTCGAGGTTCGTCAGGTTCAGGCGGAACTCCGGTAAGGCTTTCCGCAGCGCGTTGAAAGGCGCGACCATGCTGGCGTTCAGAAAGCTGATAAAAAGGTTGCGCCAGGTCTCTGGCGGCTCGTCCGCGTCGGCGGGCTCGGCTATGCCGACGACCAGACTGATGACAAAGAGCGTTTCAAGCTCTGCCGTCACAACGCCGCGCGCGTCGAATTCGACCACGAGCGCGCCGAACAGCCTTTCGGCCTCTTCGGGTGCCAGCGTAAAGGTGTCGGTCTCGGTCAGGATTGGCGCGTCGAAACGTGCAGCGATCGCGTGAAAAGCGGCCGCGTCAAAGCTCTCGGACTGAGGTATGGACGGATTTGACCAGGCCCATTTGTAACTACCGGTCGTCTTGCCCCTTGTGGCTATCGGAACGATGGAAAGGACCCGGGGGAAATGATCCTTATCCATCGCAATGTCCCTTTCGGCACTGCCAAGTTGGGGCACACTTGTCGCACGGATCGCCTCGATTTCGGCCTGCCGACGTGCGTATTCGGGCTGTCGGTCTTCGATCCAGTCGGTATCCCGGGCCATTAATCGAATTCCTTCTCCAATATTTTGCCTAGAACCTTTGCGGTGTTCGTGGCCATTCGGTCGCCACATTCCTCAGTCTTCGCAAAAGGCAGACCTCGGTTGGATGTCAGGGACACCTGCCCGAGTAGTAGGAAGACTGCCTTCTGGCCAATACGCACAGGCTCTGCGGAGGATATCCTTCGGCGCCCAGGGCTGAACCCGAAAGATTGCATTCTCATTCGCCCCGTCAGTGCTGATCAGATTGGCGCCGTCGAAGCTCAGCTCGTAGACACGGCTCGGTGTCGGCAGGACAGAAAGTACCGAAAGATCCGACGGGTCGATGATCCGGATACCGGTATCGCCATTCGGAACAGCTAATGCGTTCTCGGTCTCATTGAAAGCGAAGGGCGGGTTGATTGGCCTGGTCTGTCTTGGTGCGACGGTGCGGACTGTGGGCCTTTGCCACGGCCAGCTCTGCACCTTCAGTAGGCCGAGCCTGGCTTCGGCACCTGCGATGACAAAGAATCGCCCTGATGGAGATGCATGAACCGAGCCGAGAGCGCCGCCCTGCCATGCGTCCGGCAAGTCTACTGGTCTGCACGCCATTGTCGGGACCAGCGCTTCGCAGGTTTGGTTGCGGCTTCGGAATAGGTTTGAAAGCGTCCAGCCGTCAGCGCAGAGGCAAAGCGTTTTGGTCTGGTCCCGCGCCGTCAAAACGGCGAGGACATGCGCGCCTCCGTGACCGAAGGCGAGGTTTTCGAGTTTCGCATCTTGGCGGACGATCTCCTCCGCGGGTACGTCTTTGTCACCGTGCAGCCACAGGACCGCTCTGCCAGTATCCAGCATGACAGCGACGGCGCCTTCGGTAGCGATGATCTTAGCAGTTTCCGGATACGACCCCCGCGAAAATGCAGCGCCCGAACAGGTCTTGGAATTAAGGAGTAACAACCGGATCGTCTCGCGATCCACATCAATGGGCGCAAACAGAAGTTCTTCGCCCGAACCCAGCGGATGGACTGCGCGGATGTCCTCGCTTTCTCGCAAACCGAGCAGGTCCTCGACAGAACGGCCATCACAGAGCGCTTTTGCACCGTCTGCGGTCACTGAGAAGAGGCGCGTGTCGGCCCCGAAGAAAAGGAGGTTGGCGGCTGCTCGGGGCAGCACGGCCCAGTTACGCGGCGCGACAGGAAGATCGGAGATCGGCCGGATACCGCGTTCGGTTGACCAGAGCAGCGGTCCGTCATCACCGGGCTTCAGGATCAGCGTGCCATCTTCGGCAAGTATCGGATATCCCCGGTCGATGCCCAGCACGCGCAGCATTTCGTATGTCTCGAAGAGGCGGAAACGCTGCAAAGAGCCGTCATTGCCCATGCTGTACCCGGTTAGGCCATTCGCGGAGAAACGGATATCTCGCGCCATCTCGTTATGCACGACCGCCGAGATGCCGCCGCCGTTCAGCGTGCCGGTGTCGAAAAATTTTGTAGTGCGGTCGTGACTGCTGACACCAAAAATAAAGCCGGAGGGATGAAGGTCTACCCCGACGTTGCCAAGAATGTCCGGGCTTGCGAAGCCCCATTGCCCGGACGAATCCGTCGCAAGGGAGGCCGGATCAGCGCGGTAGGGCCGGATTTCTGATGCGATCTCGCCGGTCGTGCCGTCGAGCAGAAAGATCCTGCCGTCGAGGTCCGTAACGAGAACCACGCCTCCGTCTTCGTCGACATCCATCGATGTCAGCGCAGTGTTCTGGTCGAAATACGCAGGCCAAACCTCGGTGGCGGAGTCCTCGCCAAGGTCGATCGCGGCCACGAAATGGCTGAAGCTTGCCAAGTAGGCCCGCGACGTCCCGTCGGGCAGCCGGCGGAGTTTGAAAGCCGAAATGCTGGCTGGGATATATGGCTCTTCGTCCGGTCCCGAGAGTTCATGGTCGAAGAGGGTGTAAATTGTCTTTCCCGTCCAGTCCTCGCCGTCGACAGGCCGGTTGAAGGCAACCACTTGCCCGTCTATGCGGCCGCCGACAATGCGGTCCCGACCCGGTTCATAGGCCACGCCGAATACATCTTCGTCGCTGAGGCTCTGGGCCACCACATCGAGGATCGGGCCGTTCTCGGTTCTGGTCAGACGGACGAAGAAGAGACCACTGCGGGTGGCCACGGCAATTTCTTCTCCCCCCGGGAGGACGGCAATATCGAGGACCCGGGTGAACGTCAGGTAGACTTCTGCCAGTACCGTTCGGGCCTCCGTATCGAAGAGAACGAGATGGCCGTCGATCCCGCCGAACAGCACCTCTTGGCCGCCCTCCAGTTCGGTCAGCGTTTCAATATGCGCCCGCCGCTTACCAGGCTCGAACGGCCCGGGATCGCTGATCCGTTGATGAAGGCGCTCGGATTTCACAAGGCGCTGAACCGTCTCGATCAATCCGCGAGGGCCGTCTTCTCTGTCGCCATTGGCGATGGCGTTCGTCGAAAGCGCAAGACTGTCCATCAGGCTCGCATCGAGCTCCCGTCGCAAGAGATCGGCCTGGCTCGTCCAGATCCGGTTCGTCCTGAGCCGCTGTTCCTCCCAATACTTCCACAAGGTGTCCGTAAGCATCCCCAGAAGGACGATCAACACCACCGAGACTGTCGCTCCAAGCACCCGACGTCGGGTGCGGGAGCGTCGCAACTCGGTCTCGAAGCCCTTCTCGAGGTCCTCGACAGCAAAATCGCAATGTCCTCGGTTCGACAAAAGTCTTGCGGCTAGTCGAGCCAACTCCTCGTCGAAGTTACGGACGCTGTTCCACGATGCAGCGGTTTTTTTAATGCTTTGCATTCGCTCAGAACGTGCGTAACGAAAGAAACCGCGCCATTGTGCCCGGAACCCATGGTAGAAACCGCGCAGATCCGAGAACAGCCCAAGTGACACGTCACCGAGGGCAGGGGGCACGAAGTCCGGTTGACACGCAGGATCTGGCCCGTGTGTCAGTGCGAATTGGATGTCATTGTCGGGACAGAGTTCCCGATACCATTCGATTTCCCTGTTGATCCACGGATGGTTGGTGGTCTCGGTTCCGGAAAGGACAAGAAGACTTCGAGACCGGACGAGATACCCCCGCACCAACGCATCTATCGGAGCCTCCTCATTTGGATCGGATTTCGGAAATACGAAATCTTTGCCATCTACACAAAGGCGGATGGGTTCAAAGTCCCGGCCGCTCGCCTCTCGGTAGCGCTGCTGCACGCCAGGGCGTTGGTGAAAAGCTTCGAGGTCCGACTTGACGCGCCTTGCAAGCGTGGAATCCGGGTCGGTGGCATGGCTGACGAAGGCGTCGTATGCCTTATCGCCTTCAGCACTGTGTTCATGCTCTACCATGCCGGCCCTGCAATATTCCTGCTTCTACGATGGCATTTCCGTGGCTGATCTCGATCGTCACTCCGCCAAGCCCGAATGGAAGGTTGAAGTTCATTTGCGAAATTCGATTGGCCATCAAATGTTCCCGTGCAATTTGGCGAGACAAATATGCCCTACAATCCGTGTAAATGAACAATGAATTCGCGACCCTGACAGCAGTTCTTGTTGGTGGGCGCGTTCCAGGTATGGATTTGTGCCCACCCGGGCCTATTCCTTTTGGTCTTCCCTGCGTCTGTGCGGGGCGAGTCGTGTGATGACGGAATTGTGCCGCAAGAGGTCAATCGGGGCGCTCCATTTCGCGCGGCTGTGGTTGGCACAAAGGATGATGGCCTGCGTCTTCATGAAGAAGTCGTCCTCGATCTGGATGTAGAGAATATCTTCCCCGGACGTGTCGCAGGCCTGCCCTTCGCTCCTGTTCTGCAATGCACAGAACTCGGCACCATTCCTCGCTTCAGGCGGGTCGTAACAGATGATCCCGGCGTACTGCTTCAGGGGCCTGCCGATCAGGCCGGTCGTTACCATATGGAGATCCCACAATGCGCTTTCGGCCACCTCACGGGGCGCTTGCTGAAGTCGATCTAGCGCCGAATCTTTCAGCGCCTGGAGCGTGCTCGGAACGGAAATGGCAGTGGGGTTTTGTGAAGTATTGTCGCCATCTGGCACGCCGAACCGGGTCGCGAAGTGTTCTGCGATCACAAATGGCACGTCGTCCTCGATGATCTTCACCTTGCCCAAGACCGTCGGTTCACACTCCCACAGACCTTCGCGCGCCTGCTCAAGGGGCATCTCGAGTGACATCTCGACCCCTAGCCAATCGTCGCGGATACTGCAGGACAGCGTTCCTGCCTGAATGCCAACCGTCGCCCGCATCGGATAGCCATCCGCGAACTGTATTCTCAGGAGCTCCCAAAGCAGCCAATCGCGATAGGGCGGCACCTCCATTTCGGAATGATAGCAGATCTCGCGTGTGATAAGACGCCCGCGTCCTATCACGTCGTTCGAATGCGGCCGAAAACTCGGCATGTCGTCGATTTCGTCGACTAATTCGCCGACACCGGCTATGTGGCCGAGTGACCGTAGCAACCGCGCTGTAGTCTCGAGAAACCTGGTCTCATCTCGAAAATCCGCGTAAAGCCTGTCATTCAGGACCGCCTCGATCGCGGCCTCTTCCACGCCGTCGATCACAATTGGCCGAAGAATCGACCGCCCCAGTCGGGCGCCGATTTCTTCGGCGATACGGACCTCGTCCCGGACCCAGCGCGAAGCGAAGGCATTGGCGGAAACGACCACGACAAGATAGTCCGTGCTCTCGATGGCCTGCTCGATGTGGGCTCTCAGAGACTGGCCGATGGTCAGTTCTACCTCGTCAAACCAGACTTCTACGTCATATGTGCGAAGCTCTTCGGTAAGTCGTCTGACAAATTGCTTGTCGCGGGAGCTGTGGGAAAGAAAGATCGACGTCATTCGCTTTTATCTCTGCGCCCGTGCCAATTCGCGAGTATCCAATCGCTGCCGTTAAGGCAACAAAAGTGATCAAGGCCCGACCTCTTCCCCTGCATTCAGCCATCCTCGCATGCCGGTGCGTAGGGTTCGTCCGGCATTAGGTCATGCCATTCCTCCAGCGACAGAGGACCATTGGCTTTCGCGCAGATCGCCTCAGTCCACTCGGCGGACCCCAGCGGCCAAGCTCGCACGGCGCCGTTGCCATCGGCCGCAATCACGCGTCGGGCCACGGCATCGAATGTCACGGCCGGCAGGTAGTTCCCCGCTAGGGACAGGGACGCGACGTAATGTTGGTCGCTGGCCCGCCAGAGGTGCAACTCTCCGTTCAGGTCCGCGACGCCGACAAGGTCGAGCGTTTCGCTGAACGCCGAAGCCGTGGCGGAACCGCCGGGTTGGCGCGACCAGATGCGCGGTGAATCCTGCTCTGAAGCGGCATCCTGCACAAGTAAGTTGCGATCAATAGCGATTCCGGTTCCATAGGAAAGAACGTTCATCCCGGACAGGAACTCAACGCCGGCCACCGACGTTGCGTGCGCAGCCGCTAGAAGGTTGAAAGCGCCGTCCTGAACCCGGGCCGTGGCGATCCTTCCGTCGCTCAGGCCTGCAGCGATACGGGTGCCGTCCTCGCTGAAGTCGAGCGATTCGACAGATCCGGGCAGGGCTATCTTGGTCGCGAAGCTGCCGGTGGTCTCGAATATCTCGATTTCGCTCGATCCGTGACGTGCCGCCGCCAGCAGGTCGCCCCGAGCATTCATGGCAAGCGCTTGGTAGGTCTCTCCGTCCGGCACTCGCATGACTTGCACGGGGGCCCGGCTGTCAAGGCCGCGCACCAGCAATCCGCCGTTCCAGGTGGACCATGCGATGGAATTCTCCGACAGCGCGATCTGACCGATCGCCGTGGCCGACAGATCGATGAAGCCATCTGCGTCCGCTACGTTCTCAGGTAGGGTGGCAGCTGCATCCCCGAGGGCGCTCCGCGTTTCGGTGACGAGGTCGAGAACAGACAGCCAGGTGTCTTCATCGAGTCGCCAAACCGCCGCTTCATGCCTACTTCTCGAAACGCCGAGCAGAGACCCATCTTGGCGGGAAAGCAGCGCATGGGGTTCCAGCGGAAGGTTTGGAAGTATGGTTCCGAAACCGTGAACCAAGCCCATGTACCACTGCGCAATGCCACCTCTTGCATCTGTCGTGGAAAGCGTTTCGGTTTCGGCCATCATCGCGAGACCCGTGATGGTATCGCCGTTCGTGCGGACGCGCCCGAAAGCCACCGGAAAGCCATTAAGATCGGCGAGTTGGGTGAAACCATTGGCTTCGCCCAATGCGATCGTGCCGGAAGTCGGATAAATCTTGGCGAAAGAGATCAGCCCGCCGAACTGATGGGAGGATACTATTGAAATATCGTCGCCATCGAGCGTCGCAACCTGCAATAGACCGGTCGATGTGATCCAAGCAATGCGGTTGTCGTCGAGAAAGGCGACATCGCGCGCCGTATTCCTTATCGGCCAACGCAACATTTCTTCGAGGGTCACAGCGTTGAAGAGCACTAGAAGGTGATCTCCGGTCGTGACCGCCAGCCTGGTTCCGTCTCCGGCAAGGGCGAGACTGTCGATCCGCAGGTTGTCCGTTAGATCGACCTTCTTGGGCTCCATTCCCCGCCTGAGCAGGTGTATGCGACCCTCGTGATCGCCCGCCGCAATGAGGCTTCCATCCGGGTGGGCCGCGATTGCGGTGATGTAGGCCTGCCGTCCGTTCCCTTCGACTAGGATCTCCGACTCACCGTCAGACCGGACCGCGGCCACGTAGCCGTCCAGCATGCCAGCCAGGAAGCCGTCATCCATGGCCGCCAGTGCGGTGATGCGAGACTTCAGCGCTGCGAGAGGTTCAGGCGGTCTGCCTGGCGTGAGCCGGAAGATCTCGCCTGTATCGAGCGCGAACAGGGCCGAATTCCTCTTCGGGTCCGCGACGGCCGTCGAAATACCCGAGAGTACCGACCGCACCTCCACAAGCGGCCTCATTTCCCCGAGCATGGACAATATGGCACCCTGCGCCTCGGGTGTCTCGGACCGCCGGAAAGCCTCGAGCGCAACCAGCAACCTTCTTCGCGGGCTTTCCTCCTGCGTTGCCTGGATGGCGAGCGCCCGGGACAGCGACTCCTGCTGGCGACTGTGAGCGATCTGGGCGTACAGGAGCCCGACAGCTGCCAATGAAACAAAGGCAACAAGGGCGGTGCCGCCGATCAGTTTCGACAGTCGCCTCACGTTGAGCAGGGATCTGCTCTTGGTGACGTAGTCAATCGTATCCGTATGAACCCGACCGCTTGTTAGAGCATCGGGGCCGTTGACCTCGTTGTGCCACAGAACTGAGTCCTGATCAGAGATGCTGTGAAAATGCGGGTGCCACGGATGGGCTTCTGGCAATTCGGATAACTCACGCCCGAACTGCACGCCGAGCAGCGGCCGTTTGGGGTGACGCGCGACGAACATGTCGATTTCGGGTGTTATCTCCTCGGGTCCGGCGATCGCGTTCGAGGACGCAACAACCACGAGCGCGCGCGAATGAAGGAGGTTGCGGCGTATGTCGGCGCGAACGCGCACACCGCCTGGGGTTTCGTGCCGGTCGATAAAGACAATCAGCCCGGCCGCCTCCAACTGAGACTTCAGCACCTCGGCATAAGCGGAACCGTCGGACCATTTGTAAGAAATGAAGACATCAAAACCGAACAGCCTTTGCCAGGCCACAGGCACTCGACCAAGTCGCTCAACCAGCGTGGACGCGGGGCTAACGACCATCATCGCCCCTCATTGCGTTCAAGTGACGGACATACTTCCGCGATCTCTGCGTCTTGAACCAGCGCAGTCCCTCGCAATGGTACGACATGTTTGCAGGCCCTTTGGACAATGGCACTCGGCATGAAGTCGAAGCGGGCAAATCGATCCGGCGTGACGTATTCGAAGATTATACCGGACCGGTCAGGGCGATCGACAAAAGGCAGCCAATTTACCCAAAGCATGCGCTGCCGCTCGTATTCGACTATTCGCATTGCACGGGCCTCCAGCGCATACCCGACGCCGATTTCCTCACCGGAGTTTGCGTCCCACCGCCGGAGTTGAGCGGGAGCTTCGAGCGTCCGGCCAAGCACGTAGCGACCGTCGAACCAAAGCGTCGGAATCATGCGCCCTTCCCGTGCTGCCAAGTCAAGTCCCTTCGTCCAGCAACTGCCGTCGCGACGCCAGATCGAAAGACGGCCGCCCCAGGACCCAAGGACAGCGTGGTTGCCATCTGGGGAGAACGCGGCAGCGACGCCCGCTTGAGAGTTTTCTCCATCGCCAAGAGGGGCAAGGCAAGCATTTGATAGATCGGATAGCGATCGAAACTCGAACCCGTCCGTCCGGGCCAAGGCCACGAATTGACCGGTCGGATCGATCGCAAATGTCTGTTGGCTGCTGTTCAACTCAGCCACCTCGAACGTCGTCTCTGTTTCATCCCGGGCCAAGTACCGGAGCGTTTGACGCATCTGACCGTCCTCAAACGTGCGCTCGTCAGAGGAAAGAAGGACCAGTACGCCATTCGGACCCGCCGCCATACGACTAACCTGGGATCCCAATTCAGCTCGGAAAGTCAAAGCTCCAGTACTGTTGACACCTTGGATCAAAGAACTCGCGTCCGATCCCCAAGCAACGAAGATCTCATCATTGAACGCTGAAAGGCCGCTCAGCTGCATATCCAGCGCGGCAGGATCAGAGGGAAACGTGACGGGGATCGCGACGCCATCGTCGGACGTCCGGAAGACTATCTCTTCTGTGGTCGCAAACACGATTCCATCGGGCAACGACTGCGCAAAGTCGACGCGATGCGGAAAGTCCGGTCTGTAAAGTGGCATGTCGTCCGGCGAACGATCGAATACGATCCCAGAATCGTGGGAACTCGACAAAGGAAGACTGGCGAGCGCGCCCGGGAGGTTCGCATTGACAAAGAAGCCAAGTCTACCCGAAACGACAAGGCGTTTTTGATCCGAGCTGTAGGCTAAGCCAAGGACGGTGCCGGGAAGAACTTTGTCAAGCCGATCCGTCTGTGCGAGGGAAAGACCTTCCTGGAGCGTAAAGACCGCAACGCTTCCCGAGCTATCACCAACGGCAAAGCCAGTTGCCGCACTGTTAATGGGTGCAATGGCAGAAACATCGGACAGCGGAACTGTGGATTCGAGGTTGAGTTCCTTATTAAAAACGGCAATGTCCGTGGGGCTCACGATAACGATAAGGCCGAGCTGCTCGATAACCGTTCCAAACATCGGTTGTGTGCGCAGCACTGTCTCCGTGAGGTAACAGTTTTCAATATCAACCAGCCAAAGCTTGTCCTGTGCGACCTCTCGACCGGCTACCGCTAGGACCGTCGGGGCTATGAAGCTGTGCCACGCGACCGAAGATCCGTCCGGAAGGCAATTCAAAGGTTGCGTTGGGCTACCGGATTCCGAGACGTCCAGGTCGCCGTCAAAAGTACGAAAGACACGAATGCCGCCGGATTCTGCAACATGCCAGCTCGGTACCGAGAACTCCTCGGCTCCCTCCGGACTGATCCGAACCGCGTTTCGCGCCGATAAAGCGGTGAATCCGGCGTCGTTGGCGATTACGTTTCCAATTCCTGACATCGAAAGAGTGTCGTTGCTCCATGTGTTGACGACGCTCAGAGTCGACGGTTCGATTTCGTGAACCGAGTGATTGCTTTCCTTCACAAACACTCGACCATCTCCAGTCACAACGAGCGGGCCGAGCGGCGCGAAATCACGAGCGGCATAGGCGAGGCCGCTTGGAATCCGCCCCTCGAGTCGCGCTGCGGCAGCCAACACATTTGATGTGGGCTCGATCGCAAGTGCGCGTGAAATTCGGAGGAGCGCGTCAGCCGCAAAGCCATCATCAAGATCAGATCCAGTCGCCGCGGAAAGGGCCGCATTCGCTAGCGCTTCGGACGTAGCACGGCGCTCTGACAGATACGCGGCATATGAAAGCAGCAATGCGCCCAAGGTCAAAGCAAACATTAGCCCCAGAGCTCCGGTGACGACACGAAGGCGACGTGTTTCAATTCTGTCACCGTCGAACCGATCCAAGATACGCTGTGCTATGTCCGCATCGGGTAGGCGGGGCACCTGTGGCGGAGCGCCTTTGTTGTCAGAAATCCAGATAATCGGATCTATCTCACCGGTCGTACCGTCGTGAACCCTTTGCTCCGCCAACCACTCGGAAAGCGTGCCTTGTGTCGGGTTATCCAGTGCGGGAGCGATGGAGTTATCGACGTCGATTAGCACGGGTGCCCGGCCGGTCTCATGAAAAGCGTCGACCTCGCGGCGCACCCACTTTGACACGCCCAGAGAAGCCGGGCGCGCGACGACGACAAGTAGCCGCGCGCTCCGAACACGCACCCGCGTCAAGAGATCCAACGTTTGGCCCGGATGCAGATCGCGTGTATCAAGATGAACCGTGTGCGTTTGGCTCAGCGTTTGGTCAAGAGCTCTCGCATACTCTGGTCCGTCCTCGTGGGCGTAGGAAATAAAAATGTCATACGCGTAAAGGAATTGAAGAAGGCGCCGTGGTAAAGTCAATGGCAAAAGAAGGAATCTAAACAGGAATCGCATCGAAGTGCCCCTACTAGTAGCGTAACAGGAGCATCTTCAGGTCGACCCATCAACCCTCAGCGGTTGGCAATGAGCGGTTCAGTCCGAACTATCGATAACCGTCACAGCAAGCGTGCCGAAGCCCTTGGGAGGGCTCGGTGGCAAGTTTGGGCGTGTGACAGGAGGAATAAAAGGAGCTTTAGTGCGGAACTATCGGTATCGGCGATTCTTCAGGCGCTGACACTTAAGTGGCATTTCCCGAACGAGCATTCTCAAATATTGATCTCTGCTGCGCGACATTATTAAGTTTTTGGAAAAGTAGAGAACAAGCAAGAAAGTGACCAGAATAGAGCATCAGCAGAACTGGCCGACATCGGGATGTGATTAGTATGGCAATAATCCCGCACAATATAGTATCTCGGCGTATATCCATCGCGCGTTTGATGGATTGGACGGATGGTAAGAAATTACATCTTATTACCAATAGTTTGTTCAGGCCTGTCAGGGGAATCGCGTTTGGGTCTGCCTCGTCACATAGAGATCGAAAATCATCGAAACTTGACCACGAACGCAGCGAGAGAGCCCAAAAGTTCACGCTCCGTCCGCCCTCTTCACGCTCAAATTTCCAAACGCGATAGCCCTGTCAGGCCTGTAGCGCGATGTTGTCAAAAATGTTGTAACTTCCCGCAGTTGAGTGAAGTCAGCGTCGGAACGATTGCTCCCATACCCGCAACTCTGCAAAGTGGCCTTCAAAAGCCGAGAGCCGGGTCAGACATTTACTTCGCCAAAAAGAAACGGCAATTGCACAGCATCCATACCTGCCAGTCTAGAGGATCAAACGCCTAAGACGTGAGTTGTGAGCGGCTTGGTAGTTTGTGCTCGTACCCATCAGGCATGATGACCGAAAAGCGCGACTCAAATGAGGGCGTTGCCGCCCCCCAAGTCGTGTCACCTGCCGTATCTAGCCAGGCCTTACGCACTGTTGAAGCATTGCTTGGGTTCGATTTGACCCGGCCAAAGAAGTCGCGAGTGCTGTGCGGAGAGTTGTTGCCATAGCCGCCCATCACTGAATATAACACCTCCCACCCCGTGGTGCCATGCCACCCAACCATAAGCGGATTTCCGAAAAGTGTGCGCATCGTGGCCACCGTCGAAGCGTTTGAATGAACGTCGCAACCGCCCCAGAACAATGCCTTAAGTTTGCCGTGTTGTTGAAAGTCGGTGCCCTTCGTGAGCGTCACCGTTCCTTCGGTGTGCTCGACTTTGACCCCATTGTTTTCGAATCGGATCGTGACATCGCCGGCTTCGTTGTAAAGGTGGTCGGCATGGGTGAAATGGCCGCCCAGAAACAGCCAGTCGTCGCTTGCACCAAAGACCTTCTTGATGTCGGCAAGCGACGGTTTGGGCGCAGTGATCTTGTGGGTGCTTGAATAGCTTAACTCGCTAGCGGCTGTATCGGACCAGTAGCCTGCGTCCTTTCGGGTGCCCAAAGAGAGAACGGATGTGGTTGCCATTGGTTTTCCTCCTGCGGATGGCGCCTAAATTGTTTGAACGATACCTACCGAAACCATAGTTTTGTTCCTTTTTTGTATGGAAACGAGTTGTTTTTCGGGCCCGGTCGAAAACGAATGAACAGCGACAAGTAGTAACCTAAACCAAAGGCAGAAAGAATGACCTGGGTTCTTGCTTATGGTGTTAAGTCGTCCGCAGACAGTGGAGGCGTGAAGTCTTCAAAGCGACTTGGGAGCTGTGCGCCGCCCGAACGGTCAGTCTTGGTCAGCGTGCGCCACTTAGAATCGGGCGCGTCGGCAAGGTCGGCTTCGTGCCATTCAAAGATGGCCTGTTTGCGGATATGCCCTCTGGCCAAGTCCTCGACCAGCGAGACAAACTCAACCCGATCCGGCGCCGGGGCCGCTGCGTGCAAATGCGTGCGCGGTCGCAACGATGGCGACAAGCCAAGCGCTGAATAGACAGCGGCGGGGCGTGGATCGGTGACACGCTCGGCAATCGGTAACTCTATGCCAACGGTCTTTATCTCTCCGTTCGTGTCCAGGGTGATCTCGATCTCCAACTGGTCTCCTGCCGTGGGCTGCGCCCCGTCATCCTTGGCCTTCAGTCGGCTGAGCGGAAGCGCGTATGCCTTGCCAGAGGCAAGCTCGGTATCGGTCTTCAAATCCTCGATTGTCAGATCAACCGCCACTGGATCGACCCCGGGCTCTGGCTGGCGCTTGAGTCTTAGGGTCAATGTCCCCACCAGCCCGGGATCAGGCTTGAACCCGCCATCGACCAAGAAGCCAAAGGCAAAATACAGCGTTTGGGTCAGATCGTATTCAGTACGATCGACCGCAAGCACCGTCGCCTTGTCTTGGCCCATTCGGATGATAGGAGAGCTTTTTCCGGGGCTGGACAGCACCCGATCAAAGGCCGGGTCGGCAAAGATATAGGTGCGAAGCCGAATGTTCGGGGTGGGCCGGCCCAGCGGCTTGCGCCCAATGGGCAAAGAAAGCGTGGTCGGCACACCGTATGTCAGGGCCTCATCTTTCGCTGCGGTGATGCGTGCGTTGCCTGTCTCTAGGAACGCGTTGCCCGCAGCGCCCGGGCCGAAGAAGTAGAAATGAAGCTGGGCCGGGGTATCGGGGTCGGGATCGCGAAGCTCTTCCAAGAGGCGCGTGAGGTCTAGATTTGCAAAGGCCAGCGTTATAGACAGCGCGGCGCCGTTCGGCTGCGCTGATGGCTTCCAACTCATGCGCTCGGCCGAAATCCTTTGCGCTCCTACTGATATCCACGCGCGTATCGTGGCTGTGCCATCCGGGTTTGACTTTTCCAGGAAGCCGGACAGGGCAAGGGCGGTCATCACGTTTTCGGGGCCCTTATGGGACAGCGCAAGGTCAAGCTCAAAACTCTTGCCGCTCTCGATGGCGGCCAGAACGTCCACCGGGTTGATTGATCTTGTAAGCAAATCCAGAACGAACCGCGTCTGATTAAGGCGCCACATCGCAGCGGCGGCGTCGCGGATCAGCACCGTCTTGTCTTTGTCGTCCATGTTGTCTGCGGCTGAGACAAATGTGCGGCGACGTATTTTCAGATCGAATGTATCGTCCAGCGGCAAGGCGGGGGAGCGGGGTGTGCGCAACTGGCGCGCCATCACCGGTGACAGGACGGCTGCGCGCCCAAATTCCGGGGCACCGGCGACACTGGCCGGGCCATCCGCGCCATCGGTCAGCACCGTGTCAGCAAATGTGTGCAACGTGCCAGGGCGCGCGCCGATATACCCCCGGCCAAAGGCGGGCGGAATCATCCCCATCGTTGGTGGCAAATCTCCAGATGTGCTGAGCAGCCGTGCCAACGCGCGGGTCCGGCGGTCTGGCAATGGCGTGCGCGCCCGTGGCGGCAAGAGCGAGAGGTGCTGTGCAGGCGGGGCGGGCAATCTGGCCAAGGCGTAGCCGTCTCCGTGTTCATAGACCGAGCGGCTTTGTGTCGCCAGGTAGCGGCCCGTCTCGATTCCCAGTGCAACAGCCGCGCCACTGGACAAGGCCGCGCTGCGTGCGGCCAGGCCCGCTTTCTTCGACACAACGGGCGCGTCCGCGATGCCGACCATCGCCTGTGTGCTGGGGGCAGCATGCGCGACGGACCCGGGCCATCCCAGTGCCGCCGATGCATAGATCTGCATACCGGGATCGATCAGTGAACGCTCTGTGACCCGACCAAACTCGTAGAACCTGTCCTTCAGGGCGATCGGTGCCATGCCCAATGGGTTCGCGTCGACCTGTTCGTCAAAGCCGGAGACAAGATCGGCAAAGCCGGCAAGCCTTAGGCTTGCATCCCGCGCCACAGCAAGTTCGATCTGCCGATTAGGTCCCAATTGTTCGCTGAGCGTCTCAAGGTCAGAGACACCGGGCGGAAGATCCAACGAAAACCAATTGATGTCCCCATCGGCAGAGAAGGTGAGAAGCCTGAATTCTCGCCGTTTCTCGGGTTTCGGCAGATTGGCCTCGGTATTCTCGGCGGCGAGATCAAGCAACAGAAGGTCGCTCGGCACGGCGGCGCTAAGGGACGTGATACGCCACTGGTCCAGGTTTTCGCCGAGTGCGGCCTTAAGGCCAACCAACGCTTTCAGGAAAAACGGCCAGTCCGCCGTTGGGATCGTGTCGTCCCACTGGGCCGGTTCGATGTAAGTCTGTTCGGCCATGCGGGACAGAAGGCGCGCCGAAACAGGCGCAGCGGGGAAGCCCCCTTGCGCGTGTATGAACTTCTCGATGTCGTCGCTGGACAGCAGGTTTGACGGCATCGTCACGGAAGACGGAACCGACTGGGACGGCACGGAAAACAGGGAACTGTCAAACTGCGCGGCTTTCCACGTCATCGTGCTTTCTGAGAACTGCATCAGCGCGTCCAAAGGCGCGGGCAAGGGTTCGGCATCGTCGAAACTGATTACCCAGGGCAGACCAAAGAAAAGCGTATCTTCGCCGCTCTTCAGCAATCCCGGCGACCCCCCCAGAAGAACCAATCGCGACGAGTTGCCATCTAGCCTTTCCAACAGCACGCCGTCGTCAAAGCCGCTAAGCATCACAGAGCGGCTACCGATGCCCGGAGCCTCTGGCCGGAGGCTGGATGGGTCACGGTATTTGGCATTTGTCGACATGTAGCGCGGCCCAAAGACAAAACGCTCATCGAGTTCATTCCGCCAAAGCGCTTGGTTGGTCAGCACCCCAGTCTCTAGGGTCCGCCATTCTTTTTGCAGGGTATCGCCACGCATCAATCTATGGCGGACTTGAACCTGCATCTGAACCGACTGTGTCAGCCGCACCTTTCCAGAGCTCGCCTGAAGCAGCGCATCGACCGGAATGCAGTGGTCACGCAGGCTGATACTGACCTCGTGCTGATAGGGTGCGGCAACTTTCGTCTCGACCGTGCTCGCCTCGAAGCGGGCTTTGTCACCCGTTGGCACCGTCACTGTAACGGCCTCGGGGTCCCAAGCGATCCCGCTGGTCTGAAATGCAAACACGTTCCTTTTGGTGTCTGTGCCAACCGTTTCGGTTAGGTGTCGGTCCAGGCCGACGCGGCTTTGCCAATTCCCTTTCCGGCAGGTGGTATGACTGCGCAGCGAAAGGCTTTCGTTCCTGGTGTGAGCGTCGGTGCCTTGGCCGATCTCTGTCATCCGTCCGCCGGTCACCTCGGCCAGGATCGATGCCGTCTGAATGCCCCAGACCGGTGTTGTCTGAGACTTGTCCGCGATGCCGAGCGCCAAGGCGGCACTGTAACGCAGAGCGGTAACGGTGTGGACCGCGATCCCGTCGATCGGTTCGGCAGAGTTCGGCCTGTCCCCGGCGCTATCCTTTCGTTTGATCCAAAGGCTGGCGCGCTCGATATCCACCTGCACCTGCGTTGGCACAACATTGTCGAGACCCAGCCACTTCAACGCGTCGGGCGCGCTGCGCAGCACGATCGGCCCGCCGGGTCGAAGCGAGGCTTGAGCCCCGAGCGAGAGATCAAGCGCCCAATCGGCCTCAACACGTTTCAAGTCGGCCGACTGTATCCAGACAGACCCGTCGGGCGGCGTGTGTGACGCTGTGTAGAAATAGTGGTCGGGTGCCGTCAGTGTGACCTTCAACGCGACTTTGCGGCCCATAAAGTCAAACTCAAGCGTGACATCCGATAGGACAAATCCGCCGGTTTTGACAGTCGGGGTACCCGATAGGCTGATGGCAATACGGGAGATGTTTGCATCCTGCTTGCCCGCCACATCAACTGTCAGATCGACCTCGAAATCAAATCGCAGCTTTTCTCCGGTCGGCTGTAATGTGCCGTCTTGCAAGTCGTAGAGCCCGTTGAACAGCGAGTCGTCAGGGTCTTGGCGCGGCTTCAGTCGAACGGCGGCAACCTCTGTCAAGGCCATCCCATCGACCGTCGTCTTTAGTTGCATCACCAGAAGCGGCCCCGTCTCATACGGTGCCTCCGCGCGGGGCACGGTTGCCTCTGGCGCGGCGAGGGCGGCCCGCATCAGAACAAACGCATCCCCGCCAGGTGCGTAGGACAATAGCCGCAGCGGCGCGAGGTCCAGCGCACCAAGACGAATGTGAAAGCGCAGCGGCTGGCCCGTGCCACGATCCTCAAAAAAGCGCCATTCGAAAAGCGAAGTTTGCAAGGCCGCAGCCTCGAACGGGCTGGGGTCAGGGCCGATACCGCCCTCAATCGGGTTGGTCCCGGCGTCGAAGACATCATTTATCAACGGCAAGTCCCTTACCCAGAACCGCACCGATGCATCGTTCCCGAACCCCGTTACCGTCAGGGCATTGGAATGGGTGAAAAGGGCGACGTCGATCTGCTGCTCATTCGGGGCCTCAAGAAATGCGCTCTCGCGTGTGATTCCGGCGCTTCTGGTGGTGACTCCGGCCTGCATGGACGTGCCGCGTGTATCTGCAAGACCGCTTGCCGTGGTGTAGGCATCCGGCGCGAACCCGGCTATAATAAGATCGGGCTCCTCCGTGGCCTGTGGTGGTCGCAGCTTGCCTCCGACAATCTTCAACGGCAAAGGCGTGTCGCCGTCGCCCAGCATCGGGCCAAGCAGGGCTTTCTCACCACTGAACAACTCCGGATTCTCGCCGGTCCACTTTAGAACATATCCGCCGAATTGGATCTTACCTCCTTGGGCGAGTTCATAGTCTTGCGTGAAGCTTAGCGTGGCATCGGCACTGTAAGGTGCGGCGAGCTTGACCGGGCCCGGAACTGCGTTGCCCATTTGGGCCCACCCCGTGGCCCGCGCATCCTGCGTGCGTGTGGCGGCAAGCTGGAACCTGCGTTTGGTCCACAGCCGAGCCATCTCGTCAAAGTCAAGTACGCCAAAAACCGCCGGCGGGGACACAGGTGTTTGGGTGTCGTTGTCTTGCTTGGACTCTTCGGCACTGACCCCGGCAAAAAGCTCGTCCAGGATCGGAAGGTCATAGCGCAGCGACACTTGCGTCGTTGCGGCGCTCGGCAGCTGCCCAGGCGTGACCGCATAGTCGAGACCAGGCGCGACCGGAGAAACCATTTGCACCTGTGCCGGCCCCCAGCTTGCCTCTGAAATCGGGGTTGCCCAGGGCCAGGGAATATCTGTGTCCCCGCTGGGGTCAGTCACCACATCCATCAGCGCGCCTTGGCCAGACCCTAGCACAAGAGGTGCCCCAAGGCGCACTGGCACGAGGCTTCGCAACTCGGACGGGCGGTCCCCTTTGCCTGCCGCCAGCATCGGTGCCGCCGTGACCAGCGGCAGCCCCTCTGTCGCGGTCCAAAGCAGCGCTTTGCTATCTTGGTCTAGGGTCAGCTGCCAATGCGCCGATGGCGTCTGCCCCGTGGTGCCTTTGGTGAAGGTGAGCGTGCTGTTCCTTTCTGGCACGGCCCCAAAAATCGGTGCCAATTCGTACAAGCTGGCAGGGTCGCGCCGACCTGTCGGCAAAAGCCGCTCGGGCGTCGCTGCCTCTTCCGCGGTCCAAAGCGCCGAGCGCAAAGCGCCCGTGACCCCGTCAAAGCCAAGCGTGATTGCAACCGCTTCGCCCGTTTTCCAGGTGATCGCCGCTTCGGTCTGGCCGGCGTCATTCACCTCAACCGCGAAACGAGCGGTTTCTGGGCGGTCGCTGCCCTGGCTTTCCTCGTCTGCATCCACCAGGAACACGCAATTCCCCTGAAGCGCGGAACGCTGCGGCGGTGCCGCGCCGGCTGCAACAGTTCCTGAATTGGCCCTATCCCATTGTAATTGCAGCGTACCGGCCCCCACGGGAAGGATGACATCTTGGGTGTCGTCGTTCGGCTGTTGCCGACGGTCTGCGGCCTCTTTTAGCGGTGTATAGGCCGGCAGCCCCTCGCGCGTTGAAATATGTGAGAACGCAAAAACGTCGTTCGCTGGCTTGCTGTAATGCGCTTCGAGCAGGGGGGCGGGCGCGCCATCCTCCTTCAACGCGTAGCGCAGCGTGGTGCGGTCACCGTTCTTCACTAGGTCCAACCGGGGCGCGACGCCGCTTTCGGAGGCGCGCTGGTCCAGATCAAGGCGCGCGATGGCCTTTTGGCCGGAGCCAAACCCGATATCCGTTTCAAGCCGCACAACAATCAAATCGGGGTCCAATTTGATCCGCCAATCGTCCCCGCTGCCGTCCTGCGCTTTGACGTGCAGCGCCCCGTGGTCTTGATCCAGACGCCACGCGAAGGGCGGCAACGCGCTGCGTGTGTCGAACTCGGCCAAAATGGGGGAGTTGACGTCTTTCAAAGCCAGGATTGCGTTCGCGAATTCCGTCATCAGATCAACATCCGCCACGGCCATCGCCTTGGTATGAACGTCGACAAGTCGCGCAATATAGCCGCGGTCTGCCCATTCGAGCCGGATACGAACCGGAATGACTTCCATCTGCGAGGCGTCAGGCTGTGCGCCGCCCCCCGCGGGATTTGTGGGAAGGTCTTGGAACGGGTTGGGCATCCAAAGGTCGATCTCGATCCCTTCTGGGACCAATGTGACTTTCAATCCTTCGGACTTGTTGTTTCTGAGCTTATTTCCTGAGAAAACGCTGTGGGTGCCCGCGTTGTAGTGCAAGAAACGTGCCAACCCGGATGTTGCAGGCAGGCGCAGATCGATCGAACCGGCAATACAACGCATGTCAGGTGTTGTGATCTCAGGTGTCCCGCCGCTGCCAACTTCGGTATCTGGCCAATCTTCAGGCGCCGCCAAAAAGAGGTCGTTTTCGCTCTCATCTTCTCCCTTAAGGTTGAAGATTGTCGAAGGGTAAACCGGGTCAAATATCCGAGCATTGCGTCCCTCTTCAAACCGCTGTTTGGCCAGTAACAGTGTTGGAGCATGGACGTTAAATGTCTCGCCGTCTTTCTTATTCTTGACGACCTGCGATGCGTTTGACAGCGTCAGCCCGCGTAGAGTAGCGACGTTGTCTACCACGCGACCCTGCTTGGTTCTCTCTCCGCCATAAACGACGTCAGTTTCAAGCTTCCAGAGCGGTTTACCGTCAGCGCTTGGACCAACCACACGTATCTTACGCAAAGGGGTCATAGCTGGTCTCCTTTTTGGTCGATGCTGACGCTCTTCGCGCCATCGCTTCCAGCGAAGCCTGTCAGTCGGACCTGTGACTGCTGGCCAAAGATCATCCGCTTGGCGATGCGGAAATAGGTGACCTTCAAAGCGTTGTGATTGCCCAGCGCAGAAAGTGCGCCCGTGTCGGGCAGCCAATGCACCCCTGCGAGGGATTCCTCTGCCCCGGCAACTGCTGGCACCTCCTGTAGCTCTGCCACAGTCGGCGCTGCGGTGCCGATGGCCAGAGGCAGAGTCACAGCAAGCACTGTATCGGGCTCGACCTGCCGCAATGCGCGAACGGCTGTGCCAATAACGAAGCGATCAGTATCCGTCAGAGCTTGCAGCGCGTCGATCAACGCTTGCAGATTGTCCGCGGTCAGCACGGTTTCGTCTGTCCGACTGTACTGGACGATCCGGAAATGCGCGAAGGGCGCATCAACCGGTCCTTGCGGTTGAGTTACCGTCGTCGCGACATAGGTCGCGCCAAGACGCGTGTGGCTGACCTTGCGGGTTGCGGCCCAAACGTCCTGTAGATCCTCCAGAAGACCAATTGCGATGCCCTTGGAACCCACGTCCAACTGGCTCGCATAGGTCATAAACAGCGCGACATCCGCGTCGCTGAGGCCCAGCCGGTCCAGGCTTTCGGGGAATGCGAAAGCGCCATAATCCGCCGGGGCGTCGCTGAGTGCGGGGGGCAAGTCCAACTTTGCAAGACCAAGCGGCAGCATTGCTTCGATCCTGTCCCCAGCGGCAAGGCTCGCGTCTTGCAGATCCGATATGAGCGCTTCGACAGACGTCGCGTCTATGAAGGGCTCTAGTGCCGCGACAACACTCGAGATGGCGGCTGGATCGGGTGCAAGCACTGTGAAGGCAAAGCGCCGAACCGGTGCCCAATTCGCCCAACGTTTTGCGTCAAACCCGGTTGGCAGCACTGTGAAAACAGCGGTGTCTGGAAGGGTCACAGCGGGCAAGTCTGGGTCTGCCGGTAACGGCACGGTGCCCGGCATCCGAGCGGTGATTTGAAGTCGCCAGTTTGTCTTGTTGGACCCGGCTTGTTCCACCACCGCAACCTTATCGCCGACGATGCCGGCAAACCTGTCTCCAGCAAGGCTGGCGCTGTACAACTTTTCGGTGGCATCGGCGGATCGTACGGGTAGAAGATCAATTTGCGGTACGGTAGCGCCAAGATCGGCCGAGTCGGTCGAGATCCGGTAGCTGGTGCTGACATCCGGCAAGAAATAAACCGGTCCGGCAGACTCCACCTTGCCATTGGTCCAGGCCAACAGGTCCCGCCCCGGCATGAGGTCCAGATTACGCATCATCGGCAGATCGAAGGCAATATGGGCGTTGACCTCGCCGCTTGGCGCGGTCTGATGCGTGATCGACCACACAGGCCGATCAGCGATGCCCCAGGCCGCACCAAGCCGTGGGTCCGTTTCCAAGACGGCTTCGGCAAATGGCGGGAAATTGGGCTTCCGCCCGGATCGCGGCAGCGGCGCTGCCGAAATGTCCGAGACGACCGCGCCGGCAGATTGGTGCACCAAGGCGACGGTCTCAAAGAAATGCGGCAGGCCTGACAAGTCATAGCGGATGGCCCCGCGCCACGCGTCGGGGGCGGCGCTGCGCATGTCGATCAACGCATCCGGCGTGAAGACCTGCACATGTGTTTGGGGATCGTCAGAGGCCGGTTGGAACTCTGCTGTTTCAAACCCGGCGAAGGGGTCAAAATCGGCATCGTTCAGCAATGTCTGGGCAAGCGCGGTCCCCTGGTAATGCGCGCGCAACTCTAGCCCCGTCCATGCGCCTTGCAACGCCCGCTCTGCGTCCAGGTTCGCCTCCGACGCGACCTGATCTGGTGTACGGGCGATGATAAGCTCGATACCGGTGGCACCATTGCGCGATTGAACGGGCGACTTCCGCGCTGCCAAGATCGCCGGGGGTTCCGGCGGTTTCGTCCGGTCGAGCGATACGGCAACGCAGTGGTTCTGCCACGCGTCCGGCAACCCACCTTCAAGCGTGATGGGCCGCTCTCCAAGACCTGAGACCATGGTCTCGATATTCGCGTAGCGGCCATAGGGGCGGATGGCAAAGTAATGCTCTCGGCCCAAGCGCGCGGGATCGATGAAAAAGGCGCTGACGCGGCCATAGCCATCGGGCACGCGGGCGTAGCTTTCCTCCGATGTCAAAGCGGCGAAAGCCACGATAGCTTTGGGCGCGCCAGAGCTGTCCTCTGCAACTTGCGCCGAGCCATTCGGTAAGAACCGTGCCGTCCATGCGGTCACGCGGGCTACGAGCGGCACCAACGTCTCCAAGCGGGTGCGGCTTTGGGTGACATCGCCAATCGCCAGATCCGCACTTGGAAGGTGATCCGGTGGCAGCCATTCCAGCAACGTCTCGAGCGGGGTGATCGGATGCCACTCTGGCCGCCGAGCTTGCAGGAACGCCGCCATGACGGGGTCCAGCGCCGGGAAGGTCTCAAACGCGGGTGAGGGCGCGCCGTCAAGCACCGGATGTGCGTGCCAGTCTCCAACGTCTAGCCCAACATCCTGCAGCGCCTTCAGATCCGGGTGGCCGGGTCCGACTTTCTTTGTCCGATCGATCCGTGTGGCCCGCAGAACAAAACAGACGTCTCCTGGCTGGAGCGCGCGCAACCGGTCCAGACTGACCGTCACGCCGGCAGCGATGCCCGAGCCTTCGCCAAAGACGCGCGTTGCCGTGGCATCCGCAGCAAATCGTGTGGCACCCAGCCCGTCGGCGTCCGGCAGGCCAACAGTGTCGAAGATGAAACCATCGGGGAAGGTCACAGAAGGATCCGCAGGCGCGCCCTGCAACGCCATTTGGTCCTCGAGCGTCACGACGAGGTACTTTACGTCGTAATCTGGCTGATAAGTGCTCCCGTTTTCCGGTTTCTCCGGCTTGCGCTGCTGCGCGGCCCGCGGCCTGAGCCCGATCTGCAGGATCGCCGTGTCGCCCCGAAGGATCCGCTTCGCATCCTCGGAGTCAGAGATGCTGCGATCATCCATGGAACTAAGCCCCATAAAGGTCTCTGGCAGGTCCACAAGCTCCACACTGGGGTGGCCGAGGTCGACGCCCTCTGCAGCATAACGGTCCAGGGCTCCCATGAAGCAGGTGTTCACATGCGCAAGCAGTTCCTTGCCGATCAAGAAGCGTGCGGCGTCAATGTCATAGACGCGGAACCCGGCCGCGAGACCAAAGGCGCGCAGCGCTGACCAGCCATAGGGGTCGCTGCTGGGGCTGTGGGCGTCCAGCAATGCGTCAAAGCCTTTGGTTTCTTGTGGTGGCACGGGCTCTAGCTCCACCTCATAGGCGCGATAGACTTGCCCCGCAGTGGCAGTTCCGCCCGTGTGGTCGATCTTTTTGTAGCTGAGCGCGTCCAGCGTGTCGGCGATCACAGGGTGCAACGGCGTTGCAGGATTGACTTCGATGGTCTCTGCGCGCGGTGTTGCGCCAGTTTTCTCCTGCGCTTTGATCGTGACACGGACGCGATATGCGTCCGCCGCGTCCGGGTTCGAGCCGCCTCTGCGCCAGGTGCGGTAGTGCTCGTGTAGATCCGGATTATCCTTCAGAACAAGGCCACGCAGCATCGCCCGAAGTTCAGAGGCTTTGATACCGGCATCTTCGGCGGAAGATAGGGTCTTTGCAGCGCCGCCACCGGGACTGGGCGTAATTGACTCTGGTGTTTGCTCGGTTCCGGCGATCAAATCCGGCTTGGATTCTAGCTCAAAGTAAGAGGCCCAGGTTTCCATCTTTGTCTTACCTGGCTGCGCTTTGATATCTGGCGGAAATGCGACAGGTTGCACGGAAACGGTGATCTCAGAGGCCAGGAATTCATCTAGAAGGGCCGAGATCAACGTTTCATCAGTGGTCGGGAACAGCGATAGCCTAAGGCGGCGTTCGGGGAAGGCGACGAGCGATTCCGCGTCCGAGTACCAACGCGCCCTTGGCCGATTGCCCATATTTGCCGGATCGGTGCGCCAGGTCTCGCTGGGATAGCGGACTTCCAGGTTCCGGAAATCCGGTAGCTTGTCCGGGAAGAGCCCGGCCAGCGAGCGGGGCAGAACCTTGACGGTGGCGCGTTTGCTCGCATCTTCGACAACGGCGTCCCGGGTGACGCCGATCTCTGCTTCGCTCCGCATCCGCAGGCGCGACGGACTGGCCTCGAAAATGTCGAACCCGGCAACAAGGCCATTCAACTGGCCTTTGTCATCATTGGAGAGCTGCGCCGCAGAGGCGTTGAAATCCAGCCGGATCCCCGATCGCAGCTCTGGATCAAGCCGCCGCAAGGTACGGTGCTCGATCTCTGGGTTCAGGAAATCCTCCAAAGAGATCGCCGTCTCGGGATAGACCAACTCCAACCGCCCGGCGGCGCGTTCGACCTGGTCCTGCTGCAAGGCGAGGAACGGAATGCTCAGCGGCGTTTCTAGAAGCTCCACCGTCGCCGAATAGTTGAGGGGCTTGTCTTCCGAGTTCTCCGTCAGCGCTGGCGGCACAACCAGTTGCATTTGCACCGTCAGCCAGGGGCCAGAGGACGTGGCCTCGGCGGAATTTTCGATCTGGCCAAGGTTGCGCAGGAAGACCCGGCATGCGCGCAACTCATCGGCAGGTGTTGGCGTCAGTGGCAACCGCAACGCCTCGGCAATGGCCTTGTGCGCCTCTTCCTCTGATTGTGGTTCTACGGCCGCGCCCAGGCGCGTAAGGACGTGGAAGTGTCTGGTTTTCAGTCGTTCCTTTTGGTCCCCACCAGAGTCTTCGGGAGGCAGCCGCAAGGTGATCTTCATCCCTTGCTCGGTTTCGTTCTCGTCGAGTGGGACGAGGAAGAGATCGGTGTCTAAATCATCGCGGAAGCTATCAATATCCGCCTGCCCAGGACGGTTTTGGCTGTCGTCCAAGGCATCAGCACCGTATTGGCCGCCGCCGCGCAACGCAAAGGCGCGGACCCGGAGCTGATAGACGGACTCTACGGCGTCCTCAAAGTCCTTCCGCTTGGCGATGTCGATTGCAAGCTCTAGATGCGGAAGCGGCACGCGCACAGTGTCAAAATCCGCCAGAACAGGCAGCCCGTCTTGATGCGCCACCAGTATTTCGGCGTTCAATGGGGCAGGGGCGCGTGTGGCGGGCTTGTTCAATCGGTGTTCCAGCACGCGCTGCCCCGTCTCGGTGCCCATGATGTCTACCGCGACGATCTTGTAGACAACGCTGGCCTGAACGTTGGGTCCGAAGGCTTCTGTCCAGACATCGACGGGGTTGCGGCCCGACGGTATGGGCGCGCCGATCAGCAGTGCCCGCAAGTCCTCGGGCACGTCACCCTGGCTGAAGTCATCACAAAGGTGCATCCGCGCCCGGCCGCGCCGTGTGCTCAACCCGTCTATTTTGTCATATTCCAGCGGTGTTGCGGTGCGGGTCTTGAACTCAGCTGTCCAGGGCGTGGCTGACCCCTCAAAGCTGCGTTCGATCCTGTAATGAGCCAGCAGGGTCTCTGGGTCTTTGTCGAAACCGATATCCTCGGACGATCCAAAAGCGGGCTCCAGATCCCAGAGCAGCTTGAAGCCATCCTGATCCACCTCGATTTTATCGTCATCCAGACGAGGCTGCTTTTCCGCGTAGGATTCATCGGGCGGGTTGAGCAGCGTCACGCTGCCGGACACCGTTTGCCACGCACCCCCCGTCCAGATCCGTTTTTCCAGGGAAAACTGGGATGTTTTGGATATATCACTGTTCTTGATGTGATCTTCCGTGATCACGAAGGTTAGGCCAAAATCCGGCGCGGCCAGCTCCCCAGCGCCAAGTGCCCACTTGTCAACAACCGACCGGCCGTGCCGGCTGCGCGCCTCGGCAGCCATTTCAAAGGCGCTCTCACCCGCTTTGGTGATCAGGGCGCTGCGTTTCTCCTCGGCGACCAAAGAGGCGGCCAGCTTTGCGTCGTTGGTATTGCGGCTGGCCTGGCGCGCCCGCTGATCGCGGGCCGAGGGTTGCTGCTGGCGCTCGGCCGCGCTGTGCAAAATTGTCAGCGGCTCTGTGTACGGAAAGACGTTACCGGGAGCGGGATCAAGGAAACATTCGGCCATCAGTGCGTTGAGATCTATGGAGCCTTGTCCTGATTGCCCGACCTCCAGGTCCAAACTGGCTTTCAGTTCGTGCGTTTCTGCGCCCAGTTCCGACAGCGTGAACCTGCCCCCATCGCGCGCCAGGTGCCGTATACCTGCCCATTCGGAAGAAATCGTCAGTTTGTAATCGAAGTCCAAATCCCGATTGTGCGCGATCTTTCCGTCGACGGTTTTGACCTCGAAAGGCTCCGCAAAGAAGGTCGATTCAGGCGTATGGTCGCCAGAGGCGTCGCGCGGCACCAGCACCATCAAGTAGGTGGTCTTGTCGTTTTCGTCTTTGCCGCCCGAAAAAAGCAGTGCCCAAAAATCGGTTTTCTTGATTGGATTGCCGTCTATGTTTGTGTTCGGATCCGGATCCGGCGGTGGCGCGCTTGGCAGTTGCGGGATGGGCGTATCAAGCCGCGTATCCGCATCTCGGGCCCGACGGGCGCGGTTGATCTCTGGCGCGGGGGCCGGAGCGGCAAGCTGCTCTTCCTTGGGCGGGTCGATCCCAAGACCCAGATCCATGAAGCGTGCCACGCGGGCCCTAGCGTTGGCCAGTTTAGAATCCCCAAATGAAAAGCCCACCCCGACAGACAAGGTCCGGCCAAACCCGCTGACCCCAACCGCCGCATGAACTCGCGCGCCGACGCCCTGGCCCGACAGAACAACCTCGGCGGAGACAGAGATCGTCAGCCCGATGGAAAAGCCGATGCGCAAGGTGAACCGTTTGCGAAAGACCTTGAACGACATCCAGATGTTCACGCTGATTCGCAACGAGAGGTTCAGATAGATCTCGCCATAAAACAACGTGTCTTTTGGATTAAGCGGTGCGATGTAGGCGATGAACCTCGCGCCCAAAAGGAAATCGGCGCGGGCCGTGGCGCTGGCACCGAAATTGGCGTTGCCGACCATCCCGCCAAACTCCATATGGCCCGACGCCTTGAACGCCAGCCCATAGAGCATCGTTGCGTCCTCTATCCGCAGAACCAAGCCACCAGAGACATCGAGATGGAAATTTCCACCCGGGTTGCCAATCGTGAAGCCAAGCTCATAGGGCCAACCGAACTCGCAATGATAGAGCCCAGGGCGGATATAAAGCGTTGCGGCAAACCGTGTGGATTGGATCGCCTTCACAAGGTTCTTGTCCAATTCCGGATGATTGCCAATCATGCCTGTTGGATCAGAGAGGAAACGCGCCAATAGCTCTTTGCGGGGCACCGAGAAATAGAGGTACCCCCGCAAGGTTGGTCTTTCTTTGAAGGGTTCGCGGCTGCTGGCAATGAACCAGTCATTATAGTTGTAGGCCAGCCACCCCCGAATATTTGCAAAGAAGGTAAAGTCTGTGCGCAGCCCCAGAACGATATCCATCAGCAAGGGGTTGGCGAGTTCCTTCTCACCTTTTGCGTCATAGCTGGCAGAGCTTGTGGATGTCGCGGTGAGGGAGATCATACCGCGCAGCGCAATCGTAATGGCATCCTTGTCGAATTGCGGCGTCCAGGCGTTGAAGTTCGTAAGATTGCCTTGCACCTTCGAGACTTCGTCCAGTGCTTTGACCAATTCGCGGGGTGAGCGCGCGCGGTCGGCTGCTGCCATCGCCGTAAGCGTGTAGTTCTTGCCAAAGCCAAATCCCGCCTCGCGGATAAAGAGCGGCCCGATCGGGGTGTCGATCCGCTCTGTCAGCTTTTCAGCTTGACCGTAAAGGAACATCGCATGTTTGACCCGCGGGTTGCCGTCCCGGCGAAGCTCGAGAAAGCCCATCGCCCCGCCAAAAGCGCCCAGCCCTGATATGTCGATCCTTCCCGAGGCCAAAAACCCATCGGCGGTGACATCTGCGGGCAACGCAACCGGGGCATAAAGGGTGGGTATGGTGCCATCGACAGCGACAGCCGAGGCCTCGACCTGCGCGATGCCGCCGACCCTTAGCAAGACAGACAATCCATCGGCGCGTATCCGGGGCAGGGGGATAGATCCACCAGGCTCAGGTGGTGCCAGCAGCAATTCGTGAAAGTCTATTTCGGATGACACAACATCGCCGGCTTCTAGGAAGGACACCTGCCCAGACAAGCCAATCGCAGGCGGCGTATCTGGCCAGCTTTTAGAGGCGGGGTAGAAGGCGATCCCTCGCAGCTCGAACCCGAAGATATCGAATAGAGATTCCTGTAACGGTGGATCAAGCTCCACGAGGAACGAGATGTGCTTGATCAGTTCGCGCCCGTCCCCAGTCAGCGGGGCACCGTCCAGCTTGATCGCCACAGAGCGAATGTTCTTCAGCATACCGCCGTCGAACTCTCCGGGCGCAGGTTCAAAGCTGGCCGATCCCCAAAGCTGGAAGAAGAACTGGACCGGTCCGAACTCTGGCTCTCGGTAAGATAGGCCAAGCGCGTCCAGCGTTACCTTGAACTTTGTTCCAGTGGAGTAAAGCGGTTCGCCCTCTTTTTCGAGCTTGGCATTGGCAGAAGTAACGGCGAGCCTACGGTTGCGCCGACCAAAGACGATATCGATCTCGGCGTTGGCCTCCCCGATCAATGCGGGCGGCATTGGCCCGCTGCCAGAGATTGTGCCGCCTTGCAGCTCTCCTCTGCGGATAACAATCGAGCCGTTGGTGAAGCGAAACGGCTGGTCCAATCCCGCGAGGCGTACAGGGGTTTCGGTCGTCTCGGCTACAAGGTCCAGCCCGCCGCGTCCTATGCCGAACTCGGTCGCACTAAGTGTCAGTGGAGTGCCGCTAGCAGAAAGTTGGTCAAAGATTACATCAACCGATGCGCCCTTTGCCAAAGCAAGCGAGGCGTCTCCATCAGCGAAGGACAGCCGGAAAATCTGATTGCTTCCGTTGGGCTTGCCCTTCAGCTTCATCCCAAAAAGGGGTTGTTCGAACGACCCTTCAATAAAGACCTCTTCTCCGGCCTCTAGCTTCGAGTGCATGGTATAGACATCAAGGCTGAGCTTGAGTTCAACCGGTCCCGCCTTCATCTCGGCAACAGTGATGGTGATCGGCACCGCCAGCGTGATCACTGGGAAACTGACCTCGTCGTCGACCACGCCGACTTGAACGTATTGCTCAAACGCGTCAAAGGCACCGCCCCCGGTCGCGGGGCCTTGCGGCATCAGAGCAAGTAGCTTGTCTTTTAGAGCGCTCGCTTCGAATTTGATGTCAATGGCGTCTGTTTCCAAATCCTCCAAATCTGTCAGCTCTCCAACTTCGCTCAGCGCGTAGGTCTTGCCGTCTATCGTCGCCTCTATACGGGTGCCGCGTTCGCCGCCAAAGCTTTGAAAGAACTTTGCTTTGCCGTGCTGTACGGCGGCCAAAACGATGTTTTTGTTGTCCTTCAACGTCGCTTCGACAGTAAGGAGCGGTTCAGTCTCTGGCCCGTCCTTCAGGCGTGGAATGCTGCTTGTCTTGTCTGCCTTTGGTTCCATCCAGAGGTTGGAGGACAGCGTCGCATGCGGCGCCGTATCTGTGTCGGACAAAAGCGCCAAACCCTGCCAATGATTTTCGAAATCGAGGATCAGTGCTGGCTTCATCGACAGATCGCCCGATAGTTTCAGAAAGCTGCCGCCAATCTCGAACTCCTCGGCTTCCAGGTCATTGATCGTCACGATGATCTGTACTGGCCGGAAGGTCGCGGCATCTAATCTGAGTTCAAGGGTGACATAATTCTGCGCAACCTTTAGCGCTTTTAGGATCGCGAGGATCGCGTCAGCCAGCAATTCCCCCAGTGTCTCGGCGAGCTCGGCCAATAGCCCCGGGATCGGGCCAAGCGTGTCCCCCAGCCAGCGGGCAACCGCGCCAAGAAGGCGCAATAGCCGCGACAGAAATTCTTCTGCATCCTTCCAAAGTGCGCCAAACTTGATTTTGATCTTGCCGCCAATCTTGCCGATCTCAGGGAGGCGGATATCGCCGCCAAGATCCAGAATCTTTAGGTTGGTTAGATCCCATTCTGTTATACCGACCGCGATCTGCGTGGTGGATATCAGATCGAGCGCAACCGCGATCCTTGTGTCCGACTCCTTTGTCGCTTCGAGCGAGAAACGCGATATCTTCCATGTGATCACGACTTCGTCACTGTTGGCTTCAAACATCGCGTCCGCAATATGCACGCCGCCTCGGATCGGGAAGCTTCCGCCGCCGAAGCGGAAAGTCTCGTCAATCGAAATGGTGCCAGCGGTTTCGACAGTCCCCGTTACGGAAACATCGCCGCTGGTGTGCGCGACCTGAAAGCCCTTGATGGTGACAGCGGCACTGCCAGCGACCTCAATCTGCACATTGGACCCAGCCTCTATCTGCAGTCCGTTATCGTCAATGGTTCCAGTGAACGGGGCGCCGCCAGAGACTTTGATCAGATCATCTGGCAGCCAATCAGGCACCGGCAACTTCAGCGCGGTGAGCGTCGTCAGGTCTGGAATATTGTCAATGGCGACCCCAACGAACGAGAGGCTTGGCAAATCGAACTCTGGCAGAGAAAAACCAAGCTCGGGCTGCTCGGGCAGGATCATGTCAATAGCGGCAGAGACCTCGTCCTCTGTAATCCGAAGCGCAAAGCTCAGCCTTCCGTTCAGCTTGGTAGTCGCGAAACTGGCAAGCTGGATATCGGCTTCGACCACTAGGCTGGCTGTGGCCCTTAGGGTGACCTTGCCGTCCTCGGCGATGGCGATGGCCACATGGGCGCCGCCGGCGACAGTGCCATTGGGCAAGTTGAAGAACGCATCGCGGGTAACGTTGATGGGGCGTTTGGCCAATTCTTGCCGCAAACGGGTAAGCGCACCTGCGGCGTTGGCATCGTCCGCTTCGGTTGGGCTCTTTAACCTGTAGGGCTCGGCGGTCGTATCAAGCACCGCAGCGGGTACGTTTAACGAGTTCGCGAGGTCCAGGTTCACTTCGGCTGTGCTGCCCCCAAACTCTTTGATCACGTTGACAGTACGGATCAACACGTCTCCACCCTGGGCGCTTTGCGTGCCAGTCAGCGACAGCGCGACCGGATTTTCGGTCAGTTGAATTGTGACGTCGGCCATCGTTAGAACCTCCAAACCAATCGTCTGTAGCGGGCAAAAAATAGTGTGCTCTACAGCGCCCTAAGTCCCACGCTTGCACCCCGGATCAGTGCCAATATGGCCCGAAACGCAGTGTTTCGTTTCGACTTGCCGCCCTGCTCTACGGATCGGCATCGCCCTTCGCCGCAGGTTGAAACTTGCCTAAAAGGTAGGCCCCGTGGGAGAGTGCAAGCAGCGCCGTGAATGTGGCATCGGGTTCCGGGAAGACTGGGAGAACAGCATTGTTTTCAGCAAACGCGGTCAGAAAGAAACTGGGCACAAGGGCCGAAATCGAACCGACGAGCCACGCTGTATAAGTGAATAGCAAGGTGGCCGTGATGATGACATTCTGCACTCGGGTGATCGCCAATTGGTCACCCTTGCCAATCTCTTCCGACGTGATCAGATTGCTTAACCTTGCGTCTTCTTCAGAGCTTTGGAATTCTAAGGAACGCACCTCAAAAGACTGACCTGTGGCATCGGACGCAGCTTTGAAATGTTCCTCCCAGCCTTCCGGAGCGCTGCCCTTGATCAGGGAAGAGGCAAAAGGTGCTGCAACCGTGATCCCCATGACCGCCCAAGTCCAAGCCGGTAGAGCAGGAAACAAGGACAAGTCGGATGTGCTATAACCAGGAAGGGAGCCGACGTTAAACGCAGCGTATACGGCATAGGAAGACAACAGCACAATTGTCCAGGCGGTGATTTGTGACAGAGAAAGCGAAACTCGGTTCTGTTCGCTGATAACCAATCCACACCAACGGCCTTTAGTCCCGAATCCAAACGCGCAGAACAACAGGATCAGGGAAGCGATTGACAAATAGGCATAGGCTGAAAGTGACATTGCGTCGTTCCTGTTGAGGTCTGTACTCGTCAGCCTCGCGAAGCTCAGGATGGCCTCAAAGCGGGTGGCGACCCAGTCCAACTTCCCACCAGTTGACGTTAACTCATGGTTCCTTGTGGAATCGGCAATAAGCAACGCTTCTTCCCACACGAAGTTGCAGGCAGGTGTCAGGCTGCTGACCTCCTGTTCTTCGTCCGGAGCGATAGAGTTTATGCAGGCCTCGTATTGATCTGTCGCGAGGTTGCTATTGTCGCATAAACCGCCCAAGGACGGTCCCTCACTTGCGTTATTTGGCGGCTTACACTTAGCATCGAGTGCCGCCCTCAGACCACTCCAACGTTCACTAGGTGCGGCCTCATCAAATTGTTCGACTGCATCTGATACCTGGTTACGCGCTGCTCCAATCAACTCGCCCGTGGCATAAACACTAGACATGGAAATGACAAACAACACTAAACCAATCAGTCCGAACAGAAATGCCTGCCTCGGCTTTGCTTTAGTTCCGGTGCTCCGGGAAGGAGCAGACGCGAAGGCCGATGTCACCAAAGGTAAATCTGTATCAAGAGAAGCGATTTCAAAGTAGCCATAGCTTTGTTTGCCGTCAGCCGATTTAAACACCGATCGCGGAAACTGCCCTTTCAAGGGCGCGGGCAACGCGCGAATTCCAATTCGCTCTTTAGGCCTATGTTTTGCATCCAATGGCCAAAATGCGATTGCCACTGGAATTGGTAAAAGGTGAGACTCGCTTGCGATACCTCTTTGAACCGCTTCTTTCATCCTATCACGCCGCGCAAGTTCCTCTGATCCAACGACCGCGAAACTTCGGCGCGGATGGCGCTTCAATTCGATGTGCGACGAGCGCAACAGCGTATTAGCCAGTACGGACTGAAAACGCTCTAGTTCATCTGGTTCTGTGTCACTTTGCAACCGCTCGGAGTAGGCCCAGACAATCTGTTCAATTAATAATTTGGTGTCGACAATATCCAGCGCTTCCATAAACAACTGGCTCCAAATCAAAGGGTGAAATGCGTGAAAGAAATTTGGTTGGTAAAGCCCCCCCGGTCCCAATCCTGTTCAAAGTTTAACACGCAGAACGTGTCTGCCAACCCCTTTTCGCCTCGCCGCAGTTCACCTTGAGCGGTTTGCCGGGCCGGACGAAGGATCAGAACGCCCTTCTCATGTTGAAGTGTTGGGCCAGTCCGCCTGCCACATTTCTCATCTTGATATCGCGAGAACACTCTTTTCAAAATGCTTGATAAGCGCATTCTGCGCTGTCGCAATTGCTCCACTGAAGAAGCCGCACCTTAATTCCTGAAAGCATCACGCTCATACAGGGCGACCTCGCGACGCTTGTCGAGATAGGTGGCGAGATCCGTGAGGTGAACGCCCTTTGCGCTCTTCTGGCTGCGCTCGGAGCGAACCAGCGGCAGGTCGATTTCACCAGAGCTGACCTTCCTGAGAAATTTCGGCAAGGTCAGATGGGAGAAGTAGTCTTTGCAGACCGCATCGACTGGCACGATCGGGCGTCCATCATACTGAGCCATCAAGAGAAAAAGCGTGTTCATTGGTCCAGCCCGTTAATCTTTCTGGACCAAATCATGAGCCTGGTGCCGAAATAGATCAATGCGAGTGGGCGGCAGTAATCGGCGGGGTTCGTGGACCTTGGCGCGTTGTGGAAAAGTCCCGGTGGTGAAAGGTGGCGAACAAATAGGATGGGAACGGGAGCAAATCGTCGGTTTTTGAGAACCATATCTTGCCAATGGTCGAAGAGAGAGAGGCGGGCAGGGGAGCCGTGACGGGTTGAAGGCTGGAGGAGAGGCTTCCGGCGCCCGTCGTGGAGGTCTTCCCATGATTCAGGAACAGGTTTTCGATGCCCGCCCCGACACCAGCGGCGGCTATAAGGTGGAAGTGTCACGCGGTGAGAATGTGGACCGCGTATCATCGGAGTGGTTCTCTCGGCCGGATGACGAGCGGTATCTGTCGCTCGATGATCTGTTTGCTTCGGTCAAGGGCCGGGCGGAGCGGAGCCGGACGCGCACGGTGGAAAGTGCGGCGATCCGGGTCGAGGCGCATCGGGACAACCCGGACAAGCTGGGCCTTGTCCTGCCGGGCACAGATGGACCGATAGCGCCGACCCATTGGTCCTTCGGCCAGCTTTCGAGCCTCGTCGGTGCGCCGGCGGCCTATCTGCGACAACTGCCCGCGCCGCTGGCGGGAATCAACCTGCAGTACGGGCTGACCAACCACCGGGCCGAGCAGATCAAGACCATGGAGGTCGCGAATGGCCGCACCGAACTGCGCGCCGTGACGGGCCCCGACTACGGCCGCATCTACGACCACGAACTGGTCTCCGCCGTGCAGCGCATCGCGGGCAACGGCACGGGCGACACGCGCTGGAAAGTGCCGGGCGTGCTTGACTGGTCGACCGGCATCTACAACCCGCGCGTGGACGTGACGAAGGAGACGACGACGCTCTACGCCTCCGACCGCGACGTGTTCCTGTTCCTCGTCGACGATCTGAACCCGATCGAGGCGGGGTTGCTGCCCGACGGCTCGCCCGATCTTTATTTCCGGGGGTTCTACTGTTGGAATTCGGAGGTGGGCGCCAAAACGCTCGGCATCGCGAGCTTCTACCTGCGGGCGGTCTGCCAGAACCGCAACCTTTGGGGCGTTGAGGATTTTCAGGAAATCAAAATCCGCCACTCGAAATACGCCGCCTCCCGCTTCGCCAACGAGGCTGCCCCGGCGCTCAGCCGCTTCGCCGAGTCCTCGCCGGCGCCTTTCATCGACGGCATACGCGCAGCGCGGGAGAAGATCGTTGCGCGGTCGGATGAAGACCGGCAGGATTTCCTGCGCAAGCGCGGTTTCTCGAAGGCGGAGACGGGGCGGATCGTCGAGACGGTGCTGGCCGAGGAAGGCCGCCCGCCCGAGAGCGTCTTTGACTTCGTTCAGGGGATCACGGCGGTCGCGCGGTCGAAGCCGCAACAGGATGCGAGGTTGGTCATGGAGGGGAAGGCAAAGGTGTTGTTGGAGGAGGTCGCGTAGGTAGATAATGACGGAGGCGGCTCTACCTATATCTGCCTCCAGCCGTTCAAAATCTGCCTCCAGCCGTTCAAATGCCGACTAAAGCTTAAGCTGCCCAAAGCGCCAAATGCGGCACAGATTAAAAACCATGGAGCATTGGACAACAGCTTTGCAGCCGGTGCCCAATTCTGTTCGTACCAAAGTGTCAAACCATCGTATATGCTCAAACGACCTGCCGCTCGATGATAAGGAAAAGTGCCTTGATGTACACGTCTAAGACAAAGGTCTTTATTAGCCATGCGTCAGAAGATAAGGCAAAAATTGCTAGGCCCTTGGCTCAAGCTCTTAAGCGCAGGAAGTATGAGGTTTGGTACGATGAGTTTGTGCTTCAAACAGGTGATTCACTAAAGCGTTCGATTGATCGGGGCCTTGCAGAATGTGATTTTGGCATCGTCATTCTTAGCCCAAGTTTCTTCGCTAAGCGCTGGACACAGGACGAACTAGGAGGCTTGGTTGCAAGGGAAACCGCAGACGAAGCTAAGCTAATCTTGCCGATTTGGCACCAAGTAGACGCCGCTCAAATTCGAAAATTCAGTCCAACACTCGCCGACAGAATTGCTGTTTCCACCGAGAAAGGCACCCGCCACGTTGTAAAGAACGTAGTTGCAGCCATCGAGGCTGAAGCTGACGCCAATCGGGCAAGAGTAATGGAGTTTGCAAGCCCTTTCGGTGGCATGATTAGAGTCTCTGGGATGTCCAACGTTGGCGAGGCCGTAGAACTTGGTCGCGACGCAGAAGGTATGGAGCCATTTTCTGAAGAGGATCTATCAAAATTGTTTGATGCGGTGAGTGCGTCACTTGAAAAATCTACACTAAGAAAGAAATGACGGCGTTTAACTGGTTTTCTGAACTAGACCCAGCACAATAGGACAAGAGATGTACAGACTCAGTGACCAGCTATGACTTGCGCTCGGAACGCTTTATCGCAATATATGACCAATACTATATTTCTCGCTTTTCCAAGCGCTTTGATTACTTCGTCGAATTATTCAAAGCCATGGAGAACGCCTACAAGCCAAACCGCTTTGGCGTAGATCTCGTGGTTGATCTGGAGAAATTGGCTCAGGTAGTTCAGTCCTACTTCCTAGATGTTATTCGCTACAAAGAATATCATTTCACCGTCGGCGTGGAAGCAGACCCTCTTTCCTTAGATTGGATCCGGGAAATCCATGAGTACAAACGCGTGAATTCCAGCAAAGTCGCCGCTTTCTCAACAAAATGGATTCTGCGCCATCGCCCAATAAGTTACAAGAAAGTTGAGTTTTTGGGAGCTGCAGGTGGTTGCCAGGATATCCACTTGGAGTTCATTAATGAACATTACGCTCTTCTGTTGACATGCCAAGCTCTTGGTATCGTTTTGCGGGATATCAACCCAAACAAGTATTCCGAGTTGCTGTATTATCTACGATATCGAAATTTTGACGAAGTTGCCGGAAGCATGCTTCTTAGTCGAGATTATTTGTGCGCAGAGCAAACTTGGGTCTAGGGGATGCCCCTTAGAGTGAGAGGTGGGCCGGGTTTTCTGTGACGGGTTTGGAGGTCGGGAGAGAGGCTCCCGGCTGGCCCGTCGCGGAGAACCCCGATGACCAAGCAACAGAAAATCACCCTCAGCGCCTCGCGCGACATCCCATTCAACAAGCTGATGCTCAGCCAATCGAACGTGCGCCACGTCAAAGCGGGCGTGTCGATTGAGGAACTGGCCGAGGACATCGCGCGGCGGACGCTGCTCAGCTCCATCACCGTGCGACCGGTGCTGGACGATAATGGTGCCGAGACCGGCATGTTTTCGATCCCCGCCGGTGGGCGGCGGTTCCGGGCGCTGGAGCTGCTCGTCAAGCAGAAGCGCATGAACAAGACCGCGCTGGTGCCCTGCATCGTGCGCGTTGATGGCCTCGCCGAAGAGGACAGCCTGGCCGAGAACATCCAGCGGGCTCCGCTGCATCCGCTGGACCAGTTCCGCGCGTTTCAGGCGATGCGGGACAAGGGCCGCACCGAGGAGGAGATCGCCGCGGCCTTCTTCGTCTCGGCCAGCGTGGTCAAGCAGCGGCTGAAGCTCGCCGCCGTCGCGCCGTCGCTGCTCGACGCCTATGCCGAGGAGGAGATGACGCTCGACCAACTGATGGCCTTCACGGTCAATCCCGACCATGCACGGCAAGAACAAGTTTGGGAGGCCCTGCAGCGGCACTATTCCAAGCAGCCCTACGAGATCCGCCGGATGCTGACGGAAGGTGCCGTGCGGGCCTCGGACAAGCGGGCGCAGTTCGTGGGGCTCGACAACTATGTCGAGGCCGGGGGCGACATCCTGCGCGACCTGTTCCAGCAGGACGACGGCGGCTGGCTGCAGGACGCCAGCCTGCTCGACGTCATGGTGAGCGAGAAGCTCGCCGAGGAAGCCGAAGTCATCCGGGCCGAGGGCTGGAAGTGGGTCGAGGTCGACACCGACTTTCCCTACGGGCACACCTTCGGCATGCGGCGCATTCATGGCGAGGCGGAACCGATGAGCGACGTTGAGGCCGCCGACTATCAGGCGCTGAAGGCCGAATACGACGCGCTCGAGGCCGAGCACGCCGAAGCAGATGAGTTGCCCGAGGAGGTCGATGCGCGTCTCGGAGAGATCGAAACCGCGATGGAAGCACTACAGGACCGCCCGATCCGGTTCGAGGCGGAAGACTTGGCCCTGGCGGGTGCCTTCGTCAGCATCGACAGCTCCGGGCGGCTGCGCGTCGAGCGGGGCCATGTCCGGGCTGAGGACGAGCCGGTTAATGAACTGGAAGAGACCGGTGACGTCGGTGCCGAAACGCCGATCGTCGAAGATGCGGAGGATAATGTCTCGTCCGCCGTCGAAGATGAAGAGGAGGAAGACGGCCTCAAGCCCCTCTCCGACCGCCTTGTTATGGAACTAACGGCGCATCGCACGTTGGCGCTGCGTAATGCGCTGGCGCAGGACCCGCAGGTTGCTTGCCTCGCGGCGCTCCATGCGATGACGCTTCGGCTGTTCTATCGCTATGGCCTCGACAGCTGCGTCGAGATCGAACCGCGCAACGCGGCGTTTGGGTCGCAGGCACCGGGCCTTGGTGACACGGCCTATGCGCAGGCCATCGACCAGCGGCACGAGACCTGGGCGCGCAACCTGCCCAAGGCGTCCGAGGATCTTTGGGAGACCTTGACCGAGTTCGACAGCTGTAGCCGCGAGGCGCTCTTCGCCCATTGCGTTGCGATGAGCGTCAACGCCGTCCACGATCCGTACCAGCGCCGCCCCCGTGCGATTGTGCATGCAGATGTTCTGGCCGGGACCGTCGGTCTCGATATGGCCAAGACGGGCTGGGTGGTAACCGGCGACAGCTATCTCGGTCGCGTGACCAAGGCGCGCATCCTTGAGGCCGTTCACGAGGCGAAGGGCGCGGACGCTGCCGACCGCATCTCTGGCCTCAAGAAGCTGGAGATGGTCACGGCCGCAGAGGACCTGCTTGCGGGCACCGGCTGGCTGCCGGAACCGCTGCGCACGCCGCCGCTGCCGGAGGAGGATGTCGCGGAGTTCGAACTGGTCGACAACGTCGATGAACCGGCTTCGGACGACAATACCGACGCGGGCGAAGGGCAATCGGTGGAAGACGGCGGCGAACAGGCTATCGGATATTCTGATGTGTCGGGCGAAGATGATCCCGTCACCCCGGACGCATTCGCCAAGACAGCCGCCGAGTGACTTTCGAGCAGGTCGAGGCCCCTCCAAGAGGTCCGGCCACAGGGGCCCGCCAGCAATGGCGGGCCCCTTCTTTTGTCTACGCCTGACGGAGGTCCCCATGCACAGCCCCGCCGCCGAATTGTCCCGTCGCCTTGCCGAGAATGCCGAGGCTGTGTGCCGCCACTACCTTTCGAATGGCAGGAGGCAGGGGCACTACTGGATTGTCGGAGATGTTCAGAATACCCCCGGGCGTTCCATGTACGTCCGCTTGTCCGGACCTGTGGACGGCAGCGGCGCGGCAGGCAAGTGGACCGATGCGCAATCCGGCCTGCACGGGGATCTGCTGGACATCATCCGCGAAAGCTGCGGCTTGCACGACTTCAAGGATGTTGCCGACGAAGCGCGGCGGTTCTTGAGCCTGCCACCACCGGAGCCGTACTTGCCGCCTGCGGCCCGATTGCAGGAACCGGTGCCCGTCGGATCAACGGAAGCTGCACGACGCTTGTACGCGATGGGCAGTCCGATCTGCGGCACTCCAGCCGAGACTTATCTGCGTGGCCGCAGGATCAGCCTGTTCGATCCGGTGCCGAGCTTGCGGTTCCACCCAACGTGCTACTATCGGTGCGAGAACGGCGAGCCCGCGCTCCGGCTTCCGGCAATGCTTGCTGCGATCACCAATCTGGACGGCCATCAGACTGCGACACATCGCACATGGCTGCGACCGGATGGGACCGACAAGGCGGATGTCGAGACACCGAGACGGGCTATGGGCGCGCTACTCGGCCACGGGGTCCGGTTCGGCTCGGTTGATGATGTCCTCGTCGCGGGCGAGGGCATCGAGACCGTTCTGTCCGTTCGCACTGCCCTGCCTGCAATGGCCACACTCGCGGGGTTGTCGGCGCCACACCTCGCTGCCATCCAGTTCCCCGAAGGCCTCAGGCGGCTCTATGTTCTGCGAGACCGCGATCAGGCCGGTGCGGCTGCGAGGGACACTCTATGCTCTCGCGCAGAGGGCGCCGGGATCGAAGCGCTGACCCTCACCCCGCGGCTGGGTGACTTCAACGATGATCTGCTACGCTACGGCGTGGTCGCCCTGCAAGAGCGTTTACGGCTTCATCTGCATCCCGAGGACGCTGCACGGTTTCTGGCGGTCAGAGGAGGAACGGGTCGGTAATCGCTGTACCGCTCATCGCATGACCTTTCGTGCTGGTTCCCTGCGGCCCCTTCCTCGTGGACTGGCCGGCGCGCACGGCCTTCTCAGAGGGCAGGGGACCCACAATCGGGATGGCCCGGCAATGGCCGCGCTCCGGCTATTTTCCGCCGCGCCCCGATGGGCGCTTTGCATCGCGAAACAAAATAGCCGGGCTTGGCCATCAAGGCCCTCGCAAAGAGCTCTGGCTGCCCGCCCCTCCCGCCCGTGGGCGCGTTCCTGCCACGAAGGCCGCGTGTGTCGCGCGGCTCACCCGAGAAAGGAGCCCCGAGATGACCTTAGAGCACGAAAGCGCAGCCGTTGAGCCGCATCACAGTTCTTCACCAACCGACCACGTCCTCACCGAACTCCAGCTTTATGGCTGGCGTCCCTATGAGGATGAACCCGATCCCCGCCCGCTGCCTGAGGGCAACCAGGTCGCCGCCGCCGTCACAGATATCGTCGACGCATTGGTCGCCACGCTGGGCGATACCCGACTTGAACCCGAACTCGACGAACTGCTTTGGGGCACGGTCAATCTGTTCCATCGCGCGCTGGCCCGTACCGAGCGGCAACTCGACGACAACGAACAGGCGCAGCGCCGCCTACAGCGGGAACAGGACGGCTCCGAGGTGAAGTCCCTCGAACTCGAGCGCCTTTTGGCCGAAGGGCAAAGCATGCTCGAACACCGCGCAGCACTGGAGCTTTTCCGCGACCTCGCCGCCGAAGGTTTCGAGCATCATCTTGCCAAGCCCTGGCATCCCCGGAGCGGCTCGCGCGTCAGCCATCGTAACCTGACTGCGGCGATGATCGACAGCCGGGATTTCCTTGCCGCGCGCCGCCGGGCCGAGGCGCAGCTGCTTCTGCCCGAGGGGCCCAAGGTGGCCGTCACAGGCGGTGCTGACTTCAACGATCACCATCTGATCTGGGCACGCCTCGACCGGGTCCATGCCAAGCACCCGGACATGGTGCTGTTGCATGGCGGCTCGCCCAAGGGCACAGAACTCATTGCCTCACGCTGGGCTGATCACCGAAAGGTGCCGCAGGTCGCCTTTCGCCCCGACTGGGCGAAACATGGCCGCTCAGCCCCGTTCAAGCGCAATGACGCGATGCTGGATGTTCTACCGATTGGTGTCCTGGTCTTCCCCGGCACTGGCATTCAGGAAAACCTCGCCGACAAATCCCGCAAGCTGGGCATCCCAGTCCTGAAACACGGGGGCGGCGCGTAAGCGCCGCCCGATTTCCTATTGCGTTACCAGCAAACAAGCTGCCGAAAAGACCGAGAGCATCGGGACGATCCGCCTTCGCCGATGCTGAACGAGCCATCTAAGCGGCATCTACGTGCCGTCCTTTGGCAATTCCGCATGCGTTACAATACCCTGGAAATTGACCTCCACGACGCGGTTGACCATCCAATCCTGCGGTGTCTCTGGCGGTGCTTCTTCATTGATCAACGCGAGTGCGGCCTCGATGGACAGGATCTGACGCGCCTTTGAGACCGATGGAATTATGATCAGACCCGGATGCATTTGGTCTGGTTTTCCGCAGAGCTTCCGAAAATCCTTGCCGTTTACAGTGATCAGCGTGTGATCGAACGCGAGGCAATAGGCCAACACATCCGTGTCCGTCGCACCCGACATGTTGATATCGCGCGTGTGACAGGTCGCATGGGCGGTCGTATCGCGAAAATGAACCGCTGCACCTGCCGAGACGCATTCGTCGAAGAAAAGGTTCATGCGGGACTACGCGGCCGCCTCCCAAGGACGGCCAGCCGCCACGGGGCGTCCCCGTTCCGGATGGGTGCGTGCGTAGATGTCGGCCGCGACGAAGGCTTCCCGCGGGATTTCGGGGTAGTCTTCCAACAGATCATCGATCGTATCGCCGTCCGCCAGCCGCCCGCTTACCGCATAGACTGGAATTCTCGTGCCCTTGATGATCGGAACGCCACCGAATATCTCCGGATTGCTGGTGATGTGACGCTTCTTGTTGACCATGTAGGCGCGCGCGGCTTCGAGTTTTGTCCCCGCAATCATCGGCAGATCGAGGTGGAGGCCGGGTTCGAGATCGAGCGGCGCAAGATTTGTACCGGCCATCCCCCGGATGGCCTTCATCAGGATCTTTTTGCGGCTCACCGGAATCTCTTTCAGAAACCTCATGTGCCCAACGGCTGCGAAGTAACAGACAGCATCCACATTGAGGAACCGGGCGCGGGTGTTTGTGAACATTCCACGGCGCTTCACCGGCGTCATGATACCGGTCTCGATTGCCTTCTCCACGCTGCGTGGCGGGACATCGGCGATGTGCGCAACTTCGTTGATCGTCAGCTCAGCGGCCATAGCTAAATCCTTTCCTCGTTGGGAAAGATATATACCGCACACGCTCGGAATTCAAGTCAGCACCCACGACAGTATTGCTGTCGCTTTATCCGCGGTGGGGTCGACCGAAGCACAATGCGCGAAGGTTCGCCGCATCGTCACATTTTTCTTCGGCCGACAGCGGGTTTGGGCCATAATCCGACCAGCAGAACCGGCGTAGCAGCACAGTCGCAGGCGGAGCGTAGATTTCGGCAGCCTGACGTGATCACGATCATCAAAGGCTTATGGAGGTTCCCATGTCACTCGTTCTTCTTGCCATCTCGCTATCTGTCGCCCTTGGCATCCTCGCCTTCCGTTTCGCGGTCTTCGCGCTTCCGGTCATGGCCGGTATTGCCGCTTTCATAGAGGTTCAGGATGGCGGTTCCGGTTTCGGGTTGGCCCTCCTTGCAGGGGTGGTCGGGGCAGTCGTTTCCATCGGGCTGGTCATCGCCATTCTGGGATTTGCGCGGAACCCTTTCCTTCGCCTTGCAGCGCTCGGCCTGTTCGCTGTGCCTGCTGGGGTGGCGGGGTATGCGCTGGCTCATGGTATCGCAAAACACGCCCTCGATCCGGGCGTTATGCTGACGCTTCTGAGTGGAACCTGTGGTGCCGTGGTCGCGATAGCGGCAATCATCAATCTGAACGCGTTTGGCGACGGCGTCCTCGAGCAGTGACGCAATCGGCATGGTCTGAGCTCGGCTTCGTTTGAGCACATTCCGGTCGCCTTGGCCGCAAGGCCGCGGGTGTGCCTCACTGGGGAACTTGATCGTGGTCCTAGAATGCCTCGACGACATCGCCTGCCGGTCCCTCACAGCAGTCTGACAAAGGCGGATTGTCTCAAGTGCAAAAAACTCCACCCGCTGTTCTCGGTCTGCCTGTTGCGCGTAAGGCCGCGTGAATGCAGCTTCCCTTTCCCGCCGCTGAACAAATGTCCCGCCGAGGCTATGGCCGTCGATATGGTGTTTGCTGCCTTGAGCGTTTTGCCGTTCATGCGAATTCTGTCCCGCTTCGAATTTGTGGCGGCCATGCTGCACGAGGTGGCGAGGATGATAAGAGGTTCCAAGGCGATAGTGGGTCTTGGGGATGTCCGACGTTAAACCTGCGTTCGGATGCTGGTTCTGCGCGGCGTCTCCGTTGGCGCTTCTTCAGAAAGACCTGTCCCTCCTCCTGATTGATTCCCTAATCCCGTCCGTCCGAGGCCAGCAACCCCGCGCGGCGGGACCCGTGTTGGCGCGTTCCGCACCTGCCCGCGCCACGTCCCGCCTTTGGGGGTCAAGCGGACGCCGATGGCGCCCGTGCAGGCCTCGTCCAGCGGTCTTTGACGGGCCTCATCGGAGGGACGGTCCCTTCGGATGAAGCAACGGAGACCACATCATGCAAAACATCGTCATCCTCGCTGGCAATATCGGCCAGACCCCCGAGACCCGCACCACACAAGGCGGCACCTCGATCACCAACTTCACCCTCGCCACCTCCCGCCCGCGCTATGCCGAAGGTCGGGTCCTCCGCGACGAGAACGGCTTTCGCGTTCAGGACACCGAATGGCACCGCATCACCTGCTTCAACGGCCTCGGCAAGACGGTCCAAGAGTATTGCGAGAAAGGGATGAAGCTTCTCGTGCGCGGCCGCATCCACTACACCAAGTGGACCGACGCTGCCGGGGTCGATCGCTACGGCTGCGAGATCATCGCCGAAACTGTCGACTTTCTGAACCGGGCGAAGGCGTCCGACGACGAAGACGAGACCTTCATCGACGACGAGGACGTTCAGTCCTGAGAAAGCAAGACACCGGACCCGGCGGCGCAAGTCGCCGGGTTTCGCGTGTTTGGCCATTCTGTCCCGATCACATTTGGTATCATTCGGCGAAAACCTGCCGCGCGCGCAATCGATAGCTGATGCGATTCGGACCTGACAGGTCATAGTGGCGGATCACCGCAATACCGTGCCGCGACATTGGTGATCTCTGGTAAGCCAAGGGAACTACGACTAAAATAGGCGTAGTTCTGGCATGAGTGACTGGCTGGGTGGGAGGTGATCATCATGATCACCGCCCGACAATCACGGGCCGCGCGCGCTTTGCTGGGATGGACGCAGCAAACGCTTGCCGATAAGGCCCTGGTATCACTGACCGCTCTCAAAAGGCTCGAGTCTCAAAAAGGACTTCGGGTCTACGAGACGACAGACGATCAGGTGCGTCGGACGTTTGAGGCCGCCGGCATTGTTTTGTTGCGAACGGACGACGGTGAGGGCGTATTGCTTACGTCGCAGCAGGTGAAAAAGGCTGAGTCGTCATAAAGAGTTGAGAAGACCCCTAGCTTGGGGTCTGTACAAAACGACAACTATGGGAGGGGGGTCCTTTCTGCGATCCTGCACGTACATGGCACAGACCGACACAGCATTCCTCGACGCGCCACCGGCAAGCGAGACACTTACCGAATACGACCACGCGCATATGGTCCTCTACCTCCGCCTATTCGACGCCGCAGAGGAAGGCGCTGACTGGCGCGAGGTGGTCGAGATCCTGTTTGGCCTTGATCCGGTGAAGGCACCCGAGCGCAGCCGAAGCGTCTATGATAGTCACCTTGCGCGGGCACGCTGGATGACCGAACACGGGTATCGTGAGCTTCTCGACGGCGGCCGCAAAACCCCCGGCGGCTGAGTCACGCCGAAACCCGCCGAAGTGAACGGGGCCAGACTCCCGAAAATCAATCAATGCGTGTAAAATCTCGAAGTTTGAGAGATGTCTGCGAACAGGATTTGTCATGCCATCGGACCAGTCCGGCTGGCGTTCCACGGCAGAGTATGACTACGTCGAAGACCTGAGTGCGTCCGATCTTGCCTGGGAATGGCTGCGCCGAAACAAGCGCTATTCAAAGGATTATGCGGCCTTGTCGAAGGCCGCCACGGATTCTGCGGCCTTGAAAACGGCGCTTCTCGACAAATGGAGGTTGCGATTTCGCGGTTGATCCCACCCTGCCGGCCCTAGAGGCCTGCGTTTTTTGGGATCCTGGGGTCGATCCGGCGGTTGTACTGCTGCAGCAACCACCTACGGCGCTGGAGGGCGCAACCCCACCGACGCCACTGCCCAGTGGGACCACTATTCCGGACCGCGACGGCCTCCATTATCTCATTGAAGCGGGAGGTAAACGGCGTGTCCAAATACTCCAGCCAGATCCTGAAACCACTGCATTGGTCGCGATCGTGCCGCTAGGTCATGACGGGTTCGCCCGGCTGGATGCTGTCTATCGACTTCTTGCCATGATCCATGGACGGGCTGTTCCTGCCGACAAACGCCTGACGCGCCAGAAGCGCCAGCGCGCCAAACGCATGCTGCAGGCCCATGATGGGCGGCTTGCGGGGGCATCTCAGCGTGAGATTGCAGAAGTGATCTTCAAGACGCCGGTGATCAGCCGGGACGAGTGGCAAAGCGCGTCACAACGGTTTGCCGTCATGGCGCTCTTGCGCGATGCCCGGCGGATGGTTGACGGCGGGTATCTGACACTGCTGCGGCCGAGAGAACATGGGTGATGCCCCGGTCAGCGGCTCCCGCAGAGATCAGCCTCAGCAGCGCCAAACTGGTCAGGCCTAGCAATTGCATTAACTTAGACGGCCCAGGGCGCACTTTAACCTTGCAAATCAATTCTTAAGCGCACGATGCGCAGTGGTGACGTTGGCAACCATCCGCGAGATGTTTAGGATGGTCGGTAAACCAAGATGAGGCCAGCCAATGCAACCCGAACCTAATCTGATAATTTCGAGCGCTTCACAGCAGGTCGTTGTGGAAGGCGTCCCTTTCAAAGTGGACATCTACAAGCTGGAAGGCGGAGATGGATGGTCACTGGAGGCGGTGACCGAAGACGGCACATCCATCGTATGGGACGATCTGTTCGACGATGATAAGGCCGCATTTGAGGAAGCACTGGCGACCATCAATAAAGAAGGCCCGGTCGCCTTTGTAAGAGGTGGCGAAAACGTCATTCCGCTTCGGCGATAGAGACGTAAGAACGGTCCATTCCTGACATTCACCTGGGCTACAAGATGCTGCAGGGCAAGCTGTCAGTGCCGCCATTCGCTGCGAGTGCAAAATCAAAAGGTTTAGAACTCACAGTCTGCGGAAAAGCCGGACGTTCGGTTCAGCAAATAGGTTGTAAAATCGACCCCAAATGAACATTTTAGAGTTGAGAGCAGTTTGAGTTAGGAATTTCATGATGAATACGGGTGCGGGCGTGGGGTATGGGTACAACTTAGCGATCGAAAAGCTGGTTGAAGAACTGGCAGTGCCACAGGATCGCTTCGATCAAGCCGAAAGCCGCTACAAGGATCTCGGCGAGTTTCTCCATCGCGATGAGTCCAAGGTTCGTGACTATGATCCCGAAGTCTACATCCAAGGGTCCTTCGCACTTGGAACCCCGATTAAGCCGACTTCTGCAGATGAAGACTACGATCTCGACATCGTAGTTGCCTTTCGGTCTCTTTCCAAAACGCACATCTCTCAGGCAGATCTTCGCCATCTGCTGAAGGCGGAGCTTAAGGCATACCGGAAAGCGCGCGGGATCCAGAATGAGGTCGGGGAATCTCGAAGATGCTGCACCTTAGTTTATGCTGATGGTGCTCAATTCCATATGGACGTTTTGCCTGCGGTTCCGAACGAAGCAAACATGCGTGCCGTTCTATCATCATATCTGGCTGACGCAGCGCTCGCAGACGGAGCAATTGCCATCACAGATAGCGATGAGACTGCTACGTACCACACCATCACCGACGACTGGCCGAGAAGTAACCCTCGAGGCTTTGCTTCATGGTTCAAGTCAAGGCAGATTGAACAACTAAATGAGCGCAGACGGGCATTCCTCGATGCGCAAGGTAAAGTGACAGCCAGTGTTGAGGATGTTCCCGTCTTTCGGGTCAGAACACCTCTCCAATCTGCCATCATGATCCTGAAGCGTCATCGGGATGAGTGGTTTGCTGATCAGGATCCAGACTTAAAGGTAATAAGTATAATCCTCACGACTCTTTCCACCCATGCGTACGGAGGTGAAAATCGGGTATCCGATACGATTGCTAAAATTCTGGGTGACATGCACCTCGCGATTGAAGATCGGAACGGGGTATCTTGGATCGCCAACCCGACAGACCCCTCTGAAAATTTTGCGGATCGTTGGGAGACTTGTCCAAAAGACCGGCGAAAAGCCTTCTTCAACTGGCTTGAGGCCGCTCGTCACCAATTCGGGGCGGTTCAAGGGTTCTCCGACGCGAATATTGTTTTGAACGAACTTACGGGCGGTCTTGGCGACCCGCTGATTGAAGCGGCGCGGTCGAGGATGTCGAACAGCGCAGGGTCACGTGCTGCGTCGGTTGCTCCTGCCGCTGCGGCCGGCGCCTCAGCACCAGGTCTCGTGTTCGGTGAAGAAGAACGTAGACCAACGGAGCCTAAGGGTTTTGGTTGATGCGCTTCACACTCGGCGAGCAGCGATTGATCCGAGAGTGTGAAGAGCTTTCAGACCTAGCGGAGAAATCAGAATGGCTTCGAGATGCTCAGTTCAGCCGGAACCGCGATGGCCTGCTCACTTGGTCGTTCACTCTTGAAGTCGTTGATCGTCACGTACCCCTAACGTTGGTGTTTCCAGCGCTCTTCCCTGACCTGCCGCCATTTGTGCTTCCGGCTGACGATACTGTTCGATTGTCGCAACACCAGTATGGCGAGGGTGGTGAACTTTGCCTCCAATACAGACCAGACAATTGGCATCCGGATTGCAAAAGCACAGATGTTGTCAGGAGTGCCAAGGCACTTCTCGATGCAACCCCCAAGAATGATTATCTGTCTGACGTCGAGAGTGCTCATCCATCCGATCTACCCTCGCTCCTTACAGGCCAACAATTGCGTTTCATGCTGCCCTCGGAGACGGCCCGTCTTTTGAGGATAAGGCTTGCCGGACACGCGACAGATCTTCGATTGACCTTGGAGTGGCGAGTTGGGGTCACCGAGGTTCTCGTTGCCCGCGTAGCGGTTATCGGGCGTGATACTGGAACGTGTGTCCCGGTTGATGGGCCGGGTTGAGCCTCCCCCAATGAAGTGGTCCGCCCCTATGATTAGGAAGCGGAGGACCATAGATGACGATCAAGAGACCCAA
>CANLZY010000034.1 GCA_947495685.1 uncultured Tropicimonas sp.
ATACAGGCAGATGTCATCGCGTCTCATGACCCACAAGTGACACGCCTGACAAACAATGGGAATCCTTCGTAAGGTGGAGAACACTAGATCGCTTGCCTTGACCATGCTCTCGGCCCCCCGGACCAGGGTCCAAGCCAAACACAGTGGAGTGCCTTTTGGACGCGTTCGGAATCTTGCGATCCATGCCAGATGGCGCAGGCAATACTCGACCATCCGGGAAAGCCGGAATCTCTTTTCCCTTCGGATCGGGAAATTGCTCACCGAAATCTCGATCAGTGCTGCCAGAAGGCAGCATTCAGTCAACGTGATTTCCACAGCGAGGCAACTGGTGACCGAGCTCATTTCATAGCGGGTATTTGGCCGATATGAATTGACCTTGAGGAGGTCGAGCATACCGCAAAATGTCTTTCGTCAGCACCCGTGGGACAGATTTGAGTATCTGAACAACGGATGATTCCTGGTTGAACGAAGCTTTCATGGAGTGAAGCTCAACAAGACATCTGGAAAGTCGCAGGCGGCTGCTGCCTCCGATTTGAACAATCACGGTGTCTCCGACGCCGAGGTCTGAACTGAAGGTTGATGAACGCCCATTTGGTGCAACCGGCTCCAAAGCATGTCCGGCACCCAGAAAATGACGTCACCGACGTCACCTATGCGGAAGCTTGAGTTTTCCGCGTCCTTGATCGATGGCGCGTCCGATATGCAATCGGGCTCTGCCCCGTCTTCGCCCGGTACGCGCGCGAGAAGTTCGAGGGGCTGCTGTAGCCCAGTTCCGCCGCAATCTCCGAGACACTGCGCTTGTCCGACGTCAACAGGTCACGGGCCTTGTCCAGACGCAGGTCGTTGCGGATTTCTGCGACGCTGGTGTTGGCGTTGCGCAATGCGCGTTGAAGCTTCCATTTCGGGATGCCGATCGAGGTGGCAACCTTTTCAATTCCGAACTCCGGATCGGAGAGGTGCAGCCCGAGCAGGTGGCGGACTCTCTCGGCGAGATCGACAATGCCCATTTCGGGAAGGCCAACCTCCGGCGTATCCGAGAGGTGTCTGACGTCTCCAAGGTCTCGTTCCAGCCAGCCGGACGGAAACCGTAGCGTGGTTCCCTTTGCTCCGGAGATCACGTTGGCGCGCGGAAGGATATCATCGGGGACGAGGCTCGCGTCCGAGGTCATCGCAATGCAGTCGTCCCAATTCGCCGCCGCGCCTTGCGACTGCTTGAGCAGTTCGACAAAGAACGATGTCGCAATGGCATCGGCAAAACGGACGCAGTCCCGAACGCCCTTGGGCCGGCCAAGCTTCCACAGCGCGATGCGTCCTTCGATTTCCAGCCTGTAGGTCGCGGCGCCGCCCTGATCTTCCGCCGTGACGCTGAAGCGGCGCAGGAACTCCCAGACTGTCGCGCATTCCGACAACAACGCGTTGATCGGGCCCCAACCACCATTCGCCATGCGTTGTCCGATGCGCGCGCACAGGAAGGGATCGCCGATCTGAACCGTCGACCATGCCAGGAACGCATACACCCGCCCTGCCGGAAGCATGGTTGCCGGGTCTTGCATCTGCAAAACGGATATCGACAATTGCCGCGCAAGCAGGTCGGTGCCGCACCCCTGCGCCGACATGGCGTCCAGCACTGGATGCAGAAAGGCAATGCTCATCACGGGCGGCGATTGGGACTTCATGGCTCACTCCAACACCCATCCGCTTGCCCGAACCAATCCGGAGCATTCATTCGGTGTGATTTTTCTGTGCAAGGCGTCACCTAATGAAGCGCGAGGCGCTCCCTTTCCCGATACCGTGGCGCGAACGGAAACTCGCCTCGGAGGTCGCCAGGAAGCGCCTGTTGTCATCGCTGCTTGTCAGCGCCGCCTTTGCCACGTCGGCATTCGCCAGTGAAGAAAGCAAAACCTGGGACGCCTCGGCCGAGGCCAAACAGTTCGTCATGGACACGATTGTGATCGGCATGCTGGCCAGCCCATACGGCACCGGCTGGACCGAGTACGAACAGCTTCACACGTATTTCGACCGGGCACGAGAAAATGGAATAACCGGGCACGAGTTCACGATCTCCGCGGCAGATATGACATGGGAGACCTTTCGAGAGCAGCACTACCATTTCCGCGCCGCAATGGCCGAGCAGCCGGAAAACTATCTGATTGTCCACAACACGCGCGACATTGAAGCCGCCCATATCCAAGGCAAGACAGCGGTGATCTGGAACAGCCAGTCTGCCGAGCTGTTGAATGGGGACCTGACGCGCATGGCGTTGCTCAAGGACATCGGGATCAAGAGCATGATCCTTGCCTACAACGATACCTTTCGGACCGGCTCGGGACAGCTTTCGGCCTACAATGGCCTGGACATCGGCCTGATGCCTTATGGCAAGAAGGTAATCGACGAGCTTGTTCACTTTGGCATCCTGCTCGATTTGAGCCACACAGGTTCAAGGACGGCGAATGATGCCATGGACTACATGGACGAGACCTATCCGGGCGTTCCCTACGTCTATACACATTCTGTCCCGGCGGGCCTGTATGCGAACGAGCCGAACCGGACGGCGCGGGGGTGCTACAGAGCCATTCCCGACGACGAGGCAATCCGGGCCGCAGCGTCCGGCGGATATGTGTCTCCGACCTTTACCGAATGGATGATGGACGGCGTCTGGCCAGAGGATATCTCGCCCAGGCAAGCCGCCGAAATGATCGACTACTATGTGAAACTGGTGGGTGTCGACCATGTCGGCATCGCCACGGATGACATGTTCTCGACGGAACTGGTGATGCAGTTCGCCGAGGCAAATGCCGACCTTTACAACGATGGCCGCTACATGACCGACGCTTTCGCGAAAGGGGCAACGGGCAATGGGGAGCTGGCCAAGATCCTGGCTGCCATCACCGACGATCTGTGGGAATGCGGCTACACGAACGAGGATCTCGCCAAGATCTACGGCGGCAACAAGATGCGGGTCTATGCACAGGTCTGGGAAGGCAAGCCGCCGGAGCAGTTCCTGAAGGAATACCCCGAGCGGCTGCGCTTGCGCGAGGAACTGCGCAACGGGTTCTACGCACGCTGACCCCATCGCAACCCGGCCGCCGGACTGCGCGGCCGGGTTCCTCACAATCAACCGCCAGATCTTGGCGGCCCGCACAGATCGATGCAGGCATGAGCAGACTGATCCTTGCCCTCGTTTCGCTCGCGTTGGCGACTGGCGCTCATGCGCAGGAAGGTGGCCTGTCAGGGCCGTCCTCGGTAGCCGCAGATCTGGCCCCCGGCGACGGCCTGACCGATTCGCAGGTCCGGTCGGAGTTTCCGCGCAACATCGTCCCGGGCTGGTTCGCCTGGAAGGACGGGTTGGCGGAACAGGGCATCGCATTCAACATCGATTATCTCTCGCTTGGCCAGTGGTCGAGTTCCGATCAGGGTGCAGGAGAGGCCGGGGGAGGAATGCTGCGCTTCTATGGAAACTGGAACGCGACCGAAAACGGGTCGCTGACCTTCAAGGTTGAAAACCGGCATCGCTACTGAGAGGTCGCGCCACAGTTTCTCGGGCTCGACAGCGGAGCCTTGTCGATCACCGGCACTGCGTTCAATGACAGTGAAACGCTGCTGACCAACCTGTTCTGGACCCAACGAGATCCGGAAGGCCGCCGGACATTTCAGGCGGGTCAGGTCGACGTGACCGATTTTCTGGACCTCTACGGCGCCGTCAGCCCCTGCACGGCCTTCCAGAACCTCGCCTTCAACACCAACCCGACGATCAATGCGCCCAACCCGGGGCTAGGGATCGCAGGTGGCGTCGACCTCGGATCGAACTTCTATGCTGTCGGCAGCCTCGCAGACGCGAATGCCGACCCAGCGGCGCCAAACCTGAACGTTCTCAATGACGGAGATCTCTTCAAGAGTATCGAGATCGGCTACACGAGCGGGCGCGACAGGATCTATCTGGACAATGTTCACCTGACCTTCTGGCACGCGGACGAAGCCGAAGATGGCAGCCGGGCCGAGGATTATGGCGCGACCTTCTCGGCCGCATGGTTCATCAACAATGAGTGGCTCCCTTTCATTCGCGCCGGCGCCTCTCGGGGCACCGCCGCACTCTATGAACGCTCACTCTCAACCGGGATCGCCTGGTATGGCCGGAACACCGACGCCGCAGGTGTGGGGCTGAACCGGGCCGAGGCAAACGGGATCGACGGCACCCAGTTCACCTCCGAAGCATTCTACAGGTTCACCATCAGCCCCGGCCTGCAAGTCACACCATCCGTGCAGTTCATCTCCAACCCGCTGCTGGCCCCATCACAAGACAGCATCACGGTACTCGGGCTCAGAACGCGCATCGTTTCTGAGAGTTCAAGGCACACCTTCACCCGTTTCCGCGTCCCCGTCGGGGTTCTTTTCATCCGTGACGGAAAAACGGCGATTGTGCCCGACCCGGACCGATCAAGCATTGGTCCGATCGACCATGAACGGTCGTTCCGGACATTTTGATCGAATGCGGAGATTGGGCCGACCTCGAAGCTTTCATGAGGTTTGTACCTCGCCTGAACGTCTCATCTGTTTGGAACTACCGTTTCTGTATCTGTGGCGGGCCAGTCGTTGGATGGCAGCAGACTGCAATTGAACAGAGCGCCCTCGTCCCGCGCAATCCTCCAGCCTGGGGTGCAAATGCTCGGCGCGCCGGGGGTTCGGAGCGGAGGTCAGCCCCCTGCGTCGAATGCGGTCATTCCGGATCACCGCACAGCGCGTTGTCCAACGCGGAAATTGCATCGGGCTCAGCAAGATTTGCGGCCGATGCACCAAGGACCTGTTCCAGGGCCCGACGCGTTCTGGCACCGACAAATCCGTCCAGCGGCCCCGGGTTGGCCCCGGCCTCCAGCAACAACCGTTGCAGCGTCAACCCGTTCGGCCCATCTGGTAGTGTGGCAAGACCGCAGGCGGCCGTTTCGGTGGTACTTCCATCCGTCTCACCGGCCGTTGCGGATTTGTCCGCCCCCTGCCCCGCCACGGTCAGCGTGCCGTCGGTGCCTTCCGGCCCGGCAGCCTCGCCCGAGGTGACGCCGCCTTCTGCCAGCGCAGTGGCCTCAGCGTTCTCGGCCCTCCGACCAGCATACCCGGCATCCGACAGGCAGCGTCCCAGGTCATCGGCTATCTCCAGTGCCGGCACAGGGGGTGTGCCATCGATAGCTTTTCGACACGCCTTGCCCCCGCCATCGCAAACGACCGAAATTGTCCAGGCCGGGCGAGACGCCTCCGGTTGCAGCACGGCCTCTTCGTTCGACCAGATCCGGTAAAAGAAGCCGTCGATCCAACCTTCTTGCCAGATACCGGGGAACCGGGGCGACGGGACATCCGCATGACGTGTTTGGCTACCGGTGGCGCCGGGGAATGGACGGGAGAATGTTTCGGACACGCAGGTCTCGGCAACGGCTGCGGTGGCGAACCCAAGCATCGCCACGAGCGAGCAGGCGACGAACCGCATCACCGGCTCGCCTGAAGCAGCGGGCCGTGGGCCCGGAACGCAATCGACGCCAGGACCACCGCGTTGGTATTCGTTGTCACGGAACCATTCGTCGTCCCATCCTGTTCATAGATCCCCTCGGGCCAGCCCCGCTCCGGGTCTCCCAGGGGAGCGACGGCTGCGACCAGTTCCTTGGTGTAGTCAGTCCCGAACAGCGCATCCCAGGCAAAGGCGGATTTCGTGCTGAGGGTGCGTTTGCTGTCCATTCGTTCGCCCTTGAACGTCATGACGGCCCAAGGCGCTCCGCCGCCCCAGATCGAGGAATAGATAAAGTAGGGTGCAACATCGAGGTGGGATTCGCTGACCGCAGTCAGAACACCGGTCTCGCGATATCGCGCTTCTTGCGCATTGTAGATCGCGGTGGCAAATCGGTGCGACCGCGCGTCAAATCCAAACTCCAGCCCGTCGAACACGTAGGGTTCGCTGACCGTGAAGGCCGGGGTGGTGTTCCGGTGCAGACGGGTATCGACCGGGATCGGGTGGCCCTCGACGTCTTTTACCATCAACGTGTCCCCGACCCGATAGGCGTGATACATGTCAAAGCCAAACAGCATCATCGCCTTGGCGGCGTATTGTTCGTAGCCGACACGGCCTTCCTGATCGTGGCGCAGCTTTCCATCGACAAGGTTGCCTCCGATCAGCAATCCGTCTTTGACCATCTCGGACAGGGCCCAACCATCCAGCACGTCATCGACCTCGGGGGAAAGTTCGGGAAAGGTCTGCTGAACGAGGCCGAGCGTGCCGACGATCCGCGCGATGTCAAGCGCCGACCAGCCAAGCCCACGCTCGACCGGCTTGTTGGAATAATCGACCAGTTCACCGGTCTGAACATTGTAGGCCTTGTTGGGCAGAAGGTCATCGAACAGCCGCATTTCGCCCAGCGTCTGCAGCGTCAGGGCAATCCGGGCCTGCGCCTCGGCCTCATCGATCAGGCCCAGCTTGTTGGCCGAGATCACGGCCACGAAATAGGAGCCGGTTTCCCACATTGTGGTGGAGGGATACTGGTCGGCGGAGTTCACAAGCCCCGTTTGCAGGTCCGTGTTGTTCTTGAAGTACCGCCAGGCGATTGCGGCGAATTCAAGGTCTTGCGGCGTGCTCTTGCTGGGCACAGTCAAGGGCAACGGGGCCACGTCTTCAAACACAGCCATGGCTGATTTCCCCTCCAGAGGCGCCATCTTCGGGCCCTGTTGCTCCGCCACGTCCGACGGTTCGTTGGCAACACGGTTCTCAATTGACGTGACCAACGCAAGACCACACCCCAGCGCAACGAGGAAGATGATGTGGCTTCGGGCCTTGACCAGGTTTTCACGAAAGCTCATTTGGTGTCGGTTCCTTCATCGGCAGAGGGCGGCAGCCACAGCGCGGCCGAGATAATGCCTGCCATGGCAAGACAATTGTTCAATCCCCAGAGAAGATTGGCGACGACGCCGCTGGTCGAATGCGGGGTGCCGCCGACCCATAGCGCGCCCACGGCCCAGATCGAGGCCAGCACGGTCAGTGCCACAACCGCGATCTGGGGCCGAACGAGGCGGAGGAAGCTGCCCGATTGGCGCACCTTCGGCGTCACGGGAAAGGAGATTTTTTCGCCCTTGGCAACGGTCAGGATGGCGCGAAGCCCGAGAGGGAAGAAGGACAGGTAACTTGCCTTTGCATCATACCCCGAGATGCCCCAGGTCCCGACCATCATGGCCAGTTCGAGGGACACAAGGAACGGAACCAGATGCAGGAAAAACTCGTCGGAATAGGCGGATACCGGCGCGATCCCCGACAACAGGTAGATGACAGGTGCGAACAGGAAGATGATGTTCCAGAGCGGTGCAAGGTAAGAAAAGAAGGTCGTCCCGTACATCAGCTTCTGCGGGATCGACAAGCCCTTTCGAAACAACGGGTTGTCGTTCACCAGGATGTCGAGACTGCCGCCGGCATATTTGTAGCGTTGCACCGTCCAGGTCAGCAGATCCTGAGGTGACAGCATCTTGCTCTCGACGATCGGGTGCATCTTCGACTTCCAGCCCCGTTCCCGGTCGGAGTGCAGGACGATCGAGGTGAAGATGTCCTCCGACACGTGGAACTTGTAGGGTGTGAGCGCTTCGGTGGTGGCGGCCTCGGTTCGGATGGCCTCCATGAGCTCCGGGGCAACGACACGCTCCTTGCTGGAGACGGTGATGATCTCTTCCTGATCAAAGGTGCGCTTTTCGACCTTCGCGCCAAAGCTTCGAAGGGCGGCTTCCATCACCGCCTCGCGACGGTGGATCGACCCCGCACCACAGCAGAACGAGGCGTTGACCCGGTTTCTGCGTCGCTGGATCACATCGTAGAACATCTTGGGATCGTTCACGAATGGGTCCTGGCCCAGCGTGACGGGGCCAAAGATCCGCTCGATGATCCGCCCGATCCGACCACCGAGCGCGCCAAACCGCCGTTCCAGCCTGACGGGCAGCCTTTCGCCTTCGGGCAGGTCATAGAACCACTGCGGCGTCTGTACCCAGGCCACCTTGGGGTCACGGAAATAGCCAAGCGTATGCTCCAGAAAGGTCGGGAACGGGCGTGTGTCCGCATCACAGATAAGGATGAAGTCGCCGTGGGTCTGCTCCATCGCGTGACGCAGGTTGCCGGCCTTGAACCCCTCGTTGGAACTGCGGGCGATGTAGTTGACGCCCTCCTGTTCCGCGACCGCACGCATCGCATCACGCCGCCCGTCGTCAAGAACATGGAGTCTCACGTCGATCGGATGCGGATAGGTCATCTTCCGGGCATCCTGGATACCAATCCGGACAAGCTCGGGTTCTTCGTCATAGGTCGCGAACATCACGTCGACCGACAGCATGCGCGCCGCCTCGGGATGGCCGGTTGTGACATCCCGAAGGGTGTCCGGCGCAGGGGCGATGTTGATCGGGTCGTCCTTCCACAGATTGAAGACGAACAGGATCATTCCGACGTAGGCGCAGGTCTCGGCCGCCACCAGCGGAATGGCGAACCAGAGCGCATCGGGATTGAGGGAATCCGTCCAGCGCCACCAGATGTACCAGGCCCCGATGACCAAGGCGATGGTGGCGAGAAACTGCCAGATGCCCTCCCGAGTGGCGGAATATGGCAGCGGTCCCTCGGGGACACGATCCTCGAATTTCCGGAAGTAGTCGTCCATCTCTCAGGTGCCCGCCGCTTTGTCGAGTTTGCGCATTTCCCACGGGTTCGGCCCAAGCCCGATCGTCCATGCCAGAGGTTTGAGCCGTGACAACCCGACCGCAACCAGGAACGAGCCAGGCAAAGCGATCGCGAACCGAAGCAGCACGATCTGCCATGGCGCCAACGCGTCGGACAGTCCGGACGTGTACAGCGCGACGTCGAACAGGTCGATGACCAACGGATGCACCAGGTAGACGCCAAAGGTATAGCGGGCCAGTTTCGACCAGTTCGGCGACCAATCCAGATATTGTCCACCCATGAAGATGAAGAACATGAAGATCGGCATCAGGAAGTGGCCATAGAAGACCCATCCCTCGCGGGTGCCCCACGCGCCGGTCTGCACCGCCGTCGCGTAGAAGGGGATCGTGGCAACATAGGCCATGAGGGCAAAGTAGAGCGCCCCGCGGCGGATCAGCCGCGACTCCCCGCGCGGAACGCCATCTTTCCAGAGCCCGTACATCGCGAAGGCGGCAAGGCCGTACCCGACGTAGCCAAGGATCTTCAGAACGCGGAGGACGTAGTCCCGTAGCATCGGATCGAGGTCGAGCCCCCAGACGAAGCCTTGCGTGTTGTTCATGACGCCCAACGTGAAGAAGACCGTCAGACCCAGCACCGGATACCGCGTGGCGCCGCGCATCAGCGGATAGAACAGGAACAGCGCAAACAAGGTGGGCAGGAAGTGCATGTGGTACTGCACCTTGCCGAGCATGAAATAGCCGAGCCAGCTTTCGGGTTGGCGGATCTGGTCCCAGATGTAGGGCGCGTATCCGAAAGCATCGGCCTTGATCAGGCGGAAGAAGGCATAGAACACCACCCAGAAGGCAAACGGCACCAACAGCCGCGTGGCCTGCTGCCCGATCGCAACGGAATAAGCCGGCAATTTCCGGTCAACCCGCATGGCCATGAGGAACAGCGAGAAGAGGAAGAACATCTCCGACCCCGAAAACTCACCGATCGATCGCAGGACGACAGGAAAAACCCTGTCGTCGGCGGCCGCCTTGGCGAAAGGTTGGCCGGCAAAGTCTGTCGTCGAATGGATCAGCACGACGCCAAGCGCCGCGCAGACCCGGTTCGCATCGAACCAGACCAGCCTGGGTTTCTGTGCGCCGCTCATTGGGCCGCCGCGGGAACCGGGCAGGACTTGGGCAGAACCTGCCGGACCTGGGGCGGCTCCAGGTTGTGTTCTTGCGGGCGGCAGTCCGTGGCGGCGATCTCGCCGCCGGTCAGAACCGGGCGGCAATAGAGGAACTCCTCGACCGGAATGACCGGGGCCAGCTGGGTCGGGTTCTCGCAGGCACAGCAGGGCACGACTTCGACCATCGGGTTGGGGTGACACTTCTGGGCGCGCAGGTCCGTTCCCGAATAGGCCACGTCCCAATGCTGTGTGTTCGTACTCACCTGCTGAAGGATCGGTCCCTGCACCTTGTAGAGAAGGGACGCGAGGATGATGCCGTTGTTGTTGGCGCTCTGAAGCGGAATGTAACCGTTCCCGTTTTCGTAGAGTCCTTCGTAGAACCCGAGACCTGGCTCATACAGGTCTGCGACAGATTCGAACAACAGGTCTGTGTAGTCGGTGTCCCACAGCGCCCACAGGCCCACGGCAGCCTTGGCCGCGATGGCGGAGCGGTCCGGCTGGTATTCGCCTGTCGGGTCGAGCGTGTTCCAGGCGTAGCCGTCCGCAAAGATCGAGTCATAGACGAAATAGGGCTTGCCGTTGACCTGGTGCTCGGACCGGGCCGTGATGATCCCAGTCTGCTCGTACCGGCGCTGCTGAACCAGGTAGATCCGGTTCGCGAATTCTGCCCGCCATCCATGGCTTGCGGTTTGGCCGTCAAGTGTTCGATCCGACGGAAGATCCCAACCGAGTTCGAGTCCGTCCAGGATATAGCCCTCCGTCAGAACATAGTTCTGGTTCTTGAAAATCCTCGGATCGCGCCCGTCATAGGGAACCTTCACGTCAAAGATGGTCGTGTAGGCCAGCGGCTCCGGCGACAGCGCGCGCGACACGTCGAACCCCCATAGGGCAAAACCCTTTGCGGCGTATTCCTCGTAGCCGAGCCGGCCTTCCTGCACGTACCTGGTCTCTCCATCGCCCTGCTTGAACGAGCCGAACATCCGACCATCTTCGTTGACCATGTTGCAGAAATTCCAGCGCATCGGGACATTGTCCACGCTGTTGGCAAGGTGGGGGTGACGTTCCTTGAGGATCTTGAGCCAGACCAGCATGCGTCCGATGTCGAGCGCAGACATGCCGACCTCTCCGGGTTCGTTGGCATAGTTCACCTTCGCGCCCGTCTCGGTGTTGTACACCTTGTTGGGGGCTTCACCGCGGTAGAGGTCCAGATTGCGCAACGTATTGAGAAGCTTTGTCGCCCGGGTGTCGAATTCGCGCTTGTCGATCACGCACAACTCGTATGCAGCCACCAGGCCGCTCAGATAGGACGCCGTATCCCACAGCGTTGTCGACGGATAGGCGCCAACCGCATTCACCAGGCCCGTTTCCGGCTGGAACCGCTTTTCGAAATAGGACCAGGCGGTCTTGGCCATCTCGTATTCGCGCGGGGTCAACTGGCCGTTTCGGCCGAAATGCGCCTCCGAGGCTCTGTCGATGCTCCGTTGGCATTGCGGCACGGACACCGCCTGATCGGAGAACTCGACGAAAAGCGGGGTCTCCGAGCGGATCGTGACGCTGTTGTATTTGGCGCCATTGATCGTGATATCGTCAATGGTGACGGCAAGCGGTTCGACGCTTTCGTCCTGCGCCAGCGCAGGAAGGGCCAACGCAATGCACGCCACCGCGGGAGCCACCAAGGGCGAGACGGCCGTTCTGAATTTCATTGTTGCTGTCCAATCATGATGTTCAATTCACCGGTTCGGAAGCGCTGCCTTCTTCGCGCCTGTCAAAACCAAGAGAGAGCCTGTTTCGGCCGTTAGATGTGCCGTAGTCCACACTGTCGGCGCATTCCATTATGAGCGAGAGCCCCCTGCCCCGCTCTGCCATCAGGTCAACCTGGGCAAGTTCACGTGCATGGAGCCGCAAATCGAACGGCGCGGCCCCGGCCGGATCAAAGATCTCCAGGCGGACGGTGTCGTCGTCGATGGTCAACCCCACATCGATGGGCACCGACGCATCCGCGCCCTTGGCGTGTATCACCAGGTTGTACAGGGCTTCGCTCAGACAGATCTGCACGCGTGCCGGCAAGTCACCCGAAAGGGCGCCCTCCAATTTCGACATTACCGTCAAGACCGTCGGATCGACGCCTTCAAGGCAATTGGGCATATGAAAGGTTTCCTGGATCACAGGCGCTCGTTCATCGACTGCACGGCCGCGTCGGAATCCCGGTATATCGTGAAGACGCGATCCATGCGGCAGATGCGGAACATCTGCTCGACATCATTGTTCAGGCCGCACACAGCCATTTCGCCCCGGTTTCCGATTTTCTTCAGAACACCGACAAGCGCGCCCAAACCCGAGGAATCGAGGAACGAGACATCCTTGAAATCGACGACGAGCAGGCTGGTGCCCTGATCGATCAGCGCAACGACTTCATCCCTGAATGTCTTGGCGTTCATGGCCGTCAGACGTGCGTCGCCGGGCCTGACAACCGTGATTTCAGAGTTGTGTACGGCGGTGCGTATCATTTGGTCGTGTCCTTTCCAAAGCCACAATGGTCAGATCATCCTCGAGCGCCCGGCCATCCCGCCAGTCAGTCAACGCTCGAACAAGTGTATCGGGCAATTCGTCGATCCCCAGATCGGGCATCTTTGAAACGATGCCATTCATTCGGTCGATGCCGAACGGAACCCCGCGCATGTTCTCGGCCTCCGGCACCGCATCGGAACAGATGACCAGCGAATGCCCGCATTCGAAGTCCAGCGAATTGTTTTCGTACTCCGCCTCTGGGAACATTCCGACCGGAAAGCCGCCATCCCCGACGGTCTCGACCTTTCCGCAAGGGCGCACGTAGTGCGGAGACGGATATGCGGCCTGACAATACTCCAACCGTCCGGTCTCGCTGTCGATCACGCCGCAGAACATCGTGAAATAATCGTCGTTGTCCCTGCCACTGAAGCGGTGGTTCAGATCGGACACAAGGGCGGCCGGGTCTGGAAGGTCCGGGGTTTCCAACACCTTGGTCTTGAAGAATTCCGGTGTGATCAGATGTCCGATGGCGACAGACAGAAGGGATGCGTGCACGCCATGCCCCGACACATCGACAGCGTAGAACCCAAGTTTGTTGTCGCTCAGCGGAAAGCACCCGAACATGTCACCGGACACGAACGAAGACGGCACGAACATTGCGGAAATGCGAAATCCGAGGATTTCCTTGTGGATGTCCGGCAACAACTGCCGCTGTGCATTGGCTGCGGATCGCAGGTCCTGTTCCAGTCGTTCATGGGTCTCGCGGAGGATGCGATTGCTTTCAGCCAGTGCCTCGGCATGTTGCACCAGCCGGGTCGCGGATCGAATTCTCGCCTTCAGCAACACCGGGCTTTGACCTTTGGTCAGGAAGTCGTCCACACCCGCTTCGAGCGCTTCTGCGCGCAGATCGTCCTCGTCGCGGCCGGTAATCATGATGATATGCACGTAGTGATCGAGGTTCAGTTCCCGGACCTTCTTCGTGAGTTCGATGCCGTTCAACTTCGGCATATGAAAGTCGCTCAGCACGATCTGGGCATCCGTCTCGCGCACAAGATCCAACGCTTCCTGACCGTCTTCCGCGACAACGACCTGATATCCCAGGCTCTCGACCATGCGCGAAAGGATCACCCGCTGCAGGCGATTGTCTTCGGCCACGATAACCTTGAGCCGGCACCTCATAACACTTCCACTTTGCGGTTGGACGACACAGTCGTCGAGTACACAATCAGAGTCAGAAGGGGCTTCGTGGCCATCCTATGACCAATTTGAGCCAATACTCGAGTGCTATACACGTCTGGCTCCCTCCTGCGTTGGAAGGGTGTTTGCTGGTATTTCCTCGTGTCTTCAACACACCTTTCGTATAGTCCGGTGCTCAACGGTATAGTCCTTTGTCCAGACGTATCGTCTTGTGCCGCGACAACCTGCAAAGGAGAGGATCGCGGCATTGCCGGCCAATTGGCAAGGCCAATGGCTCGACAAGAGGAACGATCCGAGACGACGCAATGAGACCTCCTATCTTCCGATTTCATGATCAGGTTTGCGCTTGAGACGAACCGGGAGAAGGTCTCTCTGGCGGAACGGTCGATGGAGCAGGACCTGCCGAGTGAATGCCCCCTCCATGCCATGTCCGACCCCGTCGGATGACCGGCAGGCCGACCTGCCTGGTTCGGAGCCGCCCGCTGCAAACCCTATACTTTGGTATAGTCGGCCATACGGAAGCGCACGAAGGACCGATTGTAAAACCCTGCCGGATGAGGGACTCTCGCGCGCAACAGGACAGAAGCCAAAGGGATATCCGCATGAAGGGCGTTGTGTTTGTCGAGCTGCTCTCGATGGCCGAAAAGGCCTTCGGTGAGGACGTGGTTGACCAGGTCATCGAAAAGGCGGATCTCGCCAACGGCGGCGGGTATACCGCTGTGGGCAACTACCCCTGCGAGGAACTCGTCAAGATCGTGGACGCCTTCAGCGCCCATTCCGGCCTGAGTCCGGAACTGCTGCAGCGCAAGTTCGGCCATTGGATGATGGACTTTTTCGGCAAGCACTATCCGGAGTTCTTTACCGGCAAGTCGACCTCCTTCGAAATGCTCGAAGCGGTTGACCAGGAGATCCATGTCGAGGTTTTGAAGCTCTACCCGGAAGCCGAACTCCCCCGTTTCGAAACCGAGCGCACCGGAGAACGCCAACTTGAAATGGTGTACACTTCGCCGCGACCGCTCGTCTCCTTTTGTCAGGGTCTGATCGAAGCCTGTGTCGAGAACTTTGGCGAGACGGCGGAAATTGCGTTCGAGGCAACGCCGGACCAGAGCAACAGCACAACCTTCACGATCGACGTCACCGATACCTAGGAGATCACCTGTTGTCATCCGTACAAGATGATCGCGTATCGCGCAGCCGATACGAGCGTGAAACGACCGCGCGCAAGGAAGCCGAGCAGTTGCTGGAGCAGAAGAGCCGCGAGCTTTTTCTTGCCAACCAGAAACTCAGCCAGCAGTCCGAGATGCTCGAACAGACCGTCAAGCAACGGACGGCAGAACTGCGTCTGGCCCTGGAAAAAGCCGAGGCCGCCTCGGCGATGCGGGCCCGCTTCATCGCAACCATGAGCCACGAGATCCGCACACCGCTCGGCGGCCTGCTGGGCATGATCGACCTGATCCTTGGCGACGAGACCGACCCGGCCAAGCGCGAATTGCTGGAGTATGCGAGCACCTCGGGCGAGGCACTCAAGCGGATCGTGAACGACGTTCTGGATTTCTCCAAGATGGAGGCCGGGGCGTTCCAGTTCGAGAACGAGAAGGTCGATATTCGCGCCCTCATCGGCGGCGTTCTGGCGCTGACCGGTGCCAGTATTCCAGATGGCGATGCCCGGCTGCGCAGTTCCATCTCGCCGACGGTGCCACAGTTCTTCGCCGGCGATGCCACGCGCATCCGCCAGGTTCTGGCCAACCTGATCTCCAATGCCGGCCGCTATTCTTCCGGAGGGACGATCGAGGTTCGTGCCTTTGCGTCCCCGCACAAGAAAGGCGCGTTGATCCGGGTCGAGGTCGAGGACCACGGGGTCGGGATTTCGACCGAACAACAAAAGGACCTGTTCAAGGATTTCACCCAGGTGCAGAACAAGCTAACGGCTGCGGCGCAGGGAACCGGTCTCGGCCTCGCCATCAGCCGGCGGATCATCGAAGGCGCCGGCGGCCATATCGATGTCCACAGCGAGCCGGGCGTTGGCTCGGTCTTCTGGTTCGAATTGCCGGTCGAGGTGGTAGAAGCCCGCTCGTCCCTGCAAAAATCTGGGTCCATCGGCGCTCCCGCCGCGAAAGCCGAGGTTGATGGGGCACGGATTCTTCTGGCCGAGGACAACAAGATAAACCAGAAGCTGCTCCTGACCTTTCTCAAGCGAATGAACGTGACGGCGGACCTGGCCGAGAACGGCCGGATCGCGGTCGAGAAGTTCGCGCCGGGCAAATACGACCTCGTCCTGATGGACGTGGCGATGCCGGAAATGGACGGGCTCGAAGCGACGCGGATCATCCGCGACAGCTGGCCGGCGGAAAAGATCCCGCCCATCGTGGTGCTGACGGCGCATGTGCTCGACGCGATCCATGAAGACAGTGCCCGGGTTGGTATCGACCGGGTCCTGAGCAAGCCGATCACCTTCGGCGACCTGCGCGATGCGATCTCCGAGGAGCTTGGCGCGAAACACGCCCCCGACCAGGACGCGCCCATGCAGTTCGGCGCCCGTCCGGCGGTCTTCGTGCACTTGTCCGAACCGATACTGCAGGGATTGATCGAGTCCATGAGCGAGAACGAGGTGATCGCTCTTGTCGAGGAATTCGTGATCGACTCGCGCCGTTTGCTGGAGGCGATCACCTCGAATCTCAGGCGAGGAGAGGCCGAGGCGGCCGCAGCCGAGGCGCATGCCCTCAAGGGGATGTCCGGGCTGATCGGGGTTCAGGGCGTGTCCGAACTTGCCGGACAGCTGGAACAAAGCGCGCCCTATCTGGACGAGGCGTCGATCGACGAGGTCGCAGGCTCCATCGCGCAACATCTCGACACGCTCGACCGCGCGCTGAACAACACTCCGGATTGATCTTCGATGGTATGGAGACTGTGACTCCCCTGCCGACGCCGAAGGCATCTTGTTGGCGCCAAGGTCCCTAGCATGTTTGACGTCGATGGTCCGAGATCGGATTGGTGGGTTTCGCGCGGTTTCCATCGACCGGCATAGTCGTTAGAACCGGGTGAAGGTGGCAGAGGTTGAGAGATGATCCGGGTTTTGATTGCTGACGACCACGTGCTCGTGCGTGAAACGCTGGGCGCCTTCGTCGAGAATGCTGGTGGTTTCGACCTGACACTCGTGGAAGACCTCGACGCAGCCTGTGTCAGCATGGAGGCTACGACCGGCTATGACCTCGTGCTGCTGGACTACCAGATGCCGGGCATGAATGGGCTCGAGGGGCTGACGCGCGCGATGCAAGCCAACCGCGGCAAGCCGGTGGCGCTGATGTCCGGCGTGGCAAGCCGAAAGATCGCGCAGGACGCGATGGAAGCCGGTGCGATCGGTTTCCTGCCCAAGACAATGCCGGCAAGTTCACTGGTGAACGCGATCCGCTTCATGGCGATGGGGGAGCAGTTCATTCCTGTCGCCTTCATGAACGAGCCCGAAGAGCCGGAGACCGACCACCCCCTCGCCGACAAGTTGTCTCCCCGCGAAATCGAGGTGCTTGGCGGATTGTGCCGGGGGCTCGCCAACAAGGAAATCGCGCGCGAGTTGGGCCTGCAGGAGGTGACGATCAAGATGAACGTCATGACGCTCTGCCGCAAGCTCGAAGCAAAGAACCGCACTCATGCCGCGATGATCGCCAAGGAGACCGGTTTCTTCTGATACCGCGCCAGAATGGTTGCTGTGACCTTGCACGTTGGCGCCGTCGCGCAGATCGGCTGGAGGCGAAACAGGTTCTGATTGGTGCCGCGTGGCAGCCGCCTCGCCAATCCGGCTCAGAACTTGAACCGGTAGGTAACGGAAAAGCTCCCGCCAAGAAGACCCGGACCGGACGCCTCGTTCTGGTTCCAGGGCCACCGATTGTTGCTGTAGTTGCTGTAAGACACGGTGAACTGGTCCGAGATCCTGTAGCTGGCCGTATAGCTGTAGTCGGGCTCGTACGTGCCCTGCTCGCCGGGGAAATACGCATAGGCTGTTCCACTGACCCTGAGTTTCTTGGTGATGCTCGCGCCGCATGACAGGCTGACACTGGATTCCACCAGCTTCGGCAGACCGATGCCGGTGGAACAGGCGACGGTCTTGCCATTTGGAAGCTCGAATTTCGGCAGCTTGAAACTCCCACGCAATTTTCCCGAAGCCAGCGCATCGAAAAAACCGCCATCCGGGCCGTCGAAACGGGCAAGGTAGTTGGAGTAGGTCAGGTTGATCCTCTCCGAAACCTTGTACGTGAGGGCATAGGTGAAATCCGGGTCCCAGGGCTGCTGATCCTCCGGGTTGAGGTATTCCTGAAGGAAGAACCGCAAGGTGAGCTTTTCGGTGATATTTCCGCTGCACCCAAGCCCCACGCGCGGTTTGCCCGGCCCCGTGTCTTGCGTGTCCGAGTCGGTATGCCGAAGGCTGAAGGAGCCGGTTACCGAACACCTGAGATTTGTCCGCTCCACGAATGTTTCCCTGTCATCGTCGGTCGATGGCTCTTCCGCCCCATCCTCCACGGCGGGAGCATTCGGATTTGTGGAGGGCTTGGTCGTGACGGGTTTGGGAGTTGTGCGGCGCGGGGCGGTGTTTGCGAACGACGTGGCGCAGCCGGACGGCATGAAAGCTGCAAGTTCCGAGCAGACATCTTCCTGCGGATCCGCCGCCCCGGCCCGGTCGCTCGGGCGGCTGTTGGCGTTCCCCGGAACCGATCCGGACCCGCCGTTGACCTGCTCCAGGGGGTCTGCGGCTGCATCGCGTGCTCCGGGATCGGCGGAGGCCGGTGCCGATGTCACCTCGCCCCCATCGGAGGGCGCGCGCGTTCCGACCGGTAATCCGGTGTCCGAGTCCGCCGAGGTCAGCGTGTCCGATTGCTTCTTGTCGTTCGTCGGCCCGTCCACCACGGCGGGAGCGGATGGTTGTGCCCCCGTGCCGGAAAGGATCCACTCGGCCAGGTAGCGCGACAAGGTTTCGCCGTCGGAAATGGCCGCGCTGTCCGGACGCCCGCTCCCGGTGGCTGGAACAGCAAACGACGTCCCATCGGCACGCCGTACCAGGCAGGACACGCCTGACGTGCACGCCAGGGTGTAAGCCGCTTCCCTCTGACCACTGTCTTCCATGATCGTGGCAGACCCGTCCGGAAACACGACATAGTACCAGCCATTGGACACCCCGCGCTGGAAGCGCGACCAGAACATGACGTTCTGGACATCGCCAACAACCTCTTCGGCGCCCGGCAGGACAGGGTCCGCCGTGTTGACGAATTCCGGACCGGGCACGAACGGCTGAATGGTGGCAGGAGACACGCCGGGAGACCCGATCTGCTCCGCCCGAGCCACAGGGACATGCGGGGCCTCTGTCACGAAGACCACAGCCATCAACATGAACCAGAATGAACGCAAAAACATGTCCAAACTCTAATAGGTATCGGCAATCACCGCCTGCTGACCGGGGCGGGTGGTAGCCAGTCGGGAGAAAGTTTAACCAAGACGGCCTCCGCCAACGACTCTCGTTCTCGATTTGAATGCAACCTGATGCGGTCATGCCGCGTTCGCTGTACCGACCGTGCTTTTTTCGGTGGAAGACGGGCCATCAATCCGCGTTTCGTCGGCACTTTCGGCGGGTTCCTGTGCAGGGACAGGTGGCAGGGTCATCTTTGGACTCCAACGTGACAGCAGGAACGAAGGATCAGTTCCCCCACGAGCCGAACGAGCGCGAGTTGGTCGCCATGCAATGATGCCTTGTGGCCGCGCCGAGGGCACAATCCCCTGTCGCCCGATGCCTCCCAAGCCTCTGCAACCGCTCCCCTGCCCTATGCTCTTGCAGCATTTCGCATCCGGCTCAACGTGACCGGCGTCATTCCCAGGAACGACGCGATTTGGCCGTGATTGAAGTGATCCTCATGGTCCGGATAGAGACCCCGAAACCACGCCAACCGCTCCTTGGCCTTCAATGCAGCAAGACTCCATTCGCGGCTTGTCTTTCGCTCCAGTTCGGCACGCAGGATGGCATTGGCCCAATCCTCGATCTCTTGTGTGCCGCGCATCATGTCCAGAAGCACCGCAGCCGACACCGAAGCGACTTGCCCGTCCGTCTCTGCCCGGAGGTTGACAAGGGACTTTCCGTTGGCGGTTCGCGCCAGATTGGGAGTCACGACGCAAGGCCCGACATGAAACCCAACACAGACTTCGCGCCCTTCGGCGTCGCCAATCAGACTGACGGCCCGTCCTGACAACAGAAGGTATTCCATGGCATCCGGCTCTCCCTGCCGCGCGACATGCTCGGTCCTGCGAACTGCCGTTGCCTCGAACGCCCCGGCCAAGGTCCGCGCATCCGCGGACGCCAGGCCACCGAAAATCCGTCGGTCCCGTTCAAAGCCGTCTGCGATCCGCATTTCCGATGCTCCGTTATCAAATGACAATGCATCGCAATCGAGGGGCCGGTACGGGCAGACAAATCTCGATTGCAGCAGGAATGATTGAAATGAACATACGTCACAATGGCAGGGCAGCAATTGCTTTCGGGTTGAGCGCCTTGGCCGTTTACCTTGTCATGGTTCTCGGAACGCTCGAACACCTGAGCGATCTTGCCGGTGCGCCACCGTTCGACCTTCGGCCTGCAGGGTATTCACAGACCGATGCCGCCGACCTTCTGCACGCGCTCGGCGATCCCGGGCGGCGGTACTATCTGACGCGGCAGGTTCCACTGGATACACTCTATCCGGGATTGCTGGCCCTGACATTGATATCGACGTTCCGATGGCGTGCCGCCTGGTTCGGGCCGACGGCGATGACACGATTGGGCGGACCCGTGGCCATCCTGGCCGCCGGCTTCGACTACGTGGAGAACATTGGGGTGGCTCTCATGTTGCTTGGCGGGCCGGCTTCAGATCCGTCGCTGATCCAAGCTACAAGCACCGCGTCGATCCTGAAATCCATCCTGACCTCCGCTGCTATGTTTGGCGTGATCGCGACCCTGGCCCCCCTCCTGTTCCGGCATGTGGCGCGACGGCGCTTCCTGCCGTTTCCCCGCGACCGAGCCGTCAGGACGGGTCCGGCATCTTCCCTGACCCTCGCCCCCAAAACCACGCGAATGGCGGAAAACGAGGGGGCTTTGTCCTAACGGTCAATGCAGCGGGTGCGCTAATGTCTGATCATGGCACAGGAACCAACATATCAGACAGGGCATCGGCCACGTACCGTCGTGATGGTGACGTACCCGGAGGCCCACATTCTCGACGTGGTCGGCCCGTTGGAGGTATTGACCGGCGCGACGTATTTCCTCCCCGAAGGGCAGGCCCCCTATGCGGTCACTGTCGTCGCGTCCAACGCCGGGCCAGTGCAAACGACGTCCGGGATAAGCGTGACGGCCCACCGGGCGTTTGTCGACGCCATCAGGGACGACGATCCGATCGACACGCTGATCGTCAGCGGTGGCCATGGCACCATGACCGCGCTCGAGGACACCGCACTTCTGGATTTCGTGCGCCAGGCGGCGGCACGGTCGCGACGGATCGTGTCAATCTGTACCGGCGCCATGGTCCTTGCGGAGATCGGGCTTCTGGATGGCAGGCGGGCCACAACCCATTGGTGGTGGTGCCCGATTCTGGAAAAGCGGTATCCAGCAGTCAATGTCGACCGCGATGCGATCTTTGTCCGCGACGGGGATATCTGGACCTCCGCCGGTGTGACCGCCGGAATGGACCTGGCGCTGGCCCTGGTCGAGATGGACTTCGGCCACGACATCGCCCTGCAAGTGGCGCGGTACAACGTCATGTACATGATGCGGCCCGGCGGTCAGTCGCAGTTCAGCGCGCATCTTGTGGCGCAACGCGCCGAGGATCCGGCGATCAACGCGACGCTCGCGTATATCCTTGCCAATCCCGGCGATCCGCTGACCGTGACAGCACTGGCCGCGCGCGCGGGTCTGTCGGAGCGGACCTTCGCGCGACGGTTCAAGGGAGAAACGGAGCTGACGCCCGCCGCTTATGTCGAAGCGGTGCGGGTTCAGTCGGCGCGCGTGACCCTGGAAACGACGACACGCGGTGTCGAGCAGGTCGCGCTGCAAACCGGGTTTCAAAACGCCGAACGGATGCGACGCGCGTTTCAACGGCATCTGGGCGTCTCTGCCACGGAGTATCGCGAGCGGTTTCGCGGCTCGCAGTCAGCCGCCACCCTGATCCGCGACGGCCCCGGCTGAGCAACGTCCGCTTTCAACCCGACATCAACCTGACGCGCCACTGACCCTGCGTTTGCGCGACCCTATCCCTTTGTTCAAAACCACAGGAAACGACCGATGAAACCGATCCTCTTTCTCACCCTAATTCCCATCGCCTTGGCAGCCTGCGCGGACAGTGGCGCAAACTACACGCCAATCCTTGACGGCGCGCCATCGGCGGCTTTCGCAAGCGATCTTGAGGCCTGTCAGCGCCTTGCCCGCAACCAGGGGCAGTTCGATCAGGAGGCCGCAGGCGCTGCCATGCTTGGGGCCGGAGCCGGTGCGCTCCTGGGCGCGGCGGACGAGGACGGCGATGCGGTGAGCGGGGCGGTGGTGGGGGCGGTGGCCGGGGGTGCTGCGGGTGCCGTCGACGCCAACGACCGGCGCAAGGCGATCGTCGTTGAATGCCTGCGAGGGCGTGGCCACCGTGTCGCCGGCTGACAGTTCCTTATTCACACCATGAAAGGACCAGGGCATGTCTCATCTCCACCCTCTGCGCCGCCGTGGCCTTGACTGGCTTTTGGCCATGTTTCATCTGAAGGCGTATCGAAAGCCGTCCGGCAGCCGATCCCTTTCGCTGCCGACCGCGCCCCGGCTGCGGCGGGATGTTGGCCTGCCCGAGATGGACCCGGAGCCGCCGGTCCACTTGTTTCTCAGCCCAAGGCTCTGACACGGAGCGCCTGCATCCAAGTGTCTCCAGCACGGAGGAAGTCATGACAAGCCAGACCCCTGCCATCTTCTATGCCGCTCTCGCGGCCATCCCCGCTGCGATGCACATCGCCCTTGCGGCAGGGGCGCCGTTGGGGCGGTTCACCGTCGGGGGCCGGTTCCCGGGCCGCTTGCCACCGATCTGGCGCGGTCTTGCACTGGTTCAGGCCGGGCTTCTTGTCGGGATGGCGCTCGTCGTGCTCGACCGGGGCGGTGTCTGCTCCACCGGGCTGCCATCCGCCCTGTTCTGGCCAGTGACAGGCCTTACCGTACTCACATTTCTCGCCAATGCAGCAAGCCCCTCGCGCCCCGAACGGCGGCTCTGGACACCCATCACCCTTGGGATGGTGGCAAGTGCCCTTGGGACGGTCTTTCTCTGAAACCCAAATTCCGAAAGCATACCCCATGCAAACAGTCTTCATTGCCGGCGCCACCGGCTACCTTGGCCGCAATCTTTGCGCAGAATACCACAGTCGCGGTTGGCAGGTGCGGGCGCTGGTGCGCGATGCCCATCGGGCACGAGACCTGACTGCCGATGAATTGATCGAGGCCGAGGCCACCAAGCCGGAAACCCTTGCGGGGGTCATGGAGGGGGCCGATCTGGCCATCTCGGCCCTTGGCATCACCCGGCAGGCGGATGGCGTTGGGTATCGGGAAGTCGACTACCAGGCGAACCTGAACCTGCTGGACGAGGCGCGCCGCGCCGGCGTGCGCCGCTTTGCCTATATCCACGTGCTGAACGCCGGACGGATGCTCGACGTGCCGCTGGTCGCCGCCAAGGCCGCGTACGTGCGCGAGTTGCAGGATGCGGACATCCCATCGACCGTGATCGCGCCGTCAGGGTATTTTTCCGACATGAGCGATTTTCTGGAGATGGCGCGGTCGGGCCGCGTCTGGCTCTTTGGGTCCGGCGCGCCGCGGATCAACCCGATCCACGGGGCGGACCTGGCCACGGCCACGGCGGATGCCATTGACCGGGAGCTGGACTGGCTGGACGTGGGCGGACCGGATACGTTCAGCCAATCCGCCCTGGCGGAGGCTGCCTTTGCCGCACTTGGCAAACCGGCGAAGATCACCCGGCTTCCCGATTGGGTGCGCCGCGCCGCCTTGCTGCTGCTACCCCGCCTGACCCCGCGTCGGATTCACGGCCCAGCGCAATTGTTCCTGACCGCGCTTGGGATGGACATGGTTGGCGCGCGCCATGGCACCCGTCACCTGGCGGACCATTTCGCGGCATTGGCCGCGTCGGCAAAGCCATAGGCCGCCGATCGGCAAGAGCGAGCCATGACTCTGCAAGGCATCGAGTGGCCTGTCCACGCCTGTCTGCGGCGCGACCTATCTGATCGACTTTGCCCGTCTGGTCACGCTTCTGGCCCGGTTGGGATACGGCAGTTCCGAGATCGCCCCCCGCGCCTTGGCCGATTTCATCGACGCGACGCCCGACATCTGATTGCCTGGAACACCATCATCCATGCGGTCCTTGCGCCGGCTCCGGCGATACTGGTCGGGGCGGTGTCACGGCAGTTGTCCGAGACCGCGCCGGGCTGGGCCTCCGCCCCCCGGGCGTTCGGCCTGATCTGGGCAACGCCGATGCCGGGCGCGGGCATAATCGCCAATGTCGCGATCCAGCGCGGCGCATCTCTAGGCCACAGGTCCCGACGCCGCCGCGCTTTGGAGCATCCTTCACGCCGTCGAGCTTGGCCGCTGTGACGGCAACGGGATTGCGGGCGGGGTCTGCATCCTGTGTGTCAGCCTCGCCAGCCTTCTCGGACACAGCCTATTTGAACCAGTCGCGGCGCTCTGTATTCTGTCGGCCTTGGCGGTTTCGCGATCATCGTGCCAGCAGTTGGCGCAACCGCCGGAGCCGTCTTCGGGTCTTGCGCCATCGTCTGGTTGCTGGCCATTGGCATCCATGCGTTTCTTGATGATCGGATGAGACGTCCGGCGCAATGCCCCCTGCCGTATCACCGCCCGATGAATTCAGCCCGGCGCTCGCTAAGGGCCGCGCAGAGATAGTCGACGAACAACCGTACCCTGCGGACCCTTTGCAAGTCGCCGTGCAACAGCACCCACGTGGCCCGGCTGGTATCGAGCGCGGTGCCCGGCACGCGTTGCAACTCGGGAAACCTGGCCTGGACCCAGGCCGCCAGGACGGTCATCCCGGCCCCCGCCCGCGCCAGGTGAAGATGCATCGCGGGGTCCGGGATCGTGTGCCGGATGCGGGCCTTGGGGAACGGCGAACGGTGGATAAGGTCCAGAAGCTCCGGCACCTCGCCGTAGCCGATCCAGGTCAGCCCCTGCCCCTCGGGTCCGGCTGTCGGCAGCATTTGATCCAGGTAGTGAGAGGCCGCATACGTTCCCAACGCCAATGGGAAAAGCTTGCGCCCCACGGCATCCTCTTCGATCTCGCGCACATGGCGGATCGACACGTCCGTTTCCAGCCGGGCGATGGAGTCGATCCCGTAGGACAGATTGAGGTCTATCTCGATATCGGGATAGAGGATCGCAAATTCGGCCAGCACGGGTGCCAGCAGAAAGTGCGCCGTCATCGGATCGGCGGACAGGCGGATACGCCCGGCGGCTTCGCGATCCAGCCCCTGTACGGCGTTGAACCCCTTGAGCAGTGCCGTCTCGGCCTCTAGCGCTTGCGGCAGCAACGCCCGCCCCGCTGCCGTCAGATGCAGGCCATCCGCGCCACGCCGAAACAGCTGCACACCAAGGCGCGCCTCCAGTGCCTCGATCTGGCGCCGGATCGTGGCGTGGGTGCTGTCCGACTGGTCGGCCGCGCCCCTGAGCGACCCAGCACGAGCAACCGCCAAAAAAGCAGGGAGCGATTTCCAATCTATCATGGTGGAACGATTTTGAACCGCACTGGGCCATATCTGTCAATAGGCGGATCAATTTCGACACGGTAGGACCGGTTCATTCCGACGAAATGTCCAAAGGAGACGCCGAAATGACCGCGACCCTCACCGCCTGGAGGATCCGCAGCTATGGCGCGCCTGACCGCCTTTCCCCCGTCCAGCGCCCGATGCCCACCCCGGGCCCGACCGACATCCTGATCCGCATCCACGCCTCTGCCGTCACCCGCGCTGACGGGATGATGCGGGCGGGTCAGCCTCGTTTCGCCCGAGCGTTCCTGGGCCTCCGTCGCCCCCGCAACGATCTCAGCGGTACGGGGCTTTCCGGCGAGGTGATCGCGGTGGGCGAACAGGTCCGACGCTTTGCGGTGGGCGACGCCGTGTTCGGAGAATCCGGTTTGTCGTTCGGCGCCAATGCCAGTCATATCTGTCTGGACGAAGCCGGCCTGCTGATGCCCAAACCCGCGGAGCTGTCACATGAAGACGCAGCCGTGATGTGCGACGGGCCGCTGACCTCGCTTCATTTCCTCGAAAACGTGGCACGCCTGAAACAGGGCGAGCGGGTGCTGATCCTCGGCGGCTCCGGCAGTCTGGGCAGTGCCGCCGTGCAGATCGCCGCCGCGATGGGGACGGAGGTCACGGCGACCTGCAGTGCGCGGAACGTCGGCCTCGTCGCCTCGCTGGGGGCCGACCGGGTGATCGACTATGCCGAGGAAGATGCGCTGGCCGCGCGTGAACGCTACGACGTGATCTATGATACTCTGGGGATCGCGACATTCGCCAGTGCCCGAAAGAGCCTCACCCAACGCGGTCGCTATGTGTGCCCCGTTCTGTCACTGCGCCTTCTCGCAGCGACACTGCGCACGGCGGCCATTGGCCAGCGCAAGGCCCGTTTCTCGGCCACCGGATTGCAGACGCCGGACCTGCTTCGCCCTTTGCTCAAGCGGCTTGTGGAGATGACCGAGGCCGGAACCCTCGCGCCGGTTCTCGACCGGGTCTATCCGTTGAACGACCTGATTGCGGCCCACCGGCACATGGAAACCGGGCACAAGCGCGGAAACGTCGTGGTGGTCTGACAGACAGCGCGCCTGATCTGTTTGCGACGTCGCATCCTTTGGTCAGGCGATGATCGCCGCCCTGCAGCCCCAACTACCTCAAGATCGAAAAACGACGTGGCGGACACCCCCAGATCTTGCCCGGAAAGCCCCCCTTGGTCGCGCCCTGCCCTGCAAAGGCAGCGTTCCCTTGACAGGTCAGCCAAGTCCGCCAAACCGATTGACGACGGCTCAAGATCCCAATAATTCTCATTTGGAAGGTTCCAAATTAGGATTGGCACTCTTTTTGGGGGATCAAGCCGGGCGTGCGGCGCGCTCCAAATCTCCATCCCCGTCGTTCGGTGTGCCACCTCCAAAGCCCAAACGGGAGATCGTTTCATGACCGTTGATGTGCCTCAGAATATCCTCGACGCCTTGACCGACGTGCGGATGCCTCGGTTGAAACCGGAAGCGCCAGCCACGGACACCCTGGGTATTGGCGACATGCACATCCCGGTCTTCAGATCCGGCGGCGTTGTCGTGGGCAGCGGGGCTGCGGGTCTTCGGGCCGCGGTCGAAATGAAGCGCCGCGGCGTCGATGTGGCGATCATCAGCCAGAGCGCCTGGGGCGGGACATCTGCCTGCTCCGGCTCCGACAAACAGACGCTGCACACCGCCAATACTGCGGACCGGGGCGACAACTATCATTCCATGGCGCGCGCCATCCGGGCTGGCGGAGCGATGGACGAAGACACGGCCTATATCGAAGCCGTCGGATCCTCCCGCGCGATGGCATCGCTTCAATACCTCGGTCTTCCCCTGCCCCAGGATCCCACAGGTGGCACCTTGCGCTACCAGACCGATCACGACGAAGTCGGGCGCGCGACGAGTTGCGGCCCCCGCACGTCGCGCCTGATGGTCAAGGTCCTGTCGCAAGAGGCGATCGGCCTCGGTATCCCGCTCTACAACCACACGACCGCCGTACGGATCCTGGTTGATGGCAACGGAGAGGACCGCCGGGCCCGTGGTGTACTGACGATCCGCCCAAAGGAGGCAACCGACACCAATCCGCTCGGCCTCGCCGTGTTCCAGTGTGACGCTCTGGTGTTGGCCGCAGGTGGACCGGGCGAGTTGTACCGCGACAGCGTCTTTCCCAACGGGTGTTTTGGCTCGCTCGGGCTGGCCCTGGAAGCCGGTATCGAATTGGTGAACATCACCGAAAGCCAGTTCGGAATCGGGACCAGACGAGAAGGCTTCCCATGGAACCTTTCGGGCAGCTATGTTCAGACGCTCCCGTATATCCATTCGGTCGATCCAGATGGCCAGGAGCACAACTTTCTCGCGGAATACTATCGCACGACACAGGAACTTGCCTCGAACGTCTTCCGCAAGGGATATCAGTGGCCATTCCACGCGACCCGCATGCTGGAGTTCGGATCCAGCCTGGTCGACCTTGCGATCCATCGGGAGACGGAATCCGGCCGCAAGGTATTCATGGACTTCAACCGCAACCCCGAGCCAGTGCCCGGTGACCTGCCCTTCAGCCTTGATCGGTTGGACGACGACGTGCGCCGCTATCTCTGCAATTCGGGCGTGGTTCAGGAGATGCCAATCGACCGCCTGCGCCACATGAACCCGCTCGCGATCGAACTCTACCGCCGCTACAAGGTCGACATCGCGGCCCAACCGCTGGAATTCGCGGTCAACAATCAGCACATGAACGGTGGGATCTCTGTCGACACCTGGGGCCGCAGTACATTGCCGGGGTGTTACGCCATTGGAGAAGCCGCCGGCACCCACGGGGCAACCCGCCCCGGCGGCTCTGCGCTGAATGCCGGCCAGGTGTTCGGAACGCGGGTTGCCGAGCACGTGGCAGCCGGCCCCAACGCACGAACGCCGGCCAGCGCGGATATTGCCGGCCCGACCCAATCCGCCGTCAGACAGATACACGCCCTCCTGCGCCCGGACAGCCCCCTGACGCCCGCCGGCGTGCGCGCGAGCGTGCAGGCACGGATGAGCGACAAGGCGGGCATCATCTGCACGCCGAGCGACGTGGAACAGGCGTTGACCGAGGCGCGCGCCCTGAACGCTGAAATCCGAAACGTGGGTCTCTCCCTTGTTCGGCCGAGCGAAGCGGGCCGCGTCCTGCAATGGCAGCAGATGGCTCTCGCGTCAGAAGCCGTTCTGCAGGCACTGGACCATTTTGTGCGCCACGGCGGCGGGAGCCGCGGAGCGCGGGCGATCTGTGATCCCGCCGGCGACTGCCTGCCCGAAACCCCCGGTGGAACGCTGGAACAGTTCCGGTTCCGAAAGGAACGCGAGTGCGACAAGGCAGAGCAGATACGGGTCCGACTGGAGGACGGAGACATGAAGATCTCGGTCATCCCCAATCGGTCATTTGACGAGGCGTCCAAGCCGGTCTTTGAACGGGACTGGCCGGACTGGTTGACCGGGCGCATCTTTGACACCGGCACGAGCGGTCACAAGTGGCAATGACGGCGATTGAGTTTCGACACTCCGGTGGTGTGTGAAGATTGTGGCGCAATGCCCGCCCCCACCAGATGGTATTGACAGGTAGGACTTGGCCACACTACCAATTTGGAACGTTCCAAGTGGATCAATGCAAAGACGGCACGGATGTGGTGGACGTTGATGCCGGCGCGAAAAAGGGCATCGCGCCACAGGCCAGACGCGCTCCGGGCGCGGCACCGCGTGTAGACGTAAGATATCGGGGTTGGACATGGACAAGACAAACAAGGTGGCGAGCGTAGAGGCGGCTGTTGCACGGATTCCCGACGGAGCGGTCATGACGGTTTCGTCCTCTTCCGCGCTCGGCTGTCCGGATCTGTTGCTGCGCGGGATCGGCGACCGGTTTGCAGAGGAAGGCCACCCGCGCGGGCTGACCACGCTTCATCCCATCGGGGCCGGCGACATGTACGGCGTCAAGGGCATCGATCATATCGCCCGGGACGGATTGCTGGAACGGGTCATCGCCGGATCGTACCCGTCCGGCCCCTCCAGCCTGCCGATGCCGGCGATCTGGAGCATGATCGTCGAGGATCGTGTGGCCGCCTACAACGTACCCTCCGGCATCGTCTTTGACATGCATCGCGACGTCGCCGCGCGCCGCCCCGGCGTTATGACCAAGGTGGGCTTGGATACCTTTGTCGACCCGATCCGCGAGGGCTGCGCCATGAACGCCCGAGGGGCCGCGGCACCGATCGTCAGCCGGGTGGAGTTCGGCGGCGAGACGTGGTTGCACTTCCCCAATATCGCGCCGGACGTGTGCCTGCTGAGAGCAACGACGGCCGACGAGCGTGGCAACCTGACATACGAGTACGAAGGTGCCTATCTCGGTGGGCTGGAACAGGCGATCGCGACCCGCAACAATGGCGGCCTGGTCATAGCGCAGGTCCAGCAGGTCACCGCCGCGGGGACGTCGCGCCCGCATGACGTACGGGTGCCCGGGCACCTGATTGACCTTGTGGTGATCGATCCCGACCAGAAACAGACCTGCGAAACGCCCTATGATCCGGCGATCTCCGGACAGGTCATGCGTCCCTGGTCGAGCTTCGCCCTTGCGGAACACGGGGTCGAGAAGGTCATCGCCCGCCGCGCGGCGATGGAACTGCGCGGCGGCATGACGGCGAACCTCGGCTTCGGGATCAGCGCAATGGTGCCGCGCATCCTTCTGGAGGAAGGCCACCCGCAAGCTGTGACCTGGGCCATCGAACAGGGTGCCGTCGGCGGTATGCCCTTGACGGGGTTTGCCTTCGGCTGCGCATCCAACGCCGACGCCTACGTGCCCGCCCCAAACCAGTTCACCTTCTTCCAGGGCGGCGGGTTCGACATGGCGTTCCTGTCCTTCATGGAGATCGACATCGAAGGCAACGTCAACGTCTCCAAGCTCGGCAAGAAACCCTACCTGACGGCGGGGTGCGGCGGCTTTGTCGATATCACATCGCATGCCCGAAAGGTCGTCTTTTCGGGGTGGTTCGAGGCTGGCGCCAAGATCGACCTCTCCGACGACGGCATTCGCGTTGTTCAACCGGGCAAGTTCTCCAAGATGGTCGACACGGTGGAGCACGTGACTTTCTCCGGCCGACGGGCGCGCGAAACCGGACAGGAGATCCTGTACGTCACCGAGCGATGCGTCATGCGGCTGACCGACAGCGGCCCGGTCGCCACCGAGATCATGCCCGGCATTGATCCGCAGGCCGATATTGTCGGCGCGTCGGGCGGACGGGTTCAGGTGGCGGAGAATGCCACGACCTTGCCGCTCAGCTTGCTGTCGACGCGACCTATGGGGTGGACGCCATGAGCGGCGTGCATCTGACGGTCACCGACCGGGTGGCAGAACTGCGGTTGGACAATCCCGAGAAGATGAATGCCTTCACCGCCGAGATGGTGGTGCAACTTGGCGATCATCTCGATGCGGTGGAGCGACGCTCCGACATCCGTTGCGTTCTGGTCACCGCCGAGGGCGAGCGCGCCTTCTGTACCGGGGCGGACATCCTGGCATGGGGCGACCTGTCCCCGGCAGAGTTTGCGCGTCATTGGGTGCGCGACGGCCACCGCGTGTTCGACCGACTGGCGCGCCTGTCCAGGCCGACCATCGCGGTACTGAACGGCCATGCCTTTGGCGGCGGGCTGGAGTTGGCCGCCGCATGCGACATCCGCGTGATGGCCCCGAAGGCCACCATTGGGCTTCCGGAGGCCAGCGTCGGTATCGTACCTGGCTGGTCCGGCACCCAAAGGCTTGCGCGATTGCTGCCGGAACCCGTCCTGAAGGAAATGGCCCTGTTCGGCCGCCGGATTGGCGCCGAGCGGGCCTGTCAGCTGGGGTTTGTGACAGAGGTGTCCGACGACCCACGGGCCAGCGCCGATACAATTGCCGGGCGCGTGCGAAACCTGTCCCCGCGCGCGGTGGAAATCGCCAAGTCCATGCTCCACGCCGGGCAAGGTGAAGATCGCGGGGCGATGATCGAGGCGCTAGGATCGGCGGCAATAGCCGCATCTAGCGATCGTACCGAAGGCGTCGCGGCCTTTGCCGAAAAGCGCAAGCCAGAGTTCCCGGGGGATTGAGCATGCACGACCAGCATCGCGACAGGACGTTCGTGGACCCTCATCCGGGTGATGGTGAATGGACCGGGTATGCCGAACTCGATGCCCAGGCTGCGGATCTTGTCCGCGCCGGACATTGCATCTAGGTCCCGCGAGATGAAGCGCAGACCAACGATCATAGATGTCGCCCGCACCGCGGGCGTGTCGAAATCGACCGTGAGCCTGGTCTTGCAGAACAGCCCTCTGGTCAAATCCGACACGCGCGCCGAGGTCCGGCGTGCCATGGCCGAGATCGGCTATGTCTACAATCGCGCGGCGGCCAATCTGCGCTCGTCGAACGCCGGTCTGATCGGGCTGGTGATCAACGACCTTCGCAATCCCTTCTTCACCGAGTTTGCCACATCCGTTCAGATGGCGCTTTCGACCCGAGGTTACGTCACGGTCTTGGCCAACACCGATGACGACCCAGACATGCAGGCCCAGGTGGTCTCCGCCATGATCGAACACGGGGTGTCCGCCATGGTCATCTCCCCCTCCTATGATGGAGAGGCAGAGACCTTCGGCGCGATCCAGCGGGCCGGAATTCCCTGCCTTCAGGTCCTGCGGAACGTTGCGCCTGCAGCGGCCGGCATTCCGTTCGCGGCCCCCGACTACCGACATGGAACGGTGTTGGCGGTCGAACACCTACTGGAGGAAGGCGCGCGCCGCATCGCCTTCGTCGGCGGCATCGAAGGCCGGTCAGTGACCTTTGAGCGGGTCTCGGGATACCTGTCCGTACTTGAGGCCGTCGGGATGGAGCCTCTCGTTCTCTCTGGCCGTGCAAGCCGCAAGTTGGGTAAGGACGCAGTCGGGATACTCACGGCGCAGCACCCCACTGTGGACGCGGTCATGTGTTTCAACGATCTGATCGGTCTCGGCATGCTCGCCGGATGCGCACAGACGGGAATACAGGCCGGTGAAACACTCAAGATCGTCGGGTTCGACGATATCGACGAGTGTGGAGATTCCTTTCCGGCGCTGTCGTCGGTGCGATGCAATATCGCTGCGTTTGGCGAGGACATCGCGGCAACGATCCTGAATTGGCTCGAAAAAAACGAGGTTCCCGTAGCCGAAACCCGAAGCCAGGTGGACCTGATCGTCCGCGAGTCCAGCAGGCGTATCCTCTGAACTCTCCGGAGCCCAGGCCCCCTGCCCGTGTGTCGCCGCTGTCGGACGAAGTCGAACGGCGCTATGCTAGGTGAACGACCTCGGCGGTGCCGAAAGCTGTCGCTGGGCTGAGTGGGCAGTTTCGGTGGTGCAGCACTGGTCATCTTGGGCGCCCCCCCTGACCGGACGTTGAAGGAACAGGCGGCGACTTGCGGCACCGAGTCTCTTGCCAACCGCGGTGCACAGCGCAGCATTTCCCCGGAGGGGCGGAGTCCCGGCTGCCGCCGTGCAAGGTTCCGACGACCGAGACAGGGCGCCGTCCTCGTCGTTCAACATCTCAGGCTCTTGAAACAACCGCCAAAGGACCGTTTCGCGTTGGCGAGACAGCGATCGATGCATCCCCGATGCAGACGGATTTCGCCCACTGACCGATCAATTGGCGTCTTGGGAAAGGTACGGCAGGAATTGAGTTCCGGACAGGTTCACTGTGCCTGTTCCGCATGCCGGAAGGCGCTTGGGGAAAGCCCTGTCGAGTCCTTGAAGGCACGCCGGAAAGCTCTCGGATCCGAATAGCCCAACACTTTGGCGATCTCCTCGAGCGGCATATCCGTTTCAGATAACAACGATCGCGCCCGATCCGAAAGGACCCGCAGCCGGACTTGACGAAACGTCGTGCCTTCGGCTTTCAGGGCGCGCTGCAGCGTCCTTGGCCCGATGGCAAGCAGCCTGGCAACGACGTCTTCGGATATGAGGCCAGTCGCAAGGGTGACGTGCAGCATCTGATCCACGCCATCTACCATTGATTGCGCAGGCGCGATGCCCATCAAGCGCCCCAATTCGCCGAGGGACATCGTTCTCTCTGGCTGCGGTGGTCCGGGATTGAGCGCCGCGAGTTCGGTCAAGCGAATGGCGACACTCGGCACCGGGGCACCCGCGCGGATCGTGGTGCCCAAAAGGTCTTCAAGGGCCGCAAGCTCCCGGGGGTTGGTTTCCGGCAGTTCGGCCCAGTCCGGCGTCCAGTCGGCCCCGAGAAAATGGCGCGCGACCTGCCCGATGATAAACAGCGCGCCTTCGTCGAGGTGGTGATGCCCGATCACCGACAGGCCCTTGGAATCGCGCCCGACGATCAGATGCGTTTCAGTTTCTCGCAGGGTGATTTCAGAGCCGGGGTGCGTGAACAACAAGGCCCGCCGCCCCCGATCCAACGCCGATGCAAGATCTGGCGCGCCCAACACGAAATGGGCATACGCGCCATAGGCCGAATACTCATAGGCCTGCCCGATCCGCGCACCGAGATGGCGGTCGCCGATTGTCCTGGCGACCGAGTCTATCAAGACGGCTTCGGCAGCATAGGGAATGAAACCTGTGAACCCGCCCAGCATCGCACGGTCGAGTCCGGCTGACCGAAGCGCCCTGTCCACGATCGACCGCGCCGCGAACCGATCAAGCAGATCGACGACGTGAACGAGCTCGACGAGGTTCACCAGCTTGTTTTGCACTGGCCCACATTGTCGCAAAATGTCCGGCGCCGCAATGATATCATGGCGGCAGGGTGACGTGAGCGGCCGGCCCTAAGCTTGGATAGATGTCGCAGGGAGAACCCTCAGATGCATACCATCGCTTTTCGAACGTCGTTTGCAATATGCGGCCTGTGCTTCCCCGTCGCGGCCATCGGGCAAGACGCCGCTGACCTGGCGCAGGAACTGGCGAACCCACTCGCGGCCATCATCTCCGTGCCGTTCCAGCTGAATTTCGACGACAATCTCGGCCTGACGAACGACGGAAACCGGACGACGTTGAACCTGCAGCCGATCATCCCCTTTGCGCTCGACAACGGCGCCACCATCATCACGCGAACGATCATCCCCTATATCTGGCAGGAGGACGTGATCCCCGGCACCTCCCAGAACGGCTTTGGCGATGTTCTGGCGAAGGCGTGGTATTCCCGGACCACCGAGGCCAACCTGACCTGGGGCGTAGGTCCAGTGGTCAGGTTCCCGACCTACTCCGATGTCTCCAGCGAAACATGGGCTGCGGGCGTCACCGGCATTGCATTGCAGCAGACGGGTCCGTGGACGTACGGCTTGCTGGCCAACCACCTGTGGGATCTGGAAGACGATCCCAAGACACCCACCAACGCCACCTTCGTCCAGCCCTTCGTCGCCTATTCGACCGAGGGCGCCTGGACCTATTCGATCCAGAGCGAAACCACCTACGACTGGGAATCCGAAAGCTGGTCGGTGCCGGTGAATGCCTCGGTGTCGAAGCTGGCGATCATCGGCGGCAAGCCGGTCAATTTCCAGGCCGGTGTCGGCAACTGGCTGGAGAGCCCGGATGGCGGGCCGGAGGACTGGCGGTTCCGCCTCCAGGTTCAGTTCGTGTTCCCGAAGGGATGATCCGGGTGCCCGCGTCGATGCGGGGAACAGCATGACCATCGTACTCGTTACCTAGTGCCCTGGTTTCACAAAGTGAGGAGCCACTCGGCACCTTTCTTCAACACGCAAGATAGGAGGGTCCAAATGGCAATCAGACAAACAGTACTCACGGCGTCACTCGCATTGGCGGTGGCGATGGGCTTGGCGATTTCCTCACCCGCCATGGCAAACAAACAGCTCGAAAATACAGTTGGCGGTGCGGTTGTGGGTGCTGGTGTCGGCTACCTTGTGGGGGGCAACAACGGAGCGAAGGGCGGCGCGGTTGTCGGCGCGATTTCTGGCTACAGAAAGAAAAGGTGACCCTTTGAGGGTCCCCATGATGCAACCAAGCTCCAAAGGAATTCAGAGTGATACGCCCCATTGAAACCCTCACCGCCGCAACAGCGTGCCTGTTCGCGCTTGGCGGAGTTGCGCAAGCCGACGAGATAATGGACCAGACCTTCACGGCTGTGCAGCCGTATATGCACCACAGTTGTGGAAGCGTTCTCGACACCTTTGGCGATGACGAGGACAAGGTTGCGGAGATCGTGCGCCTGATGGCCATGGTGTCGCTCTACAATCGCCAGATCGACGTCCTGGCAGAGGTTCCCGACGAGCAGGACCGTGCAAGCCTCAAGGACGAGTTTGTCGAAGAGCTGGAAGACGCCTGTGATGACGATCCCGGCATGCTGTTGGCAGGCGCCGTCGACATCGCTGTCAGAGAAACCTTCCGGGCGTTCCACTGACCTGAACCGCCACGTCCTTGCACCGCTCAATAAGGAGTCCAAAATGAAAAAAATGACCTATTGCCGGATTGCGCCCATTGCCCTCGCCCTGACTGGGGGAGCCTTCATTGGGAGTGTCGCCAGCGCCCAAATCGCCGGCAACGATCTTGATGCCCTGTTGGAGGCCCGTGAAATCCCGGTGATGATCGGCAACTTCGCCCGGGCCGCAACGGACATCGAACTTGCCAAATACGTGTCTCTCGCCAGCGGCGTGAACCGTTTCTTCCACTTCCGCGAGCCGGGCGACGTGGACAACCAGCCGACGATCCGCATGAATTTCGACACGCTCTACAGCACGGCGGTCGTCGATATCAGCGACGGCGCGACGCTCACGCTGCCGGAGGTGGGAGAGCGGTACATGTCGGCGATGATCGTCAATCAGGACCATTACATCAACGATGTGTTCCATGGCGGCGGCAGCTACACGCTCGGCACCGAGACCTTCGATACGCCGTATGTCATTGTTTTCATGCGCACGCTTGTGGATGCGTCCGATCCTGACGACGTGACGGCCGTGCACGCGATCCAGGATCAGATGACACTCGAAGCCGCGTCGTCGCAGCCATTCATCTTGCCGGACTATGACGAAGAGAGCTACGAGGCGTTGGTCGCGGGGCTGAACGCGCTGCTGCCATTCCTGGCCGACAGCTCGGGCGCCTTTGGTCCGAAGGACGAGGTCGACCCGATACACCACTTGCTCAACACCGCCATCGGCTGGGGCGGCCTGCCCGAACGCGAGGCGTTCTATGATGGCGCCGATCCGGGGTTGCCCGTGGGCGAATACAAGATCGACGTTCCCGCGGATGTGCCGGTGGAAGCGTTCTGGTCCGTCAGTCTCTACAACAAGAACGGCTTCTTCGAGAAGAATGACCGAAACGCCTACAACGTGAATTCGGTCATGGGGACGCAGAACGACGACGGCTCGATGACGATTCATCTTGGCGGCTGCGAAGACGATCGTGTGAATTGTCTGCCGTTGATGGAGGGGTGGAATTACGTCGTTCGGATGTACCGGCCCGAACCGTCGGTTATCGATGGCAGCTGGACCTTCCCCACCGTTGTTCCTGCCAATTGAAGGGTATGAAAATGAAAACCAAGCTACTGCTGACAGTCGCGCTCTGCGCACCGACACTGGCCGTTGCCGAAAGCGTCACGGTCGATACCTTCGTCCGCGCGGAATCCGACTTTTACATCCGGGCAAACATGGAGGCCTTCGGCTATGGGCTGGGGGAGCTGCATCATTTGCGCGACCCCATTGCGCCGGACAACCAGCCGACAATTCGCATGAACCAGGATACGCTGTATTCCGGTTTGGTGCTGGACCTCTCTGAGCCGGCCGAGATCACCTTGCCTGAAATCGACGGCCGCTATCAGTCCATGCATGTGGTCAGTCAGGATCACTATATGTTCGCCGAGGCCAAGCCCGGAACCCACACGCTGACCGAGGAAGAGGTGGGGACCCGATTTGCCTCTGTCAGCTTCCGCACATTCGTTGATGTCTCGAACCCGGAGGACATTGAAAAGGCACACGCCGCGCAAGACGCCATCGAGGTCAGTGGCGGTGGCGAAGGTCCGTTCGAGACGCCCGACTGGGACCTCAAGGCTCTGACCGTGGCCCGCCAGGCCCTGAGCGACGTCGCTGTGCTTGGCTTCAATGCGGATTTCGCCTTTGGCAGCAAGGATGAGGTGCGCCCGATCGACCACCTTGTTGGCGCCGCGGCGGGCTGGGGCGGGTTGCCGCGCACGGCTGCCTCTTATGTCGTGGATAGCGTGGCCGCCAATGATGGCGAGGTTGCGCATGCCGTGACGGTCAAGGACGTGCCGGTGGATGCGTTCTGGTCCGTCACCGTTTACAACGCCGATGGCTATCTGGAGCCGAACGATCTTGGCGTGAACAGCTACAACAATGTCAGCGCCAAGCCGAATGACGACGGGTCCTACACGCTGCATTTCGGCAGCTGCGAGGATGGCCGGATCAACTGCATCCCGATCTCGCCCGGCTGGAACCACTCCATCCGCCTCTATGAACCACGCGCGGAAATCCTCGAGGGCAGCTGGAGTTTTCCAGCCTTCGAACGGGTCAAGTGAACCTGGGTTGGCGGAAAAGTGAGCCGCGACAAGTGGGTGAGCCCGCCGGGAGCCGGGGCTCTGCTGTGGGCTCCTCACTGCCTTTCATTGTATCTTCAACGAATGGCAGATGCGTGTGGATTGCGCTTGAAAACAGGGGTTCGAGGGACGTCGAGTTTCTCGGAAGATAGCTCCAGGTCGACATTGTTTCGCAACTCGCCTTGAGGGCCGACTTTCCGCCCTTGCCCGACAGACAAACCGCCGAGACCCTCATTCGCATCGCTCTGATGAACCACTGTTCAGCCCTCGGAACGGCTCAGGACGTCTGCGATGGATGAGCCCGTTGCCGACCTCGGCGTGGAGCGCAGAATTCGGCAACGCGTGGCGGACAGAGGGTTTTGGCTGAGTTCTCCTTGTGCGTCTGCATTGCAAAGGTACCTTTGTGCCGACGCACGAAATCGAACCTCAAGAAACCCTTGGATAGCGGCAGAGTGACCTTGCGCTTGACGGAAGGTCGGTCGCGTCAAACGTCTGGCAACCAGTAATTCCTTGCCCTGTCGCTTTTTTCTGGCCTATCGACGTTCATGCGCCAAATTCCGATGCTCATACCAGTTCTTGCAATGATCGTTGTTGCTGCCGGAGTCTTCAGGGCGTCCTACGTCTATTTCCAATCCGAGGAGATCGCCACGGCCGAAGGACGGCTGTCCCTCTACCAGAGCACCGTCGTCGCGGAGTTGGAGAGGTTTTCTCATCTGACCCACGTCCTGGCCCGCGATGCCTCGGTGGTGGAAACCGCCAGCGGCAAGGCCACCGGCGACTTGAATTTGAAACTGGAGGATTTTGCAGAGAAGGCAGGTCTGGATGCCATCTACCTGATGGGCCCGGAGGGGTTTACCATTGCCGCTTCCAATTACCGCCGGGCGGACAGCTTTGTTGGGCAGAATTACGCATTTCGCCCGTATTTTCAAACGGCACTCGATGGAGAACAGGGGCGGTTTTATGCCATTGGCACCACCACGGGCCTTCCGGGGTACTTCATTGCCGATGCGGTGCGCAACGCAGATGGAAGCACCATAGGCGTTGTTGCGATCAAGATCGGGTTCTCGTTGCTGGAACAGAGCTGGCATAACTCTGGCGAGCAGGTCTTTCTTGCCAATGAAGACGGTGTGGTGGTCCTGTCCTCCGATCCGGACTGGCGATACCGGGTATTGGTGCCGCTCTCCGAGAGCCAGCGCCAACAGATCGAGGACGCGCGGCAGTTTCCTGGCCGAGCGCTTGAACCACTCGATTGGCGTCCAATGCCAGGGCTACGCGCGAGGATCGTCAACGACGAACGCATCCACCTGACGGCTGATATCCCGCATCATGATTGGACGCTTCACTACTTCGCAAGCGATGACAGCGCCGTTGCGCGGAGCTGGTTGGTGACATCTCTGGTGGTTGCTGTCGCCGGCCTTGCATTCATCGTACTGCAAATCCAGCGCGCCCGCCGGGTCAGCGCCGCGCTGGCGCGATCCGAAAACGAGGAAGCGAAACTACGTCAGGCCAACCAACTTCTGGCGATCGAGGTCGAGGACCGCAAGACGGCCGAACGGCGTTTGAAACGCGCCCAGGATGAACTGGGACGAGCAAGTCGGCTCGCAGCACTTGGCACGCTTTCCGCGTCGGTGACGCATGAACTTGGCCAACCGATCGCCGCGATGCGCAACCATCTGGTGGCGGCTGAAATAGGATCGGACGGGCCGAGCGCCCTGACCGGCAAGATCGGCAACCTCGTCGACCGGATGGAGGGGATCACCCGCCAGCTGAAGTTCTTTGCGACACCAGATGCAGAAACCTTCGTCTCGGTGAACCTCAAAGACGCCGCACGGGCCTCTGTTGCGCTGGTTGAGCCAAACCTGACGGCGGCAAATGCGCAAATCCACATGGACCTTCCAGAAAACCCCGTGATCTTTCGAGGAAGTCGTCTGAGAATTGAGCAGGTAATGACCAACTTGCTACGCAACGCGGTTGATGCCTGCGAAGAGTGTGAGACGCCTGAAATACGGGTGCGGATGGGCACATCGAATGGACAAGTCTGGTTCGAGGTTGAAGACAACGGACATGGACTTGGCGCGGCAACCCTGGCCGACGTTCAGGAACCCTTCGTGACCACCCGGGAAAGCGGGCGCGGCATGGGGTTGGGGTTGGCCATCTCGGCCGGTATCGTCAACGATCATGGCGGGTCCATGTCGGCCCACAACATTGAAACAGGAGGGGCGGTCTTTCGGGTGGAGTTCCCCGCAACTCAAAGGGCTGGCAACGTAGAATGACAAAGAACAAGGCGTTCCGCATTCTGGTCATCGATGACGACAAATCCATGCGGCAATCGCTCTTGGAGCTTCTGGAAGTCGCGGGCTGGCAGGCCGTTGCGATCTCGCGGGCCAGCATGGCGGAAAACCACATGGCGGATTTTCAGCCCGACGTCATCCTGTCCGATGTACGAATGCCCGGGATGTCGGGGCTTGATCTGCTCGCCAGCCTGGACAGGAGTACCGCCGCTCCGCTGGTTCTGATCTCGGCCCACGGGGACATCCCCACGGCAGTGAAGGCCATTCAGGATGGCGCCTACGGCTTTGTGGAAAAACCCTATGAACCCCGCAGGCTCCTGACCATTCTCAAGCATGCGGCCGAGCAGAACCGGATGCGGCAGACCAATACGCGTTTGAAAGAGCGTCTATTCAAGCTTTCCGGCCTCGACCGCGTCCTGCTGGGGCAGACGGATCAGGTTGTCCACCTGCGTCAGGATATTCTGGATTTGGCCGATATCGGCATCACGGTCCTGATCGAAGGAGAAACAGGAACAGGCAAGGAACTGGTTGCCCGCGCGCTGCACGACCTGGGCACGGACGCCGGATCGCCGTTTCTGGCCTTGAACTGCGCCGCGCTGTCTCCTGACACTTTCGAAGCTGAAATGCTCGGTGTCGCGGGAGGACCTGACGGCAGGCTCCTTGCTGCCTCCGGCGGCACCTTGTTTCTCGACGAGATCTGCTCCTGCCCGATCGTGGTTCAGGCCAAGTTGCTGAGGGTGATCGAGGACAAGCAGATCTTTCCGGTGAATGCGCAGCGCCCGGTTCCGATCAGCTTTCGCGTCATTTCTGCGACGAACGAGGACGTGGAACTGGCCGTCAAGGAAGGCCGGATGCGGCAGGACCTTCTGTTCCGGCTCAATACCATGATGCTGCGCCTGCCAACCCTCCGCCAACGGCGCGACGATCTGGTGCTTCTGGCCACGCATTTCCTGGAGGAATTCGCGCGCATTTACGAAATTGCCGTCCCGGACATCAGTCAGGATGATCTGGCCGCGCTGCTTGCGCATGATTGGCCAGGCAACGTCAGGGAACTGCGCAGCGTCTGTGAGCGCAGGATCCTGTCCGCCCGTCGTGGAGGTGGATCGATGACGCAGGCCATCAGGACAGACCAGCATCTGGACAATATCCCCGATACCCTTCGCGAGGCCGTGGCAGCCTTTGAGCGTGAACTGATCGGCAAGGCGATCACGGCCCATGAAGGCCGCATGGACGCAGCTGCCGAGGCCCTGGGGATCGGACGCCGGACCCTGAACGAAAAAATCGTCAAACTCGGGCTCGACAAGGGCGCCCTGCTGTAGCCCGCCGGCTCTGCGGAAATCCGCAGGGACGGCAAGATTGAGCGTGCAGTTTCCTTCATAGTCCGGGCCGTCGGCTTCCTGAATACTCGCAGGATCAAGATCCGCTTGCTTCTGGGAGGAACCAACATGCGCAAGTATCTGAACCGGGTGGCCGTCGCCGCCGTGTCGATCGCCTTTGCATCCGAAGCCCTGGCCACCGAATGGAATGTCTCGCTCTGGGGCAAACGACGCGCCTTCACCGAACATGTCGAAAAGCTCGCCGAGTTGGTCTCCGAAAAGACCGATGGCGATTTCACCCTGAACATCAGCTATGGTGGCCTGTCCAAGAACAAGGAAAACCTCGACGGGATTTCCATCGGTGCCTTCGAGATGGCCCAGTTCTGCGCCGGATACCATCGCGACAAGAACCCTTCGATCACCGTTCTGGAGCTGCCGTTCCTTGGTGTGACCTCACTGGAACAGGAAATTGCACTGTCGATGGCTGTCTATCAGCATCCGGCCGTACAAAAGGACCTTGCCCGCTGGGACGCCACGCTGCTGATGCCTTCGCCGCTTCCGCAATACAATCTCATTGGTGTCGGGGACGCGCCGAAGACGCTTGCAGACTTCGACGGGCTGACCGTTCGCGCAACGGGCGGGATCGGCAAGGCGATGGATACTGTCGGCGCGGTTCCGACATCCATGTCGGCCTCCGAGGTTCGTCAGGCCATGGACAGCGGTATCGTCAAGGCTGTCAGCTTTGCGCCGCATGCCCATATGTCCTTTGGCACCATCGAGAACGGGAAATGGTGGACCACGAACCTCAACCCGGGCACGGTCAACTGTCCGGTCGTGGTCAACACGCCGGCGCTGCAGGATCTGTCGGACGAACACCGTGAAGCGCTGCTGGGCTCGGTCGAAGAGGCTCTGGATCATTACGTGACCCACTACCAGTCCAAGACGATGGAAGCCTGGGGTCCTGCCCTGGACGAGCGTGGAATCGAACGCGTCACCTTCTCTGATGAGGAAATCGCGGCCTTCAAGGAAGCTGCCGCGGCCCCCGCCGCCGCTGCCTGGATCGAAGAAAACACCGCTCGCCGGCTTCCGGCGCAAGAACTCTACGACCTCGTGACCGGAATGGTTGCAAGCGGAAGCTGAGCCGTCTGCCCTGCGCCGCGTCTTCCTGAAGGCGCAGGGCTCCCCCTTCATCAAAGTCCTTGCGGAGAGTCGTCATGGCAGGATCATCCCTCGTGCTGACCGATGACAGCCTTCTCAGTCAGATCGACCAGCGCCTCTACAGGCTGGAAGGGTATCTGGCACTTCTGAGCGGCCTTGCGGTCTTTTCTCTCATGTTGCTTGCGGTCTTTTCCGTCGGAGGGCGCAATCTGGCGAACCTGCCACTGCCCGGTTATGTCGACTGGATCGAGCAGGTTATGCCACTGATTGCCTTCATGGGCATTTCCTTCACGCAACGCGATGGCGGACACATCCGCATGGACATGCTGGTGGGCGCCCTTCGTGGACGGCCTCTCTTTCTGGCCGAACTTGTGACCACCCTGGTCATTCTTGTCCTGATGCTTCTCCTGGTTTGGGGAAGCTGGGCGCATTTCGAGCGGAGTTTCGATTTCAGCGCGCCTCTGTGGAGTTCTGACAGCTCGATGGATATCTCCCTGCCGCTCTGGCCCGCAAAACTGTTGGTGCCTGTCGCGTTCAGCGTGCTGTGCCTGCGCCTTGCCCTTCAGGTCTGGGCCTATGGCCGGGCCCTTGTCACCGGGGACGCCAAGCTCGTCGCGGTGCCGCTGATCGCCGACGCTGCCACACAGGCTGCGATGGAAGCCGAGCATGTCTCGGGCCAGGACAATTGAGGTAGACTGATATGGAACCGATCGAAATCGGACTGATTGTTTCAGGCGGGATGCTCGTTCTGGTGGTCCTGGGCATGCGGGTCGCCTTTGCTGCCGCGGCAGCGGGCCTGGTTGGCCTGACCTGGATCTTCTGGGCAAAGTTCGGGTATGATCCCGAGCGTTTCGGCAAGGCCCTTACCATTGCGGTCAAGACCGCAGGCCAGGTCCCCCATTCCAAGATCTCGAGCCAGGCACTCTCCCTGATCCCCACCTTCATCCTGATCGGCTATCTGGCCTATTACGCAGGCTTGACCAAGGCCCTGTTTGAGGCTGCCAAGCGATGGCTGGCCTGGGTTCCCGGCGGGTTGGCCGTCTCGACCGTCTTCGCCACCGCTGGTTTTGCCGCCGTGTCCGGGGCTTCGGTGGCGACGTCCGCGGTCTTCGCGCGCATTGCCATCCCGGAGATGCTGAAGATCGGCTACAACAAGCAATTCGCCGCCGGTGTGGTTGCCGCCGGCGGCACCCTGGCCTCGTTGATCCCGCCCTCTGCCATTCTGGTGATCTATGCCATCATCGTTGAACAGGACGTGGGCAAATTGCTTCTGGCGGGGTTCATCCCGGGCGCCTTCTCGGCCGTCATATACGGGTTGCTGATTATCGGCATGGCCAAGGTCATAAAGGGGTTCGGGCCGCCGGTCACAGGTTTCACCTGGAAGGAGCGCTTTGCGTCGCTGCCGCCCGCCCTGCCCATCGTCTTCGTGGTCGTGACCATCATCTTCTTCGTCTACAATCCCTTTGGCGGAGATGCATGGGGAACCCCAACGGAAGGCGGTGCGATCGGTGCCTTCGTGGTGTTCCTGATGGCCCTCTATCATGGCATGCGCTGGTCCGAACTCAAGGACGCGCTTCTTGAGACCGCCAAACTGAGCGTGATGATCTTCACCATCATCTGGGGTGTGCTGATCTATGTGCGGTTCCTGGGCTTTGCAGAGTTGCCAAGTGCCTTTTCCGATTGGATCACGTCGCTCACGATGTCGCCGATGCTGATCCTGGTTTGCATTCTGCTGGCCTACGCGGTGTTGGGGATGTTCATGGACGCCATCGGCATGCTGTTGCTGACGCTCCCCGTTGTCTATCCAGCGGTGATGGCCCTGAACGGCGGCGAAGCGGTCTCTGCTGCCGAGAGCGCCTTTGGCATGTCGGGGCCGATGTGTGCAATCTGGTTCGGCATCCTGGTCGTGAAGATGGCCGAGTTCTGTCTGATCACGCCCCCTATCGGTTTGAACTGTTTCGTGGTGGCCGGCGTGCGTGACGACCTGACAGTCCAGGACGTGTTCAAAGGCGTGACGCCCTTCTTCATCGCCGATGCCGTGACCATTGCCCTGCTTGTGGCCTTCCCTGCCATCGTACTCTGGTTGCCGGGGAAAGTCTGATCGCGGGTCTGAAGTGGTGGACGCCGGAACGACTGCCGGTTTCCACCGCTTCGGGCAGCATTCTCGATGGCACACGTTCCCGCTCATCACGCATCCAGTGTGAAGAGCGATCGAAGGATCTGAGTGAGAAGCAGACATCTACCATTGTCTTTGCAACTGACCGGCCTGGGCCGTTCGCGTTGGTCGAGGCTGCTCGGGCAAAGGTCCGAAACATCCGCATCAGCAACCTCGAAACTGTCGCAACGAACGATGGCTGGCAGATCAGGCCGGATGTTCGCAGTGCATGCCCGAAGCGCCCAAGCCCGTTATTTCTGATTGTGCAGAGAGCGGCCGCTTCCCTGGCCGTCTCGCGGACCTCACGGCAGAGTGTGCAACTCGGGAGGACGCCTTCGGTGGCATGGACCTGTCCCGTGCGCGCAGAGGTTCGAGTGCTCGATCCCACCCAGAAATAAATATTGCGAATAAGTTGACCTTAGGTCAAGGTTGGTCGGTATACCAGTTGAAAGTCTATTTGTCTGAAACAGTTCATTTATTTGTGCGGGCGGGTTAGGGCGCCGAAAAGTCATATGCGGGTGACGTGGCGATCAACTCGCTGAACCCGCGCCAGGGAGGACACACCTGATGCCGGATATCACAGAAACCAACACCAACGATGCTGCGAACTCGACCGAAGCTCCGATTCCTCCTTATGAGAAACTTGTCAGTGTCGAGATCAACATGCTTGCGCCCCCGGAAGGGACGGATGGCAACGATGCCGATTTCGTCCAACGGGCCTTCACCTATCGCCTCGACCAGTCCCTTCCCTTGGACGACCGGTTGGTTCTAAGCCGACGAAATGTGCTGATCGGACAAATCAAGCTCGATGAGATGATTGTAAATCTCGGTCGTCTGACCTTGCTCGTCGATTTGGCGTACAACGCAGTGCCCAAGCACGAGGGCGCATTGGTTGCCGCACTGAACCAAATGCAGACCGACTACGGTTCACTCTGCCAGCGGTGCGCCGTGGCGATGGGGTCCGTGAGCAAGAGCGCCAATGAAATCGGCTTGGCGCTCAATATGTCGATGGAGGATCTCTACAACGGCGACGAGGAGCTCGCCGTCGGCGGCATCGGTGATTGCGCAAAGATTGCCGGTCGCCTGGCCGCACTCATGAAGGTACTTGCGACGGCGTTCGACGATCTGGCCGACCGTGCCGACACTTCGCTCAATACGGCACATCTGGCGCGCGGCGACGAATTGCAGGCCGTCAAGGCCCTCAAGCATGCCCGGACCGAATGGGAAGCTCAAAAAGCGAAGGCGGAGAAGCTTTCGGAAGAGCTGGCGAGTCTGCTCTCCGAGTTGGAAAGCAAATACGACAAGCTGGAGGGAAAACTTGAGACCACCGAGGATCGCGCTTTCGCCATCGCGCTGACCGGGGCGATCATGAAACCTCTTGGCGAAGGTCTGGGCGGCGCAGCGACGGCGATCGCGCTGATCTATTCCGGCGCTCCGAGCAATGGCGGCGGCAACGGCGCAGCCAACGGTGATCAAGGACGAGGCGGTGGCAAGCCGAAGCCAGTCACACAGGACCCCGATGCGGAGGTGCCGGAGAAAAACCGCAAGGAGCTGGAGGAAAGCGAAAGCGCCTACGAGGACAGCCTGCTGGAGCTCGACGTGGCGGAAGAGGACATCGAGATCCTTGAAGCCGAGGTCGCGGTGCTCGCAGAAGAGATCGCCGCCGCGACGGCAGAGGACGGGCTAAAGGAATTGAAGGAGCGCAAGACGACCCTGGAGCAGACCAAGCAGGCGGTCGAGCAGGTCAAGGTCGTCCGCGAAAAGACGGCAGAGGAGCGGGAACGCGACTACCTGACTGCCAAATCAGCGATCGAGGCGCTTGGGTACACTCTGTCTTCGGCTGGTGAGCAGTTCTCCCAGATGGGCCACGACTACCTTGATCTGGCCGAAGCGCAGCGTGAACAACTGGAGCGCCTGTTCGACCTGATGATGCAGAAGAAAGACCTCGAACGGGAGCAACTTGGCATCGTCGCCGAAGCCGGTGTGCAGCTGGAAGGAATAGACTCCGATATCGAGAGTTCGGCCGTGACGATCAAGGCGCTTGTGCTGACGATCGCTGCGTTGCGACAGGTCTCAGACATCCTGCACGACACCGCCGAGTTCTGGCACGCGATGGAATCCGGCTGCGAAGATCTCGCCAGTCCGTCCTTCCTGGATAACCTGGATCGGAGACTCAAGAATATAGCAGACAGGACTCCTGCAGAGCGCGCGGCAGTCTTTGCCCGCACCTCCATCAAGGTGCCATTGCTCAACTACAAGGCTGACTGGGCGGCGCTGCAACTCGTGGCCGACGAATACCAGTCCCACACCAACGATCTCTACCAGGATGCCCGGAAGCGACGCAGGGTGACGCTGGTCGGCACGGCCGCGCAGGAAAGGGTGGACGCCCTCGCCAAGAAGCTGATCGGAGACGTCAAGGCCGCTCAGGACGAGATCGACCGGGAGCTGGAGCAAATGCGAAAAAGCAAGGAGAACGCCACGCAGGATCAGAGTTCCGTGGCATGATCCCATTGCGGGGTTTCCGGGGGCTGGTCGCCGCAGCGGCCGGTCCGTTCCTCCTCGTACCTGCCCAGGCCGATGTGGCCGATGTGCAGGCAGCAATGGAGGCACTGGACGCAAGCGATCTGGCTGCGGCCCAGCAGTTCGTGGTGGCGGCGGCGGCCGACGTTGCCAACGCCAGGGTTCGCGCTGAGGCTCTCGAATCCGAAACCGACGCGATGGCTGCAACCTGCGATGGCCGGCTTCGAACGCTGCATGTCTTTCGGGGCGATGCGCTGCAACTGAAATCCGACAGCCAAACCCGTTTGAACGAGGTACGGGCACGCCTTCTGAACGCAACGACCGATGCCGATGCAGCTGAAGCCGAGATCGCGGCCACACAAGCGGCGATTACCACCCAGCAGAATGCCTTGGACGAGCATGCCCGAAAATATGAAGAGCTCAAATCGTGGTTCTGGGTGCCGTTCTACGGCGCGTTCCTGGCAATCAGGGAGCTGGTCGATCGAGACGCGCAGAAGATTGGCGATCTCAGTCGAAACCTGTCACACGAGCAGCGGGTTCTCCGTGATGCCACTCTCCGGGCCGAAGTGGAGCGGGATCTGGCCACACATTTCACCGCCACCATCAGCCGCGATGAGTTGCAGTTGAAACTGCTTTCGCGGACCGAGGCGTTGGTACAGGAGCGGATTGCAGCCTTCCGTGTCCTATCCGACGCGCTGCACGACGCCGAAGGGCATTGGCAGGAACTCGAAGCACTGGTCGCGATCGATGCCTATGCGGAGGAACAACGATTCCGACGAGCACTCGAACGGATGGCACGGCGGTTGGAACAACCCGCGGCCGGACAGGAACTGCTTGGCCTCGCATCCGGCGCGGCGAGCAGTTTCAGCGACACATTGGCCGCCATTGAGGCCGGGCTTGACGATGATGGCCTGATGGCGCGGCTGAGGGCCTCGGATTGCGCAACCGGTGCCGAGGATTCCCCCGTGTCGTTGGAAAGCTGTCCGATGCCGCGCTTTCCATATTTCGACATGTCCCACGAGGCGCCGTGCACCTATGTCTACACCAACCCGCCAGACTGCCCGCCGTCCGTCTTCGCAACGCCGCGGGAGTCACCACTCGATCAGATCCGTTCCTGGGCGTCGGCGCCGATCGGGGCGGGCACCGATGGCATGGCGCGAGGCGCTGGCGGCGACCTTCTTGACGACGACATGTCAGGCTATGAGCCCGCGATCGCAGTCCACCAGAACTACGGACACGAGTTCCGTGCAGTTGCGGAGCACGCAAACGGCCGAAATTTCGTCGGCGCGGCGCGCTGCGCCTCCAGCGAGGCTCTTTTCCTGGGAACGACAGAAGACCACATCTCCTGTTCCGACGTCTGCGACGAAACGGCGGGCTGTTATTATTGGAGCTACTACGCCGACAACAGCTACATCACCGGAACTTCAGGAGAGTGCTGGGGCGGGACAAAAGGTCTGGCGCCGGACACTGCGTCAACGGGTTGGCGAGGGATCGTCTCAGGCGGCGCCCCTTGTGAAAGTGACGTCACATGCACTTACGACGATGAATGAGACAACGGGAGAGAACACGTCATGGTAGAGATCAATATCAGCCGGGCCCATCAGGTCACAATGGCCGAGGTGCCGTACATCAAGCTTCAGAAGGTTCCGGACTTCATTCTCGCGATTATTGGCAACACCCTCAATGACACCATAAAGACCGCGATTTTGACTCAAGCGAATGTGGGCCTGCACTCCTGGATCCGGCGAAATCTCGACACGCTGATCAAGGGAAAGAAAATCGCCCGTACTGGAACTCTCACCAGCCTGTGGGACGACTATCTCGACGCATTCGATACGAATGGAGTGAGCGCGAAGGAGACAAAGGACGCGTTGATCGCATTTCAGACCGCGGCGTGTCTTGGTAGCAGCTACATCAAATTGCCGAGCGCGGCGAACATGGCCCGTTTTTTCACGAAAAGATCCGAGGTGCCCTTGCCCATGGCATCCGCAACGGAGATCAATGACAAGAGGGGTGAGCCCAATTATGGCCACTACATCGAAGGAAAGATCTCCGACATGATGGCCCTGTATCAGCAAAACCAATTCAATCGACGTGTTCCAAGCAACAAGGGCCAGCGGCGGACTTTGATCGGAGCCAACAGAGACGGCGACCAATGACACCCCAAACACCGCCCTGGTTTCGCGAACACGCGGATGCCCAGGCTCAGGAGAACCAGACGACCGCAAGGCGCTGACACTTTCGGGTGCATTGAGACCATCGAGCCTTCCCGTGACGCTGTGCTGAGGCAGCACCGCCGGTGAGGGACAGGCTGCCCGACACCAGTGGTTCGGAGAATGCGCGGCGAACGGGAGTGACACCCCGGTAGCAGGCCGTCCGATGGCTCGCTGCCTGTTTCCACAGAACGATTTACGCTGCGTCTGAGGAAAGTCTTTGGCCGCGCTGTTGCCGGATGAGCGACCATTCAAGCGTCATGACTCGAGTTTTGCAGTGTCCGGCCTGCCCCCGGTTTCCCCTCGCTCATGCGGGAGGGCACACCCCATGCCTTGGCACCGCAAAAAACGCCGGGGCATGTCGCACGGCACCCGGTTCAAGCGCATTCTGATTGGCCGGCAGGAGGGCGAGAAAATCCGGGATAGGTCGGTTTGATCAAAAAAAAGGCCGTGAGTGGCGGTTCCGTCAGACCAATTCGAACTCGTCTCCACAAGGGCTGGATCGCTGTCCTCCATGCCGTGCCTAGGCCGCGCCACTCGGCGATAGCGGCGTCACGTTTGCCCTTGAAGATGTCCTGGATGCAGATTCTGGGCGCCGAATTGGAATGGCTTTGGACCGAGGCCCAATCGGCGACGAATCTCTCCAAGCTTCGTGTGACCGGATCCGGTACATCGCCCGTTTTTGACATCAACACGGCAAGGCCGAGTTTTCGACCCAATTGTAAGACCAACCGTTGGTTTCATGCAGATCCGCGACGCCGATCTCCTTCAAGGCCGCGCCGTAGGATCGGAGCAAGTCGGTGACGATGGCCACAGGCCGGACGTACCGTGCATCGTTTTGAAAAGAGATTTCAATGCGGCCTTCTTGTCCCGCTTCCTCGTAACGAAGTTTTCCGGGATCTCGCCCTCGTGCTCGACAGCCCGCCACGGGGAACGCCGCTCGCCGATTATCTCCACGAACATCTCGATCAGATGCCACCGCCAGCGCCTGAACCAAAGGCCTCCACCCCGGTATTCCCGGATCTCGGCGGCAGAAACCGGCCCGACCCGATGCCACCAGACCCCAACCGTTTGGTCATCCCAGGAAGCTGATCAGCCCCCTGCCCCGCTGCAAGCAAAGCTTTCTGACATCACCATCCATCCTCCGTTCGGTTGGGCGTTTAAGCGGTCGCGATATGCAGATCATGGGCAAGAACCGTCACGCGATCCGCTGCGTTCTGAACATCGAGTTCCACAGCATCGATCCTGATGTCGCACAGGTAGCAGAAGCCGGAGATCGCATTTTCGGGCCAGACCTATCGTGCGCCGCGGCGCCACGAAACGGTGACCCTCGATGCTGTCCCGGCGTCACTCATCAAATACGTGCGCCACTGTTCGGGTCAAAGAAGTGCAGGTTTTCGGGGTCCACGCCGAAGGAGATCTGGGCACCGGTATCAGCGTAATGGACGCCGGGGAGGCTGATTGTGAACGCATCGACACTGCCGCCGATGCGGCCGTGCAGGAGCGTGGTGGCACCCAGAGGTTCGCCCATCTGCACCGTGATCGAAAGTGGTCCTTGTGGGTCGGCGATGACATGTTCGGGCCTGATCCCGACGGCGACCTTGCCGGATGCGGTCGTGGTCGCGTCTATCGTCGCCTCGCCAATTCTAAGCTTGCCATTCTCGATCACGCCGTCGACGACATTCATCGACGGGCTTCCAATAAATTGCGCGGCGAACAGTGTTTGCGGGCGCTCGTAGACGTCCAGGGGCGTGCCGATTTGTTCAGCGCGGCCTGCATTCATCACGATCATCCGGTCGGCCATGGTCATCGCCTCGACCTGATCATGGGTCACGTAAAGGGACGTGATCCCCAAACGTGACTGCAAATCGCGTATCTCAAGGCGCATTTGAACCCGCAGCTTCGCGTCAAGGTTGGACAGCGGTTCATCAAACAAGAACACGGCCGGTTCGCGCACGATGGCGCGGCCCATGGCAACTCGCTGACGTTGACCGCCCGACAGATCGCGCGGGCGGCGGTCGAGATAGTCTTCGAGTTGGAGAAGCTTGGCGGCGGCTTGCACCTTTTCATTGATCTCGGCCTTGGCAAGGCCAGCGATCTTCAACCCGTAGCCCATGTTCTGGCGCACGGACATATGCGGATAAAGCGCGTAGTTCTGGAACACCATCGCGATATCGCGATCCATCGGTTCAAGCTCGTTGACGCGGTCACCACCAATCTGAATCTCTCCTTCGGACACGCTTTCCAGCCCCGCGACCATGCGAAGCAACGTGGATTTTCCGCAGCCCGATGGCCCGACGATCACTATGAGTTCACCGTCTTGGATGTCCGTCGTAACGCCGTGGATCACCTCGACCGAACCAAAGCGTTTCTTGACCGCGTTGAGAGATACAGTTGCCATAGGTCCTACTTTTCGCTGTCCACGAGGCCGCGGATAAAGAGTTTCTGCATTGAGACGACGACGATTACAGGCGGGATCATCGCGAGGATCGACGTTGCCATGATGACTGGCCATTCGGCAACGTCATCACCGGATGGGAACATCTGCTTGATGCCCATGACGATGGTGTTCATTTCAGGGTCGGTCGTGATGAGGAGCGGCCAGAGGTATTGGTTCCAGCCGTAGATGAACAGGATCACGAAGAGAGCGGCGATGTTTGTCCGGCTCATCGGGAAAAGGATATCACGGAAGAAACGCATCGGTGAGGCACCATCGACACGGGCCGCCTCGGCGAGTTCATCTGGCACCGTCATGAAGAACTGGCGGAACAGAAAGGTCGCTGTGGCCGACGCGATCAGCGGAAAGATCAGGCCGCCATAGCTGTTGAGCATGCCGAACCCTGCGACGACCTCGTAGGTGGGCACGATGCGCACTTCGACGGGGAGCATCAACGTCAGGAAGATCAACCAGAAGAAGATCATCTTGCCGGGGAACTTGAAATAGACAATCGCGAAGGCGGACAGAAGCGAGATCGCGATCTTTCCCACCGCGATGCCAACAGCCATGATCAGGCTGTTGAACAGCATCGTCGCCACAGGAACGTTCACGCCTGAAAACAGTGCCTTGCGGTAGTTGTTCAGGAACTGATCGCCCGGCCAGAGCGGCATGGGGGGATGGACAATTTCGGGTTGCGTCACCGTCGACGCCACAAAGGCGAGCCAGATCGGAAAGAACACGATCAACACACCGAGGATCATCAGAACGTGGCTGAGCCAGAGCGACGCGCCGCGTTTTTCGACCATGCCTGGGGGGGGATCATTTGGATGACTCAATAGTGCACCCTCCGCTCAATGAACTTGAACTGGACGACCGTGAGGGCACCAACCACGAACAGGAGGATGACCGATTGTGCGGCGGACGAACCAAGGTCCTGGCCGACGAATCCGTCCGAGAACACCTTGTAGACAAGGATCGTCGTGGATTGTTGCGGGCCACCGCTGGTGATTGTGTGGATCACCCCGAAAGTCTCGAAGAAGGCATAGACGATATTCACGACCAGCAAGAAGAAGGTGGTTGGAGACAGTAGCGGCAACAGAATCGTCCAGAATCTGCGCCAAAACCGTGCACCGTCAATTGCGGCGGCTTCGATCACGGATTTCGGGACGGCTTGCAAGGCGGCAAAGAAAAACAGGAAGTTGTAGCTGATCCGCCCCCAGGCCGAGGCCAAGACGACAAGCCCCATGGCCTGCCCCCCGTTCAGGACGTGGTTCCAGTCGTATCCCAGATGGCCAAGATACCATGACACGACGCCGACGCGGGTATTGAACATGAACAGCCACAACACGCCTGCGATCGCGGGGGCCACCGCATAGGGCCATATCAGCAGGGTGCGATAAACACCTGCACCCTTGATGAGCCGGTCCGCCACCACGGCCAGAAACAGCGCCGGGATCATGGATGCCAGCGTCACGAAAGTCGAAAAGATTGCGGTCGTCAGAAATGAAGCTCGGTAATACGGGTCCGGCAGAAGGAATTCAAAATTGCCCAGCCCGACGAATTGCATCGATAGCCCAAATGGATCGGGGATAAACAAGGATTGCCAAATCGCCTGACCTGCCGGGTAAAAAAAGAACACTGCAGAGACCAGCACCTGCGGCGCAATCAGCAAGAGTGGCAATAGCCATCCCTTGAATGTGACCCGTTTTTCCATAATGTCTGCCCCCCGATGGTGCGGCGGGCGGCCCGTTTGGGCCGCCCGCCTTTTGGTCGTTAACGGTTGGCTTGCTCAAAGCGGCGCAGCAGTTTGTTGCCACGCTCAACAGCGCTGTCCATGGCCGTCTGCGCATCCTTGTCGCCGGACCACACGGCCTCCAGTTCTTCGTCGATGATCCCTCGGATCTGATCAAAGGACCCAAGACGCAACCCCTTGGAATTGGCTGTCGGCTGGTTGGTCGTCATCTGGATAACAGCCACGTCGGTGCCAGGATTCTCCTCATAGAATCCGGCGGCGCGAGTGGCATCTGCAGCAGCGGTCGTGATCGGAAGGTAACCCGTATCCTGATGCCATTGCGCCTGAACCGGACTGGACGACAAGAATGACAGGAACTGAGCGACGCCTTCATATTCGGCATCCTCATGGCCTTCCATCACCCACAGCGAAGCACCACCGATGATGGTGTTTTGCGGCTCGGATGCGACAGCTTTCCAGTACGGGAGCGGGCGCACATCAAAGTCAAATTCGGCTTCGGCCTTGATGCCTGCATAGCCCGCAGAGCTTTCCGTGAACAACGCGCATTCACCCGCACGGAAGTTCGCGCCACCTTCGTTGCGGCGCCCCGCATAGAAGAATTTGCCTTCCTTGGCCCATTCACCCATTGCGGAAATGTGCGCAACTTGTGCTGCGCCGTTGAACGCAAGCTCTGTGTCTGTTCCCGCAAATCCATTGTCTTGAGTTGCGAACGGCACATCGTGATAGGCCGAGAAATTTTCAAGGTGAACCCAGCTCTGCCATGCCGTTGTCAGCGGGCACTCAACGCCTGCCTCCGCCAGTTGGTCAAGAACACCACCAACGTTTTCCCACGTGGACAGGTCTGTGTCAGGGTCGATGCCCGCCCCTTCGAGCAAATTGCGATTGACCCAAAGCACCGGAGTGGAAGAGTTGAACGGCAAGGACAGCATGTCGCCATCCGTGCTGGTGTAGTACCCCTTGACCGCGCCGATATAGGCGTCCTGGTCAAACTGGGCACCAGACGCGGCCATGACTTCGGCAACAGGACGCACAGCGCCTGCGGCAGACATCATCGTGGCAGTGCCGACCTCGAACACCATCAGGATCTGAGGCTGCTCCCCTGCGCGGAACGCCGCGATACCAGCGTTCAGCGTCTCGGAATAGTTGCCCTTGTGGGACGCAACCACGGTGAACGCGTCCTGACTTGCGTTGAAATCTTCAACCTGTGCTGCGACGAGTTCGCCGAGACGGCCGGTGAACGCGTGCCAAAACTGGACTTCTGTCTGTGCAGATGCCGCCAAAGGCGACAAGAATGTAGACCCGACGATCACCGCGCCAGTTGCGAAATACTTCATAGTACCCTCCCAGTTCTTGCTGAAGCTGCATCAGCAATCGCTGCACACGATATCCGGAGAAAAAGATAATGCAAGCCCATCGTTTGCCAATGAATATGATGCGAAGCAGCCAATAATGACATTATACAGATTTTCACGAAAGAAACTAGAAATGCAACTTTTCCACGAAATGCATTATCGAAACCGGGTCAACGACATTACTACAGAAGGGTTGAATTCTCTGCAAAAATAATTGCATCGGTTGACCTGTGATCTATTTTCATCATTTGATTGCTCCTTGTTTGAAAGCAATTTTAGTCACTCTATTGCGTCGAAAGTGGGTTGTGCAATGCCAGATGCCGTTGTTGCAGAATTCGATCTGTAGAGGAGTCACTTTGCGAATCCATGCCGTCAGACGCTCTGCATGAGCAAACCAC
>CANLZY010000035.1 GCA_947495685.1 uncultured Tropicimonas sp.
GAGCATAAGCTGATTCTTCGTGCTGAAGCAGGTCCGACTGGAAGTCGGAGGGTTCGCACCTGTGAGTGGATACTGAACGGATTCGGAGCCATTTCAAGGATCGCCCTGAAGATTTCCTGGAAATGGACCTGGGCGCTGGCGACGGCTGGTACGAGCTTGTGACATTTTTGGGCAAGGACCTCAGCGGTGCCTTCCCCCACAAGAACGCCCGTTCGGTCTGACCCTCGCTGCGGGGCACGCATTTTCAGGTTGCCCAAGCGACCCACGCAACTACCTGACCCAGGGTAAGAACTTCGGATGTCACGCAGCATTGGCAGCCCTGCTTTTCCGTGCGTGTCGCTATGCGCGCAGATCATCGATTTGCGATCACAAACCATGCACTGGCCTCTTGTTGCGCCAATAAACCGCGCCGAATCATTCCGCATCCGCGTGACACGCCCGAAGGATGTATTAGAGAAAGGGTCAAAGGCGGGTCTGTCCCGCGCTAACAAAGGAGCCAGGTCTATGGCAGACGTGAACCGGGGGAATCGCCCCCTGTCGCCCCACCTCCAGATCTACAAGCCGCATATCCTCATGGTCAGCTCGATCCTGATCCGGATTACCGGCAACGGACTGACGGTCGCTATCTTTCTCGTGTTGTGGTGGCTGCTGGCCGCGGCGGCCGGGCCGGAGGCCTATGCCGCGAACATGGAATGGCTCACCGGTTGGTGGTTTGCCTATCTCGTCTGGTTCGGCATCATCTGGGCATTGTGGTACCACATGCTGGGCGGCATCCGTCACCTGATCTGGGACGAGGCAATCGGCCTTGAACTTCAGACCGCTGAAAAACTTGGCTGGTTCATTGTCGGGGGCTCCGTCGCTGGCGCCGTTCTGACCTCGATCATCCTGCTCATCGTCTGACCCGGAGGCAGCAATGCATTATCAAACCGACCGCAAGCGCGCCGCCGGCAAGGGCTCTCTCGCCCATGGCGCCGAGCACCAGCTTGAAGTTACCTACAGTTCCTACGCGATGGCCACGCTGGTCATCCTGTTCCTGTTTTTCATCGCTCCGTTGATCGGTGCCCCTTACGAGGTTGTCGTCGAAAAACTGACGTCGCCGTTCCGGGCCGTGATCATGGGGCTGTTCATCGTCTCCACCACCTACCACTGGCGCTTCAACATCAGGAAGGTGTTCGAGGACTACGTGCCCAAGGGTTGGGACTTTGGCGGGATGATCGTCACCACCATGCTTGGCTGGTTCTTCTGTGGCCTGGGTCTCTATGCCCTCGTCACACTGATGATCGCTGCCGGCTGAGCTACGGAGAAACAAATGACCGACTACAAAATCACCCACCACAACTACGACGTTGTCGTTGTCGGTGCCGGTGGCGCTGGCCTTCGGGCAACGCTTGGCATGGCAGAACAGGGTCTCAAGACCGCTTGTGTGACCAAGGTCTTCCCGACCCGCTCGCACACCGTCGCGGCGCAGGGCGGCATCGCCGCCTCGTTGTCCAACATGGGCCCGGACAACTGGCAGTGGCACATGTATGACACCGTGAAGGGTTCCGACTGGCTCGGCGACACCGACGCGATGGAGTACCTCACACGCGAGGCCCCCAAGGCCGTCTACGAGCTGGAGCACTATGGCGTGCCCTTCTCGCGCACCGAGGAAGGCCGGATCTACCAGCGCCCGTTCGGCGGCCACACCACTGAATTTGGTGAAGGCCCTGCCGTTCAGCGGACCTGTGCCGCCGCCGACCGCACCGGCCACGCCATCCTGCACACGCTGTATGGCCAGTCGATCAAGGAAGACGCGCAGTTCTTCATCGAGTACTTTGCCACCGACCTGATCATGTCCGAAGACGGCGTGTGCCAGGGGATCCTGGCGTGGAAACTGGATGACGGCACCCTGCACGCCTTCAACGCCAAGATGGTCGTTCTGGCCACCGGTGGCTACGGGCGTGCCTACTTCTCGGCCACGTCGGCGCACACCTGCACGGGCGACGGCAACGGCATGGTGGCCCGCCAGGGTCTGCCGCTTCAGGATATGGAGTTCGTTCAGTTCCACCCGACCGGGATCTACGGCTCGGGCTGCCTGATCACCGAGGGTGCCCGCGGCGAAGGCGGCTACCTGACCAACTCCGAAGGCGAGCGTTTCATGGAACGCTATGCACCGACCTACAAGGATCTGGCGTCGCGCGACGTGGTTTCGCGTTGCATGACCATCGAGATCAACGAAGGTCGTGGCGTGGGTCCGAACAAGGATCACATCTCGCTGCACCTCAACCACCTGCCGCCCGAAGTGCTGGCCGAGCGTTTGCCCGGCATCACCGAGAGCGCAGAGATCTTTGCCGGTGTTGACCTGACCAAGGAGCCAGTGCCGGTTCTGCCGACGGTTCACTACAACATGGGTGGCATCCCGACGAACTACTGGGGTGAAGTGCTGAACCCGACCGCCGACAACCCGGATGCGATCGCGCCGGGCCTGATGGCCGTTGGCGAAGCTGGCTGTGCCTCGGTGCACGGTGCCAACCGTCTTGGCTCGAACTCGCTGATCGACCTCGTGGTCTTTGGGCGCGCCGCAGCCATCAAGGCGGGCGAAGTGGTCGATCCGAAGACCCCGAACCCGCCGCTCAATCAGGCCAGCCTGGACGCCGCGGTCGCGCGTTTCGACGGCCTTCGCAACGCCAATGGCACCACCACCACCGCCGAACTGCGGTTGGAGATGCAAAAGGCGATGCAGGCCAACGCTGCGGTGTTCCGCACCGAAACGTTGCTCTCCGAGGGTGTCGAGAAGATGAAGTCGGTTGCCGCGAAGGTCGCCGATCTGAAAGTCTCGGACCGCTCGCTGGTCTGGAACAGCGACCTGATGGAGACGCTGGAACTGACCAACCTGATGCCGAACGCAATGGCCACCATTGTTGCTGCCGAAGCGCGCAAGGAAAGCCGCGGGGCTCACGCCCACGAGGACTATCCCGATCGCGACGACACCAACTGGCGCAAGCACTCGCTGGCCGTTGTTGACGGTGCCGATGTGACCCTGGACTATCGTCCGGTGCACCTCGACCCGCTGACCACGCATGCCGACGGCGGTATCGATCTGGCGCGGATCGCACCCAAGGCGAGGGTTTACTGATGCATCTGCGGGCCAGCGTTCTTGTCGCCGCCGTCGCACTGGCCACTGCCCATACGGGCGTGGCCACCGCGGCGTCTGACGTCGAAGCGCAGCGCAGCGCCATTCTGGACTGCAAGCGGTCGCGGGGTATCGGCGGGGCCGCCTGGATCGAGCAGGGACACACGTCCTCTGCCACGAGCCAGATGGTCGTGCAGATCGCGCCCTACGATCGGGTGACCTTCCAGGATGCTGCTGCGATCAATGCCTGCGCGGCCGGACGGTTGGGGCTTGCCCCGACCGACGGCGCGACCACCACCTCCCGCACCCGCACGGCGGTCCGCTCCTTGCGGCAACCGGGCGGCTACCGCGGCATGGATTGTGGGCGCAACCCCTCGATCCTGTACAAGGGCGACCTCTATTGCCAGTGGACGAGGCGCTGACCCGACATGCACCAGAATTCTCAACATCACTCGAACCCAAGCCATGCGGCGGTGATCCAGTCGCACGCAGAAAGCTGAGGTGACCATATGGTTCAATTTACCCTCCCCAAGAACTCCAAGATCGTGACCGGCAAGACCTGGCCCAAACCGGCCGGGGCCAAGAATGTCCGGAAATTCCAGATCTATCGCTGGAATCCTGATGACGGCAAAAATCCCCAGCTCGATACCTATTTCATCGACCTGGACGATTGCGGCCCGATGATCCTGGACGCCCTGATCAAGATCAAGGACGAGATCGACCCCACGCTGACCTTCCGCCGCTCCTGCCGCGAAGGGATCTGTGGCTCCTGCGCGATGAACGTCAACGGTATCAACCGTCTGGCCTGCATCTGGGGCATCGCCGACGCTGACAGCGACATCAAGATCTACCCGCTGCCGCACATGCCGATCGTCAAGGACCTCGTGCCCGACCTGACGCATTTCTATGCCCAGCATGCCTCGATCATGCCCTGGCTGGAAACCAAGACCCCGGCACCTGAAAAGGAATGGCTGCAGTCGCCCGAAGACCGCGCCAAGCTCGACGGCCTGTACGAATGCGTGCTCTGCGCTTCGTGCTCGACCTCCTGCCCGGCCTATTGGTGGAACGGCGATCGGTATCTCGGCCCGGCCGCGCTGCTGCACGCCTATCGTTGGCTGATCGACAGCCGCGACGAAGCCACCGGCGAGCGTCTGGACGATGTGGAAGACCCGTACAAACTGTACCGCTGCCACGTCATCATGAACTGCACCCAGACCTGCCCCAAGGGCCTGAACCCCGGCAAGGCCATCGCCGAGATTCGGCTGATGGCACAGGAACGCCTGCACTGATCGGGCAACCAACGCCCGCTCTTGGGATCGGCCTTTCGGTCCCGGGAGGATTTGATCGGCAACGGACAGCTTGAATCAGCGGCGGCGAGAAATCGTCGCCGCTGATTTCATTCGTGGGTTCCCTCGGTTTCGGGAAGTGGCACAGGGCACCGGAACGGTTCGAGGGCACGCCCCCCCCCAAGGGCAGCCACGCAACGGCGATCCGGGCACATTTTGTCCTGCAGTTTGTGCATGATCGCTCTCCCCAACCCGGCGCACATGCCTGACACCCACGCCGCTCCCCCCGGATCGGCACGGCTGGGGTCAACACCGGAACGGAACCGTCTCTGCCAGGTAGTTCGCACCTGGCACGATGAAGGGCACTGCCCTGCATCGCTGCCACACACAGCAAGTCCGCTTCCCAAGGAACAAGGATCTCCCGAGCCAGCGGTCTTCGCAAGAACCGGGGCACGCCCGCCCCCGTTGCTGCCTGACAGCGTCAGAAGGTGTCGGGCGAGGCCACTGGTGGGCAAGGATCGAAGTGTGCCGAACTGCCCAACGCCACAACAGGCCGCGAGGCTCCCGCAAGGGCTTGCAAGCGAGCGGAACGAACGCCACGGTCGAGGCAACGATAGAGGAGCGCCCGATGACCCAGCCAGTTGATTCCGACGCGCGCCGCGCGATCGCGCCAGTCATCTGCTATCCCGTCGAAACCCTGCCGCAACCGGACGTGTCGGTGATGACCTTTCGGCGGGGCCGGATGCAGAAGAGCGCCGAGGTGACAGTGCCGCCCCGGGACGCACGCTGTTTCAAGGTCCCCGCCGGAGGGGCCTTTCGCATCACCTGTATCGACGGGCCGCAGGTGGGCGATTTGAACCTGTGGAGTGCAGGTGACCTGCGCGAGCGCTTCTATTCGGGCAAGACACGTGCCCTGCACGGAACCCACCTGAGCAAGGGCGACAGGATGTGGTCGTCCTTTCCGCACCTTCGCCCAATGGCGACCATTCTCGAGGATTCGCTGGACTGGTATGGAATCGACCCGTTCGGCGGCTCGGTCCATGATGTGATCGGCACGCGCTGTGATCCCTACACCCATCACATGCTGTCCGGTGGACACTACCACCATTGCTGCCATTCCAACCTCACCCGCGCGCTGGCCGACGAAACCGGCCTGCCTATGGCAGAGGCCGAAACCCATGTGCATGACGTCCTGAACATCTTCATGTGCACCGGTTTCACGCGCGATACCGGACAATATTTCATGAAGGCCAGTCCGGTTAGACCGGGCGACTACCTGGAGTTCTTTGCCGAAATGGACCTGTTGGGTGCCCTGTCTGCCTGCCCGGGAGGCGACTGCAGCGCCGAACACTCCTCCGACGCTGCCGCGTGTCACCCATTGCTGGTCGAGATCTTTTCCCCCGAAAACCCCATGGACCATTGGCTGCAACCGGCTTCCAACGGGTATGATCGCAGCCACGGACGGTAGGCACATGCCCTGTCAATGCATACGCCCGCCAAGGGGCACGTCCTGATCCGGGCACAAGAGAACGACTTCGCCCTCGGCATCGGGAACGCCGAGCACCAGAACCTCGGACATGAATCGTCCAATCTGTCGGGGTGGAAAGTTGACGACCGCCATGACCATGCGCCCGGGAAGCGTCTCCACATCATAGTGGCGGGTAATCTGGGCCGAGCTCCTTTTCTCGCCAATCTCGGGACCAAAATCGATGCGCAGCTTGAAGGCCGGCTTGCGCGCTTCCGGATAGGGCTCTGCGGCCACGATCCGCCCAACGCGGATATCGACCTTCAGGAAATCGTCGAAGGTGATTTCGCTCATTCTCCCAGCTCCCGGCTGCGATCCGCGGATGCCGCGACGGCCTTGGTCAACAACATGGGGAACCCATCTTCCTCGCGCATCAGAACCTCCAGCGCCGCTGCAGTTGTTCCTTTGGGAGAGGTCACGTTGACCCGCAATTGCGCCGCAGTCTCTTCCGACTGATACAGCAACTCCCCTGCCCCGGTGACGGTTGCGCGCGCCAGTTTCATTGCAAGATCGGCGGGCAATCCCTGTACCTCGCCGGCAAGCGCCAACGCCTCGACCAGGTGAAAGACATAGGCCGGACCAGAGCCCGACACCCCGGTGACCGCATCGATCTGCGATTCCGCCTCGAGCCGGACGACCTGCCCGACCGCCGACAGGAAATGCTCCGCCAGATCCATCTGAGCTGTGCTGGCGCTGGCATTTCCGACAATGGCGGTTATGCCCCGGCCAACAGCCGCCGGCGTATTGGGCATCGCGCGGATCAACGGCGTCTGCGCCCCAAGCACGGATTCGTAAAACGCCATCGATGTGCCCGCAGCGACGGTCAGGAACAGCGTGTCGCCATTGCCGAGCGCCTTCAGGCTGGGCAGCGCCTCGGCCATCATCTGCGGCTTGACGGCGACCAGAACGATCGCGGGGTCGGACGGCAGATCGACGTTGAGTCGAACACCCTGTGCCTGCAACCAGTCAGATGGGTGAGGCTCCAACACCGTGACCGCATCGGCGGGAAACCCGTCAGCCAGCCACCCTTGAAGCATGGCCGAGCCCATCTTGCCGCAGCCGAGCAACACCAACCCGCGTCGGTGCACACTATCCATGTCCATGAAACACTCCCTGTCTTTCGCCGGGAGACCCTATGACCGTGCGGGGATCACCGCAACGGCCTGTTGTCGGCCCCCGCATCGCCCCATACCAACTGGCGGAGCGGCGTGGCACCGGGTGCGTGCGCAGGGGTCAGGCGCGTCCGTAGGCCTCGGCAATGGCCACCTGGATAGCATCTTCGGGGTCCTGATCGCCCCACACCACCAGTTGGAAGGCGGGGTAGTACCGTTCCGCCGCCATCACGGCGGTGCCGATCAGCCGATCAATCTGTTCGGGGTTCGCCGTCTGCCCGCCCGCCAGGACAAGACCATATCGATAGGTCATCAACTGCTGATCGCGCCAGTAGGTGAACGCACCGGCCCAGCAATTGTCGTTGATCCGATTCAACGCCTCGTAGAGTTTCGGCAGCTTGGCTTCTGGCGGCTCCATCTCGAAGGTGCAGATCAACCGCAGTGTTTCGTCATAAGCCGACCACGCCAAGGTGATCGAATAGGTCCGCCACTGTCCCTCGACCGCCATGGCGATCTGGTCATCCGCAATCCGGTCGAAATCCCAGGAATTGTTTTCCGCAAGGGTTTCAACAATGTCGATTGGGTGAAGGTCTTCTGTCAGGAACTCTTCGGAGAGTGACATGCCGGGCCTCGTTTGTTTTTGCCCTAGTCAATTGTACGGCAACTAGGGCTTGGTGCCTGCTCTAGGTGCGGCGGGCTCAATCGCCGCCCTTACCACATATGGTGCGTGGAAAGAGGCTACACTGTAAAGCGGAAAATTTGTGACAGTTGAGCGCCCCACCCCTAGATGTTGCGCGCAGGTCGATCGGTGGGGCCTGGTTCGATGTCCCGCCATCAGTGAAGCCGCCCTTCAAGAATCGCAATACACGCCCCATAGGGCGTGCAATCTGCGATACATCGATTCCGTAAAGCGATGGTTCAGCTCAGGAAAGTTTCCGTCGAGCCATCATCCGGTCAACCCTTGCCGAGCGCCTCTTCCAGCGCGGCAACGCGTGTCTTGAGCGACTCGTTTTCTTCGCGGGCCTTTTGCGCCATGGCGCGGGCAGCGTCGAATTCTTCGCGCGTCACGAAGTCACGATCCGCCATCCAGCGGTCGATCATGGATTTGAAAGCAGTCTCGGCTTCGTCCTTGGCGCCCTGGGCCACACCCATTGCGTTGGTCATCAGCTGAGACACGTCGTCGAAAATCCTGTTGCGGCTTTGCATGCGGCACCCATCCGTTACATCAGCCTCCTATATGGCGATCAAGGCGGCCGGCCTCAAGGTTGACTTCGCCGCAGCAAGGCGGTCAAGAGCTATGATGATGACGGCATTGATGAAATACCCAGACCTCAGCCCCGATATATTCTCGATCTCGCTGTTCGGGATCGAATTTGCCCTGCGCTGGTATGCGCTGGCCTATATCGCAGGTCTTCTGATCGGCTGGCGATTGATCGTGGCGCTGGTCAAACGCCCCGCGCTGTGGCCCGACAACCGAGCCCCGATGACGCCCGCACAAGTCGAGGATCTGCTGACCTGGGTCATCCTGGGTGTTGTGCTGGGGGGGCGGTTGGGCTTCGTGCTGTTCTACAACCCGGTGTACTACCTGTCCAATCCGGCCCTGATCCTTGCGGTCTGGGAAGGGGGCATGTCCTTTCACGGCGGATTGATCGGGGTGATCGTCGCGGCCTGGATCTTTGCCGCCCGAAACGCGATCCCCCGGCTCAGTGCGGCCGACGCGCTGGCCATCGCAACTCCGCCGGGCCTGTTCTTTGGCCGTCTCGCCAATTTCATCAATTCCGAGCTTTGGGGCCGGCCGTCGGATGTGCCCTGGGCGATGAAATTCCCGACGATGTGTTCCGATCCGGCGTATCAGGGCTGCCCGGTTGCCGGCGAGTGGTTCTATTACGGCTCCGAAATTGCCCGCCATCCAAGCCAGCTTTACGAGGCAGCGTTGGAGGGGCTTGTTCTGGGCTGCATCCTGTTGTGGCTGGTCCTGCGTCGCGGCGCGCTGAAACACCCCGGTCGGGTGACGGGCGTCTTCTTTGCCGGCTATGGCATCGCGCGTTTCATCGTTGAGTATTTCCGCCAGCCCGATCCTCAGTTCGTCTCGTCCGACAACCCGATCGGCTTTGTCATCGGGCAGGGCTCTGTCGGTGTCACGATGGGACAACTGCTGTCGCTGCCGATGATTGCCCTCGGGGGGACGCTCATCGTGATCTCGCTCCGCCGTGAGCCGCGTTCGTCATGAATGACCTGTCGGAACAGATCTGCCGCAGGATGGCGGTTACCGGCCCGGTGTCTCTGGCCGACTACATGGCCGAATGCCTGTTTCACCCAACGTTGGGCTACTACACGACCGCGGCCGTTTTTGGGGCAACTGGCGATTTCATCACGGCCCCCGAGGTCAGCCAGATGTTCGGCGAGTTGATGGGGTTGGCGCTGGCACAGGCCTGGGTCGACCAATCCTGTGCCGCCCCCGCAACGCTGGCAGAGTTGGGCCCCGGTCGCGGGACCCTCATGGCGGACCTGTTGCGCGCCACCCGAGCCGTTCCCGGGATGCATGCCGCGCTGTCAGTGAATTTCCTGGAGGCCAGCCCGCAGCTCCGAGAGCAGCAGCGAACAGCCTTGAGCGGGCACCCCACCAACTGGATCGACCGCATCGAGGACCTGCCCGAAGCGCCATTGTTCCTGATCGCCAACGAGTTCTTTGACGCGCTGCCGATCCGGCAGTTTGTCCGAGACGGGTCCGGATGGCGCGAACGTCTGGTGACCGAGACGGATGGCGGTCTGGGCCTCTGCCTGTCCGAACCCGGCCGCATCGAGGCGCTGGAGCATCGGCTGACCGACACCTCGGACGGCGAGGTGGTGGAGCTGTGCCCATCCTTGCCGAGCGTAGTCACCGAGATCGCGCGTCGAATCGCCAACCACGGCGGCTGCGCGATTGTCATCGACTACGGCGACTGGCGGTCCCGCGGTGACACCTTGCAGGCCCTGAAACATCACGCGCCCGTGGGTCCGTTCGATGGCCCCGGCGAAGCCGACCTGACCGCCCATGTGGATTTCGAGGCCATTGCCGCCGCAGCCATCGCAGCCGGCGCCACGGCAAGCCCGCCAGTGGCACAGGGCGTGCTACTGGAACGGCTCGGGATCACGGAACGGGCACAGGCCCTGGCGAAGGCAATGCCGAACGCGACGGCGCTCGAAAATCACATTGCCGCGCATCGGCGCTTGACCCATCCGCAGGAAATGGGTTCGCTCTTCAAGGCAATTGCCATCTACCGCCCTGGTTCGCCGCCGCCACCCGGATTTTGACATGACCCTGGAAATTCTCACCACCGATATCCTGTCCCCCTTGCGCCACGGCTTCTTTACCCGGCGGGGCGGAGCCTCTTCTGGCGTCTTCGACGGGTTGAACTGTGGGCAGGGGTCGTCGGATCAATCGAACATCGTGGCGATCAACCGCGAACGCGTTGCCCAGGCCATGGGGGTACAAATCGACTCGCTCGTGTCCATGCACCAGGTTCATTCGGCAGATGTGGCGACCATCGAGGGCCCGCAGGACACTCCACCGACCGCGGATGCCATGGTTACCGACCGGCCCGGGCTTGCGCTCGCCGTCCTGACCGCCGATTGCCAGCCAGTGCTGTTTGCCGATCACGAGGCCGGCGTCGTCGGCGTCGCTCATGCCGGGTGGCGTGGCGCGTTGTCAGGCGTGCTGGAAGCCACGGTGCGACGGATGGAGACCCTTGGTGCCCGCCGGGAACAGACCAGCGCAGTGATCGGCCCGACGATCAGCCAACGGGCCTATGAGGTCGGACTGGAGTTCTACGACGACTTTGTCGCCGAGGATCCCAGGAACCAACGGTTCTTTGCCGGAAACGGCGGCGAGACCGTTCAATTCGACCTGCCGGCTTATGGTCTGCACCGCCTGCGCAGTGCCGGGGTCGGGCAGGCCACGTGGTCGCGCCACTGCACCTATTCGGACGAAGATCGTTTCTATTCCTACCGGCGGTCTGTTCACCGCAACGAAGCCGACTACGGTCGGCTGATTTCGGTGATACGCCTGTAGAATCTGGCAACCTGACTTTTCCCGCTTGCTGCCCCACAGCTGCCGCAAAGCTGCATGAGGATGACCTGAAGCCGGCATTGGACACGGCAACAGAATCGGGTACATGCCCTGAGCACGGAGAGACAAGATGCGCACGCAAAGACGCTGGTTGGAATCGGTCATCAAGGCTTCGGAAACGATCAAGCCCGAGCTTCCCTGGGCGCGCGGAGCGAACCGCACGGCCATGATCGCCCGCCGGGTTGCCAAGCTGGGCGAGGTCGCAAAGCTCAGCGCCTGAGCGCCTTCTCTTCCTCGACCAGTGCCTTCAAACGCCCGCTTTCATCATTTGTGGAAGTGGGCGTTTTGATTCGGAAGTGCCCCCTGAAAATTGTGGCACACGAGAGCGCCGGGACGAAACAAAGATCCTGTTGTCGCCCGGATTGATCCTGGAGACAGGGGAAATCGAGACGGAAATTTGACAATCAGGGCGTTCGTTCAACATTATAGCTATCAAGAAATGTCCTTCTGCGACCTGGTGGGGGCCACGGCAGACGCGACCGACCGAAAGGACGATTGCATGGTGACCCCTCGCTCTTCCACCGCTGGTCTCGCGGTGGAATTCTCAGGCCGCAAGGCACTTCTGTCCGAAAGGACGGCTCGTTCGGATCGGCAACCTCGGCGCGACCAGCCTCTCTCGCGCCGCTACGAGGTTGCCTTTCTGGCGTCTTCTGGTGACATCGATACGTTCGCACGGGTGGCACCGGCCACGCCGGTCTTCGAAGATGCCTTCGCGGCCCTTGGCCGTGGTACGCTGATCTCTACACTGGATGGTCCAACCGCCGTGGAGGATCTCGCTCCCGGCACCCTGATCGAGACGGTCGGGCATGGCCCCAAACCTGTGCTCTGGGTTGGTGCGATGACGTTGATCCCCAATCTGTCCGACATGCATGGCGGGGAGGCTGCAAAGCTCGTCCGGTTTTCTCCCGATGCATTCGGGCTCGGCCGCCCGATGCCGGATCTGGTTCTGGGCCCACGCGCAAGGGTATTGTATCAGAACGCCCGCTGCCGCGAGATGATGGGCGCATCGCAGGCCTTTGCTCCGGCCCGGGCTTTTCTGGACGGCGTCAGCGTCATCGAGGTGACCCCGGCGGCTCCGGTGCGGGTGTACCATGTCGCGTTGCATGGCCAACACACGATCTTGGCCAATGGGCTCGAGGTTGAAACCTATCATCCCGGCCCACAGGTCGACTCGATGATGGACCTGGCAACCCGGGAGATGTTTTTGAGCCTGTTTCCGCATGTCGAACATCTGGATGGCTTCGGGCCAATGACAACGCCCCGTCTGACGGCCTTCGAAATGGAAACTCTTCTCGGCGCCTAGCCGCGCCCGATATAGGGCATCTGCGTCGCCATCAGCGTCATGAACTGAACGTTTGCATGGAGCGGCAGGTTTGCCATCTGCCAGACTGCGTCCGCCACAAGCTCGACCTCGATCGTCGGAGGCGGCATTTCGTCGGCTGCCAGCGCCTGATCCGTGACAGTCTGCAGGATGTCTGTCAGCGCATTGCCGACATCCAGTTGCCCGCAGGCAATGTCGAATGGCCGCCCGTCGAGCGAGATTTGGCGGGTCAGGCCGGTCACCCCATGTTTGGTCGCCGTATAGGGCGCCGCCCCGTCGCGCGGAACATAGGCCGAGATCGAGCCGTTGTTGATGATCCTTCCGCCCTGCGGCAACTGGCGCCGCATCTGGCCAAAGGCGGCGCGCGCGGCAAGGAACATGCCTGTCAGGTTCACATCGACGGCACGTTGCCAGTCGGCTGGGTCGATCTCGTCAATCGGGGCTGGCTGGGTGAATATCCCGGCATTGTTGAACAACACATCCAGTCGGCCCGTCGTTTCCGCCAGACGCGCGACAGCTGCGTCAACGCTCGCGGCGTCTGCCACGTCGCCAACCAGAACATGCGCACTGGGCGCGGCATCGGCGATCTGCCGCAGGCATTCCTCGCGACGGGCAAGCAGACCAACCTGCCAGCCGGCCTCCAAAAACCTGCGGGCCGTCGCCGCGCCGATCCCGCTCGACGCGCCGGTGATCAGAATAGACCCGCTCATTCTTCCTGCTCCTCCAACTGCAGCAGCGGAGCCGCCACTGTCAGGTCGCTGGTGCCCAAGGCCGATTTCGGCTTGGCCAGGCGATACCGTGTGATCCAGATCAGCTTTTCTTCCGCCCGGGTGATGGCAACATAGGCAAGCCGTTTCCACAACGGTTGTCCGGCCTCGACGCGTCCGGCCCGCGCGGCGGCGTAGAGGTCGGGGGCGAAGACCTGCACCACCGGCCATTGCGACCCCTGCGCCTTGTGGATGGTAACGGCAGCCCCGTGCAGAAAGGTCGCCCCCATCCGAGCCGCAAACGGGATGAAGGGTTCCTCTTCGTCCGGTATCTCGATCTTGATGATCGAGGCTGCCGACAGCCGCGGATCTTCGGCACCCACAACGTGCAATTGCGAAAAGCCCGCCTTGCGCCCCGGTCCCAGATAGACCACTTGCGCGCCCTTGATCAGGCCGCGCGCTTCAAGGTCCAACCGTTTTTTGCGGTGCTTCATCGGCAGTTCAATGCCATCGCAGATCAGGGGTTCGCCGGGCAAAAGGCTGTCGATCGGAGCGCCATAGGCCGTGCGAAAGGCGTTGATCAACCGGATCCGGGTCGCGTTGCGCCAGACAAGAACAGGCGAACGCGCCATGAGTTCAGACTCCACCCGTTGCCCGATCTCGACCCGATCATCGTCGCTGGCGGCATCCTCGACCATGCGTTCGAATTGTTCGAACTCCAGGTCCGGGTCCGCAAGCGCGTGGGCCAGATCCAGGATAGGGTTGTCGCCTGCCTGCCGGTGGACCCGGTGCAGGATCATCTTGTGCGTTTCGGGCAGGGTCTCGAACACCATTCCACCGGTGGCGTTGACGGGCGCCAACTGCGCCGGATCGCCAAACAGCAGCAGGGTTGGAAAAATGTCTTGCAGGTCTTCGAACTGGCGGGCATCCAGCATCGAGCTTTCGTCGACAAACCCGATGTCCAACGGTTCCTCGCGGCGCTTCCATCCCGTGATGAAATCCGATCCCCGCAACCCGGCGGTCGCCAGCGCCCCCGGGATCGACTTGTTGGACTGGTAGAACGCAAACGCCCGGTCCAACGCCACATCCGTCAGGCCCTCGATTTCGGGGCGCTCGCCCTGCCCGGCCAGCCATTCGGCGATACGCTCGTATTCCGGATCGTAGACGGGCGTGTAAAGGATGCGGTGAATGGTCGTCGCCGGCACGCCGCGGCTGCGCAATACGCTCGCCGCCTTGTTGGTTGGCGCCAGGATGGCCAACGTTCGTCGGTCCTTGCGCCGTCGGCCTTCCCAATCGCTGGAAACGACATCGACCCCAAGAGCCTCAAGCTCCTTGGCCAACTTTGCCAGCAGCAATGTCTTGCCGGAACCGGCCTTGCCTACAATGGCCAGAACCCCGGATTTGCGATCGGGCGGCGGCGTCAGTTGTTCATTGACCAGATCGACTCCCGCCGCAGCCAGAACGTCGCTGGCCCGGTCCCAGGCCTCGGCCTGATCGTCTGAAAATGTGAGTGCAGTTTCCGCCATGCGCCGGACCCTAACGGCCCGGCTGACGAGGCGCCAGAGAGGACGGCGACGCCGCCGCCCCTTTTGGAGGCGGCAGCGGAAGGTCAGGCGTGGATCACGCAGTCGCGGCCAACGGCATCGCAGACTGGCGGTTGAAAGAGCGGTTGAACCAGGCGCGCGAGGTTTCACGATCGATACCAAGACGCTTGAGCGTCGGTGCCCAGGCTTCCGGCTTCATTTCCCACAGGCCCACGCCAATCCGGTCCTTGCCCTCGCCTGCCGACCCGATGACATCGGGGTTGACGTGATACAGTCGATAAATTCGTTCCATCCGCGGATCGAAGACGCCACAGAAATGGGACAGCCTGAAGTTGTCCATCAGTTCCCCGCCACCAAGCACCAGCGCCGCAGCAGCGCGGCGATCAGCCCGGGGAGAAATACAGAAGCGCGTGCATTCCCAGATGAATGGCGATTCGATCTTCACGCCATCAGTCAGATTCGAAAAATGTTCGTTCACCATGGTCCGCCCCGTAGTGGGGAGGAAGCGCATGGATCCACCATGGCTTCCATCTTCGAGTTCCCAGATCACGTAGAGCGGGTTGAGAACGTCGTATTGATCGCGCTCTTCCCCGTTTTCGTTTACTGAGACTTCCCAACCGAGACGACGTGAAAACTGTTCCGCACGATCGCGAAACATCGTGTCGCTCAGTTTCGGGAATTTGTTGAGGTCGGTTCCATACACATAACGCAGCATGACGAGAGGCTCCTTTCCGTCAGATGAGGAAAAGAGTGTACGAAGTTGGTTAACAGACCCCTACGACGAAAACGGATTGTTTCCGACTTTGGCACATTTTTTTGGAGAAATAACCTACACCACAATCAACCCTCGGCTGAGCGCCCGCGCGACCGCGTGGGTGGTATTCAAGGCTCCCAATTTGTGCCGTGCGGCCTCGATATAGACCCGCAAGGTATGTTCGGAGATCTCCATCTCCTTGGCCGCTTGCGCCCGGTTCAGGCCCTTGGCCAGATAGGTCATGGCAGCAAGCTCCCGCGGAGACAAGGCCGGGGCCGGAGCTGAATCGCCCCCTTGCTCGAAATCGAGCGCCCGCTTGTTGAATTCGTGCGCGATGATCATCAGGTCCCGCATGTTTTCGTCGACAAACGTCGCCCATGCATAGTCGTCGCAATTGTCGGATGCGGTAAAAAGTGCGAACTGCCCTGACGGCCCCCGGATCGGAATGGACAGCCCCTGGTTGCCGACACCAAAGGCGACCGCTTCGCGGAGGAAGGACCGTGCCGCCCGGCTTGACCAGTCGAGCTCTTTCCAATCGACGGGATTGAAACGTTGGAGGCATCCGAGGATGACCGGATCCATACGGAGGTAGTCTTTTTCGACATAGCGATCCACCCAGTCCTGACTGTAGGTACCCGCTCCAAATCGCTCGCCGACGCTGTTGACCCAATGGTAGATAATGTGCGCTACATCATAGTGGTCGCGCAGGCGTTCGGTCGCGACCTGAAGGTCACCAACGTCCGCGGCGTTCTGCACAAACTGACACAGCGCTTCGAGCTTCTCTTGCATGACCCGCCGTTACCGGCGCACTCCTATCGACTTCTGCCGGACCGGCCATGTCGGCCCGAGACGCGATCTCGGCAATTGCAGCATGGCGCGTATCGTCCAACTGCTCTGCCAAGGTCTGAAGCTTGTGGCTTCGTGCGTAAGCACCCAGATCGGCAAGAACGTCCAGTATCCAGTCATGACTCATAACAGAATCTCTTTCCGGTTCATTAGCAAAATGTTGCCACAACGATAGCACGAGCCGACCTGTTGCAGAATTCACGGCTTCAGGCTCCCCATATCTGGTGAGGCCAGGATTTTTAAAACATTGGTTTCACGTAAATCTTCACAAAAGGTAAAGGATCGTCGCCCCATTCCGCCATGATGACCCCGGAATTTCCGGTGCGGCGTCGCACCGCGAGACGCAATCTGGCTGGACAAGAGAAGCTCCCCGAAAACGAAAGCCGCCGCCCCTCGACAATCGAAAGGCGGCGGCCAGAACGGGATTTTTTTCGGACGACTTAGCGGCGCGCATCCAGTGCGTCTTCGAGCGTGCGCAATCCGGTTATCGGCGCCTGAACGAGAACGGCCATGTTGCCGGGCTTGTGTTCATTCTTCAGCATCTTGATGTGAGCCTGTGGGATCTCGTCCCACGGGAACACCTCAGACATGCACGGGTCTATCCGGCGCTCCACCATCAGGCGGTTGGCAGATGCGGCCTGCTTGAGGTGTGCAAAGTGACTGCCTTGCACGCGTTTCTGGTGCATCCACAAGTACCGGACGTCAAACGTGCAGTTGAAACCGGACGTGCCGGCGCAGATGACAACCATCCCACCCTTTTTGCAGACAAAGGTCGAAACCGGGAAGGTGGCTTCACCAGGGTGCTCGAACACCATGTCGACGTTCACACCCTTGCCGGTGATCTCCCAGATCGCCTTGCCGAACTTGCGCACTTCCTTGAACCACGTGGCATATTCCGGCGTGTTCACCGTGGGCAGTTGCCCCCAACAGTCGAAATCCCGACGGTTGATGACGCCTTTGGCGCCAAGGTCCATGACAAACTTGCGCTTGTCTTCATCGGAGATCACACCGATGGCGTTGCCGCCGGCCGCGTTGATCAACTGGATCGCGAAGGAACCAAGCCCGCCTGAGGCGCCCCAGACCAGAACGTTCTGACCTGGCTTCAATTCATGCGGGTGGTGACCGAACAGCATCCGATAGGCCGTGGCCAGCGTCAGCGTGTAGCAGGCGCTTTCTTCCCAGGTGAGGTGCTGCGGGCGCGGCAGAAGTTGCTGGGCCTGCACGTTGGTGAATTGTGCGAAAGAGCCATCGGGCGTCTCGTACCCCCAGATCCGTTGGCTCGGGGAATACATCGGGTCGCCACCGTTGCACTCCTCGTCGTCGCCATCGTCCTGGTTGCAGTGAATCACAACTTCGTCGCCGACTTTCCAGTTCCGAACCTTGTCGCCAACCGCCCAGATGATGCCCGAAGCGTCGGACCCGGCGATATGATAATCTGCTCCATGCCCATCAAAGGGCGAGATCGGCACGCCGAGACCCGCCCAGACACCGTTGTAATTGACGCCGGCAGCCATGACGAGCACCAGAACTTCGTGGCTGTCGAGCACGGGCGTGTCGACGACCTCGACCTGAAACGACTTGTCCGGCTCACCGTGACGCTCGCGGCGGATCGCCCATGCGTACATCTTTTGGGGCACGTAGCCCATCGGAGGGATCTCGCCGATTTCGTAGAGGTCCTTTTCCGGCGCCTTGTAGGTTGCGTGTGTCATGTCATCCAGAGCCATGTGAGCCTCCTTGTCAGAACTTGCCGCATCGCAGAATCAATGCGGGTTTCGTGATGTGATACGGCCCCGCACGAAACATTGCAATGGACTGGCGGCACTTATTGAAACTTTATGTCCCAAAAGGACGCCATGTCCCGTCACACAACGCACCTACGTCGCCGCGCTCCGCTTTCTGCACATGCAAATCGTCCTTTCTGCCCGACGCCGCATCGCAGCGAATTGACAGCGCCACAATATTTCGCATAACTCCCGTGAGACGGAATTATGTTGCCCACCCCAAGCCACGAGGCCCGCCGATGACCGACACCAAGAAAGATCGCCCCTGGTTGTTCCGCACCTATGCCGGGCACTCCACAGCCAAGGCCTCGAACGCGCTGTATCGCAACAACCTGTCCAAGGGGCAGACCGGGCTTTCGGTGGCGTTCGATCTGCCGACCCAGACCGGATACGACAGCGATCACGAACTTGCGCGCGGCGAAGTGGGCAAGGTCGGTGTACCCGTGGCGCACCTTGGCGACATGCGCGCCCTGTTCGACCAGATCCCCCTGGACCAGATGAATACCTCGATGACAATCAACGCCACCGCGCCGTGGCTACTGTCACTCTATATTGCCGTGGCTGAAGAACAGGGCGTGGACGTCTCGACCCTTCAGGGGACCGTGCAGAACGACATCATCAAGGAATACCTCAGCCGCGGCACCTATATCTGTCCGCCCAAACCGTCGCTGAAGCTGATCACCGACGTGGCGGAGTACTGTTACCATTCCATCCCCAGGTGGAACCCGATGAACGTCTGCTCCTATCACCTGCAGGAAGCCGGCGCGACACCGGAGCAGGAACTGGCCTTTGCGCTCGCAACCGGTCAGGCTGTGCTGGACGGGCTGAGGGACAAGGTTCCGGCCGAGGATTTCCCGAAACTTGTCGGCCGCATCTCTTTCTTCGTCAACGCCGGCATCCGGTTCGTGACCGAGATGTGCAAGATGCGCGCGTTCGTCGACTTATGGGACGAGATCTGCCGCGAACGCTACGGCGTCGAAGACCCTAAATACCGTCGCTTCCGCTACGGCGTTCAGGTCAACTCGCTTGGCCTGACCGAGCAACAACCTGAAAACAACGTCTACCGCATCCTGATCGAAATGCTCGCCGTGACGCTGTCCAAGAAAGCCCGCGCCCGCGCGGTGCAATTGCCGGCATGGAACGAAGCGCTTGGCCTGCCCCGCCCCTGGGATCAACAATGGTCGTTGCGGATGCAGCAGATCATGGCCTACGAGACCGACCTGCTCGAATACGACGACCTGTTCGACAACAACCCAGCCGTGGACCGAAAGGTCGAGGCGCTGAAGGCCGGAGCAAGGGCCGAACTTGCCAACCTCGAAAGCATGGGGGGGGCGATCGACGCGATCGAATACATGAAGTCGCAGCTGGTGAACTCCAACGCCGATCGCCTGAACGACATCGAAAAGGGTGAAACCGTGGTTGTCGGCGTGAACCGCTGGACCGAGGCCGAGCCCTCGCCGCTGGTCGACGCAGAGGGCGGCATCATGGTCGTCGACCCCGCCACCGAACAGGAGCAGATTGACCGGCTGAACGCGTGGCGCACGACGCGGGACATTGCAGCGGTGACGGCGGCGCTTGCGGCCCTGCGCGCCGCTGCAGTCTCTGGTGACAATATAATGGTGCCATCGATCACCGCCGCGAAGGCAGGGGTGACCACCGGCGAATGGGCCGGTGTGATGCGCGAGGTCTTTGGGCAGTACCGGGGGCCGACCGGAGTCTCCCGCGCGGTGTCCAACAAGACCGAAGGGCTGGACGATATCCGCGATGCGGTAAACACGGTGTCCGACAAGTTGGGCCGTCGGCTGACCTTCTTGATGGGCAAGCCCGGGCTGGACGGCCACTCGAATGGTGCCGAACAGATCGCTTTCCGGGCCCGCGATTGTGGAATGGACATCGACTACGAGGGCATTCGCTTGACCCCCGACGAAATCGTCTCGGCGGCGCACCGGAACGCCCCCCATGTCATTGGCCTGTCAATCTTGTCGGGCAGCCACATCCCGCTTGTCTCCGATCTCATGAAAAAACTGCAGGCCGCTGACCTTGCGGAAATCCCCGTAGTCGTGGGCGGCATAATTCCGGACGACGACGCCGAAAGGCTTTTGGCGATGGGCGTGAGCAAGGTTTACACGCCAAAAGATTTCGAGTTGAACCGGATCATGATGGATATCGTAACCCTTGCCGATCCGGCGAGCATCGCTGCTGAATAGTCCTTTTCGGTAGTTTTCCGCTCAATCTTTCGTATACCAATTGATTTCCCCCAATAGCTGTGGCTTTTGGAGCGGTGCAGTGTTGGGAGAAATCATGCAAATCGATCTGAACTCGCTTTCCCGTAAAGAGTTGGAAGCGCTTCGCGCTGATGTTGAAAAGGCCCTGTCCACTTTGGAAAACCGTGAACGCTCCGCCGCGTTGAACGCCGCGAAACAGGCAGCTGAAGCTCACGGCTTCACACTGGACCAGCTGACCGGCGTCTCCTTGTCAAAGGGATCGTCCAAGGGAAAATCCAAGAATCCGGCCAAGTACCGGAACCCAGAGAACCCGATGCAGACCTGGACCGGCCGTGGGCGCAAACCCCAGTGGATCAAGGACGCAGAGGAAGCCGGCGTCGATATCTCGACACTCGAGATCTGAGACCCACCCTCATCAAGTTGCAAGGGATCGGGCGGCGGAAGCCGCTCGTTTCCGTTGGAGAAGTGAATGACTGTTCATATTGGCGCAAAGCCCGGCGAGATTGCCGAAACGGTTCTAATGCCCGGGGATCCGTATCGCGCGAAATGGGTCGCTGAAACGTTCCTCGACAACCCCGTTTGCGTGAACGAGGTGCGTGGGATGCTGGGGTTCACCGGAACGTGGCGCGGGAATCGCGTTACCGTTCACGGATCGGGAATGGGAATGCCCTCACTTTCGATATATGCAAATGAGCTTATTCGTGATTACGGCGCAAAGACGCTGATCCGAATTGGTTCTGCCGGTGCCATGCAGGAACGAGTCGCCGTCCGCGATGTCGTACTGGCAATGACCGCGTCCACTGTTTCGACGCCGTCGCGTGGCATTTTCCGGGAATTGAGTTTTGCGCCCTGCGCCGATTGGTCGTTGATCTCGGCCGCGGCCAAGGCAGCCGAATCGCGATCCGTCGCGACCCATGTCGGCGGGATCTACTCCTCCGATGTGTTCTATGACGAGCGCCCGGATCTCATCGAACAAATGACCCGCCACGGCGTGCTGGCGGTCGAGATGGAGGCAGCGGAACTGTACACCGTTGCCGCGCGCTATGGCCGTCGGGCCTTGGCCGTTCTGACGATCAGCGACCATCTTCTGACAGGGGCCGCGCTGCCCAGCGACCAACGCGAAAAAAGTTTCAGCGACATGGTCGAAATTGCCCTGGAAGCCGCCTTCGCCTGAATCGCGACGATTTCGGCAAACCCTACGACTTGCCCTGCCCCGCCAGATCGCGCTAATCGCGGGGCATGGCCAAGCTCTACTTTCATTATTCCACCATGAACGCCGGCAAGTCGACGATCCTGCTCCAGGCGTCGTACAACTACCGCGAACGCGGCATGCAGACCTATCTGCTGACCGCTGGCGTCGATACCCGCGCAGGTGTTGGGCGCATCGGATCCCGAATCGGCATCTCCGACGATGCCGATGTCTTCTCGGCGAGCGATGACCTGTTCGAGGTTATCCGGGCCCGCAAGGCCACCGGCCCCATCGCCTGTGTCTTTCTCGACGAGGCGCAATTTCTGACCGAAGAACAGGTCTGGCAATTGGCCCGGGCGGTGGACGATCTGAAAGTACCCGTCATGTGCTATGGCCTGAGGGTGGATTTCATGGGCCAGTTGTTTCCGGGATCGGCCGCCCTGCTGGCACTGGCCGACGAGTTGCGCGAAGTCCGCACGATCTGCCATTGCGGCAAGAAGGCAACGATGGTCGCCCGCATGGGGCCTGACGGACAGGCCCTGAAGGCCGGTGCGCAGGTCCAGATCGGTGGAAACGAAACCTATGTCTCGCTTTGCCGCCGTCATTGGCGCGAGGCGATTGGTCAAACCAGCCCTACTGCGCCAGAAACCTGAGCCCCTGCGTGACATCTGTGCGCACCGCGAGGCGAAGCGACGGCTCGTCGCCGGCCCGCAGCGCGGCCACGATCAACCTGTGATAATGCGGTGCCTCCTGCCGATGAAGACGGTCGTACAGCATGCCCATGGTCGGCCCCAGTTGGAGCCAGACCGTTTCTGCCATTGCCAGCATCGCCGGCGCCTGTGCCCGCAAATACAGGGTTCGGTGGAACTCCAGATTTTTCCGGATATAGGCTGGCGCCTCATGCCGTGCATTCGCCTCGACAATCGCGTTGTTGATCGTCTGCAAACGTTCGATCAACGCCATGTGGGCCCGCGGCAGGGCGCGTGACGCAAGCTCAGGTTCGAGCAGCGCCCGCAGCGCGGCAAGCTCCTCGATCCGATCATTGGTCAGTTCGGGTGTCGAAACCCGCCCGGACGCCGACAACGTCAACGCCCCTTCGGCCACGAGCCGGCGCAAGGCCTCGCGGACGGGGGTCATCGATATGCCGAATTCCTTGGCGATACCGCGCAGCGTCATTGCCTGACCGGGTTGAACCTCTCCGTGCATGATTCGAACGCGCATGGTGCGATAAACGCGGTCATGCGCCGCCGTGGTTGGACCGGAATGCGGAACGGCATCCGAAGGACGGGGATTGAGCAGCATGGAGTAAACGTGACCACGCGCGACGGAAGTGGTCAATCTCCGAAACGATAACGATGCAAATCTTCGCCATTTCGCCGCAGCCACGCGCGATGATCCCGATAGTCCGGCATCAACCGTTCGACGGTCGCCCAGAACCTTGGCCCGTGGTTCATTTCCGCCAGATGGGCAACTTCGTGTGCCGCCACGTAGTCCAGCACCTCGACAGGCGCCATGACCAGCCGCCACGAATACATCAATGCCCCCTGAGATGAACACGACCCCCATCGCGACCGAGTGTCCCGAAGCGTCAACGTAGTGTAACGACGCCCCAGTGCACCCGCATAGCCATCCGATGCGATGGCCAGCCGGTCCCGTGCCAACGTGCGCAACAGTCCGGAAACCGCCGCCGGAATGATCGACACCCGGTTCGATATCTCGATCCTTGCCTGTTCATGCACAATCTGGCTGCGCCCTCCCCGCGAAACCCGGAACGGCACCCCCTCGACCGGAATGATCGCGCCAACCTCCGGCACAACGGGCACCGGCATGTCAGCAAGACGGACGCGAATCCACTCGGCCTTTTCGCGGGCGAACGCCATCGCCTTGGCCTCGGAGGCCCTGGATGGCAATGTCAGGGTGACACGCCCGTCCAGCCGCGATACCCGGAGCGAATAGCGTCGTGCACGCGCGGATCGACGAATCTGAATCTGGATGTCCGGCGCTCCCGGCAGAATTCGTTCGGTCATACCGCGCCCTGTCCCGCTTGAGTCGCTTTGGGTTTGACAGCCCCACGCTCCTGTGGCATCGGGCGACTTTGATTATTCGCCCTAAGATGAAGGACCATCCGATGCCTAAGGAAGAATGGGGAGTCAAGCGAGTCTGCCCGACCACTGGTAAAAGGTTCTATGATCTTGGCCGGGTTCCGATCGTCAGCCCCTACACGGGCGAGGTCGTTCAGCTGGACACTGGCAACAAGTCCCGCGTCCTGATCAAGGACGAGAAGGACAAGTTGGCGCCGACCAAGGATGAGGAAGTGGTGGTCGAGGACGACGCCGACGTTCTGGATGAAGATGATCCTGATGTGGATCTCGACGACGATATCCTGGACGACGATGACGCCGACGACGATGTTTCGTTGGAAGAAATCGCTGACGTTGGAACCGACGACGACGACTGAAAAAGAACGTCGAGGGAGTTCATTTTCTGCTTGAACTCCCCCCAGCCGGTGAATAAACACCGCGCTACCGGGGTCATAGCTCAGATGGGAGAGCGCTTGCATGGCATGCAAGAGGTCCGGGGTTCGATTCCCCGTGGCTCCACCATTTCGCACTTTTGTGTTGAAATTCCCGCTAACACCTTGAAGGGAAAGGTGGTTTTAGCGGTTCGATAACCACTTTCACGGTTGTAGCTTAAAGGCTCCGCAAAGGCTAACTTGAGCACTGTTCGCCGCAGGGCTATTCCTCCATTTTCGTAAATATTCCAGGGGCTTGCTAGGAAAGCCAAGGTGTGTTCGATAAAGTCGTCGAACCTGCCCTTCGGTGGCACGGCTTGCGCCGCTTGATCCGCCAGTAAGAGCTTCTGCTTCTCAAGCTTTTCGATCTTGGCTTCATAGGCCCGTACCAATGACTCGCCGCTCGCATCGACGACGCGATCCAACAGAACCTCTATCTGTTCATCGATGTCCTTAATCTGTGTAGCAAGCGTATCCTTAGCCGTGTGAGCCTGCTTGAGGCGAATTTTCCAAGCATCTGCAAACATGGCCTGCGCCATTGCGAACATCTGTTTGGCAGGCTGCAAAGAGCGCAGCACCTCAGCCGCCCCGCTTTCGATTTTGGCGCGAGGGATGGATTTACGCTTTGATGGACACTTCGGAGTGTCGCACAAATAGTATGGGTAGTGCTTATTTCGTCCCTTCGACCAGCAAGAGGTAAGCGGCTCGCCACAGTCATCACAGCATACAAAGCCGCGAAGCGGGAAATCTTCGCTGATGTCTTTGCGCGCAGGGGCATAGACTTTGCCGCTCAGCACCGCTTGAACCCGCTCAAAGGTACTGAAGCAGATCAATGGTTCGTGGTGGCCCTTGCGCAGGCTAACGCCCCAATCCGGCGCTTCGACGTATCCGGCGTAAACAGGTCGTTGCAAAATATCCTTCACTTTCGAAGGATGGACATAGCTGGTCTTTCCACTTTTGGGAAAATCAGGCTTCGACTCCAGAAACCGTTTAACCTCAACTTGCGATCCAAAACGACCGCTAGCAAAGCCTTCCAAAGCCTCCGCCAAGATCGACGCAATGGGCTCATCACGCACGAGCAGCTTTCCGTGCATGCGATCCTTGGCATATCGATACCCTATTGGCGGATGAAAGACGTAGTAGCCTTTCTCAACGCGTGCCCGCATTTTTTGGACGACCTGACGCTTGTTTTGCTCGCGTTCGAGCTGGCCTTGCGCAGCAATTATCGTCTCAATGAAACGACCTTCCGGCGTGTCCTCAAAGTTAAAGTTTAGGCACTCGATGGACGCACCAAGTTCGGCAAACTCGCGGCGCAGCTTGATGTGAAATTCCGTATCGCGTGCAAATCTCTTTAAATCGTCAAAAATGACGGTGTGCTGACGACCCTTCTGTGCATCCAGGTAAGCCAGCATTGCACGCATGCCTGGGCGCTGCATGAAGTCTCCACCTCCGGATACGTCATCCGGAAAGACTGCTTCGACAGCATAGCCTTTTTGTTCTGCATATTGGCGGCATCGATGTTCTTGGCTATCGAGCCCTGCTCCCGAAGTGCGTTGCTTAACAGACGACACACGACAGTAGATAATGGCTGCCGTTCGTTCTGCTTTAGTCTGTGGGACCCCCATGAATCCTCTCTTTCTCGCGCCACTCGCTAGATGGCGGGCGCGTCTGTGTCTGGGTTTTTCTTGTCTTGTTTAGGTTTAGTGGACTCCGATTTCGCCCCTAGATCAAGGGCCGTTTCGGGTTTTCCACAAGCTTGTTGGACCGGATGGACGCCAAAACCCAGTTCAACGAATGCGGTTATGATCGTCCACAGCGCACCGACAATCTCTTCTTTCTGGTTGGGCGTTAAAGCCGGATCATCCAGAAAGGTCTGGTAGTGATCCAGATCGATCCCCAGCCGACTATGGTGGCTTGAACTGGCTGCTTTATTCATGACCTCGGTCAGATCGAGACAGTATTTGGTTTCAGCATCTTTCACGAAGATTGATCCTTATCATGCTGGCACGAAGAGGCATTTCGCGGCCATCTTGGGACGGCGCGTTCAGGCACTTGCGTGTCTAGGAGTTTCCGCAACCGGAACTAAATCAGGTCGCTAATGGTGCGATGAGGCGTGGAACGCTTAATGAGCGGGGCTTTCGCCTTGGCACCTACACCCAATTATACCATAGATTGTAGGGACTTGCCAAAAACGGAGGCGAATGTGCAGAGCGTTCAGTCATTGCTGAACGCCCCGCTGACATTGGCTTACCGCTCTCTATCATCGCGTTGGCGGCGGCACGGCTCGCGCTTCTCAGGCCCGTCTTGCGCTTGTTGCCGTAACCTTGCGATGCTCTCGTAAGCCTTCTGATCGAGGCGCGCAGCCTTCAAAAGATCGCGTTCAGGAATGGAGTGGGTCTTTTGCCATTTCCCGTCTTCGTCGCGATAGGAGCGCGTTCTCTCTGTGTTGTAGACTGGCCCCTTGTCCGTCTCCTTTTCCCAGACTGCGACTTGTACAAGACCGTCGCGGTGTCGCACTTTCGGGTGCCGGTCTTCCTCTTTCTCTTCGGACATTGATTTCTCCTGATTTGGCTTAACGCGGGCGATAACCTTGGACGTAAGACCAAGAGCCAGCGTCATATTGAGGGAGGTGCGCAAACTTGTTTGGCACCGCTTCCGTTATCACCTTAGCCGTTCCACGCCCCCACCTGCGGGGGATAGGAACGCAATCAAGCGGCGGGTGAAATGGATTGGGCAGGAACCGCCCCGCAAATTCAGGGCGCGTGTAGTACGGATATTTGTGCCCAAGGATCGGCCCTAGGCTCTTGCCTGAAACAAAGCAAATCTGCCTGTCTTCCGGCATCGCCAAGATTTCATCAGGCGTCATCAATGCTCGGGCTTGCTTCGTTCGATGCGTTTCTTCGAATGCGTGGTGTTGGTAATTCTGAGCCGCCGCGAACGGATCACTACCTCCAAGGATGCTCATGGCGGCATGCCGCTTGGCTTTTCGTGCCTGAGACTGGCGCAGCGTATCGTCGTATTCAAGGGTTTCCTGTCCGAGCATCGATGAGACCAATTGGGCGGTCTGGTAATCGCGGACGCCGAAGAACTGCCGTAAGGCCGCTGATCCCATGAAACCCTGCAATCCTGTGGGTCCGAAATTTCGGGTGATTTGCCCCGCATCTTGAAACAAGGCCCAGGCACGAACGCCTGCACCGCGACCGAAGGTGAAGGACCGCAGGAGCGCATCGAAATTGCCGAGCTGTCCCGCCTCATCGATGATCATATTCACTGGGGGCGAGGACGGGCTTCGAGATTTGTAGAGCATCTGCACCGTAAACATCGTCCGCAGGACGGGAGCCCAGATCGAGACGTATTCGATAGGAACATTGATAAACCAAGTCGCGGGCTGTGCTGGATCACAGGTTACCGATAAAGATGCGCGCGGATTCTCAAGAGCCCGCTGAAGCATCGGATCATCAAGGAAGTTCAGGTAGGCGTAGAGTTCGCCGACGATGCTTCCGAACTCGCGGGGGCTGTCTTGCTGCTTGGCCAGCATCTCGCCCGCACAACGCCGCACGCTTTCCATGCTGGAATCCAACATAAATTCAAGAATATCCGGCCATGCTCCAGTGTTGGATTCAATGGCGTTTAGTGTTCGGTAGAGTGACGGGAACGAAACCACACCGTCACGTTCGACGAGCATTTTGACAAAGGCTTCACCCCATTCCTGCGCTCTTAGCTCAAAATATTTCCCGCTCGCAGAACCGCTTACTGGGATCAAGCTTTGCAAGATGAACTTGCAGTCCGCATGGAATGAAGGGCTTTCGAGCTTCAAGATATCGAGTGGCTGCATGGCATGTTGTGGCAGGTCATGCAGACCCGTTGGATTCCAGCAATACGTATGCGCTCCAGCTATTGCGAAATTTACCATCGTGACCGAGGCGATTTCGCCGCGCGGATCGAGGATGAAGTTGCGCTGGTCTGCGGCGCTGGCCACGGTCATTGAAAGCAGATCGCGCATCTTGCCCGACCCGGCACCCGCGATTGTCAGACGTGGTGCGTCCGTTTCAAGCATCAGCACAGACTGGCCGAAGTAACCGAACTGCATGCCCGCGCGCGCCAGGAGGTCAGCGCGGGATATTTGACGTTCGGTTGCCCATACAGCGCTTCCAAAACGGTTAGATTCATTGTCCAAGTTCATTTGTTTCTCCCAACAAAAAGGGCCGCCTATTGGCGACCCAAATTTTGTTCGATTTCGCAAGGTTAGTTGGTTGTAGCCAAACCAATCGCGAGCGCGAAAAAGAAGAGTGAAAGACAGACACGCGTCCAGAAAAAGGGTTCTTTCTCCTTTTTGTAGACTTTGCCGACTTCGCTAAACTTCGCCATTTCAACCTCCTTTCTCAGCCGATAGCCGCGCCGATGATGATCAGAAAGATCACCACCGCGATCACAGCAGGCCAGACACTTTCTTCCTTCTTGTAAACCGTTCCAACTGGTTTCCAGGGCATTGCACTTCCTCCTTTGTTGAGTGCTCACATGAAGCGGGTGACGATTGCCAATCCGCCGAAAATCAGTGCTGTTCCGATTGTTGCGCGTGCTACGAAGAAGATGAGCAAGTAGCTCAGGCCGTACCAAGCCAGCTTCGCGAGACCGATGATCTCGCCACCGTAGGTCTGGTAGGTCAATTCCAAAATGTAGGGAGCCGTTGCGTAGTAGAGCGTCGGCCCCCCGAGAAACGCAGCAATAAAAGCCAGCACATTGGCGAGGCCGGTGACAGAAGACATAAAAAGATTCTGCCCCGCCTTTGCGTGGTTTGTGTTCATGTTCCTTTGTTCCGAGATTTGAAGATTTGTGAAACGAGTTCGTGTCGCTTCGAATCCTGTTCTACACCGACAAGCGAAATTGTTTCGGGGGGTAGACCTAGCTGGTGACCGATTGCGTAGAACTAGCGAACAACCAGATACTGCAAAGAGCGAACATCAGACCGCCAACTTGATGATAGGTCAGACGCTCGCCAAAAGCCGTGATCCCAATGATGGTCATCAAGATCAAATGCGTCATGCTTGACATGGCAGCACCTTGGCCAAGCCCCTTGGCTAGGACGTTCACGTAGATCAAGTTGCTGAGCGCGAAGATCGCGAAAGCACAGCCCAAGTCGAACAGGGTTCCGAGATCGGCGTAGCGTTTGAGAAAGTAGCTCCCGCCCGCAAAGCCCCCGCTGGAGGCAAGCAGGCTGAGCCAGGACACTGATGTCATGGTTGCACCTCGATTATCTGCATAAGAAGAAGCACCGCGCTGTTTCAGGCGGTGCTTCAGACTCTAGGCGATGCTTTTTCGGTTTTTGGTGGGTGGACTAGTCGCTTGCCGGTGCGCTGTTGTCATTCGCAACGCGGATACCCCACAGCATTGCATCGAACGGGTAGTGTGCGCTCAAGACCGTCGCGAAGATGCGGACACGTTCGCGTGCTTCTTCACGGACTCTGGGCTTAGCACCGTCTCTCAGCGGCGTGCAGAAGTCGCGAAACCACTCTCTGATGTTAGGGCGTTCGAACTCGTCCATATCGAGGAACACTTCCTTGCCGTCCGGTCCGACGATCCATCCTGGGTAGTCTTTGTAGAGGTCGGTAAGATACTCGTGCCAGCGGCAGTCGCTGACATCCAGAAACCTCACAAACTCCTTCAAGTCTCGTAGATAGTTAGGGTCGTTGAGTTCGTCGTCGCCGACTACAGCAACACTTTTTTTCGGGCAGAATCCACTGGTCATGCAAGCGGTACAAAGTTGAAATCTCATCGCTCGGCCTTTCGCGCGCATGTTGTTCTCACTTCATCGCGAGGATTCAGCGTTGAGTTTTGTCGGCCCAATCCTTCCGAGAACTGATTTGGACAGTCGGGTTCAGGGCGGAGCACGCCGTTGGTTGTTGGGATACGAAAGGTCAAGGATAGCCTCCTATCTCGAACTGAAGGCGCCAAAATTTGCCGCCGCAGTCGTGTCGGGTGCACGACCACTTCTGCAACCGTGATTGCCCTAAACCACTGATGTGGTATACAAAACGGACTCCAAACTTTGAGCGCGAGATCCCTTGAAGACACCCTTACGTACAATCGCCGCACGACAGGCTGAGACGGTAACTCCGTTCGTTCGGCAGCAAGTCCGTTGGGCTCTGTCTCGTTACCGCGCCAACCAAAAAATCGGCGTCCCGCGAATACTGAACGAGATTGTGGAAGCTCTCGGAGATGGAATCTCAGAAGAACTATCCACTCAGGACATCTACAATTTCCTGGATAACGGTCGTGAAACCAGACCACACAAGGTCCGGCTGTTTCTGAGGTTTCTGGAACAAAAAGCTCCAGACTACGTTCGTTCGATCAGTTTTGATCAATTTGCCATCACTGCTGCTGACTTCGTGCACGCTTATTCAAGCGGATTGACTTCAAGGAAAGATGAGGCAGCACATGAACGCGGTCTCGGAAGGTTTCAGTCGGAGATTCTTTTCTCCGCCAAGAAAAACGGTAATCTAGACGATGCGTGGATGGAAGTGGGGCACCAGTTTGAATTTCTTGGTGTGGACTTGACAATCTTTGCGCTTAGATACCCCGGTTCCGGGTCCCACTTCCTATTCCATTCATTCAATCTGTACTTGAACAGCGGCTACTTCGATTGTCAGCGACTTGCCCCGACAGCCGATGAGAGAGTCGAGAAACATTTTACGCTAGACTCGCTGGCCGCAACGAAAGAAGTGATGGAAAACTTCACCTTTTCTGAAGACTTGCCGATATCTGAAAAGTCGCATGGCGTTGTGATCAATGGAAACAGTGGAGATTTGGGTAGCTCCGAAGGTCCGTTCCTCCTGATGAGAAGAGGAATTGAGCCTGGCGTCCAATTTGAACATTGCTCAATACGATCCTTCAAGAGCGGCCCATACGCCGGTGAGTTTGGGCTTTCAATGAAGCGCCATTTCAATGATGACGAAGAGGACACCTTCGCCACGCGCAAAGTTGGCTTATATCCAATGTACTCAATGGATTACCTACTTGATGAACTCGTGGGTGAAACGGAGAGTTTTAACTCAAAAGGATCAGTGTTTTTTATTCCTCTTAAAAACAGCTCATTAGAGGAATTTATTGACGGCTTTGATTGGGGGAATGTATAGTGGCTGTTCCGCAAAAAAAAGGTTTGAACCGTCCGCGCGGAGGAGAAGGCGAGGAGAGAATTACACCAGATATTGTCCGGGCTGCGAAGAAAAACAATTCAAGGGGCGTTATCGACGCTTTGGCCGAGGACCCGTCATGTGTAAATTCCTTTGACACTGAAACCCATATGACAGCGCTCCATTGGGCCTGCGCAAATCGAAACACCAAGATTTTCAACACTCTTGTTGATCATCCCGGCATCAAGCTTGAACCAGTCTCCAAGACGGGCAAAAAACCGGCACAACTAGCGTTGGAAAGTAGCGCACCAAACTTGGCTGATCAGCTTCACCGGAGAATCTTCATTCAAGATCACCTGGGCGACGACCCCTTCGAAGAGTCTACCAACGTGGAAAAGTTCGATCCAAGGGAACCCTAGAAGCTTTTTCATAGGTAAGACGCATTGTCAGGCCGCTGAACGGTTCGGCGTGTCGGAAAGCACGCTCCAAAGAGGCCTGCGTCGGCTCCAAATGGAAGCGGCAGCATAGGCGGTTTGCCTACTCCTTGCGTGCTGAACACTATCGTATTCTTGCACAGCACAATTCCCCAGTTTTCCTGTTATCTCTCACCCGCAAGATGTGTGTTGTAGTACCCAACACATCTTGGCAAGGGAGCCCGCTGCGCGCTCCCGTTGCATCCCTCCGGCCATGGCTCTTCTAGGGTGTTGAACCCATTTCAGAGCCAGTAGACCGTTTCGCCGGTCAATCACTCGTGGGAGACTTCGCTCTCCCTGCACCCATCGATCCTTTCAGGAAGATCAAGGGCTATCGCGCCCCTGAACCCACTCGCAGGACTTGGAGACGTGCCTCTCCACCTGCACCGAACCATGCACGAACGACTGGTCGTTCGATCACCAATCAGGGGAGTGTTCCTGCTACCCCCGATACCCCCGATACCCCCATGAGGAATTCATCCAGACGACTTCATCGAGAGCAAAGGCCGTTCCTGCCCTTATGCAATCCAGACCAGGAAGGGAGCAGTCGCGCTACCCTTCCTTGGAACCATCCCATCGACCATAGGTGTTTCACGCCCTTGGAACTCAGGCCAACCCTGCGCGGAGTGGATACCGCCGCCTTCTCAAAGCTGGGCGATGTTACGATTTGGAACGCCTTCGCCAGAAGGCCATTACAACACGTTGTATTCAATCGAAAAAATCTTCCATTCAATCTGAGGATGTGGCATTCATAGAGCAGTATTTTTGATTGGATTTTGCAAGCACTGCCGCTCCAACACTGATAACAATGAGAAAAAGTCTGACGGAGCAGTTATGATGGAACATGTTGGAGAAATCGAAAAACGGCTTTGGTCGGTGGCCGACCATCTTCGGGCAAACTCGAACTTTGCAAGCAACGAGTACTTCCTGCCCGTCATGGGGCTGATCTTCTTGCGCCATGCCTACAGCCGTTTTTTGCGTGTTCAGGACGACATCAAGGCATCGCTTCCGTCGCGCGGCGGCGTCACACGCCCACTGACAAAGGAAGATTTCTCGCAGCGCGGCTCGATCTTTCTGAAGCCTGAAGCTCAGTTCGATCATCTAGTTGCCATCCCTGACGGCGGGGATCGGGCCGGTGCAATCATCGCTGCAATGGAAAGCATTGAAGCAGATTACCAATCCCTCGACGGCGCACTGCCCAAGTCCGAATACCAAGAACTTGGTGACGACGATCTTGGCCAGCTCTTGCGCACCTTCAACGATCCCGCGCTTCAAAAAGCAGACGGCGACGTTTTTGGGCGCATCTACGAATACTTCCTGACGCAGTTCGCCGATCAGAAAGCCCACGATGGCGGCGAATTCTTCACGCCTGTTTCAATCGTTCAAACGCTGGTCAACGTCATCGAACCTGACCACGGCAAGATTATCGACCCCGCTTGTGGTTCAGGCGGCATGTTCGTTCAATCCGCGCATTTCATAGAAAAGATGAAAGCCAACCCCAGCGACCGCGTGACCTTCTACGGGATGGAAAAGAACCCGACGACGATTCGCCTCGCCAAGATGAACCTCGCGGTTCACGGGCTTGAGGGCGACATCAGCAAGGCGATTTCCTACTACGACGACCCGCACAAGGACAAAGGGCCGTTTGATTTCGTCATGGCCAATCCGCCGTTCAACGTGGACGAGATTGACGCTGAGAAAATCAAGAACGACGACCGGCTGGAATTCGGATTGCCTGGGGTAAACAAGGGCGGCAAGGTTTCCAACGGCAACTACGTCTGGATGTCGTTCTTCCATGCATACCTGTCAGAAACCGGGCGCGCGGGTATCGTGATGTCCTCGCAGGCGTCCTCTTCTGGGGGCGGTGAGGCCAAGGTGCGCGAAGCGATGATCAAGACCGGCGATGTTGATGTCATGATGGGCATTCGCGGCAACTTTTTCTACACGCGCTCCGTGCCCTGTGAGCTCTGGTTCTTTGACAGGGCCAAACCCGAGCACCTGAAAAACAAGGTACTGATGATTGATGCGCGCAATGTCTACCGCAAGGTCACGCGCAAGATTTACGACTTCACACCGGAGCAACAACAGAACCTGTCCAGCATCGTCTGGCTTTATCGTGGTCAAGCTGACCGTTTTCTGACGTTGGTGCAAGACTATCTGAAAACCGCCTTCACCCAGATGCAGGCCTGCGATTTTGACGGATTTGAGAAGGCTCTTAAGGCTGTAACCGAAGCGCACAAGGATGAGGAACTGCACAAGCTGGCTGAAACCGTCACGGATGATATCGCGGCGCTCAGCGCCAGTGCTATCGAAGCGCGCAGTGAGCATTGGGATAATGCCGCTAGAGATAATGGCGGATTGAAAACCTCCAGCGCGGCGTTCGAGCCGGTAGCAGATGAAGCCAAGGCCTTGGTCAAGGAAATCGACCACCTCTACAAGCTTGCGACCCGTGTGCATGACGCTGATGTAGCAGATGGCACCAAGCCCGCTGAGGGTAAGAAACGCTTGAACGAGCTGGATGTGGCGCGGCACGAAGTTATCGAACATCTGAAGGACGCGCGGTACTTTCACACGCAAGCAGAATGGCTACAAACTCGGTTTCCAGATGCGAAGCTTTGCGATGTAGAAGGCTTAGTCAAGTTGGTTGGCCACAAAGAGTTGGAAGCTAACGACTGGAGCTTGACACCGGGTCGCTATGTCGGCGTGGCACCGGAAGAAGAGGATGAAGACTTCGACTTCGAGGAAGCCCTTCGCGACATCCATATAGAGATCGAGGGGCTGAATTCCGAGGCGACTGAGTTGGCAGCGACCATCAAAAAGAACTTTGAAGAGTTGGTAGTATGAGCGTGGGAACCATAAAACTTGGTGATGCTCTCAACCTCTACAATGGCAAGGCTCCCGTGCTGTCTGAAAACGGGGAAGTCACAGTGTTCGGGTCCAACGGTGTAATAGGTAAGAGCGAAAAGGCTAATCATCCTAGATCGATCATATTGGGCCGCGTGGGAGCGTACTGTGGCGCAGTCAAGTTTTCAGATGAGCCTTTTTGGGCTTCGGACAACACGATAGTCGTACGTCCTGTCGAAGGACACGATCTAAAGTACTGGTATTATAAACTTCAAAGCATACCCCTTCGAGGATATGCGGGGGGTGCAGCGCAACCACTGATCACACACTCGATCATTAAGCCCTTGGAAACTCAGGTACATGACGACGTCGCTGTGCAACAGCGCATCGCCTCAGTCCTTTCCGCATACGACGATTTGATTGAAAACAACTTGCGGCGGATCGCGGCATTAGAAGAAGCGGCGCGGCTCTTGTATCGCGAATGGTTCGTCTATTTCCGTTTTCCCGGCCACGAGCACATCGAGATCGTCGAAGGGGTGCCTGAAGGGTGGGAACAGCTAGCACTTGAGGAACTTCTGGTTCTGCAACGTGGTTTCGATCTACCAGTAGCATCGCGTAACGACGGTAACGTGCCGGTCTATGGATCGACCGGCATCGTAGGCTACCACGATGTCGCCAAGGTCAAAGCACCCATGCTCATCACAGGTCGATCTGGCTCCTTGGGGAAAGTTGTCTTCGTATCGATCCCCTGTTGGCCCTTAAATACCGCCCTTTGGGTAAAGGAGTTTCGCCGCATTTCCCCTTGGTTTGGGTACTTTTTGTTGAGCGAACTGGGGCTGGAAAAGTTTAACGGCGGCGCGTCCGTTCCGACGCTTGATAGAAAGGTCGTTCACCGCTTGTCGGTTGCACGACCTACTGACCAATTGCTGAACTCATTCGACGAACAGGTTAAGCCTTCATTCGAAATAATGGATAAACTCAACCAGCAAAATGAACAACTTGCCAAGGCCCGTAACCTGTTACTCCCCCGCCTAATGGACGGCAGGATAGAAATTTGAAAACATGAACGATTACACCGAAGACCAATTAGCCCAAGCCACCCTCGCAGAGTATTTGCAGGACGAACTCGGCTGGGAGTCTGTCTTCGCGTTCAACACTGAAACCTTCGGGCCGGAAGGCACGCTGGGCCGCAAATCTGACCGCGAGGTGGTGTTGACGCGTCACCTAGGCGAGGCGTTGATCCGCCTGAACCCTGGCTTGCCGGATGAGGCCTACACCTACGCCCTGCGCCAGATCACTGATACGCTGGCCTTTCAATCCACCGTCCAGACCAACAGCGAGAAGTACGAACTGATCCGCGACGGGGTGGTCGCCAGCTACAAGACGAACGGCGAGATCAAGAAGACGCGCCTGAAGGTCTTCGACTACGCCAACCCCGAGAACAACAACTTCCTCTGCGTGCGTGAGATGTGGGTGAGCGGCCCCAACGGCCACCGCCGCCGCCCCGACATCATCGGTTTCGTCAACGGCCTGCCACTGATGTTCGTGGAGCTGAAGCGCCCCGACAAATCGCTGCGTCGCGCCTATGACGACAACTTCAAAGACTACATGGACACGATCCCGCAGCTCTTCCACTTTAACGCCTTTGTGGTGCTGGGGAATGGGATCGAAGCCAAGGTTGGATCGATCAGCGCCAAGTACGAACATTTTAGTGATTGGAAGCGACTAGCCGAAGGTGAAAAAGGCGTGGTGCAGATGGAGACCCTTGTGAAGGGTATCTGCACCAAGGCCAACTTCCTCGACATCTTTGAGAACTTCATTCTGTTCGATGACAGCACCGGAAAGCTCGCCAAAATCGTTGCGCGTAACCACCAATACCTTGGGGTCAATCGCGCGTTGCAATCGGTGATCGAACGTAAGGAGCGCGATGGGAAACTTGGCGTGTTTTGGCACACGCAGGGCTCGGGCAAGTCTTATTCTATGGCGCTGTTCGCGCAAAAGGTGCGGCGCAAGCTTGGAGGTGACTTCACCTTCCTCGTGCTGACCGATCGCGCCGATCTGGACAAACAGATATACGACACCTTCGCGGGTGTTGGTCTTGCCAACAATGACAAAGACCCGTGCCGCGCCGATAGCGGTGACGAACTGAAGAATTTACTTGGCCAACAGAAAGCATTTGTTTTCTCGCTGATCCAGAAGTTCAACAAAGAGATCAAAGATGGTGACGCCTATTCCGATAGGGAAAATATCATCGTCATGACCGATGAGGCGCACCGAACCCAGTACGGAACGCTGGCGATGAACATGCGGGATGCTCTGCCAAACGCCAGCTTCATCGGCTTCACTGGAACGCCGCTGTTTACCAGCGATGAGATTACGCAGCGCGTCTTTGGTGGCTACATTTCCACTTACGACTTCCAGCGGGCGATTGAGGATAACGCCACGCTTCCGCTCTACTATGACGCGCGTGGTGACAAGCTCGGGCTCTCTGCGGAAGGGCTGAATGAAAAGTTGGCTAGTGCCATTGCCGATGCCGAAATCAGTGACGCTGACGTGGCGGCTAAGCTGGAGAACGAACTCAAGCGCGAATACCATGTTGTCACTGCCGAGAAGCGCCTGAAGCATATCGCGACCGATTTCGCAGAGCACTATTCGACCAACTGGGAAACCGGAAAGGCGATGTTTGTCGCGATCGACAAGATCACCGCCGTTCGCATGCATGCTTACTTCCTGGAGGCTTGGAAAACTAGGATTGCGAAGTTGGAAGCCGAACTTTCAACGGCGAAAGATGACCAAGATCAATTGGTTCGAGAGCGGCAACTTGCATGGATGCGCGAAACCGAAATGGCCGTTGTCATCAGTGATGAACAAGGAGAAGTCGACAAGTTCCGCAAGTGGGACTTGGATATCTTACCGCACCGCAAATTGATGCGAGAAGGTTTCCTCCTCGAAGACGGGAAACGCCTTGATGTTGAATCCGCATTTAAGCGTGAAGATCACCCGTTCCGTGTTGTCATCGTTTGCGCAATGTGGCTCACCGGTTTTGATGTGCCTTCGCTCTCGACGCTCTACCTCGACAAGCCGTTGCAAGCGCACACGCTGATGCAGGCAATCGCCCGCGCAAACCGTGTGCATGAAGGCAAGAACAATGGGCTAATAGTGGATTACTGCGGAATCTTGAAGAATCTTAGAAAGGCGCTTTCGACTTTTGCGGGTCATACTGGCGAAGGTGACTTCGATGCTGAAGGAGGCAATACCAATGATCCGTTGCATCCTGAAGAAGAGCTTCTGGAAGAGCTTGCAGAAGCGATAGAATTTGTTCGCAACCAGTTGAATGAAAATGGCTTTGGTCTCTCAACACTTAACACAGCAACTGGTTTTGCACGCAATAAAGCACTACTAGATGCCAAGGAAGCAATAAATATTGATGATGAAAGCCGGAAAAAGTTTGAGATTTCTGCCCGCTCTGTATTCAGGAAATACAAAGCCTGTCTGACGTTCAAGGGCGTCCAAATGTTCCGTGCGGATGCCGAAGCGATCAGCTTCCTTTACAAGACGCTTCAAGATGATCGTGAAAACGCGGACACCTCAGAAATAATCCAGAAACTGAATGCGATCGTCAGCGATGCGATCGACGTGGAGGCTAATGTCGAATCCGATGACAAGGTATTTGACATATCCAAGATCAATTTCGACCTTCTGAGGAAAGAGTTTTCAAAGAGCGAAACCAAACGATCCGACGTTCAGGACGTTAAGACTGTTGTTGAGGATCGCCTTCGGAAAATGCTTGAACAAAATCCTTTGCGTACTGATTTTCAAGAACGGTTCGATGAAATTGTTCGGGATTACAACAAGGAAAAAGATAAAAACACGATTGAAGCCACGTTTGAAGCATTGATGCGATTGACCGCTGAGATGAGTGCAGAATCCAAGAGATATGTTAAGGAAGGGTTGGACAGCGAGGAACAGCTTGCTGTCTTCGACATGCTTCTAAAGCCCGACTTGTCCAAATCAGACATCAAGAAAATAAAATCAGTCGCGGTTGCGCTTCTTAAGTCGCTCGAACAGCAAATGCATGATGTTCAGGATTTATTCGGGAAGTCGTCCACACGTGATCGCTTCCGGCAGTCAATATACGATTACCTTTATGATGACCGAACTGGTCTTCCGGTGACATCTTACACTGAGGCAGACTTAGATACAAAAACCGCTTCCCTATTTAGCTTCTTTGAGCAACAGGCGCGACGTAGTGTTTATGATACCCGTATTTAGAGAGCTCTAGTTGAATGCATACTTGCCCGCCCCCCAAGAACGAATTTAAGAAAAGGTTTGCCGAATACCCTGATGTAAAAGGAAATTTTGGGCACACACTTCTTGAACAGACGAAGGCAGACGATGGTTCACTTGCAGAAGCCTTGAAAGGGTATTTCGAGTCCGCCCATTTAGACGCACGCGATAAATTTCACGCCGATATCGGTATTGACCTTCACCCAGATGCTGTTGGGGATGAACCTGTGGTGGCCTATCCAGTTTCCTTACCGAGGACAACTCGACGTGGTCTTTTCGGTGAAGTAATGGCAGGACTTCTGACTGAAACTTACAAATATGTGGGGAAGCATGATTGGTCCGTTCCCATTTTTTTATTCCGCCATCACGAGGACGCTTTCCAGTACCTTTTTAGCTTGGCTAGAAATCCAGAACGCACTCGGCAAACAATTGGACGGTTGGGATCAGATTTTATCGGACTAGCCCTAGATGAAGACCTAAATGTTACCCGGATAATTTCTGGTGAAGCAAAATGGCGGCAAACTTTGACTGAAGGCGTTGTTGAAACGCTTATGCTAGGAGACTGGGTTGCGAAGGACAAAAGTAAAAAGAAGAGCAAAGAAAACCGTGAACGATCAGGAAAGGGTGTCTGGTACTTTGTGAATAATGAGCCGAAAGTTCCAAGTGGAGCTAGGCAACTGCAACGACTTCTCCAAGAACACGACCCAGATGGACATGACGCTACCATCCTATCTCTCCAATCGATACTTGTAGCAAAAAATCCAGTCCCCATTCCGAAAACTGACCTCGTGGTGGTCGTGGGCAACGGAGGAAAAACGCGCGAGGAAAGGGAATGTTTGCTTCCATTCAAGAAGGCTCCTGCAGAATATACTGCGGGGAACGACCTGCAAATTGTGGAGGTCATCATGGCTAGCGGCGAAGAGTTGATCGATACAATTTACGCGAGCCTCTGGAAAGAAGATGCAAATGCCTGAGCTTGATTCAGAACGTCGCGAGATAATAGATGAGTTGCGCCGCCAAATCGCATCGGAGAATGAACTTACAGCGAACCAAGCGAGAGCTTTTGTTCGGGGACTACAAACTGGTTGGAATGTGCCTACTATTCAGTGGAGTATATCAGCTTCCCGTGAGCAGTACGACGATGCAAGGCGACTTCTAAATGCGGCGTCCATATTTCAATCATTGGATGGACGTGGCTCACCTGAAGCAAGATTTTGCTACCAGCGAAGCGCTGAACTTCTTGAGTGGTTGTCACGCGCAAAAGACAAAATCGAGTCTCCCGTTTCTTTGGAGTTGTTAGCGGCAGCAGCTTATCAGCTCGGTGGTAGCCCTGCCATGGCTACCACATTGTTGGTCCAAGCAGAGTCAAAAAGTCGTGGTGAAGGGCTGTATGCGGACTTTCTTCGTGCGAATTTTGATGGAGTATTGCGATCTGTTTCCGATTTCTGGCTCGACAATCCTGAAATTTCTAATCGAGATGCTCAACGACAAATCCTGGAAGACGATGGCGAAGACAAAGTCAGTTGGTTCCTCACGGTTGAACTAGTTCGTGTTTTGGGGCTTCTCGCTGATACTATCAGGCGAGGAGAAGTAGACCGTTTTGAGTTGGCGAAACGAAAGCTCTCCGCGCTGGATGACCTCGCTACAAGAACATTTTCGGATGAAGTGTCTTTGCTCATAACGCTACTTCATCAAGTTTCAATCGACTTCGGTGAAGCAAGTATCTACGTGCCAATTAGACAACTAAGCGCGCTGAAACCAGAGCGAGCCAGCCGTCTTGAGCGGTTCGCTCGAGGTCAATTTAGCCGAGGGCGAGGCATTCTTTGGACTTCACAACGCCAGGGCTTGGCACGCCTTTTGGAAGAAGAATCTTTTGCTTTGTGCACCCCAACCGGCTCAGGAAAAACACTCGTTGCCAATCTGGCGCTTGTGAAAGAGCTTTTGCTAAAGGGCGATGACGACGGGCCTCTCGCTCTTTACTTGGTACCGTCTCGAGCTCTAGCAAGCGAAGTCGAAACAAAGCTTTCGAGTGAACTTGCTAATGATGTGATCGTGACTGGCTTGTACGGTGGTACCGATTGGGGCGTAACGGACTATTGGTTAGACGCAGACGAACCCACTGTGTTGGTTGCAACAGTCGAAAAAGCTGACGCATTGATGCGCTATCTTGGTCCACTCCTATTGCGTCGGATAAAGCTGCTGATTGTCGATGAGGCTCACCAAGTCGTCCCCGAAGACAACGAACGAACGCAAGATGATTTTGCAGAACATTCTTCTCGTTCCCTTCGCCTTGAAGCTTTTGTTTCAAGACTCCTGTCGCAAGCTCCTGATACTATTCGCATCGCATTAACTGCCGTTGCAGGCGGCGCAGCCCATCCAGTTGCTAGATGGATACAGGGACATGATGATGCGGTTCCCGTAGGGTCGAATTATCGAAGTACACGGCAACTTGTTGGCTCTTTTGAAACAGCTCCAGACCGAGCCGGTCAAATGCTTCTTGAGATATTAAATGGAAAACCACTATTTGTCCGTGGGCGAGACGAACCTGTTTATATCAATCTTCGCACGCCACCGATGCCACAACTTCCGGCTGCGATGCGGAACAGCATCTATCGCTTCAATCAACTTGACGTCCTTTGGACGTCGCTGCACCTGGCAAGTAGCGGTCGCAGAATACTAATTTCGATTGCGCAACAACCAGAGAGAACGATGGGATGGTACAAGGATGCCCTATCACTAAATACTTGGAGCGATGCACCGTTCTTTGAACCACCTGAAGAGGAAAACGAACTGCGTAGTTTCAATGATGCTCGTGCCGCATGCGTTGATTATTGCGGAGAGAATTCTTATGAAGTCGCTCTGCTCGATCATGGAATTGCTACCAATCACGGACAAATGCCTCAACGGATCCGGCGGATGATGGTTGATCTTATTGACCGAGGGATTTGCCCAGTTACCGTTGCCACTGCGACGCTGACGGAAGGTGTAAACCTCCCCTTTGATATCATATTTGTCCCATCGCTTATGCGGCGGTCATTTAATGCTGCCGAAGAACAGCAAGTAGAAAACCGGATGTCTACCGCTGAGTTTAGAAATCTGGCAGGGCGTGCTGGTCGCCCTGGTGCGGGCAAGGGCCTTGAAGGCATTACGCTCGTGCCCATCCCTGTTCGGCCTTCAACAACGGCCCAAGGTGGCCTACGAACGCAGCGACGACAGATCGCAACGATGCAAGAGCATTGGAAAACTCTCAGGCAATCACTCTTAGCGGAAGAGTTGGAGAGATTTGATATCGACAGTCCTTTGGCTTTGCTTCTGAACGGAATCGCCCAACGAGCAAGGGAACTCCTCAATGTCGCCGGAGAAGAATTTCTGGGCTGGCTAGAAGCCGTTGTTCCGCCCGATATCAGCGATCTAGCTGGACGCGCCTCCGAAGATGAGATGGCCCGTTTGGCAGATAGTGTCGACGAGTTAGATGGCGTATTGCTGACAGCATTGGAAGAATTGCAACGTATTGATGATACAGGGCTGGAAGGTGTTTTAGCTGAAGAAGCTTTGGCGGCAATTTGGAATAAAACTTTTACAGTTTATGCAGCCGCACAAGAAGAATGGATGGAAGCTGCTTTTATTCACCGTGGGCAAGCTCTTCTGAGGGATATCTATTCCGAAAGAGATGAGCGTGGCCGTCTCTACCAGTACGGTTTTACCCCCTACGTTGGAAGGCGGTTCGAAGCGGTTGTACCAGATATGTTGAAGGTTTTAAGTGATACGACGAGTTATGGAGATGCTGATGACGCGACGCGTCTTTCGGTTTTCGCTAACCTCGGAAAACTGCTAGCCGACGATCGAGGTTTCGGTTTTAGGGTGCGCTCAACTGCCACAGATCAAGCCATTCTCGCAAATTGGCAAGGCGTTTTGGGATGGTGGATGCGGGCGGCAGAATTCGAACCACCCGATCCCAAAGACCTTCGAGTTTGGCAACGTTTCGTAAGTGACAATCTGGATTTCCGGCTGGGCGTAGGATTGGGTGCCGTCGTCGCAAAATCTTGGTCTGACGGTGTTGAAGGCGCATTGGTCATACCTTCGCTGGAGGCATGGCGTGAAACGACTAAACTACCATGGTTTGGTTTTTGGGCAAGGGAGCTTCTCCGATGGGGAACTTTGGAGCCTTTTGTTGCCTTCTCACTGGCTGAAGGTTTGGTCGGAACGCGAAGCCAAGGGATGGAGCTCAAACAAGAATTTTCCGTTTGGTTGGAAGAGCAAAAGACCGAAGTAGATGCAGAAGACCGAATTGATCCGCAGTTGTTCCTCGAGTGGCGCAGATCGAGAGCTGAAGGTCCTGAGGCCAGAGTTCGAAAGAGAACAATCAATGTCAAACTCGATAACACAGCCGGTGAACGAGGTCAGTATTCTGTGATACCGATCGTCTATGACAACGTCATACATTGGTTTGATGCTGCAGGTTTTTCTCTTGCTCAGTCGAATGCAGAAAACTTTCCTTTTCAAGGCCTGGTTCATCGAGACGATTTTCAACTTCGAACTGATCGAGATAGACCGACAGTGAGACGAACGTATTCAGGAAGCTCATAACATCCTAATCGATGAACGTAGGCGCGAAAGCACTATGGACCGTCGCGCCTAATTCGCCAGCCCTGAGAGGCTGACTTTTTCCTTCGTTGAAATGGGGCCTGCGGCCCCCAGGCCATCAAGACCTAAACGCCCTGTGGGGCGCGCACGGCGTGTATCCCCGTCCTTCCGCACTCCTTCGTCGTTTGTGCAGGGCGGGTGATCCCCCTCACGCCGTGCGGGTCTTGACCGCCATCCCCCGCTCATTGGCGCGGGCCTAGTCCAGTTGCATGCGCAACCGGCTATCTAGGAAAGGAAAAGCCAATGAAAAAAGACATTTATCAGAAAGTGACGGACAAGATCATTGCAGATTTGGAGCAAGGCGAGCTCACTTGGTTGAAGCCTTGGAGCTCTGCAAACACAGATGGGCGGATCATCAAGCCGCTCCGTCATAACGGTTTGGCCTATAGCGGGATCAATATTTTGATGCTGTGGGGCGCTGCGATGGAGGGCGGTTATGCATCGCCGTACTGGATGACCTTCAAGCAGGCCAAGGAGTTTGACGCTCACGTCAAAAAGGGTGAGCGCGGCAATTTGGTTGTATATGCCAACACCATCACCAAGACCGAAGAGACCAGCGACGGCGGCGAGCAAGAGCGTAAAATCCCGTTCATGAAGGGGTATTCAGTGTTCAATGTAGAGCAGATCGAAGGGTTGCCCGATCACTACTATGCCGAGCCGCCAAAGATCATCGACCCTGTTTCGCGGATTGATCATGCAGACAGCTTTTTTGCAAAGACGGGTGCAGATGTTCGCCACGGCGGAAACCGCGCGTTTTATAGCGGTGGCAGCGATCATGTGCAGATGCCGTTCTTTGAGAGCTTCCGCAGCTCAGAGGCATACTACGCAACCCTAGCGCATGAGCTGACCCATTGGACAAAGCACAAGAGCCGTCTTGATCGTGAGTTTGGCCGCAAGAAATGGGGGGATGAAGGCTATGCACGCGAGGAACTTGTGGCCGAGCTTGGCGCAGCATTTCTTTGCGCTGATCTGGCATTGACGCCGGAACCCGGCAGCGATCATGCCGCCTATATTCAAAGCTGGCTCAAAGTCTTGAAAGACGATAAGCGCGCGATTTTCAGCGCTGCCGCTCATGCCCAACGCGCAGCAGACTTCTTGCACTGTTTTCAGGCAGAAGAAGAAGCGGGAGCGGCGGCATAGACATCCCAAGATCACATTCAGGCTCCCATGAAAGGGTGTCTGAAACCATTCAAATCAAAAAGTATCCAAAGACTGCCATAGCGATCATTGCGCTGGCTGAAGCCATCCAGAAATTCGTGAAACGGTCACCCCGCGAACTACTGTCTTCATCATGCACCGGTCTTTTTTGTCGTATCTGTGAAGCGCGCCGTAAGCACAAACCCCAACAACAAGACCCAATAAAATAGCTAATAAAGACATAGATTTATTATACCATACCCCAATGAAATCGCAAATCGCGGTGGGCCTTTCGGCCCACCGCGCGAGGCTTAAAGACCTGGCATACGCGATGCCAGCTCAGCCTCGATGTTTTCCAAGGAAGCCAGAGCATCTTGGCGCTCCAGCGATCCGCGCGGCGCAGCAGAAAAAGCGTTGAATGCTTTTCTGAAAAGGCCGTGCAATTGTGCTGTGCTGCGTGATGCTGCTTCAAAACGTGTGACGAGTTTCATGTGATCCTCCATCGTCAGGGAGGCCCCAAACCACTCAGGGCCTTTCGGCCCCCACACATCAAGGCGCTTGATGGTTTGGTTGGTCTGTTTTGCTTGGCTATGGTGGATCACATGTGAACGGCATTCGTATTGATGCGGCTACTTGCAGCCGCATAAAAGGTTTCATGGTCTGATGAGAAGGTTCGCTCGTTATCTGTCGAATTCTGGTCCGCGCGGCTTCTGGGTCTGTCCATCGCGAAGGCGTGGAAGGCGTTCTTTTGGTGACAAGGCGTCTCTTTCAGCTCGGGGCATTTGCAAGGTTGGTTTTTGCTGCTGGCCCTCGCGCAGTTTATCCAAACGCTCTTGTGCGGTCTTTACGCGCTTAGCCGACATCTTGGTCTGACTTTGGACATACGCACGCTTGGCAGAAAATTCGACTTTCGGAGTCGCGTCGATTTTTCGCCTCCGTGCGGAAGATGCCTTCTTTTCCAATGGCTCCAACCCGCGCTTCATCAAACGATAATTCGTTTGATCATGATGAAGTCCGCGCAGCACCTCAGCATGGCGATTGCGGGTCGATTTAATCTCAATCTGAAGGCTCTGCCGATCCTGTAGTTGCGCTTCTACCAAAGCATGCCGCTGTTCACGGTCGCGCTGAAGCGACCATATAGCTTCCATCTGGTTCTGTTTTTCCAGCGTTGCGCGCTTGCCGGTTACGCGGTCCAGCAGGCCCCGCAAGCCCTTGCGCAAACGGGCTGACCTTGCCACTGCTTCGGCATGGGCACGCTCTTTCTGACCAGCATCCAGCGTGGCCCGTTCCGCCTGTTGCTGAGCCTGCATTTCCAGGCGGCGAGCCTCAAGTGCAGCCTTCTCTTTGTTTGCCTCAAGGCGTGCCTTCCCAACATGCGAAGCAAGTTTGGGCATGATTTCTTTGGCGATGCGCTGGCGGGTTTCGCCGACACTATCCAATTCCTGCGTCTTACCAACGCGCTGTGCAACGTCTTTGGACTTCTTACCGATGGCTCGCGGGATCGAGATCACTTCCCCCTCAAATGTCACCGCGACATGACCACGCCGATCACCGCGTGCTAGGAAAAGTCCACGTTCTTCCAACGCATACGAGAAGCTGTTGCGGCTATCAGAAATCGCCCAGGCCTCTTGAATATCGGCCTTGAGGTCTCCGGCGTGCCGTTCGATCCGCTTGGCTTGCTGCCATTCGGCCAAGCTGAAGTTCCTCGGATCACGGTCCTTCGCGTTGGCGAGGCCCTTGGGCATCTGCCAACCATGTTCAAGATAAAGTTGCTTTGAAACCTCCATAAGCTTGTTTTTGAAGAACGGCAGTGGCTTGGCTGTCATAGTCTCGGCATCAATGCGGCTCCAGACGGCATGACAATGCCGTCGTCCTTCTTTCTCATGAAAGACGACCACGCGGGGTTGATCGGTCAGCCCGTGCCTTTCCTCAATCGCAGCGATGGCTTGTTCGAACGTCTCCACGCGAACAGTTTCGGTCTCGGGAGGATTGAGCGAAACAGAAAACAGAAATTGCCTACACTTCGTGCCTTTCGACACTGCTTCCGCCTCACGCAGCGCACCAACGACATCATCGGTCATGAAGCCTCTGACATCGTGGATTTCGACATGCTCGTTCTCGGTAGTCTTCAATAGATGAAGCCCGAGCTGCTTGGCACCGCCGCGCTGAGAACCTTTCAAGATCATGGCGATCCCAAATCGCCACGCTGCCCGAGTGCCCGTAGCAGTTCTTTGCGCATCGCAGCAACATCGGCGCAGGCGCGACGGATGTCATTCTCGGTTTCTTCTACGACAGGCAAGGAGCCAATATTCACGGCCTTAGCTAGCTGGTTGAGGTTATTGGCTATACGCGATCCTCCTAGCAAAGCGAGAAGCTTTGCCAAGCTAGCGTTATCCTGAACAGGGCGTCTGAGTTTCGAGCGGGCACGCTTGTGCGATGCACCATGCCCGTCAAAGAGTTTGCGCTTGATATAACTGCCCAGCGGCTCATCACCTGCCAGCTCTTCAAGGCGGCTTCTTTCCTCAAATGTCAGGCGCAAAGAGAATGGTGCCGGTTTCTTTTTTGGCTTATTTCGGGCTATCGTATTGAAATTATTGTCTGTTGTGCTCATCGCCGCACCTCAGATCTTCAAGATCATATTGTGCGAGATGGGTTTCCCATTCTTCGAAAACCTTGAATAGATGGTTTAACTCATCTACGCTCAGGTCCACCAAAACACTGCTTTTTCCTCTCGTGCGACTTGACGACATGAAGGGAAATGAGAAGTTGGGCGTTCAGAACCCTCGATCCAGAGCGCACCGCAGCATCTCACGAAAAACCAACTGCAACGCGGCGCTATTGGTAGGTACCCCTTACTGATATTATGAAAGAGATTGAGAGTAGTCTCATGGAGTGTTCGAAAAACTCATCGAACAGCCCCCTCCAACTTGAGCCAATCTCGTAGCCGCTTGACCTGCTCCCCGGAAACGTCCGCGATTTCGGGTTTGTCTGTTTTTTTTGAAGGAGACAGACGATGAGGCGATCAAGGTTCACGGAAGAACAGATCATCGGCATTCTGAAAGAACACCAAGCCGGGCTTGGGGCGCAGGAACGTTTCCGCAAGCATGGCGTGAGCGATGCGACCTTCTACAAATGGCGTGGAAAGTTCGGCGGCATGGAAGTGTCCGATGCCAAGAAGCTCAAAGCTCTTGAGGCTGAAAATGCCAAACTCAAGAAGCTGCTGGCCGAACAGATGATGGATGTCTCGACACTGAAGGAAATGCTGGGATCGAGCCAGTGGAACGCCAATGGTCCGAGAGACATTGGCGAGGACTTCTGAGGCCTGATGCGCGGCGGCGCGCCGTGGATTGGGCCATGAAACAGAAGGGATATCGTCAGGGGCGGACCTGTGCCTTGGCCGGGATCGATCCACGCGTTTATCGGCGAACGCCAACACCGTCAGAAGATGCCGAACTTCGGGTTCGTTTGAGAAACCTGTCTTCGGAGCGGCGGCGGTTGGGATACAGGCGACTGCATCTCCTGCTGCGGCGTGAAGGATGGGCTGTGAACCGCTGCCCGGCAGTGAATGTCTACATGCACGGGAGGGAGGAAGAAAATCTACCGGATCTACAAGGAGGAAGGACTCACCGTGCGCAAACGCGGTGGCAGGAAGCGTGCCGTGGGCACCAGAGCGCCAATGGCGATCCCGCAAGGCCCAAACCAGCGGCGGTCTTTGGACTTCGTATCCGACAGCCTGTCGTGTGGTCGTCGGTTCCGCATTCTGAACGTGATCGATGACTTCAGCCGGGAATGCCTGGCCGCTGTGGTCGACACATCGCTGTCAGGCATTCGAGTTGCCCGTGAACTGGATCGAATTGCCGAGATGCGGGGCTATCCCTGCATGGTGGTCAGCGACAACGGGACGGAGTTGACCCGCAACGCGATGCTGAGATGGCAGGAAAACCGTCAGATCGAGTGGCATTGCACCGCGCCCGAAGAGCCGATGCAGACCGCCTGGTGGGGAGCTTCAATGGTCTCATACGCGTTCAACTCCTCGACGAGGACCTCTTTGACAGCCTGCGATGGACCCGCAGTTTGGCGGCGGAATGGTGCAAAGACTTCAATCACGACCGCCCGCATCCCATCCTCGCTGGCATGACGCCGATGGAGTGTGCCAACCGGTCAAGGGATACAAAGACCTGAACAGTGCCAACTCATGAATGAGGGTTCCCGGGAGAACAGGTCAGAGCAGATCTCCAGCATTCAGCAAAATCACGGGTCTGTTCTGCGTTGCAACTGTCCGCTCCATGCCAAACTCGGACGCAGTGCGAGATTTCTCCTTTGCGGCATCGAAATCTCAGGCGGCACTTCGGATTATCTGAAAATCTCGGAAAGGACCGTGCCAGAGGCTCCGCTGGGCATTGTGGTGCCGAGGATTGCGCTCAGTGTGACCGCCACATCGACGGTCGCGACCTGGCGGGAGACCCGTGCGGCTTCGATGCCCGGTCCGGCAAACAGTATTGGGACATGAGTGTCATAACGCCAGGGCGACCCATGCATGACCGCTATGGCGCCCGGATCAAGCAGGAACGAATAGGGCGACTGTACGACATAGATGTCGCCAGATCGCGCGGGGTGGAAGTTCCGACGGATCGGTCCTTCCAGGTAGTCTCCGCGCTGTTCGGGAAACGGCGCGCTGGGCATGGCCATCGCGATGCCGGGCCGGGCTGCAAGGCTGTCGACAATCAGCCGTTCGATCGCGCGTCGATCACCGCCGGCTGCCGAAATGGCCTCGTGGTCCAGATAGATGTAGGGTCGGAAGAAGGCCTTGATCGCGCCCTCGACACCGAAGGCCGCCGTGATTTCGGCGTTCAGGTCCTCCGCCAGCTCCGTGTGCCCGTTGCGCGCGGTGTCGTGGCCGTGATCGGCCATGAATTCGGGCATTTCGGGCATGCCGTGATCGGAGGACAGAACGTAGAGAACATGGTCCCGCCCGACCTCCTGATCGAGAAACGCGAACAGGTCGGCGAGCGTCCGGTCGAGCCTGCGCACTACCTCCTCGTTCTCCAGGCTTGAGGGTCCGAAGAAATAATTGATTGCATCTACGCCGGAGAAGCTGAGGCTCAAATAGTCCACCGCGTCGTCCTTGCCGAGGTCTTCGCCCAGGACCGCAGCCTTGCCAAACGAGGCGGTGAGTTGGTCGCCAAGCGGGCTCACAACCACCTGCGTGTAGTAGAGGCCGTCGTCCGGCGCCCCATAGCGATGCGGAAAGGTGCGGCCGAACCCCTTGAGGTCGGTCTCGTAGGGCCGGTCGTCGTTTGCGGCAAGGAGATAACTGTCCAACGGGTCGGCCAGGGTCCACTCGGTCGCGATTGCCACATCCGCCGGACGGTCCGCGTTCCACTTTGTCACCCAGTCTGGATAGGCGTCGTAGTAATAGGTGCTGGTTTTGTAGGCACCGGTTGCGACCGACATCCAGAATGCCTTGCCGGCGTGCCCTGCCATAGCCACCGCCGACCGATCCTTGCCGGAGGCCGAAATCACCTTGGACTGGCCATTGTTCGATTTTATGAGTTCGTCGCCAAAGGTCGATGTCAGGAGGTTCGCCGGCGACCGACCCGTTGTCTCTGCGGCAGCCTGCGTCGGGTCGAGTTGATCGCCCTCCCCGTCGAATCCCGGCACTGGAAGCAACGCATAGTCTGGGTCTTCGATATTGTAGCCGAGCCGTCCATCGGCGCGATTGTACCAGGAATTCCCCACCATCCCGTGCTCGGAGGGATGAGCGCCGGTTGCAAGCGTGGCATGGCCGACAATCGTCTCGGTGTTCGCGTGGAGGTGATGCGCGTCGGTGTACCAGACGCCCTCCTCGGTCAGGCGACGGAAGCCATCCGGACCGAAGCTGCGGTCATATCGGCGAAGCAGATCCCCTCTCAGGCCGTCGACCGTGATCTGCACAATAAGGCGGGTATCCGATGCATCGGCGGCAATCGCGCCTTCAACGGGAAAAAGGAGCACGCTTGCCAATGCAACGCGCAGATAGTTACCTGGTGTCATTCTACCGCTCCAATCGTGCTGTGCTTTCAAACGCCTCCCGAGAGTCTAGGCAAACCATCCAAGAACACAACGATTGAGCAAGGGCACCTTGGCTTGATGGCAACGCGCCCATGGGCCGTGACCGCTCAACCGACAATTGGCGCTCACAAATGCTGCACGACACTCCAGGGGCAGCTGTCGGGTAGCAGTATCTTGGCGGAGCGGCTGCCAAAGGAAATCAGCCATGGGTCTTGCACGTGGGCTGCGGCGACGCCGCGGGTCCGGGCTTTGCTCGTTTGGGCCAGCCACGACGGGCTCCATCCAGCCGTTAGCCGCGCCGATCACGAACGGCGGTGCCGGAGCGGCATCAAGGCGCGACAGGTCCAGAAAGCAACAACCCCTCGTTGATCGTTTCGCGAGACCCAACAACGAGCGCCTGATCTAAACGTACGCAACGAGGCTGGAACAGATGCGTTCTAGGACTGAAGTTGAGGGAGCGTGACGTGCTCCCCAAAGAGTTCTCGTTTGTGAGTTAGCTCTGTTCAGGTTTTGGTCTTCAGTTGACCGGTTAGCATAGTCTCGTGGCGTCAGGCCACTGAGGTTGGAATGGGGGCGGTGATGGTTGAAGTCGTCGCGCCATGCCTCCACCAAGTTGCGAGCGTGGGCCAGGCTGTCAAACAAGTGCTCGTTCAGGCATTCGTCGCGCATGCGTCCGTTGAAGCTTTCCACGAAACCATTCTGCATGGGCTTGCCCGGTGCGATGTAGTGCCAATCGACCTTGCGGTCTTCCTGCCACTTCAGGATCGCATTCGACGTCAGCTCCGTCCCGTTGTCGCTGACCACCATGCAGGGATGGCCCCGCATCTCGGCAATTCGATCCAGTTCACGGGCAACTCGAATGCCTGACAGCGATGTGTCGACCACAGCGGCCA
>CANLZY010000036.1 GCA_947495685.1 uncultured Tropicimonas sp.
CTGTCACTGAGGCCGAAGCATAAATCCGTCCGGGAAAGGGGAAATGCGACCGTCAGACGATTTGTGCAACAAAGCCCGTTGACGATTTCGCTCCCCTCAATGACTTCTGTCGACGATTTCCAACTCTCAGTGAGCATGATCTCCGTCGGTTGACGCGTTCCAACGGCAGCCTGCCTGTGTGTTCGGTTGCCGATGAAATTCACCCTCTCGGCCGCCGGGCGTTGTTTCGTGAGCGTCACCATCTGGGGAAAGTGAGATAGAGATACGACAGTCAAGGATACTCAGCCGCCAGAATCCCGGCAGGTTTGGTGCCGGAAACCTCACAAACCGTTTTAGAATTGTCTAAGAGTTATGCCTCTTAGACAGAAAAATACCGCAACCTGTTGGATATAAAACGTTTTTAGGATGAAGTGGCGCGCTGGGGAGGATTCGAACCCCCGACCCCTTGATTCGTAGTCAAGTACTCTATCCAACTGAGCTACCAGCGCGTGAGGCGATCATCTAGACTCAGCAACCGACCAGCGCAAGAGGCAAAAGTGAGAAAAGTTCAGACTTGCGGCCCGCTGGTTCCGATCACCGCCTTGGGAAGATAGACGGAAAACTCCGTGCCGTCCGGACCGGTCCGACCCAGGTCCAGTCGACCGCCGTGGCCTCGCACGAGATCGGCGGAAATCGCCAGGCCGAGCCCCGAACCGCCCTTGCGCGTCCCGCCCTGGAACGGTTGAAACAGGTATTCCTGCGCCTTGGGTGGCAGTCCCGGGCCGGTGTCCGTGATCTTGATCGTCCAGCCGTCGTCGCTTTCGTCACCCGACACGCAGATCTCTCCGGGCTTTCCCGATGCAACGATCGCCTGCCGGGCATTGCGCACGAGGTTCGAGATCACTCGGTACAGTTGTTCGGGATCGGCGCGAAGGAACATGCCGGCCGGAACGTCTTCGGCAAAGCTGATATCCTCGCCAGCCGTCGCAAGGCGTTCGCTTTCGACCACATCGTAGACAATCGGCGCCAGCTGGATGCGCTGCAACCGGGGCGCGGGTTCTTCTGCCTTGCCGAAGGCAAGCGTTGACTCGCACAGCGAGACGGCCCGCGAGATCGAGTTCACCAGCTTGGGCGCGGCGCGTTGTACTGCGGGGTCCTGGCTGATCTCCATCCGGTCGGCAAACAGTTGAGCCGTCGTCAGGATATTGCGCAGGTCGTGGCTGATCTTGGCCACTGCCCCACCCAACTGCGCCAGCCGTTCCTTCTGCCGAAGGGCGCCGGTCAGGTCCGTCTGCATGCTCTGCAACGCCTCTTCGGCCTCGCGCAATTCGAGAACCGTCGCATCCGGCGTGATGATCCGGCGGGCATCCTCCGGGGCCGCGGCATAACTTTTCATGACGTCGACCAGATGTTTGATCGGCGCCACCAGAAACCCACGAACAGACAGGAACAACAGCAGCGCCGTTACCGCCGAGATTACTGCGGACAACAGCAGGATCCGCGCGCCGTAGTCGATCATGGACATCCGCAGTTCGTCCGTGGTCATCGTGACCTCGATCAGCAATCCGGCCTTTTGCACCGGGTCGCCGATGACACGAATCACCTGGTCGGTGGGGTCGACAAGGCAGGCAAGCGCGTCCCGGATGAGATCCCAGGCGCTGGCATGGCGCAGGTCATAGGTCGCGTGGATCGGCGACGGGATTGGCGAGGACAGCATCAGCTGGCGCATCTCGTCGCGGCGCAGCACCACGTTCAAGACCCCGGCATTCTCCAACAACTCGGTTTCGAGGGCTTCGTCGATCATGTCCTCGGCGGCCAGCACCGCAAGCGAAGCGATCTGGGCCCGTTCCAGCCGCGACAGAAGGAAATCCTCCCGGTACCGAGCGACCGAGGGCACGAAGATCAGCACTTCGGCCAACATGACGAAAACGGCCGTCAACATCAGGAACCGGCCGGAGAGCGAGTTGAGGAACATCTGCTGTCTGTGCCTTACGGAATATGGCGCTGGACGAAACCAACCACCTTCTTGACCATCGGACTATCAAACAGGCGGGGCGAAAAATAGGCCCCCGCCGCTCGCTTGTTGATCTCTCCGAGGGTCGGGTACGGCAGGACCGTATTGGCAAGCGCCTTCATCTTCAAGCCGTTGGCCATGATCAACGCCCATGTGCCGATCAATTCGCCCGCCTGCGCGCCGGCAATCGACACGCCCACCGGTCGCCCCCGGTGTACCATCACCTTGATCAGGCCGGCGGTCAGCCCCTCGGTGATAGCGCGGTCGCTGTCTGCGAAAGGAAAGCGGATGACCTCGAGCCGGTCGCCATGGGTCTTGCGAGCCTCGGATTCGGTCAGGCCGATCTGTGCCAGTTCTGGATCGGTGTAGGTAGCCCAGGGGATGTGCCCCTGCGACGCCCGCGCCGGCAGGCCAAACAGGATCGACCGCGCGATGACCCCGGCGTGGTAGCCTGCGACATGGGTGAACTGCATCTGTCCGGCAACGTCACCGATGGCATAGACCTTGCGGTTGGTCGTACGAAGACCGTCGTCCACCGTGATGCCACGGCGGTCGTGCGCGATCCCAGCCCGGTCAAGGGCCAGGGTCTCGACATTCGGGGTTCGACCGGCAGCGACCAACAGGTGCGACCCTCGGATCGTGCCGCCTGTCGTATCGATGACGATGCCGTCGCCATCGATACCAACCCGCTCGACCAAGGTTCTTTCCCGGATCTCGACGCCCTCTGCCCGCAGCCGTTCCAGCACAATGGCGGCCATCTCCGGGTCGTCCTTTCCAAGCGCGGCCATGGCTTCGATCACGGTGACCCGGCAGCCGAGGCGCATGTGCGCCTGCGCCATCTCCAGCCCGATTGGCCCGCCGCCGACGATGACCAGGTGATCTGGACGCTCGCGCAGGTCGAAAATCGTCTCGTTGGTCCAGAATGGCGTATCCGCCAGCCCCTCGATCGGTGGAACAAAGGGGCGCGACCCGGTCGCGATGACAAAGCGGCGGGCGGTGATGACCGTGTCGCCCGCCTGCATCTCGGTTGGCGACAGAAAGCGGCCGAAGTCGCGCAGAACACGCACCCCGAACCCCTCGAACCGCTCCTGGCTGTCGTGTGGAGCGATGGTGTCGATGGCGCCACGCACGTGGTCCTTGGCGGCGGCATAGTCGATTTCCGGGTCGACCGGGGTCACTCCAAACGAACGTCCCGACCGCATGGCATGGGCGTGTTTGCCCGCCGCAATCAACGCCTTGGACGGGACGCAGCCGTAGTTGAGACAATCGCCGCCCATTTCGCCGCCCTCCAGCAGCACGACCTGTGCCCCCATCTGGCTGGCCCCGGCAGCGACTGAAAGCCCGCCAGACCCGGCGCCGACGACGCAGATATCCGCAGTGATACGTTCCATGGATTACAGGTCTTTCTGGCCGCGCAGGGCCTTTAGGGCGAGGGGAAGACCGGCCAGCAGGCACAAGCCGAGGATCGGGAGCAGGATATGGGGCTCGAAGATCACCCCCAGGTCAGGCGTCTGGCCGGCGGCAAAGACCTCGCCCAGGCCCGCCCCGACCGAGGTATAGACCAGCGCGCCGGGAATGATCCCGAGGAATGTCGTGACACCGAACCGAAACAGCGACACGCCCACCAGCGCCGGCAACAGGTTCGCCACGAAGAACGGCACCACCGGCACCAGCCGGATCAGGAACAGCATCTCCCATTGGCTGGCATCGATCCCGGCCTTCAGGCGGCGTATCCGCCCGTCCGAAGCATCCATCCGCGCAGACAACCGGTCCCCCAGCCCCCAACGGGCGGCCAGGAACACGAGGATTGCACCGATCGTGGCACCGGTCATGTTGAAAAGGACGCCGGGAAAGGTACCGAACAGAAAGCCGCCGGTCAGGGTGGCAATCGTTGCCCCCGGCAGGCTGAAGGTCACGATGGCGACATAGGCGGCCACGAACAACAAGACCGTGACAAGGAAATTGGCGTCGCGGATCGCAATCAACGCTTCGCGGTTTGCGGCCAGGGCATCGAAACTGAGATGATCCCGCAGGGCGTAGCCTCCCAGCAGCGCTGCCAGTAACAGCAGCGCCAGCGGCACGAGACGCATCGCGTCAGAACGGTGGGGCGTGGTCATATCGGTCATTCTCTGCGGCCTCGTGCTTTTCTGGTAGACCAGAAGATGCACTTCGGGCACCAGATGCGACAGGGCCCTCACGCCCGGTTGATCATGCATCCTGCATTTCGTGATGATCCGTGCCTGTGGGAGAGGTTCTGAAACATCGGGCGGCCGCAAAATACAGCCATGTTACACGGAAACGGTCGTCATACGCGTTGACTTGACCCAGAATCTCTCTTAGGGGACGTGCTTCGAGATAGCCGCGCCTTCGAATCCAAAGACGGATTTGGGCCATACGTACAAGACGGAGACGAACCGATGAAACGCACCTTTCAGCCATCGAACCTGGTTCGCAAGCGGCGCCACGGCTTCCGTGCCCGCATGGCAACCAAGGCCGGCCGCAAGATCCTGAACGCCCGCCGCGCACGCGGTCGGAAGTCGCTGAGCGCATAAGGCTTGGGCGGCCGATGATGGCCACCCTGACCAAACGCTCCGACTTTGTTGCGGCGTCCCGCGCAGGGCGCGCCCAAACGCCCGGATTCCTGTTGCAGGCGCGCAAGCGCAACGAGACCGAAGCCGATCCGACCCTTGTCCGGATCGGCTTTACCTGTTCCAAGAAGGTCGGGAATGCCGTGGCGCGCAATCGCGCCAAGCGCCGCTTGCGAGAGATCGCCCGAGCGGTCCTGCCGACGCATGGCCGGGCTGGCTGGGACTACGTGCTTGTTGGGCGGGCGGGCGTGACGGCGAACCGCCCCTTTGATCTGTTGCTATCCGACCTGCAGGCCGCCGTAGAGACGGCGCATCGCCCACGGCAGAGCCGGTCATGACGCCCGGTGCATGGCTGCTGTCGCTGCCCATCCGCGCCTATCGCATGGTGTTCAGCCCCTGGGTCGGGTTCAGCTGCCGCTATCAACCGACGTGCTCTGCCTATGCCCTGGAGGCGCTGCAAACGCACGGGGCGATCCGTGGCGGTTGGATGGCGTTGAAACGGATCGGGCGTTGCAACCCGTGGGGGTCCTGTGGCTACGATCCGGTGCCCGGCACCGATCCGGACCATGACCGGTGTCACCACGAATGATCCTTGGCGCCCCCGGACAAGATTCTTTCAGACAGATAGATCTGCCTGCGCTTTGACGGCAACGCGGACTCTGCCATAGGAACGGCCATGCTCGACGACCTTGATGACATTCATCCGCTGTTTCACGGCGCGCCCTCGACCACCGAGTTCAAGAAGCTGCGCAAGCGCATCGTGCGCTACGTGCGAGAAGCGATTGAGCAGTATGGCATGATCGAACGGAACGCCCGCTGGCTGGTTTGCCTGTCAGGTGGCAAGGACAGCTATACGCTGCTCGCCGTTTTGTACGAGTTGAAATGGCGCGGGCTTCTTCCCGTGGACCTGCTGGCCTGTAACCTGGACCAAGGGCAACCCGGGTTCCCGGCGACAGTACTGCCGGAGTTCCTGGAACGCATGCAGGTGCCGCACCGGATCGACTATCAGGACACCTATTCGGTGGTGATGGACAAGATCCCGCAGGGACGGACCTTTTGCGCACTGTGTTCGCGGCTGCGGCGGGGCAACCTGTACCGGATTGCCCGCGAGGAAGGCTGTTCCGCCGTCGTCCTGGGACACCACCGCGACGATATCCTCGAGACCTTCTTCATGAACCTCTTTCACGGCGGACGGCTGGCGACCATGCCCCCAAAGCTGGTAAACGAGGAAGGGGACCTGTTCGTCTATCGTCCGCTTGCGCACGTGGCCGAGGCCGATTGCGAGAAATTCGCCACGGCGATGAAATACCCCATCATTCCCTGCGATCTTTGTGGCTCTCAGGACGGATTGCAGCGCCAGCAGGTCAAGCAGATCCTCGATGGCTGGGAGGCCAACAGCCCGGGCCGGCGTCAGGTCATGTTCCGCGCGCTGATGAACGCGCGCCCCTCGCATCTCTTGGACCCGAACCTGTTCGACTTTGCAGGTTTGGCCCGGAGATCGGCTGAAACTGGCGAAAATTGACTCGAAACGACCCGGACGCGTTAAGACCCTGCTGAGACCGATCCCATAGCCTCTTGCTCGACGCGCAAACCCCGCCGCATCGAGGATCTTGACAATGACCCGGCCAGCACATCGTTTCCGCCAGATCAGGCGTCGCTTGAACAATGCCTTTCTGCGTCCGCAATCGCTGGCCTTCGTGCCGGCCGTGATGCTGGGTGGCTACTGGTTCGGCGGTGAAGGCGTGCTGATGATCACTGCCGTGACCTTTCCCATGGTCTTGATGCTTGGGGGGCTACTGGAAAGCGATCGCAATTTCGAAAGACTCGATTCCCTGACCGGCCTGTTCAACCGAGACCACCTTATCGAAACCCTTGCCGGGCACCTGGCGCAATTTGAAGGCCAGGGTCAGTCGACCATCGCCTTTGTCATTCAACTGGACGATTTTGCAGAAGTCTCGGATTCCCTGGGCAGCGCGGGCACCGAAGAGGTTCTTCGCCGAACTGCCGACCGTATCGCCGGGACGATTCGCCCTGGCGATATGGCAGCGCGGCTGGTCGAGCATCGGTTCGCCGTCATCCTCGGACCTGTTCGACAGGCGAACATGGAGGTCGGACTGCGGGTCGCGGAACGGCTTCAGGCCGCCGTCAGCGAGCCGATCAGCCTCAACGCCGGGGCGATCTTCGTCACGGCTTCGATTGGCTTCTGCCTGACACGCCGGGCCCCCCAACGCACCGCCGAGGCGATGCTGGAAGCGGCAGAAATCGCCATGGACGAGGCGCGGCGCGCCGGGCGCAATTCGATCCGATCCTTTTCCACAGAGATGGGGGATGCCGTCGAAGTCCGCCACTCCCTCTCCGAAGAAATCGTTCGGGCGATCGACAACGGCGACATTCGCACCTGGTACCAACCGCAGATTTCGACAGACACGGGATTGGTCACCGGCTTCGAGGCGTCGGCCCGATGGGATCACCCCGATCGCGGCACCTTGGAGCCTGCAGATTTCATGGAAGCCGTGGAGACGGCCAACATGCTCGATCGGCTGGGGGAAACCATGCTGTTCAACGGGTTGTCGGCGCTGCGCTTGTGGGACAAGGCCGGCTACCGCGTCCCGCGCATCGGGTTGAACTTTGCGGTCACCGAGCTTCGCAATCCCCGACTCGTCGACAAGATCCACTGGGAGCTTGACCGCTTCGACCTGACACCGGACCGCTTGACCATCGACATCCTGGAAGCCGTCGTCGCGGACACCAGCAACGATACGATCACGTCCAATATCGCAGCGCTGGCAACCTTGGGATGCGAGATCGACCTTGACGGATTTGGAACCGGTCACGCCTCCATTGCCAATATCCGGCGCTTTGCCGTGAACCGGATCAAGATCGACAAGTCCTACGTGGCCCGCGTCGATGCCGACCGGGATCAGCAGAAAATTGTATCGGCCATCCTGGCGATGGCGGACCAACTCGATTTGGAGACACTGGCCGGAGGCATTGAAACGCACGGCGAACACTCCATGCTGGCTCAACTCGGATGCGGGCACGTTCAAGGCGTTAGCATCGGTTGCCCGATGCCCTTTGACGAGACGATGGCCTGGATGGACACCCATTCTGCCCGTCTGACGCATGCGCCGTTGATCGGGAAACCTTCCCGCTGAACAATGTCCGGCGACGAGATACAAACCGATCCCCGCGGCACACGGACATCCTCCATTCCCGCCCAGATATGGGAATCTGCTTGACGTTTCGGCTCCTGAGCGGTTGAACCTGCCGGAACCCCGAATACACAAGGATGTCGGTGATCAACTGATGGATGATCAGAACAAAAACCTCATTCTCGCCACGGCGCTCAGCTTTCTGGTGATCCTCGTCTGGTTCGTGCTGTTTCCCCCTGCGGAACCGCCTGCGCCATTGACGCCTCCCGAGGCCACTTCGTCCCAGCCCTCGGTCGACGTGAACGGAAACCCGATTGCAGCCGTTCCGCAATCGGCCGATCCGGGTGCGGTGACGGCGCCTGCCGAGGTCGCTCCGGCCGAGGATGCGCCCCGCCTGTCCGTCGAAACGCCGAAGCTGTCGGGATCGATCTCGCTGGTTGGCGGCCGTATCGACGATCTGTTGCTGACGGACTACCGGGAAACCCTTGACGATGCTTCGCCGAACGTCCGCCTGCTGGAACGTGTCGGAGGCAATCTGTCATACTACGCCCTGTTCGGATGGGCGCCCGGCGGCGGAATGCAACCCGGCGACGTGCCTGGCACCGACACTCTGTGGTCTGTCGAGGCAGGCGAGACGTTGACGCCCGAGACACCCGTGACCTTGCGGTGGGATAGCCCGTCGGGCTTGATCTTTCGCCGCGTGGTCTCGATCGACGCGGACTACATGTTTACGATCGATCAGTCGGTTGAGAACCCGACGGACACCGTGCGCCGCGCGGCGCCCTATGGAATCATCGCGCGCCACGGTCTGCCAGACCTGACCCGTTTCTTCATCCTGCATGAAGGTGTGGTCGCGATGGCGAACGGTCGCTTGATGGAGCGGGAATACAAGGAATTTGCCGATTTCGAAATCGACCCCGCGCTCGGGGTCCAGGCCGAAACGGTCGAAGGTGTCGAGAATGGCTGGATCGGCTTCACCGACAAATACTGGATGACCACACTGATTCCGCGCACGGATCAGACTTTCAAGCAGGTCATGCTGTACCAGGCCGGTTCCGAAATCTACCAGACCCAGACCATCTATCCGACGATAGAGATCGCGGCCGGTCAGACGGTTACCCAGACCTCGAAATTGTTCGCCGGCGCAAAGGAATGGGAGACCATCCGCGCCTATCAGAACGAAAAGGGTATCGATGGCTTCGTGGATTCGATCGACTGGGGGTGGTTCTTCTTCCTGACCAAGCCGATCTTTGCGGTGCTGCATTGGCTACACAGTGTCATTGGCAACATGGGCTGGTCGATCATTGTCCTGACGATTCTGATCAAGGGCCTGCTGTTCCCGCTTGCCTACAAGTCCTATTCCTCCATGGCGAAGATGAAAGAGCTTCAGCCCGAGATGGAAAAGCTGAAGGAAAAGGCCGGCGATGACCGCCAGAAGCTCCAGAAGGAGATGATGGAGCTCTACAAGAAGGAAAAGGTGAACCCGGCGTCGGGCTGCCTGCCGATCCTTCTGCAGATCCCGATCTTCTTCTCCCTGTACAAGGTGATCTTCGTCACGCTGGAACTGCGTCACGCGCCCTGGTTGGGTTGGATTCGCGACCTGTCGGCACCGGACCCCTCGTCCATCATCAACCTGTTCGGCATTTTGCCCTTTGCGGTGCCGGACCTCGGCGCACTGGACATCCTGTCGCTCGGGATCATGCCGATCATCCTGGGCATCTCGATGTGGATCCAGCAGAAGCTGAACCCGGCGCCCACAGATCCGACCCAGCAGATGATCTTTGCCTGGATGCCGTGGATCTTCATGTTCATGCTGGGCAGCTTTGCCAGCGGGCTGGTGCTGTACTGGATCACCAACAACGTGATCACGTTCACGCAGCAGTATCTGATCATGCGCAGCCACGGCTACAAGCCGGATGTCTTCGGCAACATCCTGACAACCTTCAGGCTCAAGAAGCCTGACACGAAGTGACCGCCACGCTGGCACACATTGTCCGCCACCCGATCAAGTCGATCGGGTGGCAGGAGCTTTCTTCCGTGGCGTTGTCCGCTGGCAAGGTTCTGCCGTTCGACCGCCACTGGGCCATCGCCCACAGCGCCGCCGCCTTTGACGGTCTACCGGATGGGTGGCAGGCCAAGCGTAACTTCGTGCGCGGCGTGGCAGCGGCACCGTTGATGGCGGTCACCGCCAGCTTGTCAGACGATGCCCGCAACATCACCTTAAACCACCCTGCACGGGATCCGCTCGACATCGCCCCGGATACCGAGGCCGGAGCGGCAGCCCTGCTGGACTGGATCGCGCCTCTGTGGCCTGACACGCGCCCTGCCGCCGCACGCGTGGTCAGCGCTGGGGACCAGGCCATGACCGATGTGCCCGAACCCTACGTCGCGGTGCTTGGCCTGTCGTCGTTGCGCGCCCTTGGGCAACGACTGGGGCAGGAGCTCTCCATCCATCGGTTCCGCGGAAATCTATGGCTGGACGGAACCGCACCGTGGGAAGAATTCGACTGGATCGGCCGCGAGATAGCTGTCGGGACGGTTCGGCTACGGATCGAGGAGCGTATCACCCGCTGCAACGCGACCGCCGCCAACCCCGTGACCGGGCACCAGGATGCCGATACGCTCGGCACACTCGAATCCGCATACGGCCACCGAGACTTTGGCGTTTATGCTACGGTTCTGAACGATGGGTTCGTGCGAACCGGCGACGCTGTGGAGGTACCATGAACACCCTACCCTTTCCCCTTGCGGAAGAACCCGACGCACCCACGCTTGAGCGCGGACGCAAACTGTTTGCCGGTCAGACAGAATTCTTGAAGGGCGTCGTGGCGATGTCGGGCCTGCCGCCTGCAGACCGTCTGGAGGTCTGCTTCGCTGGGCGTTCCAACGTTGGAAAGTCTAGCCTGATCAACGCACTGACTGGCCACAAGGCGCTTGCCCGCGCCTCCAATACGCCCGGCAGGACACAGGAAATCAACTATTTCACCCTCGCGGACAGCCACTATCTGGTCGATCTGCCGGGGTATGGCTTTGCCAAGGCACCGATTCCGGTGGTGGAGAAATGGCAGAGGCTTCTCAAGTCCTATCTCGCAGGCCGCCCAACCCTGCGCCGGGCCTTCGTGCTGATCGACACCCGACATGGGGTCAAAACCGTCGACAACGAGATCATGAGCCTGCTGGATTCCTCGGCCGTGCCGTTTCAGGTGGTACTGACCAAGAGCGACAAGGTGAAGGATTCGGAACGCGAGGCAGTGCTGGACCAGGTCCGCTCCAATCTGCAATCGCACGCGGCGGCCTTCCCGGAACTGTTGGTCACCTCGTCCGAAAAGGGCGATGGCATCCCGACCCTGCGCAGCCTGATCGCAACACTCGTCTGAAAAACCCCGACGGGCTCCCGCCCCTTGCACGCGATGCGCTTGCCGCGCGGGGTTTGACGCCGCACGTGCTGACGCATGCGCGACTCAGACGTGCTGCCCGGCGTTGACCTCGATCTCGGTTCCCGTGACATAGCTCGACGCATCCGTGCAGAGAAAATAGATCACATCAGCAACCTCGGACGGTTGGCCCAGCCGACGCAGCGGCAGCCCCTCGACGATCTTGTCGGTGCCAGGGCTGAGGATCGAGGTTCCGATTTCGCCCGGAGCGATGGCGTTGACCCGCACCCCAAGAGGGCCGAAATCATGCGCCATCTCGCGCGTCAGCGCCTTGAGGGCCGCCTTGGAGGTCGCATAGGCTGCGCCTGCAAACGGATGTACCCGGCTGCCAGCAATCGAGGTGACGTTGACCACGGCCCCCTTCGCCGCAGCCAACTCGTCGATCAACCCACGCGCCAGAACGACAGAGGAAAAGAAATTGACGTGAAACACGTGTCCCCAGGTCATCAGGTCCGTGTCGATCGTGTTCAGCCGTCCGCCGTCCGGCGCCTTGGGCGACATCCCGGCATTGTTCACCAAGGCATCCAGCTTTCCGCCGACCATTTCCTGGATCAGCCCGACGGCATTGATCGTATCGGCCGGGTCGGCCAGATCAATCTGCACGTGGTTCTCTTCGCCGCCGCCCCAGGGACATGCGTCGGGAAACGCGTGTCTGGAACAGGTGATCACCCGCCACCTTTCCTGATTGAACTTGCGAACAGTGGCATGGCCGATGCCCCGGCTTGCACCGGTCAGCAGCATGGTCTTCTGGCGATCGTTGCTGGGCATGAAGGCTCTCCTGATCTATGCCATCCCTGCGGGAAATCGACCAAGAAGACAATCGCCCTTGGCAGGGCGCATTCCCGCGCGTAACACCGGGCACCAGTAGAACCCGAGCCAGAGTGATGAAGAAGCAGACGATGAACCGCGATTGGATCGCCACAGCCCGCACCCTGTCCGAAGCCCTGCCGTACCTGCAGCGGTACACGGGCGCAATTGTCGTGATCAAGTTCGGCGGCCACGCGATGGGCGACGCCGAGCAGATGGACAGCTTTGCACGCGATGTCGTGCTGATGAACCAGGTCGGCGTTCGCCCCGTCATCGTTCACGGCGGCGGACCGATGATCAACAGCATGCTGGACAAGCTGGACATCAAGAGCGAATTCGTCGGCGGCAAGCGGGTCACCGACGAAGCGACGATGGAAGTGGTCGAGATGGTCCTGTCCGGCCTGGTCAACAAACGAATCGTTCAGGCCATCAACCAGCAGGGCGGGCGTGCGGTCGGGATGTCGGGCAAGGACGCCAACATCATGGTCTGTGATCCTGTCGATCCGGCCTTGGGCCTGGTTGGCCAGCCGGTCGAGGTCACCCCCGACGTGCTGCACCAGATGCACGACGTGGGCATAATCCCGGTCATGGCTCCGTTGGGTGCCGGGCGCGAGGGCGAGACCTTCAACGTGAACGGCGATACCGCAGCCGGAGCGATCGCAGCAGCGATGAAAGCGGACCGGTTGCTTTTGCTGACGGATGTTGCCGGGGTGAAGAACGCGACCGGCGAGGTCATCACCGACCTGACCATCGACAGCGTTGCCCGCCTGACCAAGCAAGGCGTGATTTCCGGCGGAATGATCCCCAAGACGGAAACAGCCGTTGCGGCAATCCGCGGCGGTGTCCGGGCTGCTGTCATCCTGGACGGACGGGCCCCCAATGCCTGCCTGCTGGAACTGTTCACGGAACATGGTGCCGGATCCATCATCCGGGCCGGCTAGAGGTCCGGCGTGACGCCCGATGCCGAGATCGCACGCGCAGCAGCGGCAGAACGACTGTCGGTCCTCGGCGGGTTTGCACCCGATGGAACGGAGGCCGGCCTTCCCGGAGGGTGTCGAACGGTGCTTTTGTTCGGCCCGACCGAGCCTGGCTTCTGGCCCCACGTGGCCCACAGCCCCGAGTTTGGCTCAGATCAACCCGACCCACTGGATCGCTGGTCAAGGCGGGTCCTGGGCGGGTTGGCCGAGCGTGTTGATGCCATGGCAATCTTTCCCTCGGACGGGCCACCCTATCCGCCGTTCTTCGATTGGGCGCTGAGGTGCGGGACCTTCTGGCCATCGCCGATCCAGATGCTGGTACATCACACCGCTGGCCTGATGATCTCGCTCCGCGGAGCGCTGGCGCTTCCCGTTGATGTGCCCGTCCCGCCGCCTGCCATCGCTCCCTGCATCAACTGCGACACCCGTCCCTGCGCCACCGCGTGTCCGGTTTCGGCGTTCGAAAGCGGCAATTACGCGGTTCGTGCCTGTCACAATCACCTTGACACCTCGGCTGGCTCGGATTGCATGGGACATGGGTGCGCGGCGCGTCGTGCCTGCCCTGTCAGCCAGACCTCAGGTCGGCTGCCGGAGCAATCCGCCTTTCACATGCGCGCCTTTCACGGAAGCCAATGCGACAACTGATCCTTCTCCGACACGCAAAATCCAGTTGGGTAAACCCGGACCTGAACGACTTTGACCGGCCGCTGAACAAACGCGGTCAGCGAAGTGCCAAGACCTTGGGCAAGTGGCTGCGGAAATCAGGTTACGCCCCGGAGGTCACGTACTGTTCGACCGCGCGCCGAACCCGGGAAACCTGGGAGGCGCTGAAACTCGATGGTTCGCTGCAGTTGATGGAAGAGCTGTACCACGCGTCGCCAGACAGGATGCTGGGGGTCCTGCACGGCTCTGAGGCATCCTCGGTACTGATGATCGCTCACAACCCGGGAATCAGTGCGCTGGCGCATGTGTTGGTGGACACCGCTCCGGACCATCCGCGGTTTGCGGACTATCCGACAGGATCATTGCTGGTGCTCGAATTCGACGTGGAGAGTTTTTCGAAAGTGACGCCGCATTCAGGCCATGTCCGGGAGTTCCTCACCCCACACGACCTGCTGGACCCGCCGACCTGACGCGCACCGGTCCTGTCACGCCCCGGCCTCGCCGGAGCATGACAGGTCTGCAGCCCGGAGCCCGGGCCGGGTTTCAGTGCCCGAGGATCTGGCTGAGGAACAGCTTCGTGCGCTCGTGTTGCGGGTTGTTGAAGAACTCGTTCGGTTCGTTCTGCTCCACGATCTGGCCCTGATCCATGAAGATCACCCGGTTGGCGACCTGCTTGGCAAACCCCATCTCGTGGGTCACGCAGAGCATGGTCATGCCTTCTTCGGCAAGCTGGATCATCGTCTCCAGCACTTCCTTGATCATTTCAGGGTCAAGCGCCGAGGTCGGCTCGTCGAACAGCATGATCCGCGGCATCATGCAGAGCGAGCGGGCGATCGCCACACGCTGCTGCTGTCCACCCGACAGCTGACCGGGGTATTTCAGCGCCTGTTCGGGGATCTTGACCTTTTCCAGGAAGTGCATTGCCGTCTCTTCGGCTTCCTTGCGCGGGGTCTTGCGAACCCAGATCGGTGCCAGCGTGCAGTTTTCCAGGATCGTCAGGTGCGGGAACAGGTTGAAGTGCTGAAACACCATTCCGACTTCGGACCGGATCTTGTCGATGTTCTTGAGGTCGGACGACAGTTCCGTTCCATCAACGATGATCTCTCCGGCCTGGTGCTCTTCCAGACGGTTGATACAACGGATCAGCGTTGACTTTCCCGACCCGGAAGGGCCGGCAATCACGATCCGTTCGCCGTTGTTTACGGTCAGGTTGATGTCCCGCAGAACGTGGAAGGTGCCGTACCACTTGTTCATGTGCGAGATCTGGATGGCGATCTCGTCGGAGACCTCCATGTGCGAGCGGTCGATTTCGCGCTCGAAGGAAAGTTCAGACATTGCAGTTTCCTTAGCGGTGGCCCGTCTGAAGCTTGCGCTCCAGATACATGGAATAACGGGACATGGAGAAGCAGAAGACAAAGAACAGCAGCGCAATGAAGCCATACAGCTCCCAGACGATTCCGTTCCAGGCCTGATCGGCACGGATGGCGTTGGACAGGCCCAGCGGGTCGAGCAGACCGATGATCGAGACCAGCGTGGTGTCCTTGAAGACACCGATAAAGGTCGAGACAATGCCCGGGATCGAGATCTTCAGGGCCTGGGGCATGATGATCAACCGGTTTGCCATCCAGAAATCCAGCCCGAGCGCGTCAGCCGCCTCGTACTGGCCCTTGGGAAGCGCCGCGAGGCCACCCCGCACAACCTCCGCCATGTAGGCAGAGGCGAACAGCGTGACCATGATGATAACCCGCAGGACGATGTCGAAGTTCGTTCCCGGCGGCATGAAGATGTTCAGCAAGGTCGATGCAACGAACAGCAGTGTGATCAGCGGCACACCCCGAATAAACTCGATGAACCCAACCGCCAATGATCGCACGATCAGCAGGTTCGACTGCCGTCCGAGCGCCAGCACGATCCCGATGGGCAACGACAAGGCGATGGCGACGACGCCGATGGTGATCGAAAGCATGAAGCCACCAAAGGCACGGCTCTCGACACTTTGCAGCGCCAGCGGCAGCACAGAGGACAACGCACTGGCCGTTGGCCCGGCCAGAAACAGCCACCACAGGATCGCCAGCAGGACGCCAGTGAGGATTGCCGCAAGCCCTCCGGCGATCGGTTTCAGGAATTGGTGGGCATAGAAACCGATGACGAAGCCAAGGCCCGCAACGACGGGGCCCCAAATCGGCCCGCCCCACAAAAGCCAGGGCATCAGGAAGGGGTAGACCGCCGAGAAGACCAGCACGCGGCGCGGTACCCCGGTAAACAGGATTGGAGCGACCGCGATCAGCAACAGCAAAAAGGCCAGGATCGGGCGCCAGTAGAGTTCGGACGGGTAGAAGCCGAACATCAACTGCAACCAGCGTTCGCGGATGACCCCCCAGCAGGCGCCTCCCTCTCCCATCAGGATCTCGCGGCACTCGTTCAGCGAGGTCGCCCGCCACGTGGGCGAGATGATCCAGGGCAAGGAATGCGCCAACAACCAGGCGACGAAACCGAGCGACAGGAGCGTGAGGATCGCGTTCAAGGGCGAGGAAAACAGGTTCTGGCGAATCCACCCGAGAAAGCCGGTCGTGGCCGCGGGGGGGGCCTGTTGCTCTTCCATGACGGAACGGACGAAGTTAATTTGTACCATCTTACCGCTCCACCAGCTTCACGCGATCGTTGTACCAGTTCATGATCCCCGAAATGGACAGCGATATGGCCAAGTAGACCAGCATCAACAGCAGGACACATTCCAGCTCGCGGCCGGTCTGGTTCATCGTGATACCGCCCAGTGTTCCGGTGATATCCATGTACCCCACCGCAATCGCCAGCGAGGAGTTCTTGGTCAGGTTGAGATAGTTGGAAATGAGCGGCGGAATGATGACCCGCAGTGCCTGCGGCAGGATCACTAGGCTCATGATCCGGTTGGACCGCAGCCCAAGGGCGGCGGCCGCTTCGGTCTGGCCGCTGGAAATCGCCAGGATCCCTGCCCGAACGATCTCGGCGATAAAGGCCGCCGTATAGAGCGACAGCGCCAGCCAAAGGGCGATCAGGGAGTTTCGCAGATACGTCCCGCCCGAGAAGTTGAACCCCTTCAGTTGCGGATAGCCGAGGTGGAAACCCAGGATTGCCAGCACGATCGCCAGCGGCACCAGAACCACGCCCAGTCTCAGATACCATGTCGTCGGACGATCGCCGGTGGCGTTCTGGATTCGGTCGGCTCGCTTCTTGATCCGGCTGGAGCCATACAACCCGGCTGCCAGCACAGCGACGATCAATATCAAGTCGAGGCTGATCTGGAACACGCCACAGCTGTCATTGAGGGGCGCGCCAGCTTCGGGGGCAGCGCAGGCCGGGCTGTCGCGATCCGGCAGTACCGGAAGATCGCCCAGCCCGCGGCTGAACAGCGGTTCCGGAATATAGACGCCGCGATTCGTGAAGGCGACGCTGTCAAACAGCACCATGTTGGCTGTGGGATTCTCGCCCTTGAAGGCGCGTGGCGCCGGCAGGGTTTCGATCATGATCGCCATGGTGAAGACGATCCACAACAGAACCGGGACGTTGCGGAAGGCCTCGACATAGACCGTCATCAGGCGCGCGACGATCCAGTTGTTCGACAGTCGCAGAACGCCCACGATCACGCCGATGATGGTCGCGGTGATGCACCCCATGAAGGCGACGAGAAGGGTGTTCAACAACCCGATAAAGGCGGCGCGCCAATGCGTGGATTGGGAACTGTAGTCCAGCAACCTCTGGTTGATGTCATATCCAGCAGGATCGCTCAGAAACCCGAAGCCGATGGTTTTCCCCTGTTCGGCAAGGTTTGCAAGCGTGTTGTTGATCAGCCAGGCGGCGAAGATCATGAACACGAACAGCGCGACGATCTGGATCGTCAGCGACCGATAGCGCGTGTCGTAGATCAACATACCGAGCCTGAACGACTCCTTCGGCGGGTCGGTCAGTGAAGCCATGGGCCAGTGTCCCTGTGCGGTTCCGGGCTTCCCCCCTGCGGGCGTTGGCCCCGCACTGCAGGCCCGGATGTTGTTGTTCTGGTCGACTGAGAAAAAGGGGCGCGGCCTACACCGCGCCCCTTTTCCATTTACGCCTTAGCGGAAGGGCGGGGAGTACAGCAGGCCGCCGGAGGTCCACTGTGCGTTCAGACCGCGCGCCAGACCGATCGGGGTGGTCTCGCCGATGTTCTTTTCGAACACTTCACCATAATTGCCAGCAACCGAGATCGCCTTGACGGCCCAGTCGGCCGGAACGCCGAGCATTTCGCCCAGGGTGCCTTCAGTGCCGAGCAGACGGTTGATTTCCGGGTTGTTGCCGGCAGCGGCGGCCAGTTCGGCCACGTTCGCGGAGGTCACGCCGAGTTCTTCGGCAGCGACCAGCGCGTTCAGCGTCCAGGAAACCAGATCACCCCATTCGTTGTCGCCGTGGCGGACGAGCGGGCCCAGCGGCTCCTTGGAGATGATTTCCGGAAGGATCACGTGATCGGCGACATTTTCGAAGGTTGCGCGGGTTGCGGCAAGACCGGAGGCGTCCGTGGTGTAGACGTCACAGGCACCGGCCAGGTACTGTTGTTGCGCTTCGGCGTTGGTTTCGATCGGAACCGGCTCGTAGCTCATGTTGTTGACGCGGAAGAAGTCGGCAAGGTTGAGCTCGGTCGTGGTGCCGGTCTGAATGCAGACAGTGGCGCCATCCAGTTCCTTGGCAGACGAAACGCCGAGTTCCTTGGGCACCATGAAGCCTTGGCCGTCGTAGTAGTTCACGCCGACGAAATCGAATTTCAGGTCGACATCGCGCGAGAACGTCCAGGTCGTGTTGCGCGCCAGCATGTCGATTTCGCCGGAAGCCAGCGCAGTGAAACGCGTCTTTCCGGTCGTCGGAACAAATTCGACGGCGCTCGGATCGTCGAGCACAGCTGCGGCGACGGCGCGGCAGACCGCCACGTCAAAACCTTGCCACTCACCATTGGCGTCGGGTGCAGCGAAGCCGGGAACGCCCGTGGCGACGCCACAGTTCAGCTTTCCACGTGCTTTCACGTCGTCCAACGTACCAGCCGCTGCGATACCAGCGGACACGCAGGCAAGCGCAAGCGCCCCAACGAATACGGATTTAGTCATGTTTACCTCTTCCTGATAGTCCCCGTCCGTGAGTGGTCGGGTCGCTTTTTTGGGCCATCTTGCCCGTTTAAAGACGTTTGATCGTAGGCATCCCCTGCCCAACGCGTGAACTTTGGGCAAATTCCCAAGAAAACGTCAAGGGCAGACAATCCACGACGCAGCGGGAACGCCTTGAAAATGGGCTCGTTCAAAGCAGAGATTATTTTCTGTGCGGCCAGAATTGGCGCCAATCGGAAATCAGGCAGTCGGACGAGACAGATTGAAGAAGATCGCGGCCTGCAGGAACTCGCCACGCTTTCGGGCGGCCAATGCGGCGGCCTCTTCATCGACACCCCACTGGGCTTCTTGCCAGGTCTCGTCGATCCGCGACCGGCGCCACAGTTCCTCGACCGGCAGCGCACTCTCCAATGCTGCCAACCCTATGATCAGGCTTCCCGAAAGGCTGACCAGGTCATGCAAAGCGGTTAACCCAAAGGCGTCGATCTGTGCAACGACTCGCCGCAGTTCGGCCAGGCTCTCGGCAGATTGCGACACCGGCATAACACCAGTCGTGGGCGTCAAACGCACCGAAAGTCGGCTCTCGGCCCAATCCAGAAGCGGGTCCCAGGCTTCGGACTGACGCGCAACCAACCGTTCGGGCGCGTCGGCGCGATAGCAGCACAAATCGGTCTCGCCATAAGCTGAAATCAACTCCGCGACCTCATCGAACTGGGTTGCGACCTTGTCGATAGTTGCATTTGCCGACCGTGTCAGCGGCATGGTCTCCGGGGTGATTCGGTCGGTTTGGGCGTCCCATTCAGCGGCGATCCCCTCGGCAAGGGCGCGCGTGGGAACCACCAGCGAGATCTTCGCCGGAGTCCGGACGGGCCGACCGTCCAGCGTGATCGCCCAACCGCCGTCAACCCGGCTGGCCTCGGCCTGTTTCCAGAATCGCTTGGCGCTCCGTTCGCTCATTCAACTCTCCCAGATCGTCTCGAGCGCATCGCGCAGGGCATCATAGCTGTCGACGACACAGGTCGCGCCGGCCTCGTGCAGCGCATCGACCGCATGATAGCCCCAACTGACACCGATGGTCCACAAACCGGCCGCGCGCCCCATCTCGATGTCATAGGTGGTATCGCCGATCATCACCGCGTCGGTCGCGGCAGTGCCGGTTTCCGACAGCGCGGCATGCAGCATTGAGGGATGCGGCTTGGACGGGTGAAAGTCGGCGACCTGTTCAGTGACAAAGGAGCCGGTCAGACCATGCGCCCGCAAGAGGTGATCCAGCCCACGGCGGGATTTTCCGGTGGCGATCCCGACAAGCCTGTCGTCCCGCGCCAACAATGTATCGATCGTATCCCGGGCGCCGGGGTACATCGGCGACATTTCCAGAGGCTCACCGGACATGCGGATGTCGGCATAGCTGTCCTTGTAGCCCTGCACCAACGCCGCCAGTTCTGCAGCAGATCCGCCGGGTAGAAGACGCACCATCGCTTCTGGCAACGACAGCCCGACGATCGACAGGACGGCATCCCGTTCTGGGCAGGCCAACCCGACCGCTTCAAAGGCATGGGCCATCGCGGCAAGGATATGGGCCTGACTGTCCACAAGGGTGCCGTCAACGTCGAAGATCACCAGCCGCAAGGGTGTGTCCTGTGTCATTCCTCGTCCTCGAACGGATCATCGAGCACGTCCTCGGCCCGCCAGTCCAAGGTTTCCCAGGTCCGAACCATGTGTTCGGGCAAGGCGGCCGTCACGTTCAGCAATTTGCCCGTGACCGGATGGGTCAGGCGCAGCGATCGGGCGTGCAGGTGCAGCTTGCGCGACAGCCCGCCGCCAAGCCCGGCCCCCCAGCCGTCGCCCATGTTTTCCTGCCCCGATCCGCCGTACTTGCCATCGCCGATGATCGGGTTCCCCAGTTCGGCCATGTGCGCCCGCAACTGGTGGGTACGGCCCGTGATCGGCACCAACGCCACCCAACTGAGCCGCCCGCCGAGCCCAGACAGCACCGCGTAGTCTGTCGTCGCACGCTTTGCGCCGGGCGTGTTCTCCACCTCGCGCGGATGCACGCAATGCATCTTTTCACCCTCGCCGGTGCCACCGTGTCCGGGCGCCTTGACCAGACCGTAACGGATGGTGCCAACCTTGGGCGACGGAACGCCGGCAACAGCGGCCCAATAGATCTTGCGGGTTTCGCGGGACCGGAATGCCTCTGTCAGGGCACTTGCCACGCTTCGGGTCCGCGCCAGCACCAAGACCCCGGACGTGTCCTTGTCCAGACGGTGCACAAGCCGCGGTTTGTCCTCGAAGCCGAACCGCAAGGCGTCACACATGCCATCGACGTGCCGGGTCTGCTTGCTGCCGCCCTGTGTCGCCAACCCTGCAGGTTTGTTCAGAACAATGATGTGATCATCTCGGTAGATCACGCAGCTCTGGATCAACCGTGCATCGTCTGCCGACACGGTGGGGCGTTCGGTTCGGGGTGCCTCGGTGTCCGGTAGCGGCGGCACGCGCACGAGCTGCCCAGCCTCCAGACGGGTCGAGGATTTCACCCGTCCGCCATCGACCCGGATCTCTCCCTTGCGGCACAGCTTCTCGATATAGCCCTGCCCAATGTGCGGAAACTGGCGGCGGAACCAACGGTCCAGCCTTTGATCGGCGTCATCGGCGGCGATCTCGAATGTCTGAACACCGCTCATGATACAGGCACCACGCCACGGGCAAGACTCAGGCCGGCCACCAAGGCCGCAAGCGCCACCAGAACCGACGTCGCCATATAGAGAAAGGCGATCCCGGTCCGGCCTTCTTCCAGCAGGAAGATGGCATCCAGTGAAAACGCCGAGAAGGTGGTGAACCCGCCAAGCACGCCGGTCATGATGAACGGGACCAAGTGGTTTCCGCCCTTGCGTTCCAGGATCACCACAAGCGCGCCCATCAGGAAGGATCCGACGATGTTTACCGTGAGCGTGCCCCAGGGAAAGCCAACGCCGAACCACGACTTCATGGCGACATTGGTCAGATAGCGACAGGACGCGCCAACGGCACCCCCGAGGGCTACATATGCAACTGTTGTTATCATGCGGTCTCTGTCGGGCGCTGCCGGGGCATTGTCAAGCGCAGCGGACGGGCATCAGCCGACGTCGTTGTCGACAACCTCGATTATCCGGTCGGCGGGCACGTCGCCCTTCACGACCTTGCGGCCGTGAATCATCGATGGCACCAGGTTCTCGTGTTTCCAGATCTTGTAGAAAGCGATTGCCGCAAGGTGCAGAACCACCAGCAACAGGATGAGCACCGGCACGGTCTGATGCCAACCGGTTGCCCAACCGACCATGCCATCCGCAGCACCATCGACCAGCGGACCCTTGTTGATGAAATCGTCAGGGTCGGTGTAGAGGCCGGTGAAGGCCTGGAAGCCGAGCACTCCAAGCAGCGCAAAGACAGACAGGGCACCGATCGGATTGTGGCCGGGCCAGAAGCTTGGCTTGCGGCTGGATGCACCCGAAAGGTAGCTGATGAAGGTTCCGGGCCCATAGATGAAATCCCGGAACCTTGCGGGCCAACGGCCGAACAGCCCCCAGATCACCCGGAACGTGATCAGTGCGATGGCCGCGTAGCCGAAGTAGAAATGCAGCGTCATGATTCCCGGGCCGAATTTTCCCAGGATCCATGACGAGCAGACGCAGATCACCAGCGCCCAGTGAAACACCCGCACGAACGGGTCCCACAGACGAACTTCCTTAAGCTGCTGCGACGCAGGTGATCCGCTGTTCATTGCTCTCAGTCTTTCTTGGCCTGATAGACCTTGTGGCAGCCGCTGCAGTTCTGGCCAACGCCACCGAGCGCCTGCGCCATCTCACCCTTGCCACTGCCGGCCACGGCCTGGAGCGCTGCGGCGGCCTTGACAAGCGCGCCACCGAATTCACCGGCCTTGGCACCGTCGGTCCAGAGCGCGGGCTTCGCATAGGAGACACCCGGCATGTCTTCGGACGACGTGCCCGGCAGCCAATAGCCCGACTGATCCTTCGTCGACAGTTCAACGATCATGTCCGCTGCCTTTTGAGCGGCGGCTGCGTCGTAATCCATTTCGCCCTTGGCCATCTTGGCCAGTTGCCCAACCGATTGCCCGTAGCCCTTCATGTGGTCCTGACGGGCCTTGACGGCGTCGGTCATCGCATCGGCGGCAACGATAGTGGGGATAGACAATGCAATTGCAGCAAGAATCATTTTGCGCATGTGTGGGCTCCTTGATGGCCTGATGAACACCTGCCCCGTTATACGAGGTTCAGGGTATCTTTTGCTCGACAAATTTGCACAGCCAACGTTTCTTTTTGAAGAAACATCCACAAAGTCGGTTTTATTTGCACCGTCAGCTTGCGGGACCACGCTTCGCGCGCAGTTTCACGAAGTAGTCGACCCGGCGTTTCAGTTCACGCTCGAATCCCCGCTCTACCGGCAGGTAGTAGATGCCGCGTTTCATTGTGTCGGGAAAATAGTTCTGCCCCGAGAACCCATCCTGGGCGTCGTGGTCATATTCGTATCCCGAGCCATAGCCTTGATCCTTCATCAGGTTTGTCGGCGCATTCAGGATGTGCTTGGGCGGTGGCTCGGACCCGGTTTGCGCCGCGGCCTTCATCGCCGCCTTGAACCCGGCGTAGGTCGCATTGGATTTGGGCGCGAGCGCGAGGTAGACAATCGCCTGCGCCAGCGCCAGCTCTCCCTCGGGGCTGCCAAGCCGCTCGTAGGTCTCCCAGGCCTGTAGGCACACGCCCTGAGCCTGCGGGTCAGCCAAGCCGATATCCTCGACCGCCATCCGGGTTATCCGGCGCGCCAGGAACCGTGGATCCTCCCCACCCTTCAGCATCCGCGCCAGCCAGTACAGCGCGGCGTCCGGGTCCGAGCCGCGGACGGATTTGTGCAAGGCCGAGATCAGATTGTAGTGCGCATCGCCGGACTTGTCGTATTGGGCCGCCCTCCGGGTCAGCCGGGCCGTCAACTGGTCAACGTCCAGCGGCTCCGTTCCTTGCCAACTGCTCACCTGTTCCACCAGGTTCAGCAGCGCGCGCCCATCTCCATCGGCCATGTTGATCAACGCAACGCGAGCACCGACTGTCAGAGGCAACTGCGCCTCCAGTTCCGATTCTGCACGGGTCAGCATTGCGGTCAGGGCAATATCGTCCAACCGGTTCAGTACCAACACCTGAGACCGGCTCAGCACAGCGGCGTTCAACTCGAACGACGGGTTCTCCGTCGTCGCGCCAACCAGCACGATGGTGCCATCCTCCATATGCGGCAGGAACCCGTCCTGTTGCGCCTTGTTGAACCTGTGGATCTCGTCGACGAACAACAGCGTCCCCGTCCCTCGTTGCCGGCGCATGCGCGCCGCCTCAAAGACCTTTCGCAACTCCGGGACACCGGTGAAAATGGCACTGATCTGCACGAAATGCAGATCGGTTTCGTCGGCCAGCAACCGCGCGATGGTCGTCTTGCCGACCCCGGGCGGCCCCCACAGGATCAGCGAAGACAGATGACCGGCCGCGAGCATCGCCCCCAATGGAGCATTCGGACCAAGAAGATGATCCTGCCCGATGACCTCGGCCAGCGTTGCCGGGCGCAGACGGTCCGCCAACGGGCGCGATGCGCCATCGATTGCGGTGGGCGATACATTTTCAAACAGGTCCGTCATGGGCGGCACATTAGGCGCGCGGAACCGGAAGGAAAAGTCGGCAGGCCTTTTTTACAGCAGTCGGGCATCCTTGGCGCGCTGTATGGCCTCGGCCGTGGTGCGTGCCATCAGGCGTTGCCGGGCCGACGTCAGGCGGGCCTTGAGGGCACTTTCCGATATGTTCAGCTTGGCCGCCGCCGCCGCGTGCCGATCACCGGCGGCGATCAGGCGCAGCGCCTCGACCTGTGCCTGCGTCAGGTTCTCGGGCGGTTCCGTCATGTCGTGCATCCGACGGATGATGTTGGCGATCTGCTGCATTTCGGTTTCGGTAAATTCCCGGTCCGACCGCCCGGCGCTACCGATGGTCCGGGAGGCAATCGGTCCGCAAGACACCTGAACGCCAAATTTCAGCCCGTGGTCAGCAGCCTCTGTCATGATCCCGAACGGATCCGGCAGACCTACCTCACTCCAGCGCGAGACCCCTTCCGTGGAAAACCCCCAGGCCGTCATGGGATCACGCATCGCATAGGCCTGAGCCGTGTAGCGGTCGATCCAGGCACGATTGTAGGTTTGAAACGTCATCAACGGCGACGCAAAACGGATGTGCAGCCCGACAAAATATCCGGCAGGCGACAGTGACGCCAAAAGGCGTAATTCTCGTTCAATCGTCGCACGTTCCGTCATGAACTTTTTGGATCAGTTGCCGCCTACGAGGTCAATATCAAAGTGAATAAAGGGTTAATGGAGGTGTTCGATGGCTCCCGGGAATTTCCCAATCATTCCCATGGCCGTTCAGGTCGGCGGTCGAAGAATCCGCCCGCGGCCGATGCAGATACTGCCGGTGCTTCATGCGCTCGACCTTCCGTCAGATCGGCATTTCCATCGCCTCGAGGAATGAAACCTCGACGCGGACACAGCCCGAAACGAAATCAGCGACACCGATTTCTCGGTGCCGCTGATCAATTCGAGTGGTGAAGCGAAACTCCTCCCGGAGAGCGTCCGACTTATTGTCCAGGCAAGGACGTCGGCCGGCTTCTGGGACGCGCGCCTTATTCGGCGGCGGCTTCTTCGCGGGCCCGATCGGCGGAACCCTTGGCATCGGCATCACGATCAACCAGTTCGATGATTGCCATGGGCGCCATGTCACCATAGCGGAAACCAGCTTTCAGAATGCGGACGCAGCCACCGTTGCGTTCGGCATAGCGCGGGCCGAGCACTTCAAACAGTTTTGCAACGTACTGGTCCTGCTTCAGGCGCGAGCGAGCCAGACGACGGGCGTGCAGGTCCCCGCGCTTGCCAAGAGTGATCAGCTTTTCGATGATCGGCTTCAGTTCTTTGGCCTTCGGCAGCGTGGTCTTGATTTGCTCGTGCTCGATCAAAGAGCCGGCCATGTTCGCAAAGAGCGCCTTGCGGTGCTCGTGAGTGCGGTTCAGGCGGCGGTATCCGCGGGCGTGACGCATTTTCTATCTCCTAATTGCCCTCTACGGGCTGTTTTACTTTGTCTGGCCAGAGATGCGTGTCTCCGGCTCTCCTTGGGGCTGATCGCCCGGGTCTTCGTGGTCGCGCCTCGAAAGGCGCGACCAGATCGAAAATCAGAACTGATCTTCAAATTTCTTTGCCAGATCTTCGATGTTCTCCGGCGGCCATTCCTCGACATCCATGCCGAGGTGCAGGCCCATGCCCGAAAGCACTTCCTTGATCTCGTTGAGCGACTTGCGGCCGAAGTTCGGGGTGCGGAGCATCTCGGCTTCGGTCTTCTGGATCAGGTCGCCGATGTAGACGATGTTGTCGTTCTTAAGGCAGTTGGCCGAGCGTACAGACAGTTCCAGCTCGTCCACCTTCTTGAGCAGCAGCGGGTTGAACTCGAGGCCATCGTCCTCGTCCTGACGCTGCGCCGATTCCGGCTCGTCGAAGTTGACGAAGATCGACAACTGGTCCTGCAGAATGCGTGCGGCAAAGGCCAGCGCATCGTCCGGCGTGACCGACCCGTCAGTCTCGATCTTCAGGGTCAGCTTGTCGTAATCCAGAACCTGCCCTTCACGGGTCGGCTGCACGTCATACGAGACCTTCTTGACCGGCGAATAGATCGCATCGATCGGGATCAGGCCAATCGGCGCGTCTTCGGGACGGTTCTTGTCGGCCGCCACGTAGCCTTTACCGGTGTTGACCGTCAGCTCCATGTACAGATCCGCACCCTCGTCGAGGTGGCAGATGATGTGATCCCGGTTCAGAATCTCGATCCCGGCGGTTTCCGCAATCTCTCCGGCGGTCACCGCGCCGGGTCCCTTGGCCGAAACCGAAACCCGCTTGGGACCATCGACATCCATACGGATCGCGATTCCCTTGAGGTTCAGGACGATATCCGTGACATCCTCACGCACACCGGCCACACTGGAAAATTCGTGCAGCACGTTGTCGATCTGGACGCTGGTGATCGCGGCGCCTTGCAGAGAAGACAGAAGAACGCGGCGCAGGGCGTTGCCCAGCGTCAGACCGAAGCCGCGCTCCAGCGGTTCGGCCACGAGCGTCGCCTTGCGGCTGGCGTCGGCTCCAGGCTTGACCTCCAACTGCGTCGGCTTGATCAGTTCCTGCCAGTTCTTATGGATCATGTATGTCGCCTCCATACCTGTCCGTTTCCCATGTCCGTGGAAACGAACGCCCGAGGTTCAAAATGCCAGTACGGACCGCGCACGGGGTGGCGCGATCCGAAGTCGTAAGCGTGGTGCCTCAGACGCGGCGGCGCTTCGGAGGGCGGCAGCCGTTGTGAGCAATCGGCGACACGTCGCGAATGGACGTGATGTTGAAGCCAACTGCCGCGAGGGCGCGCAGGGCGCTTTCACGGCCCGAACCCGGACCCTGAACTTCGACCTCCAGCGTCTTCACGCCGTGTTCCTGTGCCTTGCGGCCGGCATCCTCTGCGGCCATCTGGGCAGCATAGGGTGTCGACTTCCGCGACCCCTTGAAACCGCACGTTCCGGCAGACGACCATGCTATCGCGTTGCCCTGCACGTCGGAGATCAGGATCTTGGTGTTGTTGAAAGAAGAGTTCACATGCGCAACGCCGGAGGCGATGTTCTTGGAAACCTTACGCTTGGTTTGACGCTTTTCGCGAGCCATTGGTCCTGCCTCCCTTTATTTCTTCTTGCCAGCGATGGCTTTCGCGGGGCCCTTGCGGGTACGCGCGTTGGTGTGGGTACGCTGACCGCGCACAGGCAGGTTGCGGCGATGACGCAGGCCACGGTAGCAGCCCAGGTCCATCAGACGCTTGATGTTCATCTGGGTCTCACGACGCAGGTCACCTTCGACAGTGACGTTCGCGTCGATGTACTCGCGGACGGCCAGAACTTCGGCGTCGGACAATTCGTTTACGCGGCGGGTCAGATCGATACCGACGGCCTTGCAGATGGCTTCGGCGGAAGAGTTGCCAATGCCGGTGATGTAGGTGAGCGCGATAGGGACGCGCTTGGCGGTCGGGATGTTGACGCCAGCAATACGTGCCAAGAGGGACTATCCTTCATGGTTGCGGTTCCGTAGCACCAGAACCTTTTTTCACAACAGAAGCCCGACAGCACGTTCGCCACCGGGCCGGCTTTCCCGCCGATCGGACCATGCATCAGAGGCAAGGGATTCGACGGCGATTCTCGAATGAGAAGCTGTCAACTAAATGCTAATAGGACAGCCGTCAAGGGCTGCAAGGGCGGCATGTCAAGATCAAATCGGGCGGGATCGGTGCCGCGACCGCTTGGGGCAGTGTGCGACCCGTGCCGTTGTCGGTCAACCTGAACTTCCGTCACCCCGCAAAGGGTCGCATCGACCGAGCCTGACGCCCCCTCACCAGATGCGCGACCGGGCAGTCCGACAACGAAAAGCCCGTGTCGGCCCGCCCGCACAGACTGGTCCTGGGGTCAGCCGACGATCTCGGCAATGGACGCGGCGACGGTGTCGATTTCGGCCAGGCCGTCGATGCTGCGCAGCTGATCCTTGGCATAGTAGTAGCCGATCAACGGCGAGGTATTCTTGTAGTATTCCATCAAACGTTGACGCAGCGTCTCCTCGTTGTCGTCAGCGCGCCGCTTCAAATTGGTCGATCCGCAGACATCACAAACGCCTTCCTTCGCGGTCGGCTTTGCGGTCTCGTGATAACCCTCGCCGCAGTCACCACAGGTATACCGCCCCGTTATCCGTGAAACGAGCGCCTCGTCATCAACCCGCATCTCGACCACGGCATCCAACGACAGGCCAACCCGATCCAGTAACTCCCGAAGCGCATCAGCTTGCGCAAGCGTGCGCGGAAAACCGTCGAAGATAAAACCGCCCGACGCTGCACCCGAGGTCAGTTTTTCCTCGATAAGCCCGATCACGATCTCGTCAGTCACCAACTCGCCGCGCTCCATGACAGCCGCGACTCGTTTGCCCATTTCGGAGCCGGAAGCCTTGGCCTCACGCAACATGTCGCCAGTCGACAACTGGATCATACCCTTCTCGTCAACGAGCTTGCGAGCTTGGGTGCCTTTGCCGGCGCCCGGCGGGCCGAGGAGAATGATGTTGGTCATCTGCAAGCAGGTCCTTCTGTCTGTCGAGGCGGCCACGGGGCTGCGACCGTCGGTTTGGCCCCGCAGGCAGGGCAGCACCCTGCTACTGGAACAGACCGGAACTGTCTACGAAAACAGGCGCGCGCCAGCGCCACACTTTGTCGGGGTCTGATCGGGGCAAGCTGAGATGAAGCATGGATTACCCACCCCGAAATACAAAAACGGGCACCCGAAGGTGCCCGTAGATGTCTCGAAACGAGGGTGTTGTCAGCGGCGCGCAGGGGCCTTGCGCCCGCGCTTTTTGCCGCGAAGGTTCGATTTTTCGATCAGGCCCTCGTACTGGTGGGCCAGCAGGTGCGACTGGACCTGTTGGATCGTGTCCATCGTGACCGAAACGACAATCAGAACCGACGTACCGCCAAAGTAGAACGGAATTGCCAACTGGTTGCGGAGGATCTCTGGCAACAGGGCGACCAGCGCCAGATAGGACGACCCCATAACGAGCACCCGGTTCACGACATACTCCAGGTATTCCGCCGTCTTGGGCCCAGGCCGGATGCCAGGAACAAACCCGTTCTGGTTCTTGAGGTTGTCCGCAACTTCTTCCGTCTTGAACGCCACGTTGTGGGTGTAGAAGTAGGTGAAGAAGATGATCATACCTGCAAAGAACAACAGGTACAGCGGTTGCCCCGGACCGAAATAGGCCATGACCGTCGACATCACAGGGCCGGTGTTGCCCCCCGAGAATGTCGCAATCGTCGTCGGCAGCAGTAGAAGCGATGACGCAAAGATCGCCGGGATGACGCCTGCCGGGTTTACCTTGACCGGGAGGTGACTGGAGCCACCGTCATAAACCTTCATGCCGACCTGGCGACGTGGATACTGGATGTGGATCTTTCGAAGCGCTCGCTCCATGAACACCACGAACGCCACGAGTCCGACCATGAGGACCAGGATGCCGATGATCACCACCGGGCTCACCGCGCCGGAGCGACCAGACGCCAGGAACCGCGCCAAGGCGGCGGGAACCTCGGCGATGATGCCGACGAAGATGATCAGCGAGATGCCGTTGCCGACGCCGCGTGCGGTGATCTGTTCACCCAGCCACATCAGGAACATGGTGCCGCCGACCAGCGTGATCACCACGGCAGCGCGGAAGAACCAACCCGGATCGTGCGCAAGCCCGCCGGATTCAAGGCTCACCGCCAAACCATAGGCCTGGAACGTGGCCAGAAACACGGTGCCATAGCGCGTGTACTGGTTGATCTTCTTGCGGCCTTGCTCGCCTTCTTTCTTCAACTGTTCCAGCTGCGGGACCATGGCGGTCAACAACTGGATGATGATCGAAGCGGAGATGTACGGCATGATGCCGAGCGCGAAAATACCCATGCGGCCAAGGGCGCCGCCGGTGAACATGGTCAGGATGCCGCCGATGCCGGCCGATGCCTGTTCCATGAAGTCGCGCAGGGACTGACCGTCGATTCCCGGGACGGGAATGTAGGTACCAAGCCGATAAACGATCAGAAGGCCGATCGTGAAGAAGATGCGCTGGCGGAGCTCGGTCGCTTTGCCAAGCGCACCCCAGCTCATGTTCGCCGCCATTTGCTCTGCTGCAGATGCCATTCGCGGTCTCTCTCATGAACGCGCCGCCGAACCGTCGTCCGGTCGGCGGCGCTGGAAAACTTGAGGTTAAGTAAGGGGCATTGGCGCCCCCCACAACCTGTTATTCGGCAGCGACCTCGGCCTTTGCCGCAGACGTGACCGAAAGCGAGCCGCCGGCTTTCTCGACTGCCTCGATGGCGGACTTGGACGCGCCCGCGACCTGAAGGTCGATCTTGGCGGTCAGTTCGCCCTTGGCGAGAACCCGGATCCCGTCAAGTTCACGGCGCACGATGCCGGACTCGACCAGTACGGCCGAGGTGATCGGGGCGGAAACGTCGATCTTGCCGGCGTCGATGAATTTCTGGATCAGGCCGAGGTTCACAACGGCCCAGGACTTCCGGTTCGGCTTGTTGAAGCCGCGCTTGGGAAGGCGCATGTAGAGCGGCATCTGGCCACCCTCGTAGCCGTTGATGGACACACCCGAACGGGATTTCTGACCTTTGATACCACGACCAGCAGTCTTGCCCTTGCCGGAGCCGGCGCCACGACCAACGCGTTTCTTGGTCGAGGTAGAGCCCGCAGCGGGGCTGAGTTCATGCAGTTTCATGTCGCTTCTCCTTGCCGGATGCGGACCCAGAGCGACCAGGGGACCGACCACGGCGTTTCTTGTTGGTTGAGTCGGGTCCCGGAGGACCACCGGAGGCGTTTACACGCAGGACCGTCAGCACGCAAGGGGGACGGCGCCCCTCCGAGAGCACACGAACCAACCTCCGGGACGCCGACGGATGACGGAGACCTCGCCGGCTTGCGCCCGGCCTGATGACTGACTGCGGAGATTTCGGGGATATCCGGAACCTCCCTTCGGGCACCGGGGTATCCCCGATCCTTTGTCATCCGGCGTTCGCAGCCTGCGGCCCGCCTGTACAAAGGCGGACAGGGCCACCCTATTTGGCCCCAAAACGCAATCGGGGCGGCCAATTCGGCCGCCCCGGTCGACAAGTCAACGATACCTTCACTCTGCAGGGCGGATCCGTCCGGGTTCGTCGGCTTCCAGATAGGCCTCCTCTTCCGGTGTCAGGTCGATATCGTCGTATCCGGAGAACATCGGGCGAATGTGCTTCCAGAAGGAATGCCCCGTCGTCATCAGGTAGAGATGCATGACGATGAAGGACAGGATCCCGAAGGCCGCCAGCACGTGCAGGTTGCCCACGATTTCGATCCAGAAGCCGGATCCGGCCGAGGGCTCCCACAGGCGATAGGTCAGATAGGCGATGCCGGTGATCCAGATCGTCGGAAAGATCAGCGCCTTCAGCGACAGATAAGCCATGGCTTGCAGCGGGTTATGCTTGCGCCAGTAGGCTTTGCGGTAGGGATGCCGCTCCCCCTTGAAGATCCCGAAGCTGTAGAAGCGCACCACCTGCCAGAGGCCTTCGGACGTGGGCACATAATGTTTCCAGGTTCCCGTCGTGAAGTGCCAGAAGATCGCGAAGACCCACAGCAACATCAGCAACAGCGCTGCATAGGTGTGCACCAGCACGGCTTGATCGTAAGGAATCCATTCGTGGATACCGTAGAGCCGGAAACCCGTGAACGTCATCACCAGCACGAGGATCACCTGCCCCCAGTGATAGAAGCGTTCGAACGGCGGATAGATCTTGACCAGTCGTTCAGCCATGTCACTGCTCCTTCATGTTCTTGCGGCCAAAGAACCGCATGATGGCGTGAGCGACGATTCCCAGCAGGGTCAACACCAGGATCAATGCCCCAAGCTTTCCACCCGGACCCATCGGATTTGCACCGGGGATGTGGATGCCGGCGATATTGGCCAGACGCCCCTCTTGCCTGTGGCATTCCTCGCAATGCACCGCGTCCTTGGCAGGTGCCACCATGTGTGTGATGGGCCAATACATCTCGGTCGAAACGAAGTCGTAGCTGCCCGAATACTCGGTACCCGACGCCGTCGCACCGGCCTCGAAGGCCTTGTCCCAATCCCATTTGCCCCAGTACGCCGTGTCGGAGCCCGGACCGAAGAGATGCGGATAGAGCAGCCTGTTGCGGATCGTGTCATAGGGCTGCTTGCCGCGCATAACCTTGAACGGCCAGATGCGGCTCTTGTCGTCGTCCTGGCTGCCGGAGATCATGTTGACCTCGACCACCTTGGCCGCGTCGACCTCCATGTCGGCATTGGCGTACTTCACCTGGCCATCGAACCAGAAGTACTCTGGCTGCAGGTCTTCACCCCATTCGAAATTGCCCTTCTGGGTGACATAGGTCGGCTTCTTCTTGCCGGTCGCGGTTTCGTAGCCGGCCTTCTTCATCGGCTTGCCGTTGTCGCCCATCGTGCCCGCGGTCGACCAGTCCCAGACTGTCTTTGTTGGGACGCCACCCTTGGCATATTCAGGGATGTGGCAAGTCTGACAGGCGATCTTGTCGCGGTGGCTGTTCAGCTTGAAGCCGATGAGCGTCAGGCTGTCATGCGGTTCGGTGTCGTGGCAGCTTTCGCAGGTAGACACGTCATGACGCTGCCCAGGAAGCGGGGCGCCTGCGGTATCCTTGGCTGTCACATTGTAACGCGAACCGTGCCACTGGTGCTGGTCGGACACGTGACATTCGGAACAGGTGAAATTCAGGCCATCCGAAGCCATATGCACATCGATGGCTTCTGTCGGGTTGTGCAGGACGGACGACAGGTCGCCGTGTTTCACGTTGTCGCCGCCACCGCCATAGAAGTGACAATTGCCGCAGTTGTCGCGGTCTGGCAGGCCGACGCTCTGTGCGACGACTTTCAGGTCAACTGGCTTCGCGGGTTTGCCGGTGTTGGTAACGGCCCCTTCCTTGACCTCCTGACCAAAGGGCTTTCCGGCCCCGGCGGGAATCTTGAAATAGGTGTCGGACTTGTCGTGGCAGACCACGCAATCCACCGCATTGGCTTCCTGTGGCGGGGGCTGGCTCATGTCGGTCCAGCCATATCCCACGTGGCACGACGTGCAGCGCGGTTCGTTGGCCGCGACGCCCACACAATAGGAATTGATAACGTTGTTCTTGCCCAGATCCTGACCGGTTTCGGGGTGTTCGTAGTCCCAGGTCCAGTGGATCGACTCCTTGACCTGATCCGAAGCCTCGGTGTGACAGCTGATGCAGGCGGCCGTCACTTCCGGCCCGGATTCGAAGTCCCTTTGCAGCGCTTCCAGCTTCGAGTGATCCGTGGTGCTCTGGGAAAGGTCACCGGGTGGAGCGTCGGCCTGTTGAGCCAGTGCTCCCCCTCCTCCCGTCAGAACCACAGTGAGGCCAAACACGGCCAATAATTTTCCCGAAATCATGTACACGTCCCTCCACATTCTGGAAGCCCGGCGTTCCTGAGCACCACCAGTCAGCCATGAAGGGATGAAAAAGACACTGATCCATCGCAATTATCGAATATGAGAATATGTTGACGGAAATGAGAATGTATTTTTTCAATGCACCTTATCATTCTGAGAAATTCGCGGGCAAAAGGCGCTCACGGGCAACCAGAAAGATTAGACGCACGCTAAATGCATATTAAAGGACAATTTGCCGCATTACATTTTTGCGTTCGCTTCGTCCGACCCGGCAATCTGGCCGCTCAAAGGGCAAGCAGATCGAGAGATACGAGTCGGGATGCACGCACGAAATCGCTCGCACACATGTTGTAAAACGAAAGGCGACTTCACCAAGAACACCTCGATGAAGTCGCCAAATCGTGCATCTCAGCGGGCAAGCTCCGGTCGTTCAGGCAGCCCGGCGAGCCGGTCTTGCCCGACGGCGGGGGCGATTCTTCTGAGCGGGGGCCGAAGGCTTGGTGCCCTTGCTCGGGCGTTCGCCCTCCCACCGGTTGCCACCAAGAACGGGGATCTCACGTCCCAGGGTCTTTTGAATGGCGCGCAGCTCTGACATTTCCGCCGGCGAGCAATAGGCGACCGCCCGACCATCCCGTCCAGCCCGTGCGGTCCGACCAATCCGGTGCACATAGTTTTCCGGCACGTTGGGCATGTCATAGTTGTAGACGTGCCGCACGCCCGGAATGTCCAGCCCACGGGCCGCAACATCGGTCGCAACCAGAACACGAAGCTGACCGGACTTGAACGCCGAAATTGCGCGGTCCCGCTGGCCCTGTGATTTGTTGCCGTGGATGGCCCCGACGGAGAACCCTGACTTTTCCAGAATGCTTGCCAGCTTGTTGGCACCGTGCTTGGTCCGGGTGAAAACCAACGCCAGTTCTTCGCGGTGCTCGTCCAGATGCTCGACCAGCAAGCTCGCCTTGCGCGGTTGCTCCACGAAGTGCAGCGCTTGAGAGACCTTGTCGGCGGGCTTTCCCGGCGGTGCGGCCTCAACGCGGACTGGATCGGTCAGATAGGCCCTGGACAGCTCCGACATCAATTTGGGCATCGTTGCCGAAAACAGCATGGTCTGCCGGTCCTTGGGCAACAGTGGCGCAATCCGCCGCAGCGCATGGATAAAGCCCATGTCAAGCATCTGGTCGGCCTCGTCCAGCACCAGATAGCGTGTCTGGTCAAGCCGAACAGCCTTGCGGTCCAGCAGGTCAATCAAACGCCCCGGCGTTGCAACCAGTAGGTCGGTACCCTTGCGCAGACGCTCGATCTGAAGATTGATCGAGACGCCCCCGACAACGAGGTTCACCTTCAGGTGAGATCCCTCGGTGTAGGCCCGCAGGTTGTCAGAGATCTGCTTTGCAAGCTCACGCGTCGGCGCGAGGATCAGGCCCCGAACCGATTTCGGGTCAGGCTTGGTACCTGCAGTGATCAGAACATGAGCCATCGGAAGACCAAACGCAGCGGTCTTGCCGGTGCCGGTCTGGGCAATCCCCATCACGTCCTTGCCAAGCATGGCGTGCGGGATGGCCTGTTCCTGAATAGGCGTCGGTTCGGTGATGCCCTGCTCGCGCAGCTTGGTCACGAGGCGCGGATGCAGCCCCAGAGAATCGAATGTCATCGTCTCGGTATCCTTTCGGCGTACGCAGCCGAAAGGCCCGCACACATGGCGCGCGCCGTCGTTCATCCCGATATATGTTCGGACAACGTCGCGTGACCCGTGTGCCAGTCAAACCAAAACGCCCCGGCTTTTCCGGAGCGTCCTCAATGGCTGTCGCTATCGGGTCGCCAGCGACAGATTGCGTATTTAGACATCTCGCATTCGAAAATCAAGGGAAAAGAAGTTACGTGACCACAGAAGGCCGCAAGTCGACGCGATGAGGCGCGCTCACCAGAAGAACGGGCACACCTCCACGCAGGACCATCGCGACCTTGACCTCCGCTGACCGAGGGGCCCGATCCCGGGCTTGTGCAATCTGTCGTGCTCCTCCGGTCTTGAGCCCGGAAGCCGCCGTCCCAGCGACGCCACGCACTTGCCTACAACTGATAACGCCTGGGCACCGGACAAACAAAAGGCGCCCCGGAAACCGGAGCGCCCTTTTTGGTCAGGTGCAAGACTGCGGGTCAGCCGCGCTCTTCGACGATCTCGACGAGGTGCGAAATCTTGTTGACCATGCCGCGTACCGAAGGAGTGTCCTCCAGTTCGCGAGTCTTGTGCATCTTGTTCAGACCCAGACCGATGAGCGTCTGGCGCTGGACGGCCGGGCGACGGATCGGCGAGCCGATCTGCTTGACGACGATGGTTTTTGCCATGTTCTGATCTCCTTACGCTTCAGCCGCTTCGGCCGGAGCCTCAGCTGCAGGCGCGGCGGTCTCTTCCGGCTTCCGCAGGATGTCGGCTACCTTCTTGCCGCGACGCTGCGCGACCATCCGGGGGGACGATTCCTTTTTCAGGCCATCCAGGGTAGCGCGGATCATGTTGTACGGGTTCTGCGTCCCGATCGACTTGGCGACCACGTCGTGAATGCCCAGCATCTCGAACACAGCACGCATCGGACCACCGGCGATGATGCCGGTACCCTGAGGGGCCGTCCGCATAACGACCCGGCCCGCACCATGGCGACCTTCGATGTCGTGGTGCAGCGTGCGACCTTCTCGCAGCGGCACGCGGATCATCTGGCGCTTGGCTTGCTCGGTGGCCTTGCGGATGGCCTCGGGGACCTCCTTGGCCTTGCCCTTGCCGAAGCCGACACGGCCCTTCTGGTCGCCCACAACCACGAGAGCCGCAAAGCCGAAGCGCTTGCCACCCTTCACGGTCTTGGACACGCGGTTGATCGCTACCAGGCGATCAGCGAATTCCGGCGTTTCATCGCGATCGCGACGATTTCCCCGGCGGTTGTCATCTCTTGCCATTCGGCATTCCTTGTTCTCATGGCGCAGGGCGCCAATCCGTTTCAATCCAAGTGGGCACCGCATCGCTGCGGTGCCCCCGGATCATCGGGGCGATGTGACCACCGCCCGCACAATCAGAACTTCAGGCCACCTTCACGGGCAGCTTCGGCCAAAGCCTTCACCTTTCCGTGGAAGAGGAAGCCGCCGCGGTCGAAGTAGCACTCTTCCACGCCGGCCTTGATGGCACGTTCGGCAATCGCGGCGCCCACCTTTCCGGCGGCCTCCACGTTGTTCTTGCCGGTGACGCCAAGATCCTTTTCGAGCGACGAGGCCGACGCGAGAGTCACGCCGTTCACGTCGTCGATCAGCTGAACGCTGATGTTCTTGTTTGAGCGGTGCACCGACAGGCGCGCGCGCCCGGCGTTGACTTTCCGCTGCTTGTTCCGAACGCGCAGGCGGCGCTTCAGGAACAGTTCCCTTTTGCTGTTTGCCATGTGTCCGGTCCTTACTTCTTCTTGCCTTCCTTACGGAAGATAAATTCGCCAGCGTAGCGGATACCCTTGCCCTTGTAGGGCTCGGGCTTGCGCCACTCACGAATGTTGGCGGCTACCTGCCCCACGAGCTGGGCGTCGATACCTTCAACAACGATCTGCGTCGGCTTGGGGCAGGTGACGGTGACGCCGGCCGGAACCGGGAAATCAACGTCGTGGCTCAGGCCGAGATTCAGCTTCAGCGAGTTACCCTGCATCTGTGCACGATAACCAACACCCTGGATCTCCAGCTCCTTCTTGAAGCCTTCGCTCACGCCGGTCACCAGATTGGCGACCAAGGTGCGGGACATACCCCACTGCTGACGCGCCCGCTTCGAAGAACCACGCGGGTCAATCTTGACCACGTTTTCCTCGATGGAAAGCGTCACATCGTCGGTGGCGGTGAAGCTCAGGGTCCCTTTCGGGCCCTTCACTTCGATGGTCTGGCCGGACATGGACGCAGAGACGCCCGATGGCAGGTCGACCGGTTTCTTGCCGATTCGAGACATTCCAGACCTCCTTAGAAGACGGTGCAGAGCACTTCGCCACCAACATTGGCGGAACGTGCTGCTGCATCCGACATCACGCCCTTGGACGTGGAGACGATGGAAACACCCAGGCCCTGACGGACCGATGGAATGTCGCCAACACTCATGTACACACGACGACCGGGCTTGGAGACGCGCTTGATTTCGCGAATGACCGGTGTGCCGTCAAAGTACTTGAGGCTGATTTCAATTTCGGGGTGCTGTGTATCTGCGACAGAATCGTAACCGCGGATATAGCCCTCGTCAGTCAGCACATCCAGAACCCAGGCGCGAAGCTTGGAAGCAGGAGTACGGACCGTGGACTTGCCGCGCATCTGTGCGTTGCGGATACGGGTCAGCATATCACCGAGAGGATCGTTCATCTGTGTTCCTCCTTACCAGCTGGACTTGACCATGCCGGGGATCTGGCCCAACGAGGCGAGGTCCCGCAGCGCGATCCGGCTCATCTTCAGCTTACGATAGTAAGCTTTCGGACGTCCCGAAACCTGGCAACGGTTGTGCAGGCGGGTGGCCGAGGAATTGCGGGGCAGTTTGGCCAGCTTCAGCCGGGCCTTGAACCGCTCTTCCATCGGACGCTCTTCGTCATTCGCGATTTCTTTCAGCGCGACACGTTTGGCGGCATACTTGTCCACCAGCAGTTGGCGCTTTTTCTCGCGTTCGATCATTGATTTTTTAGCCATAGGTCGGGATCCTCAGCTGTTGAACGGCAAGTTGAAATGCTTCAACAGCGCCTTGGCTTCCGCATCCGTCTTAGCGGAGGTGCAGATTACAATGTCCATGCCCCACGACTCGTCGACCTTGTCGAAGTCGATTTCGGGGAAGACGATGTGTTCCTTCAGGCCCATGGCATAGTTGCCACGCCCATCGAACGATTTGCCCGAAACGCCGCGGAAGTCGCGGACGCGGGGCAGCGCGATGGTGACCAGCCGGTCAAGGAATTCGAACATCCGGTCGCCACGCATGGTGACCTTGGCGCCCAGCGGCATGTCTTCACGGACCCGGAACGTCGCGATGGACTTCTTGGCCTTGGTGATCACGGCCTGCTGACCGGAGATGGTCGTCAGATCGTCCGCAGCCGACTTGGCTTTCTTGGAGTCCTTGACGGCCTCTGTGCCGGCGCCGATGTTCAGAACGATCTTTTCCAGCCGAGGGAGCATCATCTCGTTCTTGTACGAGAATTCTTCCATCATCGCCGGGCGGATCGTGCTTGCGTACAGCGCCTTGAGACGCGGGGTGTAGTTCGCGGTATCAAGCATCAGATCACGTCTCCCGTGGTCTTGGCAAAACGGACCTTCTTGCCGTCTTCCTCGCGGAAGCCGACGCGGGAGGCCTTGCCGTTGGCGTCAACGATCGCAAGGTTGCTCAGGTCGACCGGAACAGCCTTCGACACGCGACCACCCTGGGTCGTCTGGCTCTGGCGCTGGTGGCGAATGGCGATGTTGATGCCTTCAACCACGGCTTTGCCGGTCTTCGGGGACACCGACTGGATCTCTCCGGTCTTGCCCTTGTCCTTGCCGGCCAGCACGACGACCTTGTCGCCCTTCTTCAGTTTGGCAGCCATCTTACAGCACCTCCGGCGCGAGCGAGATGATCTTCATGAAGTTCTTCGCACGCAACTCGCGAACAACCGGTCCAAAGATCCGGGTGCCAACGGGCTCGTTGTTGTTGTTGAGAATGACTGCAGCGTTGCGATCGAAACGAATGGCTGTGCCATCGTCGCGACGCACTTCCTTGGCGGTCCGGACGACAACTGCTTTACGCACGTCGCCCTTTTTCACGCGGCCACGCGGAATGGCTTCCTTGACCGACACCACGATGATGTCGCCCACGGAAGCATATCTCCGCTTGGATCCGCCGAGAACCTTGATGCACTGAACACGGCGAGCGCCGGAATTGTCAGCGACATCCAGATTGGTCTGCATCTGGATCATGGGGTTACTCCCGACCTGTGAGGGCTGTTATTGCTCTTGGCCCTCAGGGTTTCGATGGTACTGGGTGTGGCGTTGACCTCAGAGGGCCTCGACCACCTCCCAGCGTTTCGTCTTGGAGATCGGCGCACATTCCTGGATGCGGACCTGGTCGCCGATCTTGAACTGGTTGGTCGCGTCGTGGGCGCGATACTTCTTGGACGAACGAATGGTCTTGTGCAGCAGCGGGTGCTTGAACCGGCGCTCGACCAGAACCGTGACGGTCTGCTCGTTCTTGTCGCTGGTGACGGTGCCGCTAAGGATACGTTTGGGCATAGTCTCAGGCCTCCGCAGCGGCAGACGCCGCCTTTTCGTTCAGAATCGTCATCACACGTGCAACGTCGCGACGGACTTGACGCGTACGAGCCGTGTTTTCAATTGCGCCGCTCGCCTGCTGGAACCGCAGGTTGAAGGCTTCTTTCTTCAGATCGATCAGCTTCTGACGGAGCTGGTCCGGGGTCTGATCGCGAAGTTCGCTGGCGTTCATCGCCTCTTCCTTTTCTCATGACGCCAGTGAGCCCCTGTTTGGTTCAGGGTCACTCGATACCTGACGGATGAATGACAAATTCCACGAATCCCGTTCTCACGGACTCCGCAGGATGGGTTCCTATAGGGGTGAGTCTGCTGGAGGGCAAGGAAAACCTTTGTAAGCCCCTTCCGGCGGCCATTCAGTGCGCGCAGGCTTGGCCAGTCACGCCGTCATTCGTCGTTCTATCATGATGAACATCGCCTTGGGAGTACCCGAGTCAGCCGGATTTCAGATGAAACGGGCTTCGCGGTAGACAAACTCGACAATATCGTCGCGAAGCAGTCCAAGATCGGCCAGTTCATCGTCGGACTTGGCTTCGAGGTCCCGAACCCGGGCAATCCGGGCTGCCTTCACGTCCTCCGGGACAAGTTCCGAACACACATCGGAGAAATAGCGGACGACACGAAGGCGGGATTCAGCCTGCGCCTGCTCAACCGGGGTTTGAGACGACATCTTTTGACCTCTGATTTCCGGAGGGACGGCCCCTCCGCCACCAGGACCTTAGAAGTCGCAAATTGGCTTTGCCAGATCGGCACCTGCATGCCCGCGTTGCAAAATCGGAAAATCTCTTGGTCGGGAGCCCGGGTCATCCGGCCCTCCCAACCAGGCCTTGTGTTCCCTATGCCCAGCTATAATTGAAACTGACGCTGATACGTTCGTCCTCTGCCATGTTCATCGGCACTTCGTGACGAAGCCAGCTTTCCCACAGCAGAACCTCGCCAACGGTCGGCCTGACATAGATGAAGTTGCGCATTTCGGGCCGGGCATCCTTGATACGGGCCGGGGCGGCCATCATCATGGCCGACCGCGGGTCCTCAAGCTTGAGCGCGCTGGCACCTTCGGGCATCGAGACATAGGTGGTGCCACTGATCACGCTGTGCGGGTGGATGTGCGACGCATGCATCCCCCCTTCTGGCAGAATGTTGATCCACAGGTCCTCCAGTTTGAGCGCGCGACCATCCAGGTCGAACTGAAGGTCTTCCGCAAAAGCCGCAACGTGCCTGTCCAGAACCTCGACCAGGTCCTTGAAGATCGGGAACCGCCAGGGCAGGTCGGTCAACGATGCGTAGCTCGTGTAGCCCGGATACCCTTGGTCCTCGCACCATGCCTGTCCGGCTTCATCATCCTCGGCGATGACAAGACAGGAAGATTCCAGCTCTGCCGGATTGATCGGGTTTCCGAACTCCTTGAGTTCGGCGCGGTAAAGACGGGTAACGAAGAGAGATTCAATCTGTGCCATGCTGGCGTTCTACTTTGGCGGGGATGGTTTTGCGAGTGAAAGCTTTGATCCAACAAAGGCACCCGATCCGCCGATCGCCGGGCCCCGTTGCACGGTCAGACCTGTAGTCAAACCGCGCGCTGTCCCACGCCCCAGTGGCGGATCGTTGGCTCCGGAGGCGGACACCCCGTCAGATGCCCCCCCTCACCACAGATCCCACCATGACTATCGGCATGGCCACGAACAAGATTCGGGCTGGGCATGTTCCTGCCAAAACGGAAAGCCCCCGCCGAAACATCGGCGGGGGCCAGATAGAACTGGAACGGCAGGCCGTTCGATTGGTCACCGACGTAGCGGTGTGTTGTGCGCCGCGAACGGCGCCACACCTTACCAGTCTTCGCGAACCACGATCCGGGTCTTGATCGGCAGCTTCATCGCGGCAAGACGCAGAGCCTCGCGGGCGACGTCCTCGCTGACGCCGTCGATCTCGAACATGATCCGGCCAGGCTTCACCTTGCATGCCCAGTAGTCGACCGAACCCTTACCTTTACCCATCCGGACTTCGACCGGCTTGGAGGTAACGGGGGTATCCGGGAAGATCCGGATCCAGACGCGACCCTGACGCTTCATCTGACGCGTCATGGCCCGACGGGCGGCTTCGATCTGGCGTGCGGTTACGCGCTCCGGCTCGGTAGCCTTCAGACCATAGTGGCCAAAGGAGAGGTCAGACCCGCCCTTGGCTTCGCCACGGATCCGGCCCTTGTGGAGCTTGCGGAACTTTGTGCGCTTCGGTTGCAGCATCTAATTTACTCCTTAGCCACGGTCGCGACGGGGGCCACCGGCACCGCGCGGGGTGGGACCATCCTGGAGTTCCTGTGCCTTGCGATCGCGGGCTGCAGGATCGTGCTCCATGATTTCGCCTTTGAAAATCCAGACCTTGATACCGATGATACCATAGGCCGTCTTGGCTTCGGCGTGGGCGTAGTCGATGTCGGCCCGCAGGGTGTGCAGGGGCACACGGCCCTCGCGATACCATTCGGTCCGCGCAATCTCGGCACCGCCGAGACGACCGGCCACGTTCACCCGGATCCCCAGAGCGCCCATGCGCATGGAGTTCTGGACCGACCGCTTCATGGCACGACGGAACGAGACACGACGCTCAAGCTGTTGAGCGATGGACTCTGCCACCAGGGCAGCATCCAGCTCGGGCTTGCGTACTTCAACGATGTTGAGGTGCACGTCGCTCGCCGTCATGGCAGCGATCTTCTTGCGCAGCACCTCGATGTCCGCACCTTTCTTGCCGATGATGACACCGGGGCGAGCAGTATGGATGGTGACGCGGCACTTCTTGTGAGGACGCTCGATGATGACACGCGAGATGCCGGCCTGCTTGCACTCTTTGCCGATGAACTCGCGGATCGCGATGTCTTCGAGCAGCAGGTTTCCGTAATCCTTGGTGTCGGCGTACCAGCGGCTGTCCCAGGTACGGTTCACCTGAAGGCGCATGCCGATCGGATTGACTTTATGACCCATTAGGCTTGCTCCTCGACCTGGCGGACCTTGATGGTGAGCTCCGAGAACGGCTTGGTGATCTTGCCGTACCGACCACGTGCCCGCGGACGGCCGCGCTTCATGGTCATGTTCTTGCCCACGTAGGCCTCGGCGACGACCAGTTCATCGACGTCCAGGTTGTGGTTGTTCTCGGCGTTGGCGATAGCGGACTGAAGGCACTTCTTCACATCCCCGGCAATCCGACGCTTGGAGAAGGTCAGGTCCGTCAGGGCCTTTTCAACCTTCTTGCCACGGATCATCGCCGCCACCAGGTTCAGTTTCTGAGGAGAGGTCCGCAGCATACGCAGCTTGGCCATCGCCTCGTTATCCGCCACGCGGCGGGGATTCTTTTCCTTGCCCATGGTGGTTTACTTCCTCTTGGCTTTCTTGTCCGCAGCGTGACCGTAGTAGGTCCGCGTCGGAGCGTATTCGCCGAACTTCTGGCCAATCATGTCTTCGGACACGTTCACCGGGATGTGCTTGCGGCCGTTGTACACACCAAAGGTGAGACCAACGAACTGCGGCAGGATGGTGGAGCGGCGCGACCAGATCTTGATGACCTCGTTGCGACCCGACTCACGAGTTTTTTCGGCCTTCTTGAGGACATAGCTGTCGACGAAAGGGCCTTTCCAAACGGAACGCGACATCTATCAGCGACCCTTCTTCTTGGCGTGACGCGAGCGCAGGATGAGCTTCTGCGACGCCTTGTTCTTGTTGCGGGTACGCGCACCCTTGGTAGGCTTGCCCCAGGGGGTAACCGGGTGACGACCACCAGAGGTCCGACCTTCACCACCACCGTGCGGGTGATCGATCGGGTTCATGACGACACCACGAACCGACGGACGCTTGCCCTTGTGGCGGGTGCGGCCGGCCTTGCCGAAGTTCTGGTTGCTGTTGTCGGGGTTCGACACGGCACCGACGGTGGCGAGGCATTCCTGGCGAACCAGGCGAAGCTCGCCCGAGGACAGTCGGATCTGAGCGTAGCCACCATCACGACCAACGAACTGGGCGTAGGTTCCGGCTGCACGCGCGATCTGACCACCCTTGCCGGGCTTCATCTCGATGTTGTGAACGATCGTACCGATCGGCATACCCGAGAACGGCATCGTGTTGCCGGGCTTCACGTCGACCTTGAGGCCGGCGATAACGCTGTCCCCTACGGCCAGGCGCTGCGGCGCCAGGATATAGGCCTGCTCGCCATCTTCATACTTGATCAGCGCGATAAAGGCGGTCCGGTTCGGGTCGTATTCGATCCGTTCGACGACTGCCGCCACGTCGAATTTCTTGCGCTTGAAGTCAACGATACGATAGAGGCGTTTCGCCCCGCCACCGCGGCGTCGTGCAGTGATACGTCCGGTGTTGTTCCGGCCGCCCTTCTTGGTCAAACCCTCGGTGAGGGATTTGACAGGACGTCCTTTCCACAGCTCCGAACGGTCGATCAGCACCAGCCCGCGCTGGCCCGGCGTCGTCGGCTTATACGACTTGAGTGCCATGCTTTCTGTCTTCCGTTAGCTTTGCAGGGCTTTGCGCCCCGCTATGTATGGGCCTTGCGGCCTGGGTATAGGGCCCTCGTGAGAGGTCCCCGGGTATCCGTTCTTGCGAACAAAACCAAAGCCCCGAAAGATTCCGGGGCCGTGGCGATGCGCCCTGATATGGGAGCGGTCCGGTCGGGTCAAGCGATTCCCGCCCCCATTCACCCAACAAAACAAGCGTGTCGTGGTACCATGTGGGTCATTCTGGGGAAGGCCCGCTTGGCTGCTCAACGTGGTCGGCCGAAGTGGTCGAGCCAACGCGTGGTTCGTTCCCTGTCGCGAGCATCATACTGTTCGATGGCATCAAACAGATCGTCGGGAACCACAAAGCCTTTGCCATCGGCCAGTTCGGTCATCCGGAGCGTGAACCAGGCCGTGACCCCGCCTTCGGGTGTTTCGGAAAACCGCGGAAACCTGGGCTGTTGCATCTGGCGTTCGTGCCAGAGTTTGGGCAGCGAGGGCTCAAGGCAGAACGCTCGGGCGAGCCCAACGCAATCGACTGCACCACTGGCAAGGGCCGCCTCCGCCTGGGCCATCGTCTTGATCCCTCCCGTCAGCATCAATGGCTTCGATGTCCTCACCCGCGCTTGCGACGCAAATTCAAGGAAATAGGGGCCGCGTCCGCCACTATCGGAGGCAGACGCGGCTCCGGGAAAATAGGTGCCGCCACTTATATCGATCAAGTCAATCGAGGTTCGGTCCAATTCGGCGACAACAGCGAGGGACTCGTCTTCGACCAGTCCGCCTTCAAGCTGATCGGACGAGTTGAGCTTGAGGGCAACGGGGAAGCTTGGGCCAACCGCGTTCCGCACCGCCTCGATCACCTCCATCGTCAATTGCATTCGGTTCGCGATATCGCCACCGTATCGATCGTTTCTACGATTGAAGAGCGGCGACAGGAACTGACTGAGCAGAAAGCCGTGAGCGGCGTGGATCTGAACACCGCCAAAACCGGACCGCTGTGCCAATGCTGCGGTTGCTGCCATTTCAGCAGGAAGGTGTGCAATTTCCTCGGGCGTCATTTCGCGGCATCGAAGACCGGGCAAGTCCAACTCACTTGGCCCCACGGGAGAGCTTGTCGGTGCATAGGAAAGCGCTCCGGCGTGCCCGAGTTGAAGCCACAAAAGCGAGCCATCAACCGCGCCCTGTTCCGCAAGGTTCCGGAAACGGAGCAGGTCGGCAGACGCCGTAAGGACAAGATTACCCGGCCTCTCGGCAAATAGCGGGGTGCCTTGCACCTCGCCGACAATGGCGACGGCCACGCCTCCTTCAGCCCATCGACGATATAGCCGCGCTTGAGCCGCGGTGGGGTGGCCAGTTCCGTCACCCAGGCTGTCGGACATCGCGGACTTCACGATCCGGTTCTTAAGGACCACCCCACAGGGCAGCCGGAAGGGCGCAAACAACTCTCCCCCCGGTTCAGTGCAGATGCTTTCGTCCATGTGCCTACGCCTTCCCGACCGGAGATTGGCAGGGAGTCTTCACCATTTGTCCACCACCGGAAAGCCCTGTTCGTCGTTGGTCCCTTCGCCAAGCCATCGCAATGCCGACGCCCAAAGGCTCCCCTTGGATGTCCGTTTGGTCCGGGGTGGTGAACCTGTCACGATCCGCCACAACGCCCAACCTTCTCCCACCGCAACAGCATCCAGGTTGGCGACCCGGCAATTGCTGGTATGGGAACGAACGGCAACAAAAGGTTGGCGAAACGGCTTACCTTGCATCGCTCCCAGACGACGCCCCACCGAGGTTCCCATACATTCGCCATAGACAGCATGGCCGCTATATCGTCGGGCAGTCCTTGCTCACGGCAGTCCGAATTCGTTGCTGGCGTTGCAACACTTCCCGGCTGCTGCGGGCGCTGTTGCTGGTGATGCCCTTGACCTGCGCCAGGGTCGAAGACTGGAGTTGCTGGATGCAGGCATCCGAGACCCCGGCCCTACGCAGCGACGGGGTCAGGGAGGCACGAAGCTGCTCCGTGCCACCGTTCGTGCTCGGAGAACTCGTGGTTTCACATCCAACGGCAAGTACAACAATGGAGATGGCGGCGATCGAACGAAGTCTGAGTTGCATCCGATGGTCCTTTCATTGAGACGAAAGCATTTCGTGAACGACATCAAGGTTGAATAGGCTCTTAGGCAACCTGCCCGCATCCCGCCGTATTCAAGTCGACTCTAACGCATCATGGCGGCGACCCAAGTCATTCCGCAACCGCGATCCGCAAGATACCCTCCCCATCAACGCAAAGGGCCCCCGCCGAAGCGGAGGCCCTCTGTAACTGGACGGGTCTTGACCTTACAGGCCGGTGGACACGTCGATCGTGTTGCCCTCTTCGAGGGTCACGTAGGCTTTCTTGACGTCCTTGCGCTTTCCGGGTTGTCCCCGGAACCGCTTGACCTTGCCCTTGGTGATGGTCGTGTTCACGGCCTTCACCTTCACACCAAAGAGCGTTTCGATCGCCTCCTTGATCTGCGGCTTGTTCGCGGCAATATCGACCACGAACACCACGGCATTCGCCTCGGAAGCCATAGTGGCCTTCTCGGTGATGACGGGCTTGCGGATCACGTCGTAGTGGTTTGGCTTGACGGTCATTTCAGGCGTGCCTCCAGAGCTTCGACACCCGCCTTCGTGATCACCAGCGTGTCACGCTTGAGGATGTCCAGGACGTTGGCACCGATCGTCGGCAGAACATCCAGACCTTCGATATTGGCAGCGGCGCGAGCGAAGTTGTCGTTCACGTCGGCGCCATCGATAACCAAAGCGCGCTTCCAACCCAGTTCCTTGACCTGCCTGGCCAGGATCTTGGTCTTTGCCTCGTCCATCGCAGCAACGTCGATGATTACCAGGTTACCGGTCGCGACCTTGGCCGACAGCGCGTGCTTGAGGCCAAGCTTGCGGACCTTCTTGGGAAGGTCGTGGGCATGGCTCCGCGGCGTCGGGCCCTTGTAGATACCACCACCGCGGAAGATCGGAGCAGAGCGTGCGCCGTGGCGTGCGCCGCCGGTACCCTTCTGACGGTAGATCTTCTTGGTGGAGTACTTCACCTCCGAGCGGGTCTTTACCTTGTGGGTACCGGCTTGCGACTTGTTGCGCTGCCAGCGGACCACACGGTGCAGAATGTCGGAACGCGGTTCCAGGCCGAAGATGTCTTCGGACAGTTCCACGTCGCCGGCAGCGCCGCCGTCGAGTTTGATCACATCGAGTTTCATTCTTCCGAACCCCCTTCAACAGGCGCTTCGACCGGGGCCTCGGCAACGGCGGCAGCTTCGGCGGCCTTGAGCGCAGCCGGGAACGGCACGCCTTCCGGCAGCTTCTTCTTCACGGCGTCTTTGACGGTGACCCAGCCACCCTTGGAGCCCGGTACGGCGCCCTTGACCATGATCAGGCCACGGTCGGCGTCGATACGAACGACTTCCAGGTTCTGGGTGGTGACACGGGCAGAACCCATGTGACCGGCCATCTTCTTGCCCTTGAACACGCGGCCCGGGTCTTGACACTGACCAGTGGAACCGTGCGAACGGTGCGAGACAGACACACCGTGCGATGCCCGCAGACCACCAAAGTTGTGCCGCTTCATGGCACCTTGGAAGCCCTTACCAATCGAGGTGCCGGACACGTCGACCTTCTGACCGGCAACATAGTGCTCGGCAGAGATCTCTGCACCGACCTCGATGAGGTTGTCGGGATCGACGCGGAACTCGGCAACCTTGCGCTTGGGCGCAACGTTGGCAGCCGAGAAGTGGCCACGCATGGCCTGGCTGGTCCGCTTGGCCTTGGCCGAGCCGGCACCGAGCTGAACGGCAGTGTAGCCGTCACGCTCGATGGTCCGCTGGTCAACGACCTGCAGGTTGTCGAGACGGAGGACGGTCACAGGAATCTGCTTTCCGTCTTCCAGGAACAGGCGGGTCATGCCCACCTTCTTGGCGATAACTCCAGAGCGCATAACGGTGCCCTCCTCAGTTCAGCTTGATTTCGACGTCGACACCGGCAGCCAGGTCGAGCTTCATCAGCGCGTCCACGGTCTGGGGGGTCGGGTCGACGATATCGAGCAGACGCTTGTGGGTACGGATTTCCCACTGGTCCCGCGACTTCTTGTCGATGTGCGGTCCACGAAGAACCGTGAACTTCTCGATCTTGTTCGGCAGCGGGATCGGGCCACGCACTGTGGCGCCCGTCCGCTTGGCGGTGTTGACGATTTCCTGGGTGCTGGCGTCCAGTACCCGGTAGTCAAACGCCTTCAGCCGAATGCGAATGTTCTGGCTTTGCATTGATAACAGCCTTGTTCTCGGCATTGGAGTTGAGAGGTCGAATACGGCTCACCCGTACCCCACATCGAACCCGTGTCAAAAGCGTGGGGCGGGCCGATGGGCCCACCCCGAAGTCCTGTATCGAGCGAGTGTTACTCGATGATCTTGGAGACGACGCCGGCACCGACGGTGCGGCCGCCTTCGCGGATGGCGAAGCGGAGCTTCTCTTCC
>CANLZY010000037.1 GCA_947495685.1 uncultured Tropicimonas sp.
TGGGTCTCTTGATCGTCATCTATGGTCCTCCGCTTCCTAATCATAGGGGCGGACCACTTCATTGGGGGAGGCTCACCACCTTGCATGTCTTGCACTTGCTCTGGTGCAGGCCTTCCCGTGGACTGTCGACCGCCGGGATCAAGCGGGTGGCCGCACGTGTATCCGATCCGTAGTCATGGTTCAGGAATATCCCAGAAGCGCTTCGATCACCCAAATATAAACGCCGCGCTCCAGCAGGTGGCTCACATAACTGTGGCACAACCTCTGCAGCACTGTCTATTTGGTGATCACGGCGTCCTTGGCGGATTCAAGAAACAGCAATAACGGCTGCCGGGTTAAGAGATACTTGCCGCGATCTCCATGGCCGAGAACTCGCTTAGGCGCGGGCACATCCTTATCCTGAACGGTGGGGTGGTCCGACAGGCATGGCCACAGCAGCCTCTGACCATCGGCGACACCATCATACTACGGTCTTGCCCCCTTCGATCGTAGGATGCTGTTGATTTTCCCGGCGCAGCCAATGTCGCGAACTCCCAACCGTGCAACGTTCGCAGCCTGTAGGCATGAGCGGTAAACGACATCAAGCCGGCTTTCTGATCGGGAGCCGTGACCAGTGTCCGTTTAACCTCCTTCTGGCTCAGAACCTGTGGCACCCGATCCAGCTCTCTGACACGTAAAACCCCAGCCACAGGATCAAGTCGTTGCGGGGCATGCAAAAAAGGCATTTTGACCCGTGGTCGCCTGTTTCGGCGTTAATATCCTAGTTGAGTTCTCAACCAAATGCGGATGAAAATGCTCCACATCATCCGGTGTTGGAGTTTCTGCCTGTCGACGAACTGACAACGTCAATGACGTTGACCCATTCGATCAGCCCGGTGGACGTTCAGGTCATCTCCTTCGATCGATCAACTTGATCCGTTTTTTTTGTTTAAACCCTCTGGACTTGCCCAATCCCCGCGTCTAGAAGATGCCAGCCCGCGCAGCTTAGCGCGCCCGTGCCCGGGTAGCTCAGGGGTAGAGCAGTGGATTGAAAATCCTCGTGTCGGTGGTTCGATTCCGCCCCCGGGCACCATTTCACCATATTTTCGAAGCGACTATCGTCAAGAAAACAAGGTGTTTGGTCTATTTCACAACAACTTACTGGCGGCGAGCGGCCAACATTTTGGCCAACATTTTGGCCAACATTGGGTCAACCCTGATAAGGAACCATCCGGATCGTCCAGAAACTCCCGAAGCCGCTCAGCCAGAGCTTCCAGATCCCGTGTCTGACATTCCCAAACCTCGAGCACTGACCACCCTGCCGCTTCGAGAGCTTCTCGATTCGCCTGGTCGCGTTCCTGGTTCCTCTCCAGCTTCGGGCCCCAGTATTCGAGCCTGCTTTTGGGGGCGTGGGAGATCTTGCAAGCGGGATCGTCATGCTGATGCGAGAAGCACCCATGCACAAAAATGACCTTCCGCCTGGGGCCGAACACCAGGTCGGGCTTGCCGGGGAGATCCTTCCGGTGAAGGCGATACCTGTGGCCCATGCCGTGCACGAGGCGGCGCACCGTCATCTCCGGTTTCATGTTCTTGCTTTTGATGCGCCGCATGTTTTCACTGCGGCGTTCGGAGGATATCCGATCTGCCACAGCCGTCAGGCGGCGTCGGAGCCCTCGGCTTCATGCTCTTCCATGCAGCCGATCAGGGCCTCTGCGATCGCCTTCCCAAGCAGCGGAGGCACGGCATTTCCCACTTGGACATATTGCTCCGTCTTCGATCCGGAAAACTCGAAGCTATCCGGGAATGATTGGAGCCTGGCCGCCTCTCGAACCGATATCGCGCGGTTCTGATCCGGGTGAATATATGCGCCCCAGTGGATGTCGCACTTGGTCAGGATAGTGCATGCTTGCCCGTCCCACGTCATGCGCCCATAGCGCTTTGTGTGGTCCGAGCGCTTGGCTCTCTTCATTCCTGCCGGGAGAAGGTCAAACGGGATGTCCCGCCAGCTTCCGCCTGCTGGGATATGATCCAGGCGATCAAGGTTGACCTGACCAAGGCGTGGCGCAGCGTGGCCCGTGACTTCTATCAGGTTGCCTCGGAGAAGCTTCTGGAAGTCGGACGTTGCTTCGGTTGCGTAAGGTGCGACACCGCAATCCTCGCCGTTCTCCAGAGCAGGCAAATCGGAAATCGCGTCTTGGATCGTAACATACGGCTTCAGGCCAGGGCCGTGTGTCGGGACTGGGTGCTTGATCGGCGCTCCGATCCTGTTGCCGATGAAGACAACCCGGCGCCTCTCTTGAGGAACGCCGAACTGCTCTGCCTTCAGGACGTCGAACTCAACGCTATATCCGAGGGCGCTGAGCTCCTTTTGGATCGCATGGACAGCCTCACCGCCGCCGATCGAAAAGATTCCGGAGACATTCTCCATGACGATCCACTCAGGACGAAGCGCATCGACGATACGGAGGTATTCACGGAAGAGCGATGCACGCTCATCATGCATTCCTCGCTGGTGATTGTAGACCGAGTAGGCCTGACAGGGAGGGCCGCCAACCAGAACTGTGAGTTCACCTTTCTTCAGGCCTGCCGTCTTTAGCAGATCATCTGTGTCGAGATCTTGGATGCGCCCGGGAATGAACTTCGCCATGGGGTGGGTTTCAGAGAACGTTCTCCCGGCAGCTTCGAACAGATCGTTCCCAGCCAGCACTGTGAAGCCGGCCATCTCGAATCCAGCTGACAAACCACCAGCACCGCAGAAAAGATCGATTGCTGTTCTGCGCTTGCTCATGTTCGCCTCCGGTCTTGTTTTGTTCTTACAGGCGTTACCAGATTTCGCGGATTCCGACAATTGGCTATCGACATGTCGCTACGGCCCTGCGTTCATTTTGTCCTCGATGGAACCTTCGAATTGTCCCATGGCGACTGGTATGCCGCCAGTCAAACCTTCGATGGAGTGTTCGAGAGTGGTCAGGCGCCGATCGACAACTTTGAGTTCGAAAGGCATCCCAGGTGCCGCCTGGATGAAGTCCACGAGATACCAGACGATGTCGCAATTCGAGAGATCGGGGACCTCTCGCATCTTTCCCATTGACTTGAAGAAGGCGATGTCGACGACGACAGCCATTTTCTTTCCCCATCGTCGCAGCGTAGGCACTTTTATCTGGAGCTGTGGCATCAATCGCTTCGGACCGCTGGAGCGGTAATCTGGCCGCCGCCCTTCGCTCGGCATGGTGGCACGTCCCCCGTTCTTGGCGATCGCGGTCAGTTCCTTGCCCATTTCCTTGCCAGAGAAATACACCGCCTGAATCTCGACGGCTACCCACTTCATTGGGTGCCCGGTCGGAGTGTTCGTAGCTGCAAGAACCATGTCGATGTTGCCGACGCTCTGCCCGGCGGCGCTGTCGAGATTTCCGGTGGATTCGAGGAAGCCTACCTCGCCAACCTGGAAAGGCTGTGGGTCTCCGAGGATGTCTTGGCCGATGTGCTGAGCTACGGAGTTGTTCTCCTGGTATCTCAACGGGCACATGCCGCGGATATGAGCTCGCTTTCCGGTGACTGTCTGGATGCCACCACCAGGTTGTTCTTTGTAGAGCCGCATCGAACATACACCGCCCGGTTTGTTACAAAATGGGAAGGGAGTATCGGTCCGGAACGGGCATGGCATTTGTGTGGCTCGTAGCGATGTAAGGCGCCCTTCCAGATCTGTAAGTCGCTTCTGCTCCACGGCAGTTAGCGGACCCAGATTGGCCTTCGTCCGCAGGTCGACAAGGCGTTTCATTTCGGTCTTGTTGAGCATCTTGCCAGATGCCCTGAACTTTCCGAGCCGCTGCCGATCAGAATCGGGCAAATCAAGGAAGGGAAGCCCATACCACTCCGCAATATGGAACGCCTCGGAACTTGTTGAAGAACCAGCCATTTGCTCAACACCTCATCCTTGTTGGACAAGGCGTAGCAGCCCGACTCACATCCTGGGAAGCCCGAAAGAGCGATGGTTTACCTGTTGGGGTGGCGCAGCATCACCGAAAATGGGCGATCGCCTTCAGCCTTTGGTGCGCAGAAATCTTACGCGCGGCGCCGGTGAATATGTCGACATCGCGCTCAGCCACGGCGTCCATGCTCAACCGGTGCCCCTCGGCCTCGAGACCAATAAAAACGTCGCGGATCTGCGCAACGACCGGCTGCACATCACCTGCTGGCCGGACTCGGATCCAAGAGATCTCGAACACGCCATCTCGATGGTTTCCGACGACATCGATTTCGTGCGGTGCTCCGCGGCTACACCGGCAGTCGAGCACAGCGGCCAAGCGGCAGAGGTCCGTAGTGAGCTTGTCCAACACATTTTCCTTGTTCTGGAATGAAAAAGGCCGCCCCAAAGGACGGCCAGTTTGTTTCAACCTGTGGAGTCGAAAATGCTTAGAAAGGAACCTCGTCTTTGACCGGTTCGCCACCTGCGGCCGCGGGGGCTTCACCACCACCACCACCACCACTGTCGAGGAAGGTCAGCTCACCGGCATAGGGGCGCAGCACGACTTCGGTGGAATAACGGTCCTGGCCTGACTGGTCCTGCCATTTGCGGGTCTCGAGCTTGCCTTCGATGGCGACTTTCGAACCCTTGCGCAGGTAGCGCTCGGCGTTGGTGGCCAGGGCCTCGTTGAAGATCGCGACCGAGTGCCACTCGGTCCGCTCGCGGCGTTCGCCGCTGGACTTGTCCTTCCATGTCTCGGAAGTCGCGATCCGCAGGTTGCAGACCTTGCCGCCGTTTGAAAATTCGCGCACCTCGGGGTCGCGACCCAGGTTGCCGATCAGGAATACTTTGTTCATCGAACCTGACATGTTTCAAATTTCCTTTTTCGATAGAGTGTTGTGGTTCCGCTCGCTGCGGTCGCTTCCGATGAAAGCGACCAGAGAGAGGGGGAGCCATCAGTGCTCACAGAGCACGCTATAGAGTCTACTGACCCTCGCACCCGGCATGTCATCGAGCACACGGCGGTATGCCGGGCCAAGTATTTTGACCAATTCTCTCGTCTGCATTCTGCGTTTCATCGCTACCCTCCTCCTCTTGATGAATTGGAATTAGTCGCCGGCACGCTCATTCAAAGCGTGCCGGCGATTTTCCATCACTCTCCGGATTCAAGGCTCGCATTCAGCGCATCCACCGCCGCGGCGGGGTCATTCTCACGGTGCTCCTGCGCGGCAGCTTCGAGTGCCTGCAGCTGGTCATACAGCCCCGGGTCGAGCTCTTGCCGGACACTCTCTGGCACCTTCGCCCACGCCTCCTCGACTGTCATTTCCTGACCCTCGGCGACGGCGAACAGGCGCTCTTTCCATTTGTCCGACGCGCCGGCCTTCTCGACGATCAACGGTTGCACAATCGTCTCTGCTTTCTTCCCACGCGTCTTTGTGAGCATCATCTTGCGTGGCTGGGTGAGGCCCTCCATGTGAGATACGCGGACGCCGCCAACAGCGACACCGGCCCATGTTACGGTGGGGTCGCAGAAAATGGTGCAGTGCATTCCCGACCACTTCTCCGGATTGTCACCCCAGATCGCGGCGAGCACCCTGAGAGCCGTCTTGGCTGGCTTCCAAGGGCGATTGTCGTCGCCATCATAATGGATCTCGATCCGCTCCTCGCCACCCGATTCCTGCCGGACATCGTTGATCCGGATCGTGCGCGGGCCGGCGATGAGGTCGTCGGCATTGAGCTGGTCGGATTTCGGACGCATCGCGCGGTTGATATCAATCTTTCCCATGGATTATTCCTCCTCGTTCAGGAAATGTTCTTGACGCAGCCGCCATTCAGGCAGCGAAATTGACTGGATCTGATCGCCGTAGCCGGGCCATTCGCCCGTGCTCAGACAATGCGCGTATGTGTTGAGGTCTTCGCGGTATTCTCGGCGGCCGATTTCGACAGCCTCGGCGTCGAGCATGTAGACCCCGTTCAAGTAGGGGGCCTTCTTCTCAAGTGCGCCGAAAAGGAAATGCTTCGGGACTTGCAACCCTTCCGGAAGCCCGCCCTGCTTCTCTGCCGCCGCAATACCATCCATGTAGAAAGCCGCCTGGACGTAATACCTGAACTTCTCGACGGAGCGCTCAAAGACACTTGGCCTGGCATCCTCGGTGGTCTTGAGGTCCAGGATGATATCACTAACCCACAGATCGGGACGGCAACGGCACAGGACGCCCGTTTCTTCGTCAATCCAATAGACGGACTGCTCAGCTTTCCCGCGCGGATCTGTCAGCAGCTTAGCGAGCTTGGGGTGCTCAAGCGCGGCGTCTCGCATTCCGCGGACATCGCGCCACTGAGCTGGCGTCAGGATGGTCTTTCCGGCAGCATCCTCGGCGTGCATTGCCTTGAGATCGTCCAGGATTTGAACTGTCGGATCAGTTTCTCGCAGGCGCTCGATGAGATCCGGCTTATTGCCGCTGACAGGCTGGCCGAGCTCTTTTAGCCGGGCCTTGAGTTGCGGTGTTGTGTCGAGCGCATCCGGCCATTCGGACGCGTCAAACGGGAGGGCAAACTCCTTTTCGAATTGGTCGGCTTCGAGCATGACGCCATGACCTGCAGAGCCGAGAACGAATGCCGCAGTCTCTTCGCGCTCGGTCTCTTGAGCGTGCTTGAAATGCGCGGGCGATCGTCGAATGATATCCAGCCCGGACTTCGAACGGCCCGGCCCGACGTGGTAGCCGCTGTTTGAAAGGCCAGGAAATACACCGACTGGATGCTCGTCGTTCTTCATTTGTTCCTCCTTTGTCATGGAGGAAATAGGTCGGCATTTCTGCCGACCGAAATCTCTAAGCGACTTTCTTCAAGGGCGGAGCGAGGGGCCCGGCCTGCACCATCCTCATCAAGTCACGAAAACCCGCAAGCTGCTGGTGATGCAGGTGGAAATGACTAAAGAGAACCGGCGTGTATGCGACCTGGTGCGTCGTCATAGCCAGGACGTCACCGTGATACACAGCCGCTGGGATGTCTCTGAGTGAGAGCTGGATGTAGCACATTTGAAATGCTCGATACTCGATGTCCATCGCGGCCACCGACATATGAATGCGCCGGCAGTATCCCAGTTCTTCGAGACGATCGGCTGCAGCCAAAATCATACTCCCAGCGCCCGCAGTCGGCTCCTGGAGCTCGATGTAGCCTTTCTTCTCCATAGCCGCCTCGATGCTTTGCTGGTCGATCGTGAGCTGAGCTGTCAGATCAGACAGCTCATATGGCGTGAAGAACTGCCCATTCGACTTCGAGAGCGTCTCAAGCATCGCAGCAAGATCGCCGAGCACGTCGCCTCGACGCTGCTCGACCGCGCGGACGATCGAAGCCATTGTCTTCGTAATCGACTTCCTCTTGCAGCCCGCCGCAACCAGCCGATCCGTAGCAGCGCGGACACCGCAATCAGACAGAGCGACAACGGACTCGTCTCCGGAATACTGTCCTGCGAGCAACCTATTCGCGTGAAAAAGACCATCAATGAGAGCATCAAAAACCTCTCGAGTCTTCATCCCTGATCCGGATGCCAGCCCGCGGATTTCGCGGGCTACTTCTTCAACACTTTTACGCATTGGCCGCACCCCGGTCTACGAGCTGAGCGAGCGCTACCTCACGGAGATCCACGGGCAGATCGAGCGACCGGACAAGTCGTCTTAGAGCATCAAAAACCGCGCCTTGATCGTCAAAGCCATCGACCTTTTCACGAGCGACTTCATCGCCGAAATATACTGCGACAGAGTCAAGAAGGGCCTCAGTCGTGAGCGTCAGCGCGACATCTTCACCGCGCAAGATGCCGCAGAGATACAGACCGAGAGGTAGCGGAGTGCAGTCGACTATGTAGCTCATCACACCGCCTCCGTGCGCAACAACTCTCGCTGAAAAGCGGCGATCTTCTGGCGGATCTCATCGACTTCCGCGGCGGAGAACTTCGGCGCATAAAGCGGGTGCTGAACGACAAGCTTCAGATACTCGCAGACGTCAAATAGATCGCCGCTTTTGAAGCGCTGCCATGCGTTGGTCTTGGTCGTGCGGATGCCGTCGATGCGAGTGCTTGCGTCGAGGATTTCGCCGGTCGACGCACCGACCATCGTGTAGTGCATGTCGTAAAAAAATACGTCGACAATGACGGTGTGCTCGGACGGATCGCCGAGGAGGATTGAGACTTCCATAGTGCTTCCCTTTGGCTGAGACGCCCACTGGCGCCGGTTGCAAAAGGAAGCTGGGCTGATTTTTTTTGACCGGATGGACAAAAATGTCACCCAACTGATTCCGAACGTTTCTTTGCGAAAAGGAATGCCCTCGGCAGGGCGCCTGGGAGAGGTTCGGAGAGGGCGGCCCGGCCCCCTCTCTGAGAGCAGGAGGGGTTCCAGGGGAGAGGGCAGACCGCACTCCACAGGTCGGCAGACAGCCCCGTCGGAGACGAGAGAGGGAGAGGCTTGGAGAGGGGAGGCGCGGAGCATCCCTTCTCCGGGAGGGGAGGATCGAAGGAGGGGCGCGGAGCCTCACCTCGGCCCCGCTGGCAAGCGGCCCCCGGCAGGGCGAACGGCCGGAGGAACAAGCGCCCGCAGGGTGTGCAGTGCCGATGGCTTAGTGAGTAATATCCACGGCACAAACATATGGAGCGATCCGGCCTGCCGGGCACGATTTCCTGTTCATCATGGATGGGAGGACGTCATGCCTGAACTGAAACAGCACCCCGTGGTCTTTCGGCTGAAAGCCATCTGGCCAGGAGAACTCGGCCGCGTTGAGATGCACAGAAAACGCACTGGCGGAGACCTGTCCCACGTCAACCGGGCTCGCTCCCATCTCAACACATTTCTTGTCGGCGACGAAGACTGGAAAGAGGAGCTCCTGGCCGACATCGAAACGTCAAAGGTGCAGAACCTGGCGAACCGCGTCGCCGCCCTTGAGAGCAAGAAACGAAAGAAACAGGCGCGCGAGGTGGCAGCCGCCGGACCGCAGGATCCGTGGCAAACGACCCGCGGACACGGGCCATTGCGAGAGGGCATTTTGACCGCAAACCGGGAATTCTTCGCGGGAGATTTGCCAGGCTTCGAAGACCAGGAGAAGGTTGCCGCTTTCGAAGAGCGGGCTTTGAAATTCCTTGACGAACAGTTCGGGGATGCTCTGGTCGCGGCGTGGAAAGACCTCGACGAAGAGGGCTACCATATCCACTTTGCGGTGGCGAAATGGGTCGAGAAGACAACCGGCAAAGGTGGCAAACAGCGGACACTTGTTCCGTCGGCTGTGCCGGTCGTGAAGAGCTACGAAGACGGCCAAGACATCGTCGCCAGCTATTTCTCCGACATCGGACTGACCCGCGGAAAGAAGAGAGCTCAGGAGCGCCGGGACGCTCTCGCGGAAGAGAAGAAAGTGGATCCGAAGCGAGAGAACACGCCGTGCCATACATGGCGCGCCGAGCAAGCTGTCGAGCTTCAGAAGACACGCCGCGCGGCTGAGAAAGCCGCCGCCACAGCATACTTGGCTCTGACAGAAAACCGGAACGCTTCAAAAGAGGCTGACATCGCGTGGCTGCGGGCCGTCAATGCAGAAACCGATGCAGAAAACCAAGCCGCTGTGCTCGACGAAAAAATGGACATGCTCGACCATCGCGAGTCCCTTCTCGACGAAAGAGAAGGCGAACTTGAAGAGCGAGAAGAAGCCATCCAGGCGGAGGACTCCAGGTTGTCCCGCTGGCGAAGTCAACTCGAACAGAAAGAGCGCAACATCCGTGACGCTGTCCGCGGCCTGATAGAACTCGGCGACAAAGTCCAAGCCGCCGCACGCAAACTCGGCATGCTCGCTGAGCCTGTTGTCAAAGCCGGCATCGACGCCGCGCAGAAGCTTGGAAATTGGCAGCGGCAAAGGTAATTTTGGGAGCCATTTTTCGGGACCTATGTCCCACGAATGGGACTGCGCAAATACCAATCCGAAGACATCGCCGCGCTCCGGGAGACCCTCAGGTCCGGGGCGCGGCGCGTGCTGTTTGAAGCTTCCGTGGGCTACGGCAAGAGCGTCGTCATTGAACACCTGTCCGCAGCCTACTCCGCTGCCGACCGCCGTGTGTGGGTGCTCTCGAACCGATCGGCGGTTGTGAACCAGCTCCGAGATCGTGCCGGCGACTTATCCGGCGTTTCGGTCATGACGGTTCAAGCCGCCGATCGAAAGCGGGACCGCCTTGCGGCTGACCCGGCTGCCCTGATTTTGGTCGATGAAGTCCACATGGGCGGCGCCGCAGCGCAATATCGCCGAGTGCTGGAATGCGCGCCTGGGGCTGTTGCGGTTGGTTTCACAGGCACTCCCCGACCGGAGACGTTCGAGGTTTTTTCTGCGCATGTGCAGGGAAAGGGCGCGGCGTGGCTGACCGATCGGGGGTTCTTGGCGCAGCTAAAATACGCAGTTCCGAATGAGCTTGATCTTCATCACGTGAAGAAGCGCTGCGGCGAGTTCGATGAATCCCAGATCGTCGAGATCATGGCAGAACGCAGGATTTACTCCGACGCGATCGAGAACTTCAGGATCTACGGGCTGCATGTCCCGACACTGGGTTTCTGCGTCAACATCAACCATGCGACCGATACTGCAGAACAGTTCCGCCGGGCAGGACACAAATGCGAGGTGCTCACAGGCAAAGACAAGGCCGACGAGGTTGATCGCAAGATCTCCAGCCTGAAGGATGGTGGGCTTGTTTTTTCCATCGACAAAGTGAGCGCCGGTTTCGATCTTCCCGATCTCAGGACTCTGCTGTCACTCCGCCCAACAGCATCGCCACAGCTGTGGGTTCAGCAGCTCGGCCGCGTCGCCAGGACATCGAAGAGCAAGGAGTTCGGTCGCGTGGTCGATCATGTCGGCAACGGTCGCCGGCTGGGATCGCTCACGATGACGCGAAACTGGCGAGACCCAGAAGACGATCGGCAAAAAAGACAGACAGAGGATGGGCAGTGCCTTGGCGTCCGGCAGTGCGACAATTGCTTCGCGATGTTCGATGCCGGGCCGTCAAGCTGCCCGGAGTGCGGGGCTTCTCTGGCGAAAGATGCACGCATCCCGACCGCCGAGGCCGTCAGTTTGCGAGAGATCGAGGCGGCGGAGATGGATGCAAAGGCGGAGGCCGACAAGGCACTGAGGAAACGCCAGGGTCAGCCGATCCGGCAGATGGCCGCATACTTGGGGTGGGACACTGCCGTCAAAAACATGCGCAAGCGACATGAACGGGCTATCCGGGATGGCGACGACGTGGTTCTCGCGTTCGCTACCGCCGAGCTTCGCCGGGCCGGGGTAAGCGTATGAGCAACGCTGAGACGGACATTCACAATCGCACGCTGGTTGCCCTCTCCCGCGAGTTCCATCCCGGCGGCATATTTTGGAGACAGAATGCCGGCCGGATCCGATCAGACCGCGGCGACTGGGTCAGCCTGGGCCCACCCGGAATCGCGGACATCGTTGGTGTTCTCAACGGTCGTGCGGTGTTCGTCGAAGTGAAGACCGCGACCGGCAAGCAGCGAGACGTCCAAAAAAAATTCCAGCAGGCGGTCGAGAAGGCGGGTGGGATTTACATCGTCGCTCGCTCGCCTCAAGCCGCGATCGAAGGGCTCAAAAACGCCCTATGAGTCCAGCATCGCCGACAGCTCATCGTCCATCCCACCGTCATGCTCGCCGATGAGCGACGTGCTCTCCACCGCTTTCAAATTCCGGAACGCCTCAAAGTCCCGCTGAATTCCACGCCTTTTCAGCCTCTTGTGTGCCGAAGCCCCGCTATTGCGGAACTCTTTCTCTTCCAGAAAAACGCCGTCGAGCCAGCTTGCATTCCATTTCTCAAGCATCATGTCGGACTCTATGAGTGACCAATTCTCTGACACGCAGTCCCCGACTTCTTCGAGCTGAGACTCCGAAAGGTCGGCGAGGGGATGCGGGCCATAGCGGGCTTTCAGCATTGCGCGAACAGTTTCACAACATAGCGACTCTGAGAGCAGACGAAGGAGCGGGGCGGAGTCGATGAGCAGGTCCTCAATATACACATAGAGCGGGATGGCATCCTCCGCGCCGGCGTCAGAAAAAGTCCATTTCGCGGTGTAGAACCTACGCCCGCGGAGTTCGATTTCCGCGCGGAGATAGAGGTGAAATGCAGATCCGCGCACCTTAACAGACTCGTGTGTCGCCAAGTCACCGACGGACTTCCCGGCCAGGTGCCGTTCGATCTTCCGCGCGCTCGATTCCGCTTGCGTGTAAGCCGCGCGTGGTAGTTTTTCGAGCGGCGGGAACTTTTCAAGAATTTTGTGGGTCATTTCATTCTCTCACCGAGATCCACCCGCCGCCACTCAACCACAGGGCCGGGTTGTGCTGGCCGTGAGAAGCGGCGAGCGAGAAAGCCCAGGACGCCTGTCAGGCCCGCGAGGGCAAGGAGTCCGGTAGAAAAATACATGACAAAAAAGTAAGCACCCATCGTTTTGTCCTCCTCGTGCGCCCCGGCTGGGCCGGGGTTGTTCAGTCATGCGGCTTCTGCGGCGGCTTCTGCGATTTCAAGAATTTCAGCGGGAAAATACCAGCGGCGTGAGTTATAGCTTGAGCCAGAGAAGATCTCTTCACCGTGGCCGGTGTCGCGGAGCGCTTTGACGCAGACCGGAGACAGACCTTCATTGTAGCAATAAAAACGACCGGCCGCCTTGCCTTTGACGGAGCGCGGCGCGACTTTAGCTGCAGCGGTGGTGAGGAGTTCGACCTGCTGTTCTTTCGGGAGATTTGCGAGATTCGACATGGGGTATTTCCTTCCTGAGTGGTTTCCTGGGACGCCTCACTGCCTCCCACGAAAAGGAATTAAGTCCACCCGCAGCTCACTCAAAAAAATACAGGATATTTTTTTGAAGTAGTTTTCGAATTAGCTCCGAGAAGCATTCAAGGTAGCTTTTCGTTTTGCTGTTTTCACACGCTGCCGCTCACGCTCACACTCGATGCAATTGCCGCGGGTGTATCTGACGCCGCCCTGGATTTTTTTCGTCGGGAACTCGGATTCGGGCTGATGCACACCGCATGACGTGCAGGTTTTCCACCACACACCTTCACGCATGACATGTCCGCAGTGCCGACGCTTGTGCAACGGCCAGGGTAGCGCCTCCAGGTTTTCTATTCGGTTGTCGGCCGTGTCTTCGTTGACGTGGTGAATATGCCATCCGGCCGGAATCGGACCGACTTCGCGCTCGTAGACAAGACGGTGCTCGCGCAGCAGTTTTCCGTCGCGCTTTATGAGCACATATCCGTCGTCGTTTATGAACCTGACTTCCTTCATGAAGAGGAAGTCGTTCCCTGGCGGTAGGCTCGCTACGTTATTCCGGGTTCATGAACCAGAGCGCCCGATCTACAACTTCGGTATTCATCTTTGTGCGCTCTTCTTCGGTAGCTCCGATATAGAACTCATGCTTGTAGAGCTCGGATTCGACCTTCATTTCCAACAGTAGCGCAGCGCGTTGCTTGTCCAACGCATCGGAACCCGCCTGGATATTGCTCTCCAGTAGCGACCCCCAACAGTCCAGTGCAAGCTGATCTATGACAGCACTTTTGCCAGCTTGCGGATGGCCCAACCACCGGCTTGCTTCTTCAGCCGCTGGCCCTTCGAGCTGCACCTTGGCCACCTTCTCACCTGCCCATTCAGCGACCAGGAAAAACCCGCAGCCGCCTCGTTCGACATAAAACGCTTGGCCGGAAGCCGCGTCATATTTTGCAGAGAGAAGCAATCGCCCGTCGACGGGCGTCCGGTTGTCCAAGTTCTGGTCGAAGGCGTTATACGCAAGCGCGAGCAGGTCTTCGCGGTGAGCGCCAAGATCAGTGTTCATCCGGTCCGTGAAAAGCTCAAGAATTCGCTCGAAAGCCCACTTCTCTGCTTCTGTCGCCATCGTCTCAGACTCCCTGTTTCCAGTGCAGATGTAGCCTGTTCCGGCGCAACAGAAAGGCAAGAGTATGGAAAGAATGAGTATTTTAGTGCCGCATTGCTGAGGCTCCGTTTCCCAGAGCAAGGGAGACTAAACCCGCGCTGTTGAGTGCTGCCTCGATCTCGGCGCGGCTCCACGGATGCGGCGTGCTGAACTGCCCAACCTCGCCGCTGTCCAGGACAAGCACGGCCAGGTCGGATCCCCAGCGGTATCGGGTTTCCCGGGATCCTCTGAGGACGTCAGGTTGGGCTGCGACGATTTCGGCGATGTCTGTCATGGTGTTAGGCTATGTATTAGGGATTAAAGGGTAGTAAACTTTCAAGCTGGTTCCATGCTTTCAGAAACCATAGTAGTCAAAGCTTCTATCAGCGCAGAATAGAAGGCCAGAGTCTGTTCGAATTCAAGCTTGCTAACCGATAGACTGAGATCTCCGTGAACGATGTTATTTCGTAGGTTGAGTTGGTCACCAAGCGTCTCCTCAGCCAAAATTCCAACTTTCGCCTTGCGGGGTTCGTTCAGACAGGCCTTTAGGGCCTTGCTCACCCCAATCTGTTCGGAAAAGGGGTCCGGCAAGTCCAAAATCTCGAAGATCTTCTTTATCCGATCAGGCCTGCAGTTCCCAAGCAATATCGTGAACACGCTGGGATTAACTGAGAAATCGCTCCTGTCCAAAAAACACTTTCCCAATGAGTCGAGGAGATTTGGAAAATTAAAGGACTGCCCATTTACCGATCCTGATCCAATATGCCCTAAAACCTTTGCGGCATGAATTGCATGTTGGTTCCGGAAGTGTTCGTCAAAATTTGAGTATCTTTCTTCGCTTTCCACTCGGGTCCGCACCACAGCGGCTACCAAGCTTCGGATATACTGCTCAAAGACCCCATTGACTTGAACAACGAGAGATCTATACAGTGTGCTTTCATCGGTGTTTTTCAGTTTGAGTGCCGCGGCCAATCGGCTCTTGGTGCCTTTGTCCTGTTCGTAGAAACCAAAAAGCGCCTGCGCATTCGGAACAAGGAAGTCTCGATATGCCTCTCGTATTTGAGCAGTGTTCTCAATTTCGGCAAGGTAGTTGTCCGCGGTTACTTTTGCGCGATCAATCGCCCTCATTTCCAACTCTTTCCAATACGACCTCGATTACCCGTTCAATCCTCTCCTTAATGGTTGCAGCAGTGTTTCCGCGTCCTACCATCAGCTCGTAATCCTTGCTGTCTGGTTTGGTCAGCGCCAAAACCGCGTCACTGATCTCATCACTCTTTTCTCGAATATCTTGGGCACGCGCACGAAGCGTGTGCATCGCCACCATTTCCGCATCATACAGAGGTCTCGACAACGTAGACTTGCCTCCTCCATCTTTCGCGGGGAGACGGAATACTTGATCGCCGAAGACGTCGGTGCACAGTGTCAAAGAATCGATGAAATCCTTACGATAGCCGTTGCGTTCCTCATCAGTGCAGTGCCGATACTTCTGCATCGTTTTGTCAAGCATGCCTCGGACAGATCCAGAGATTTCCTCCAAGTTGGAGAACGCGAAAAACCGAAGAATAATTTCGGCATCGGTCATTCTCTTGTAGAGGTTGTTCTTTTTCAATGGATCGGCAATGGTGTTGTCTTCCAATGTATTTTCTTTGTGGTTCGGAATGTCCCACGCCGCCGTGAAGGCAGTTTCACTTGCTAAATCGATCAACAACTCATTGAATGGACCAGAGTATAGAGAGTTCCGGAGCTCCTGCGGATTCAGTCGTTCACCGCCAGTATTCAATCTCTCAAATACCTGCGCCCGCAGGTCGAGGCTATCCTCTGCACCGGTGGGCCTGTCCGACATCAACGTAATTGCCGAGATCTTTGCTCTCTCCAAGCCTCGTCTAAGCAACGGAGGTATCTGTGCATAGTTTCGCCCATTAAGAGCCTTCCAAATTTCAAGTCCTGATAGCTTGAATTTCCCATTCATAAAATCAGCGATTGCGCTCAGTCTTTGCTGACCGTCCATCACTTCAAAACGCCCCAAGCTTTTCTCATACAGAAAAATCGGAGGCACGGGCACATTCATTATGAAGCTCTCAATGAGTTTGGATTTCTTTTTATTGTCCCACCGGAGGCGTCGTTGGTATTCTGGTCGAAGGTTTCCCCACACTTCTCCACGCCCATTTCCGTCAATGAAGTCGATCACGTGGGAAAGGAAGATGTCGTTCCTCTCTTGCACGACACGAAGGCGCCCAGTTTCGAAGTGTTTCTCGATGGCGCGATCAGAAGCATCTTCGGGAACGGCCATGGATCCGACGGACAGGGCTTCATACTCTTCATCAATGTCATCGAGATCAGGCATCGTTCTTCCTTCGTTGCACAACCGACGCAATGCTCTGGCCGGTGAAACTGTTTGCGAAGACAATACTGTCTGGTGGCTTGAGCGAAAGAGCTACTTCTTGAAGCCGAAAGAAAAACCCCGACCAATGGCCGGGGTTCGAAGCACTGCAATGATCTGGGCTTAGAGCTTACGCATGAAGATCCTCCCTGTCTGTCTTTTCAGGCTGCCCTGCCGCCAGCGAGGATCGCTTTCACCATGGATACGGACATCCGAGGCGCGACCGCGCGGAGCAGCTTCTGTGAAGCCAGCCGACCGATCCGGCGACCTTTCGTCGGATGCTCGAGAACCAGGACGTCGGGCGTCCCAGCCGCTGTTGCAATGATGTCTCGGATCTTGAAGCGAGAGAAATCCAGCGCCTTGGTCTTGGCCTCCTTCCTCTCCAGGTTCCTGGCTCGCTGCAATTTCAACTCCGCCAGTTTCTTCTCGTCCGTCACCGGATCCGGAAGGACGACCGCCTCAGCTTGAGCCGCAAACCGCCTGGTTCGACCGGTCGACCTCAACTGACGCCATGCGTGACGCTCCTCAAGTGTATGGGTCATTGTCTTCATGAGAACTGCCTCCTTTTTGTCTCAAGGAGGAACTGGGGAAAAGTCTTGCCGATCCAAAATGTTGGGATGAAAAAAGCCATCCCCTGAAGGATGGCACTCACGTCGGGAACGGCAGGCATTGCCGCAACGGAAACTGGGTGACCGTCAAAGTTCTGCCGACATTTTCAGGCAATCCGAACGCAACATATTCTTGGTATTGGAGCACCAAAATGAGCGGATCGGACAACCGGTTTGACAATTTCCTGAAAGCTTCCCCTGGGACAAATCCCGCATCGCATTCAGAGGGCCTTCTCCGCCTCTCGGGGCTCATGCAACCGGGAGTAATAATTGGTGCCGCGATCACCCTTTGTATTGTTGGGTGGTTCGCCCTCACAAAAACGGTCGAGGTGGCTGTAATCGACGGTGATCACATCGCCGAAGGAACGGAGGAGTATACCGCCGCGGAACCGTTTTTCGGACGCAACGGGATCATGACAGAATGTGCGCCAGCAGCGATTCCGGCGCGCAAGCAGAACGAAAGATGCGCTGCCCTGCTGCCGATTGACGAAGCTTTTCTCGACCAAACACTTGCCAACGCCGGACCTTGCAACACCAGAGAAAACAACAGGATTTCCCTGAGGTATTTTCGCAGTATGTCTTGGGAAGACATAGCAGGAAAACTTGATTGCGAGCCCGTGCATATCGCCAGCACTCCGACCTATACAAAGTCATTTGACAGTGAAGAGGTCCGGACGGGACTTCTGACAATCGAAAACCGTAAAAAGTATGATGTGGGAAGGATAGAGTTCTACGTCCTGCCGAGAAAAACTGCCGAGGGTGATGATGAAAGTCGGTATTTCGCGATTGCCTATTCGCCATACCGGGAAGCAGAGATTCTCTGGGTATCGGATAATTCGACCATTGATTGGGGTTACGTTGCTCCTAAGCCTACGGTCGCCAGCAACCCAACAACCAGGGCAGAATGGTCGATGTCTTCGATCTCCATGAGCGATTCACGCTGGACGGACGCGGCGGTCGCGCTTGGTCGCGCGAATGCTTCGGGTTGTGGGGAGTTCTATGTCAAGTCGAGTGGCATCGCGTATTGTTGGGACGCTAAGCAGTATTGGCTGATCAACTTCAATTCCAGGACAGCGAGACGAATGTAACCCGAGCAGGCTTGGAAAGCCCCACGGTCAAGACCGACTCACCCCCAAAACCCTGAGATCCATGGAAGCCCCAAATGATCACCCTTCTCCTTGTCGCAATTCTTTTGTCAGTCCTGTTCGGCACGGCTTGGCTCTACAAGCTGGCAGGCAATATCGCCCTCTTTGTCGGTGGCTTCATTGTTCTCGTGCTGCTCGGAGCGATCGGCATCAGCGGAGATATGGTGTTCTATGGGATCCTGGGGCTCGCCGCACTCGGCGGCGCCCTTCATTTCTTGATCAAGCCATACGAGAACGAGCACGAGGCCCTGATTGCCGCTCGCAAAGGGATGGAGCGAGCCGAACGCTACAAGAGGGAGCAGGAAGAGGTCAGGAAGAAGCGGGAGGCTGCTTCCTGAACTGATCTTCAATCCACAGACATCATGAGGCACCTGTGCGACGATATCTTTTGAAAGTGAATGGCCAACGCCACTGCCCTGGAGGGATCAACCGACCGCAGTCGGATGCTGATTGGGAAGGTGGAAGTATCGAGCTTCCTATCGAGGGGCCAGAGCTGGCTGGCCGTGGCGCCAGGATTGATGCTCCTGACATTTCTCCAGGTGACGAACTCTGGATCTGGTGCCACGAGAATCGAGAGTTTGGGAATGGCCTGGGCCTGACTGCTCGGGCCGTTGCTGGGCAGACCATCGAAACAGAGGGTCGGCCTCATGTTTGCCTGGTGGACGTTCAGATCTTTGACCGCAAAGTCGGCAAGGCTGTTTATCAGGCTTCAATGGTTCCTTCTCGAGTCATTGACTACCTGATGGTGCGCACCCATCACAAAGCTTACCTTCTCGAGGAACGCGACCATGAAGAACTGCTCGCCGTTGTAGCAGAGCGAGATCGTCCATTTCTCGAATACCAAGTTCGAGAGCAGGAAGGTTTTTGGGACAATGCCATTGCTGCACGAGAACAAGGGAATGAACCTGTAGCCGAGCGTCGGCGGCGAATGACGTTCGACAGACCTGAGCAGGCGCGCTTCCGAAGAGAGGTTTTTGCGCGGTATGGCAAGACCGCGTGCTTGCTTACTGGATGCAAGATTGAAGCCGCCATCGAGGCGGCGCATGTCGTTCCGCACAACGGTCATGAGACCTGGGACAGGCCGGAAAACGGCATACCTCTAAGAGCCGATCTGCACGGGATGTTTGATGCGGGCCTTTGGGGTATTGACCCGGAAACAAGCAAAGTGGTCTTCTCAGAAGCTCTTCTTCAGATGCTTGAGGAGTGCGATCCGCTGCGGCCTCTCGAAGGAGACAAGATTGCCCACTTGGTCCCCAAGCCTCTGCTTTCTTGGCACATCTCGAACAGGATGGGAGAAGCCGGTCGGAGTTGATGATCTGCCCACCAAAAAAAAAGCCCCTCCCGAGGGAGGGGCAGACAAAACTCAAGACGGACTTTCGAAAAGGTTCAGGGTCGGTGAGCCCGATCGAAAATCCGCCGGATCAGACCGCGCGTAGGCGGGTGGCGCGATAGCAGGGAGTCTTGTGCCCGGACAGCGCTGCCATCTTGCGGGCATCTTCTGACAGAGCCACGCCGCACCAGCGGTAGTAGCCTTTGACTTTCTTCTCGACTGCCCCCTTGCCGGCCATCGCACGCTTGAACTCGGCCTTCTCATGCTGCTTGAGAGCGCCAAGGCAACCCTTCAGGACAGCATTGAAAGCCTTCCGGTCGGTGCTCATGGTCTTGTCAAACTCCAGCATTTCCTCGAAAAACTCGCGGTATGGGTTGCTCGCGTCCAGGATCTGCTCTTTGAGCTCATCCATCGCCTCACTGTCTACCCAGTCGCCTGCAACACCGCTATTTCCGGCATAGTATTGCATCGCTCCCTCGACCAGATACGCCCCCAGTGCTTCTTGCCCGGCCTTGCTCTCCAGCCACGGCTTGAGCGACAGATCAGCGGACTGGCCGCCATTTTCGAGCTCTTCCGAGCCGGGCTTGAAGAAGGCTTGGTTGAAAGGGAATGGCGTCAGGCGGTGCTTCGTTGCCTTGTCCCAGCTCTTGAACCGGGCAACCTGGTTCATAGAAAACCAGTCGCTCGAAATGTTGATGAACTGGATGCTCTCGGGGGAGTGAGGGGCGCGGGCGGTTATGACATCGCCGCCGGACAGGACATTGAACTCACCAGCATTGATGGACGCACCGACGCGGAACTCGGAAGCCATCGCGAACCTTTTCCAGATCAGCGGACCCTTTGCGGCGTCATGGCTGTTTGCGTCCCTGTCGCCCGTGTCAACAATGATGGAGGATTTGATGGCAACACCGAAACCGCCGCGACCGAAACCGAACAGCTTGGTCAGGGCGTTCTGAACCATGGATTTTCCGTTGTCGCCGTTGCTGGTTGCATCGTCTTGGTTGCCAACCATCATGAACATTCTCTTGGCGGCAACCTCGCCGGTCATGCTGTATCCGAGAGCCAGTTGAAACACCCGCGCCGTGTCTTCGTCATTCGGCCAGAACCTCGCAAATGCCTCCTTCACGCGGTCGATATTGGCATCCGGATTGTAGTCGCACTGGATAGCACCGGTCATGTAATGCTCGGGATCGTGCGGCATCGTCTCGCCGGTTTTCAAATCCACAGTGACGTTCTGGAACGGGATCAGATGTGCGACGGCCGGGCTGTTGAACATCCACCGATCGACGGACAGGATATCCTTCGCGTGGGTCAAGATGTGCTCAGCGGATCGCGGGTTGGCATTCAGCTTCACAACCACATCAGTCTCTTCCAGGCAGTAGAGCTCACGCACCATGTCAAGCAATGCAGCGGCGTCGGCGAGGCGAGGGGCAAACACCCAACACACACCGCTCCAAAGCCCCCAACCGGCGCCTTCGACATAGCAAACAAGGCCTTCCAGCTGAGGTGCGGCCCAGGCTGCGAGGGCCGGCCAATCGACATCGAACGCCAGCAGCGGGTTCTCGCGGGCGGCGTCCATGCGCTGTTTTTTGTAGGCAATCGCCGCCTCGATCTTCTGGGCCTTTTCCTGCTCCTTGGCGGCCTTTGCCTCGGCCTTATCCGCCGCGGCCTGATCTTTCTTCTTCTGCAAGTCGCGTTCGCGCTCGGCCTTTTTCTCAGCTCTCTCTCTGTCTTTCTCGATTTTGGAGATTTTGGCCTCGATGGCTTTCACGACTTTTGCCGATGCGGCGGCCTTTTCGCGGAGTTCTGCGGCATTTGCAGCAGCCTCGACGCGTTCAGCCTTACCGGCACTCCGCGCAATTGCAGAGGCTTTTGCGCTTTCGATCTTATCGGCGGCGACGATTTCCGTCGCTGCCTGGAGCTCCATTCGGAGCGCGGTGAGTGGATCTTGTGAGGACATTTCCTGTTCCTTGTATGCTCGTTTGCCCGCTTCCTTTCCGGCGAGCCGCCCCCGGTGGCCAGACCGGGGGCTTTTGAGCGTCGCAAGGAAGCTGGAGCGCGGCGGCTCCTGGAATGGAATTGGTTCCCTGGTGCGTGTTCGCGAAATGTTCTGGGTAACGAATTGTTTCAAAAGTGAAATGCCCCAAATCACCCAATAAAACCAATGCGTTAGGCTTAGGGGGCGAAAAGTGAAATCAAAAAATGCCCTAAATTCACGAGCGATAACAAGCATTTAACCCTTAGGGGGCAAAAAGTGTGGCTGTTTGAACTTTTCCTATCCATGGAGAGAAACAAAAAGGAAAATTATTTCGTGTGTGCGGTGTCTCTCTCTTCTCATTCATGCACACACCGCACTGCGAGAAAAAAAGTTGAAAGAAAAAATCTCTACACGAAAGACTCCCAAACCTTGAAAAAATGCCCCCTAAGGGCCTAACCATCTGAAATATAACAATAGTTAGGGGGCATCCTGGGGGGCAAATGAAATTTCTGAACCGCTAAGCTGCTGAAAAACAACAAATATTCAGGGTAAGCAAAAATGCCCCCTAATGCCCCCTAAGTTGCCCCCGATAGCTACGTGTTCAATAAATCCAGCCCATATGTGGTCATGACAGACAATCTCGAACAACGCATTTCACTCATTGACCAGGACATGCACTACCTCGCCGCTGCGCTTGACGCTGCATTTCCAGGAACAAGCCCTCACCAAGTCGTCGCCCGCTTCACCGCGGATGGCATCGCACGCCGCCACATATCGGCCTTGGTCATTCTGACTGACAATAGAGGCGTCGGATCCGTCGAGCATCTGCTCTACGCGACCAAAGGGCTCATGGCCAATGGATACGAGACGGTGCCTCGATCGGGTGCTGGCGCTCACCACTCGGTGGGGTCTGCATCGTCTCTCAGCTGGCACGAGAGATTAAAGGGCGTCGCGAATTTTTCGTCCAGCTGATCGGGACCTATCTCCTGTTCAGGAACAGGAGGTGAACATGACGAAAGACAGAAAGACAGAGGATCGGCTGTTCCTCATGGGCCTCGAGCAATTCGACGCCGTGGCGACCGCGTTCAACTACGGTCAGATGTATGGTCGCGATGTCGACGAGGGAGAAATCCCTGCGGATCTCGAATACGTCTGCAATGTCTCGGTGTCGGAGAGCCATGTCACACTGCGCGTGCCGGAAGACCTGCAGGAGCTGGCGGCGTTGGTTGGCGGCACCAATGATGACGTTGAAGAGGACGTATACGAAACCTGTCACATCAACGGAAAGCTCCGCGGCTACAGAATTACCGTGCCCAAATCGGCACTATTCAGGGGTCACGAGATAACGGCCGCCCGGCTACTCGCTTACAAAGAAGGACGCGGGCCTGGTTTCGACGATTTCATTCGACAGATGGAAGGCGATGAGGCGAATAAGCTGCTGACGCTTGCGGACGAGGCTGAGGGCATTGGCATGACCGCAAACCCACCCTCCAACCGATATATTGAATAGGAAAAGAGCGGAGGGGACCCTGAGCATACCACATATAGTGGTGCAGGGGGGGACGGGCCCGAAAGATCGCTACATACGAGGAATTTTTCGAGCTCTTTCGCTTCTCTCTCACGATGAACGATCAACAAAGCAAAGAGTTTGTGATGAGCGCGTAACGAAATGTCCGACGAAAATCCCAAAACAGAACAACCTGTTGTGAAGGTCTCAGCCGCTGATCTCGCTGCCGCATTCGGACTGACGAAGCGGCGCATCCAGCAACTCGCTACCGATCGCGAAGGCAACATCGTCGTCCGCCTCGGACGAGATCAATATGACATGGTTGCCTCGACCAGGAATTTTCTGGCGGTGATGGACGAAGCGGCACAGACCGCCCTCAGCTCCGGCAACAAGGATTACAACGAAGAGCGCACCAGGCTTACCTCGGCCCGTGCCGACAAGGCGGAGCTTGAACTGACGATCCTTAGAGGCGATGCGGTGCTTCTGCCAGATGTCGAGGATCTTTTCTCGGCCGAATACGGCGAACTTCGGATGGGTTTCTCGCAGATCTCGGGCAGCATTGCTCGAAAGCTCTCGAAGACCTCGGACGCCGCGGCTTGTCAGGAGATCGTTGCTGATGCTGTCGAGGGCGCCTTGAAGGTTCTCACGGCCGATCAGCCTGACGGCAAGCGGCCTCGCACACGTCAGCTTCCTGGATCGGAGGCGCTCGATGACGAAGACGACTGATCCGAAAACTTTGCGGCGGGCGCGGGCCAGGGTGCGCAGGATCCGGTCCTCGGCATTGGCACCCCGTCCGAAACTGACCCTGGCAGACTGGGCGGACAAGTATGCCCGGCTGTCTGTCGAGACCTCGGCAGAGCCTGGGCGGTGGGAGACATTCGGCCCGCAGCGCGGCCCGATGGAAGCAATGACCGACCCGAAAATTCGGCGAGTTGTCATGCGGAAGGGTGTCCGGATCGGCTTCACGAAAGCTCTGGTGTGGCTCGCTGGGTATCACATGCACTGGGATCCAGCCGCGATCCTCTTCTTCCAGCCGACAGATGGCGACGCACAGGACTTCTCGGAGTCGGAGATTCTTCCGATGATCCGGGACACTCCGGAAATCCGCTCCATGTCGAATGTCGTGTTCGATGGTAGCAAGGCGAAGGAGCAATGGCACACCCGCAAGTTCAAGAATGGCGCGATCTTCCGTCTCCGCGGAGCTGCGGCTGAGGGAAACTTCAGACGTCTGACAACCCGGATCAATATTGCCGATGAGATCGACGACTCGAACTGGGACGACAAGAGCGGCGACAAGCTGGCCAGGTTGAAGAAGCGGGGAACCACTTTCTGGAACTCGAAAATCATCCTTGGTGGGTCGCCGGTGTTGCCTGCCAGCGAGGGCGGGCGCACAGACGCCGAGTTTCAGGACAGCGACCAGCGGCATTTCCACGTCAACTGCCCGCATTGTGGACATGAACAGGAGCTCATTTTTGGCGAGAAGGAAGGTCCGGGGCTCACGTGGAACGATGATCTGAGCGACGTCTGGTATCGGTGCGCGGGTGAAGGCTGCCGTATTGATGAGGAAGATCGGCTCGACATGCTCGAAAAGGGACGGTGGGTGGCGCACAACCCGGGGCACCCAGATGCCGGATTCCACTACCCTCAATTCTTGAGTCAGTTCGTCACGATGTCTGAGATAGCCAGGGATTGGCGAAGGGCATTGAAAGGCGGGATGTCGAAGATCCAGGTGTTCAAGAACGAAGTCCTGGGCGAGCCCTTCATGCCAGAAATCGGGGACGCAATGTCTCCTGATGATCTCATGCAGTATGTTGTCGACTACGGAGGCGAGGTCCCGGACTGGGTCGAGGTCATAGCGGCCGGCATTGATGTGCAAAAAGGAAACGCGGATGGCACGGCTTCTTATCTCGAAGCTGGCATCTGGGGCTTTGGTCCGAATGGTCGGAAGGCCCTGATCGCGCATTTTATCCTGGATGAGTTTCCGCTGACAGATGCAAGGAACCGGGCGTTCGAAGACCTCGAGGCGGTCTTGCTTCGTTCGTTCACCCGGGCTGACGGCCGACCGATGCGGGTGGAGGCAGTCTGCATCGACTCCCATGGCGGCTTTTCGCAGAAAGTCTATTCCTGGGTCGAGAGGATGCGGAAAAAGGGGCGCCGCCGGTGGTTCGCTGTCCGCGGTGCCAACAATGCGCCCGGCACCAGGAAGGAAACGATCTGGCCGAAAGCATCGGCAAAAAAGGTGCCAGTCCTGTTCACCATTGATGTGAACCTGGCAAAGGATGAGATCGCGCCTACACTAACTGGCGGCGTGGTCGAGTTTCCGGCGCAAACCATCCCCGGCTCAGAAGAGGTGACGGAGGCGTTCATGCGCCGCCTGACCCGTGAAAAGCAGGTTGCTGTGGATGGAAAGGCAGCTGTCCGCTGGACCACACCATCCGACCAGGAGCCGTGGGATTGCTTGGTCTATGCCTATGCCGCGACGCATGCGCTGCGGTCGCTCCCTGGGGGTCAGAAGTGGAAGCGGTTGCTCGGGAATGAAGTCATCTTCCGGAGTGTGCCGGGCGGTGCGGAGGTTTTGGAAGGAGACGCTCCTGTGGAGACTGTCAATGAATCCTCGCCGAGCCCCGCGCCATCCGTCTCGGCTCCGCCCCCTCCGACGCCCACAAACCCATGGCAAGCCGCCGCACAAAAGGCGGCTGCTCCGACTGGCAGGCTGGTGAAGGTCAGGCCCGGTTAATCTCTGACCGTATGACCGGAAACTGCAGCTCCGACCGATATTCAAAAGGAAGGAGCGGCACATGCAGCGTTACCCAGAAGACCTTTACACAACAGAAGACCTGAAAGGGCTCATGAAGACGCTGAATGACAAGCGCCTCAAGGGCGTCCTTTCATTCTCGTACAACGGCACAAATTACACATTCATCAGCCCGGCTCAGATGCTGGTCATGGTCAAGGAATTGCAGGCGGAGCTTCGGAGCCGGACGGCCAAGAGTCTGAACCTGATCCCCGTCGACACCTCTCACCCACAGACGCGCCGGCCGTTGGCTGAGCTGCCTCCCCTGAAGTTCCCGGAAGAGTAATATGACAGAGCAAGCAGCGAACACTGTCGAGCCAGTGGCGGAAGAGTCCCGTAAGATCCGGGCGAATACGAGCCATTTTGTGCCTGCCATCGTGGGTGGCATCGACACTGTCGAGGCCAGGATGGATTACAATTTTGCCGAGATCTTGGACGATCGGCAGGATATCCCGCGCGGATCAGGAGAGGCAATCTCCTCAGCTTTGACAAGGAAAAAGCGCGCCGCCGTCCGGATGACCAGGCATGGCGTCAGGATGAATGGTCTGGCCGCTCGTGTGCCCGATGTATCCGCCGCTTACGGGATTGGCACTGGTATCCGGCCCTCGATTCCGGACGACGACGAAGACCTGATGCGGCTTTGGGGAAAGTGGACAAAGGTCGCTGGCGCAGAGAAAGCGGGCTCGTTCTACAACTGCCAGGAGACCGCTTGGCGCGAGTGGATGATCGGCGGCGATCAGTTCACCTACCTACGCTTCCGAAAGGGTAAGAAGGGGCAGGATCTCCCTGTTCCCTTTCAACTCCAGATTATGGGCACCGAGATGGTCCCGACATATGTGTCGTTCAATACGAAGGCACGCGGCGGGATCGTCCGAACAGCAGATGGGGATCCGTCTGCATACTATGTCTACAAGAACCATCCAGGAGAGCGCTTCGACCTTTTGTCTCCGGAGAAATCCGACCTGCTTCGCGTGCCTGCCCATTCGATCCTCCACTTGTTCCACGGCAAGGAGGCTGGAACGATCCGCGGTGAACCCTGGCTGACCCGTGTCCTCATCGAGATCCACGATCTCAAGAAATACATGCAAGCCGATCTGACCAGGAAGATCCTGACAGCGAACATTGCCTACTGGCTCGAAATGCCCGCGCTTTCTGAAGAGGAAAAGGAGCGCCTGGCTGACGTCTACTACGATGTGGACAACAAGAGGTATGTGAACTCGGCCGGCGAAGAGGTCGAGGCGCCCAAGAGCCAAGTTGTTGCAGCTCCTGAAAACGGCACGGTCGCAACCCTTCCAGCAGGCGCAAAAGTGAATGTCACTGCGCCGGCGGAATCCGGGAACACCTTTTCACCGTTCATGCAGCAGATCATGTTGCAGATCGCTCTCGCCGTGAACATTCCGGTTGTCTATCTGTTCGGCGATCCGACGAACCTGAATGACCGACTTTACAAGGGCATATCCCAGCAGTTCGAGCGCCAGGTGAACATGTGGCGCCAGACGTTCAATGCGAAATTCAACAACCCAATCTGGAACACATTTGTCCGCCTTGCTGTATCTGAAGGCCGGTGGAAAGTTCCGGCGGGCAAGAAGCTCGAGGATTTTTTGAACCCCGAGTGGGTCGGTCAACCGTTCCCGCAGCTTCATTACGCCCAAGAGATCTCTGCCTGGACTGAGGCAGTCGAGGAGGGTTTTGAAACCCACTCCGACATTGTCAGGAAAAAGGGTGATGACCCGGATCGTGTCCGTCGTGAGCGCCTCGACGATCTGGTGAAGGATATCCGTGCGGGATTGAAGGAGATCCCAGCTTTCTGGGGCCAGCGGATGATCCAGAAGAACCTGGGCTGGGGAGAAAAAGAGGTCGCAGAATACCGGGCTCAGACTGGGGCGTAGTTTTTTCGCCCTGCCATGACCGGAATCCCGCGGCCCGACCGATATTCCAAATAAGCAACAGGAAACGAGCAGTATGCCCTTCGATAACGCCAATTTCAGTGAGGCCTTCGCCATCAGCTCTCCGAAGAACGGGGAGGTATGGTTTGAAGTAAAAATGGTTGCCGACGACACTTATGTCGTCGACATCATGGGGGTCATTGGCTCCTGGATGGTTGATCCGCTCTTGCTTGTCGAGCAGCTCCGCGAGTTCGACAAAGAAGGCGCCAGGATCGAGTTCCGGATCGACAGTCAGGGCGGCGTTGTCGCCGGAAGTTCTGTGCTTATGACCGCGATCGGAGAACTCAAAGCCCATACCGTTGCAAAGATCTGGGGGCGCGCGTTCTCCATGGCCTCGTTGATCGCCATGGCGTGCGATGAAGTCCACATCGCCCGTGACGGCTACATGATGATCCATGACCCGATCATCGAAATGCGCGGAAATCCGGATCAGCTGAAATCTGCCGTGGCCTTCCTTGAAGGGATCCGGGAACAGGCCGCCGATCGATATGCAGAGAAGGTCGAGAAGGCCGGCCACACCCGCGAGGAGGTCCTCGCCGCAATGGCTGCAACGACTTACTACAACGCGACCCAGGCGGTTGAGTTTGGTCTTGCCGACGTGGTGACTGAACCGACGAAGGCAAAGCTCTGCGGCGAAGACGCCGAGTTCGAGGCGGTCATGCTCGCCGAAATGCCGGATGAGGTTCGGGAGGCTCTTGCAGAGAAAGGGTTCGATGAGCCCGAACCGGAAATGAACGAGGATACTCCGGCCGAACCGGCTGTTGAGGCTCCTGAAGCTGTCGAGCCTGAGGCCGTTGAGCCCGAAGCCGACCCAGTCATGCAGGCGAACGAGGATCCTACGATCGCCGCCCTGAAATCCGCCCCCACTTCGGCGGAAGTATCGACCGTGCAGCCTGACGATGAGGACACGCCGGTCAAAAAGTCGGAGGCCCAACTGGTCGCCGAAATCAGAGACCGGCAGTTCGCTGCTGAATTCAATCCAAGGAAAAGGTAAGATATGCCCAAGCATTTCGTCTTTGACATTCTGACTCAAGAGTCTCCGGACGGAACTCTTGGCTCATCCCTCGCTGGCATCATCGAGGGTGTCCCCTATAGCCCGTCACGCGTTGCGGAAATGGGTCTGTTCCAGACTGACAGTCTTCCCAGCACAACCGTTACTCTCGAGACCGACGGCCTCGGAATCGATCTGGTTGCGAACACAGCCCGCAGTTCTGAAAAGACCTTCGTCGATGGGACCAGCCCGAAACTCGTGCATTTCGACGCGGCCCACCTTTCCAAGTCTGCGAAGATCACGGAAACCGAGATCCGCAACATTCGAGCGGCCGGCCAGCTGAAATTCCAGACGGCAAAGAACGCGCTGCTCCGCAAAGTTCGCAAGCCGCTCCTGGATGTCCGTGCAACGAAGGAGTTCCACCGCCTTGGTGCGATCCGGAACATCATCTTGGATAGCGACGGTGTTACGCCGATCGACAATATGTATACCCGCCTCGGTCTGACCGATCCTGGCATCACTTACCTCGACTTCGAGGCCATGGCGGCCATGGACGGGTTCCCGCTCCGTGACAAGCTGGGCGTCATTGTCGACAGCATCGCCGACAACCTCGGCGGCATCGGTTTTGACAGCATCTACTGCTTTGTGACCAACGACACGATGCGCAAGATTGCAGCTCTGCCCGAATGCGAAGTCGCCTTCCAGCGTCAGCAGGACGGTGCAGCTCTCCGTCAGAACTACGGCTACGGAACCGTGTTCAACTACGGCGGCGTGACCTTCGAGGTCTACCGCGGCAAGGTCGGAACCGTCTCCTTTGTCGGCGCGGATGAGCTTGTTTTCTTCCCGCTCGGTGCCAACAACTTCTGGCAGATGTTCGCGCCCTCCACCCGGATCGTTGATCCGTTCACCGGTGAGCCGATCGGTGAAGGTGAGCTCGGACAGCCGGAGTTCTATCTGCCTTCCGCAGACACCACGAACGGTGAGTGGGCCGCGGTTGAGATCCAGTCCAACCCGATCACCTTCAACACTCGCCCGCTCTCGACGGTTGTCGCTTCGACGCTGGCCGATCCTAACGCGTAAGTAGGGTTCCTCCTCCTGACCCTGCTGGCCCCGTCCCTCCTTGGGGCGGGGCTTCTTCTTTTTGGGATGTTTGAATGCTGACTGATTTTGCAGAGACCGCGCTGTCCGTCATGGATCCGGAAGCCGCCGTTTATACGCGCGGGACGGAAACCTTCGATCTCGAGGTCGCGGTCCAGGAATGCGACAAGGCTTTCCGGGTATCAAAGCGCGATCGCGTCATTGATTCTGAGGCCTCTGGAGTTTGCCTGACAGATACCAGACTCGCCCGCGGCGGCCGGCTCACAATCGGCTCCAGGGAATATCGGATCGACCGGATCACACCCTCTCCTGTGCCGGGGCTGTCGGATCTTTCTTTGACAAGGATCGCTGGCGACGCTGTCCCGGTTTTCGACGTCTCCGATCTCGCGCCGCTCGATGAAACCGTCATTCTGAACGGGATTGAGGTATCGGCAAACGTCAACCGCTCCGTCGAAATCGAAGAAGTCGCTCGCAACGGGTCCAGGATTGTTGTCGCCCGGACCATTGTTGCTATCGCGGAATCCGACACGAACGGCGCCGGGACTGGCTCTGTCCTGGTCATCGACGGCGAAACAAAAACAGCCAGCCGCGCCATGAATGATGGCGTCGGGCTGGTCAAATTCCTGGTGTGATCATGGCTTTGGAAGGTTGGGACGCGGCGAAAGAGGTCAAGAGATATGAAGCCGATATCAAGCGCGCCCAAAAAAAGGCCGCCAGGACGATCGGCAAGAAGAACGTCAGGGCCGCCAAACGCGCTCTCGGCAAAGTCGACGCCAAGCGCAAGAAGCGGATCTCTTACAAGGTCCGCAAAAACGGAACGCTCGTTCACATCGACTCCGGCGTGAATGCGCGGGCTCGGGAATACGGCCAGACGATCGAAGCCCAGGCTGGAGGCATGCTTCGGATTCCATTCGATGCCGCCGATCGAGACACTGAAGGGGACTTCGTCGCGCCGGTCGACGGCGGGCTGATCCTTTTCGAAGGCCAGGGCGATGAAGCCAGGCCGATCGCGATCCTGAAAAAGTCTGTCCGCATCAAACCTGAGGCCACATCCAGGCGGCTCTCCAAAATCGCTTCTGACAGCTTCGACGACTACGTCGATGAAATCGAAAAGGAAATTTCCAATGTCTGATCCAGTCGCGCTCATCCATGATGAGCTCCAGCGCATCGCCGAAACGCTTGGCGCACCGGTTGAGTTCGATCGGCCATACGATTTTGACAGGAAGGATTTGCCCCTGGTCATCATTCGGACCGCCTCCGAGGGTGTCGTGGAGGATGAGGACGCATATCCCTCTGAAGCCTGGGATCAGCTCTGGGAAACTGATCCCTCGATCGAGGTTCTTGTCGCAATGGATGACCCGTGGGACGTTCACACCGACCTGGAGGCCAAATGGACGGCATTGCGTCAGGAGATCCGCAAATCCAGTCTGACCGATCACATCCGCCAGAATTCCAGGCCGAGGCTGCGGAAGGAGCGGCTCGAGATCGAAGACCGCCCCGACATCGCAATCCTCTCAATCCAATTTTCCTTCGAAGTCGAGCGGGACGAATGACCGGAATCCCGGCCGGCGACCGATATTCTAAGTAAGCAATGAAAAGGGGCCGCAAATGGCAAACGTCAAAAACATCCGGTCATTCAGCGGCTGGGGTTACTTCAGAAAGACCGGTGAGGACCACTTCGTCTCGTTCGGTCACGTAGAGAGTCTCTCTCGAGCAGTCGAAGTTGAAAAAGAGGATATCTGGTGCTCTGGTTCCGGCAATCGGACAAAAGAAGACACGGACATCATCGGAAAATCTGCCTCTATTGCGGTCACGCTCCGTGAGACCAATGCTCGAAACTTTGCGATCGCCTCCCTTTCGGATGAAAGCTTCTTTGTCCAGGACGCCGCGACTGCCGAAATCCTGTCCGGCACCGACATGCCTGTCGGCGGGATGGTTGAGCTGGGCTACCTGAACGCTACGAATGTTGTCGTTACAGATGGCACTGATGACCTAAAGCTTGGCCAAGATTACGAGCTCGACGCCGCCGCAGGAACGATCGAGTTCCTGACCGCTCAGTCGACATACGACATCACCTTCGATGCCCCGGCGATCACTGAAAGCGACGCCAAAATCGTCTCGAAACTGCTCTCTGCCGACGAAGGAATTTCCGGCGAGCTGGTTGTGGTCCAGAAGCAGACGCGCGGTTCGACCAGGTATAAGTTCAGCTGCTCTTGCACGCTTTTTCCTGACGGCGACCAGACTCTCATCAAGGAAGACACTGGGAAAGACACGATCACGCTTTCCGGTGACATCAAGAAAGTTGACGGAGAGTTCGGCGAACTGGTCGAAATCGACAACTAAAATTTCCGGCGGGGCGGTTTTTTCGCCCTGCCATTTCTGCCCGCCAGGCTTTCTCCCTATCTCCCCTGAAAGCCAGTAAAATGAAGGGCCTGTCATGCACTTTTCCGACATCAAAGCCGCGACGCCGCCGGACATTCCGGTCGCTTCGATCAAGTTTCGAGGCCACGACCTCGACATCTTCCGCATCACTTCGGACGAGATTTTCTTCTTGCTGAATGCAGCGCCTGGCGTTGTCGACGCTTGGTCGCTGGATGAAAGCGAGCCTGGACGTCTCCAGACGATCATTTCCGAGGTCGGAAAGGCCGGCCCGAAAGTCGTTCGCCGACTTATTGCCGCCGGCGTCCGCGCGCCGGAGGATGAGCTCGGGACGCTCGATCTCGGCGAGGAGGTCGAGATCCTCCTTGCAGTGCTGACAAACGGCATACCGGATGAACTGGTGGGAAAGATCATGGCCGGCATCGCGGTCGGGATGGACAAAGCCGGCATGAAGCCGGTTCCGGTGCCGGCCAAAGACGAAGCCACCCCGCCGTCTCTCTCCTCGCTCGGCTTGCCCGAGCTGGACTCGATCCCTACCGCCTGACCCTCCACCAGTGCCTGGCTTTCGACCGGGCACTTGCCGAGGAGCGGCGACAGGATCGGGCGGCGCGAATGATTGATATGCGGCTCGCAACAAATGGCGGCCGCGACGATTTCACAGGCCACCTCCGAGACCTGCTCGGAGAGCCCGATCCCGACACCATCGACTTTGCCGAGGAATAAATGGCTAATCGAAAACCTCTTGTTGTTGCTTTTGTCTCAAAAGTGGACGGCGCCGTTGCTGGAATTCAGCAGATGGCGAAAGAGGTTACGTCCTTCAGCAAGAAAACAGAGGTCGCCGAGCGCGCAGTGGGGCAGCTCGGCGACGAGACGCAGGACCAAGCGAAGGAGGCGGCAAGGCTTCTGCGCGGCCTCGGAGTCAAGCGGGAAGCATCCCACAAAGCTGAAGTCGCCCGCCGCGAAGAGGAAAAAAGGCAGCTCAAGGCCATGTATGCGGCCGGACTTATCTCTGCAGGCGACTACGAGCGCGGCGTTATCTCTGCAAACAAGAAAATCGAACGTTCGCACAAGTCAGTCGGGCTCTCTATGGAAACCGCCTGGACGAAGTCGCTCGCAAAAATAAAGACCAGGCTGACCTCATTCTCTTCGAGCGCCAGGGCGTCCATGCGGCGCGTTGGCGTAGGCGCGGCTGCAGGTCTTGCCACTGCAGGAATTGTTGGCGGGATCACAGCCAGGCAGGTGAGCCAGGCAGCGGATTACGCTGACGAAATTACGAAGCTCTCGCGGCAAACGAACATCTCGACTGAAGCGTTGTCGGCATACAGCTACGCCGCCGAACAGAGCGGGCTGAGCCAGAAGACCCTTTTCAACGCCGCGAAAGAGATGGTCAAAGTCCTCGACGGCGGGGGCAAAGCGTTCGCTGATCTCGGCGTGCGCACGCAGAACGCAGACGGATCTTTCCGGGCTTTCGGAGATCTCATCCCGGAAGTCGTCGACAGCCTCAACGAGATCGAAGACCCCATCAAGCGCGCTGCAAAAGCCGCAGAAATATTCGGACTCCGGAGCGGTCCGGAGATGGCCTCGTTCATCGCTCTCGGGAGTAAGGGGCTTGAAGAATACACCGCAAAGGCAGAGCGTCTTGGTAAGGTAGTCGACCAGCAGACCGGTGAAGCAGCCGAGCGGTTTAATGACAGGCTCGACGATCTCAGTCAGCAATATGAAGGCCTTCGCCTACAGTTCTCAGCACCGTTCTTCGACCCGTTCGCGCAGAGCTTTGAAGAGATCGGTGCCCTCATCGAACGGAATTCAGATGCGATAAAAGCGTTCGCCTCAGCGATGGCTTCGGGTGTTGTCGACTATGTCCAAGACTTCATTGCGATCCTGGAAGGACGCAACGGAGACGTCAAAAACGAATGGCTGCTTGAGTTTGTCGGCTTCATGAAAGACCTCGGCGGCGTTATCAAGGACACCGTCATTCCGGCGATCGTGTGGGTTGTCGAAAAGCTCAAAGAAATGGACCCGGCGACGGCGAAGATCGTCGTTGCGCTGGCACTTTTCGGCGGTGCGATTGCTCCAGTTGTTGCTGGGCTCGGCACTCTCGCCGCCGGTGCAAGCGCTGTCGTCGGCATGGTTGGCGGCTGGTCTGCTCTCGGAACCGCCATAGGTGCCGTTGCAGCGGCCATTGCCGGTATCATCGGACTTCCTGTCGCTGCCGTCGCGGCGATCGGAGCGGGGATCGTTGCGGCTGCCGTCGCGATTTACATCTACTGGGATGAGATAACGGCATATTTTTCGGCGACAATTTCCAAGATCGGCGAGTGGTTCACTCATGCCCTGACACACCCGTTCGCCGCCCTGAAGGACGCCGCGCTGGCCGCGCTCAACTACCTCAATCCGATCGGCCTCATTCTGAACGGCGTTGAGAAGTTCACGGGCGTCGATATCCCCCTCATCGGTGAGAAATCCGCCGTATTGGCCGCGGCGGCTGAAAGCTCGACGAAGAGCCAGGAGCCTGTCGCAACAGTCAATCTCCAGCTCGAGAAGGGCGGCCCGGAGTATGCAATGACCGCCCCAGCCAGCGTGGCCGCCGCACTCGAAGCTGACCAAAACCTCAAGAAAACACTGTCTCCGACGGGCATGCCGAGGACTTTTAGATGATCACAAACCTCCGAATTTTCCGCTCCGGCGTCGAAGTCCCTCTTCCGAAGGGGAGCTACAGGTTCGTGGATTTTTCCATGACGCCGATTTCGGAAAGCACTCACCTGGCGCGGGCAATTTCCGGAGAGCTGGTGGATCTCGGATACGCCGAGTTCCGGCGTTTTTCGGTGGATATTTCCTGCCGCGACCAGAAAATCCCGGCCCTGAGCGTGATCTGGCCGGGTGACAAGCTGACCCTGTATTCGCCCGACACAATGACCGAGGCCGGACCCACGGCGACACTGTCAAGGACAGCGGTTCCAGGGTCCGTTCGCGCGTATGATGCGGACGGGATTTTGCTTGAGAACCCGGAGCCCGACGAGAACCGGGCAGTTGCCGTCGATGGCGCTGCCTACTTTGAGTATAATCCCGTCCTGGCCGTGATGGTGACGGGCATTTCGACCGGAGGCAAAGAGGGTAAGGCCCAGGCAAGTTGGAGCTTGTCAGCTGAAGAATGGGAAGCCGGATCCGGGGTCATTGCGGAGGCTGTGAGTGAGGAAGAGACGGATCCAGGCGATGTCTCTGTCCTGAGCACTGTTTCTGCGACTGGCGGAATAGAGTGGACGGAAGAGGACTCCGATGGAGTTGAGTGGCACTATCACAGATTTCTCAACAGCGACTACCTTGTTGTAACAGTCGGCGGCTATGTCGAATATCAGCTTGCCGCCGGTGCCGGAGGTGCTGGTCCTGGGCGCGATAGTGCATATGGATCTGGCGGCGCGGGCGGTGCTGGAGCTGGCGGATACGTCGAAGGTGCTACTTACCTCTCGGCCGGTCCTTATGCTGTCGAAGTTGGTGCAGGCGGCGGCGGTGGAACCGACAACAGTCCCGGCAGCAATGGGACGGATTCCACGTTCGCGGGCGTCGTCGCAATTGGGGGTGCCGGCAGTCAAGCTGCAAACAACAGCTCTTCATCGTCTGCTGTGGATGGCGGGTCCAGTGCAGGCGCCTCGCGCCGGAATTCTGCAACGGACTATGCTGGCGACGCTCTACAAATCGGCCGCGGGCACCGTGGTGGCGACCGCTTCAGCACTGCCCAGGGCGGAGCTGGCGGCGGCGGAGCGGGAGGCCGTGGCGTCGACGTTTCCGGTTCGACAGGGACTGCGGGCGGAGACGGATATACGCCTGATTGGGGCGGCGATACCTACTGCCGAGGTGGTGACGGTGGCGATGGTTCGAACGGCACAGACGGCACAGACGGAGCCGCAAATACAGGCGACGGCGGCGGCGGCGGTGGCGGCAAGTCCGGCGCAAGTGTCGGCGGAAATGGCGGAAGCGGCTTTGTCGTTCTGCGCTACAAGACGAGTGGAGCTGAAGAGCCTGTCGAGGTTGTGGACTCGGGTATTTCAACGATCGAGGCGACGGGCGGCGATCTGACATACGACTGGATAGACCCCGAAACGTCGGCGGTCTGGCGATACCATGAGTTCCTTACGACGGACTGGCTGTCGGTGACCGCTGCGGGGGAGGCCTATGTCTTTCTCGTTGGCGGCGCCGGCGGTTCCGGGAAGTGGACCGCGAGCGGCGGCGGTGGTGGCGCCGGCGGCGTTCCCAATCTTGGCAAACCAGTCTCTCAGCATTTCGATATCAAAGATTGGACAGTCGAAGTCGGTGCTGGTGGAGCATATGCCGGCGCCTCGAATTACCACGGCGCGGCAGGGTCGAATACGCAAATCGAGTGGACCCTCCGCGCTTATGGCGGCGGCGGTGGCGGCGGCTTCCATGAGGACTCCGGCGCGGGCTCCCCCGGTGGGTCTGGAGGCGGCGGAGCCGCCGGGAATTACTCCTGGTGGCCTGGGATGGTCGCGGGCGCAGGGCGTCCAGGCCAGGGCAACAGCGGCGGCGCAGGCAAGTCTGGCTACAGCACCGCGAAATTTGCTGGCGGAGGAGGTGGTGGTGCCGGCGGCGCAGGGCAGCCCGGCAACAGCACCACCGGAATCGGAGGTGACGGCGGTCTCGGAATCGCGGTCACTATTGCTGGAGTCGAGCGATGGTTCGCCGCCGGCGGACGCGGCGGTGGGGAAGTCTCTGCTGGGACGGAATCCGATGGGACAAATGCCGCAAATACGGGCGGCGGCACAGCTTCGAGCGGCAACAGCGGCATCGCAATAATCTACTATAGGATCGCGTAATATGGCACATTTCTCCATCGTAAAACCCGCTGTCGAGATCGACGGGCACGAGGCGTGCGAGGTTGAAAAAATCCTCGTTGTCGCGAATGACAAAATCCTGGACGCAAACGGCGAAGAGCAAGAAAGCCTCGGCCAGGCCTTTCTCGGAAGCCTCGGCATTGCTGTTTCGGCTCAGTGCGTGCAGACGAGCTACCACGGCAACTTCCGCGGTTCGTATGCGTCAGTCGGTGGCTACTACATTCCCGACTTGGACAAATTCATTCCACCTCGCCCGTCCGACGAAGCGACGCTTGACGAAACCGGCGCATGGAATGACCCCGGCGCCGAGGAAGAGGAGCCGCTCCTCTAATGCGCCCCTTCATCGCCTTGGCTTCTGACACGGAAGAATTTGACGCGGAAACTCACACGCGCGACGACCTGCAAGCTTTCTCCCTGTCCATTTCTCGGAAGCAGAACGAGCTGGCCCGCGCTTCGATCCAATTCAAAACGCCCCAGGATCCGCTTTCGGAGCTTGCGGACCATCGCGTCCTAATCAGTCAGGACGGCAATCTCCTGTTCGATGGAACCCTCTCGAATGCCCCGCGCGGCTCTGTCTCTGCGACGCTCTACGCAGAGGCTATTGCCGAACCATCCGATCTGGAGGACCAGGTCCAAGCTCTCATGGAAGCGGCAAAAATCTCCCCTTTTTACGATGCTTTGTTCGTCCCGGAAGGTTCAGAAGACGACCCAGTCGAAGTCCTCGCTGGGTATTCCTCCGTCCTTTGCTACCCGCGCGACGGATCCGCGATTTTCCTCGCAGACGCGATGGAGTCCGACACCGTCCTGACCGTCATGCCGACTGATGACAGCATATCCTGGGACTTCGATCCGCCTGCATCCGTCTACACCCTCGACCTCTCCGTCGCCTGGCAGCAGCTCATCAATCAGACATTCTCTGACGCAAGCAAAGTCGGCACGATCGAAACCATGACGCCTGACGCCCTGGCTTCGAGCCTGCCGGCAGTTGGAGCGTCAGTCGGAACCGGTTTCACTGTCCTGGAATCCTCCGCCGAGGAGGATCTGGACGCGTTCGGTCGCAGCCAGGCCGAGGTCGTTGAAGTTGAAAAGGAAATTTCCAGCGATGAGCTGGACCCCGCATTCGTCGAGGAAGGCGTCTATACTGCCCGCGCATCCATTACGCCCATGAATGTGTCCCTGCGGCTGCTCTATACGGCGGAAGTGAACCGCAGCGAGACCTGCTCAATTTCCATCCCCGTCGGGATCCAGGATGCGGCCATCCGCTCCGACACCGACGACCAGGAGGAAGTCGAAACCATCGCGCTCCGGGAGATTACCCCGATTACCGGTCTCAGCGCCTGGGAAGCCTACACGTCTTACGAAGAAGGCGACGAGATCACGGAAGATGGCCTCGTTTTTGAAGCCAGGGAGGATCATACCTCCGGCTCCGATATCGACTATTCGAAATGGACCTCGGTCGGCGAGACGGAATACATTTCCAGCCGCCGTGTCAGCTCTTTCCTCCGATCTAATCGCGGCCAGGAAGCTCTCGCGCATGCTGTGGAAAGGATCCGCGCACGGGCCCGCATTGCGTCCCGCTGCGTCTATGTCTCATTCGAGGCACCCATGCCGTCGCCGCATCTGGTGACCGACGACTGCGACGTGACTATCGTCCATGAACGCCTTCCTGGCGGCTCTATCACTGGAAAACTGATCGAATACTCACTCGACTGGGAAGACGGCCGTCGCACATTCTCGGGGAAGATCGCTGCCTCGGTAGGCACCGGGGGCGAGGACACTGCCGCCCTGGAACTCGGCGAGGACAGCCCTTCATCTGCAACTGGGCGTGTTTCTTGGTCAGTGTCGGGCACGGGAGACGAGCAAAAAGGAGCATTCGAAGCCGGGCAGTCCATCCCTGAGACTGTGGTCACGGCCAAAACCACCCCTGTCGCAACAACGGAGTTTGGGCACGAAGTCACGGCGACTATTTCCGGAGAAATAGCTGTGCCGCAGGGAGTAACGCTATGAGTTTTGAACGGAAAATTGCGGCCCAGGGGCTGAAAAATACCCAGGGAGTAAGCCTCCCGGCGTCCGGTGAAAGGGTGCCTGGGTTCGTGCAGGTTTCGGCCGGCGTGGTGACATTGCCGGACCGTGGTCATGAAGACCACGGACAGAAAATCCGCCATCGGCTGGAGTTGAAGAGCAAGTCAACGACTTCTACAACGCTCACCACCGCTGAAATCGATCCAGGCGCGGGCGGCGCTTTTTACTTGCGCGCGTCCGGTGACGTGACGCTGGACCTGAAAAAGCCTCCTGCGGTTCCAACAGACCAGCACACACCATCCGGAGCGTGCCGCAAGCGCGTGTGGGATGTCGACTTGTTCATTTATTGCGACAGCCCCGGCACAATGTCGTGGCCGACTAATACCATTTTTTCGGTCTGGAATTGGAGCCTCGCGGGCCCCGATGGAGCACAGTATGTCGATATGGACTCGACTCCATTCACAACTCTCGCGGCCGGGTATGGCTGCCTCCTCCGTCTGAAATATCTCGAAGTGTCAGGCGATTGGGTCGTAGAGCTCGTCGCCTGGTCCGACGCATTCAGCGATCCGGACGGACTGACCGACGACACAACCGAGCCGGAAGTTGACCCGGAAGTAGAGCCCGGGGATGTCGGAAGTCCGGGGACAACTGACCCGACCGACACCTACATCGATCCAGAGACCGGCGAAGAGCTCGTCCCAGAGGATTTGGTGTCGAAGGCTGGCACTCTTGTCGCGCTCCATGAGAGCGGTGCCCTCTCGCTCAGCATTGGCACAGGGGCGGCGTGGTATGACTTCGGCAGCGCGCCGGTCGGGACAACGCAAATATCTGTTCTCGCAAAACAAGGCGCAATTGCAGCACAACTGGCCGCACAGACGTTCAAGTGGAGTGAGGACTGCAGGGATTGGAATCGCGTCTGGCTAATCGATGAGGAGCTTGTAGAGTTCCCAGTGTCGAACGGAGGATTTGAAACCGGCGACTTGGAAGGATGGACCATCGAAAGCACCGGCGCGACCCCGGCTGTGCTTGACCTGACTTCTCCACCGCAGCGCCCGGACTCGACGTATTATCTGACCGGGGCCCAAGGCACTGTCCCCGGCGAAATCGGCGACGACTTCGAGGTCTCGCAGACCATTTCGACGGCGGAGATAAACAGCAACGTTCAGCTCGTCGCCGATGTGTATCTCGCCGCGGAAGGCGCGGTCGCCGGACTCGAAGTTCGCGCGCAATCAGCCGCAGAAAATGAGATGCAGAATACCCAGTGGAGCGGTGATATCCACACCGGCGCCGGGAATTTTGTAAAGGTCGAGTCCGCTTTTGCTCACGCGACGGCCGGATCGCTGTCTCTACGCTTCACGGAATACTCGCGTCCGCTGAACGGCGACACTCTGCCGTCAGGGACTAACAGCCTCAAATTTTATCCAGGCGTAGCATTTCGCGGCACTGACAAAAAGCACCGCATGCTCGCACAGGTCCTCGACTCGGACGGAAATCCGACGCCGGTCTCCACGTCCGTAGTCATTTCCGGCCTCAGCAACAGCAAGCACCGAATGTCTGTCGAGGACAAGATCGGAATTTCCGTCGAGCCGCTCGACGGGACTGTAGCGACGACGAGCTCCTCGACCTGGCCTCCGACTGGGACTGCTACTGAATACAAATGCGCCAGCGGACCAGGAACATACAAACTAAATCTCGTCGAGCAATCCGAATTCTACATCGAATTTGCGGAAATAAACAGCACGGACGACCTATGGCCGAGCGGGTCGTTTGAAATTTCTTTCGCCCCCGCTGAATACAGGAGCGAAGAAGTCAGCACTTCGGACGAAGACTCGACGACAGAAGTCGGTGCATGGACGACGCTGACATGCGAGCTCACAGTTGGAAGCGACACAGAATTCGAGGTGCGCCTTTCTGGAAGCGGTATTCCTTCTGCGGTGTATTTTGACAATGTGCGGCTCGAGCAAATAGTCCGGAGCAGTGAGGGCGCCCGCGGAGTTGGCCGGGACTTGAAAAACCGCCGACATGTCCTTGTTGCTGGCAGCTCGCTGTTTGAATTTCACGACTTTTCAGTCGAGAAAATCGGAACTTCTCCGCTCGACGGTACCGGCGAAGTCCTGGTTGCCGCGCACGGCGATCGCATTGTTATTGCGGATCCAGTCGCCCTGAAGGTCTCAGCGTCAGACGATGGCGGAGCGACATTCGAGACGCACGATCTCGACGCCGCTCCCGTTCAAGTGTTCGCACGAACAGGCCCTTTCGCGCTGCTCGACACTGGAAAAATCGTCGTCATCGACGGCGGCGCGTTTGAGATGAGCACTATCGAGCCAGGTTCGCGTCTCGAATACGATGTCCGTCGCGGAAACTGGTTCTCCTCCGATAGCAATGGGCTTGTCGCACATTCGACGACGCTCGGCGCCTGGGCGGCGGACAAGACAATGCCGGTCGGCTCGAGCACCGCACCGCACCGGATCCTCGCGACCGACTCCGGACGGCAGATCGGGTATGTCGAAGGAGTTGCGGATCTCTTTAGCCGAGACGCCGAAGCGTGGTCCTTGAATTATTCGCTAATAGCAGGCGGAATTCTGGGAATGCAGGAGATAAAATAGCCCTGAATTTTGGTGCGGCTTCTTCTGTCTCTATGTCCCAAGCATGGGCAACGAAACAGAAAAACCGCGATACGAGCCGAGCCGCGAAGAGCTAAATCTGCTCCTGGAATTCGTGCGCGCGGAGGCAAAAAAGGCGATCCGAAAACATCCCGGAATGGATTTTGACGAACTCATCGGAGAGGGAAATCTCGCCTTGGTTCGACGGATTGAGGATTACGATCCGACCCGCGGAGCAACTCTCTGGACATACTGTCGTGTTCGGATTCCACGCGCGATGACGGACCACCTCCGTCGAGAATTCACCCGCGTAAACCGCGGCAGGCAGGTCGAGGTGTCCGAGGCTGACGGCGAAATCCCTCTCATTGAAGAGGAAAATCACGCGCCAGGCATAGATCTCCGCGACGCTCTGGATCGGATCGAGGATGACAGAGAGCGATTTGTCGTCGCTCGTAAATTGTCCGGTTTCTCGGACATTCATATTGCCGGCGAGATTGACCGCTCCGAACGAACGGTCAGGCGCATCTATCAATCCGCCATCGTCAAAATACGTCCGAAAACCTGCTCTGTGACCGATATTCAGTTAAAGAGCGGGAACATTTCATGAACAAAAAGCGCTTCTATGCTGCGATCCGGAAGACGGTCTTCAGCGGAAAACTGACGCAAGACCAGGTCGACGGTGTCGAAGGCGTCCTGTCGTCTTTTGCGACACACGGCGACGGCAAACCTGACACGCTCGCATACGGCCTCGCGACTGCCTTTCACGAAACCGGTGGCGCGATGACTCCGAACCGGGAAAATCTCTACTACACCAGGCCAGAGCACATTCTCCGGACATTCGGATCGAGGAGGGCCGGCGGGATCCGCACGGCGCGTTCACTGGCCAGGAAGCCGAAAGCTCTGGCTTGCAAAGTTTATGACGGGCATCTTGGTAATATTCCTGGCACCGATGACGGCTGGACCTACCGCGGTGGCGGCTACATGCACCTCACCGGGCGGGGCAACTATGCTGCGAGCTCCGAAGATGCGGGCGTCGATCTCGTCGAGCAGCCCGAGGCCATCCTCGATCCCGAGATTTCGGGTCGGGTTTTGTGGTGCGGGCTTCTGGATGGTCGATGGAACGGCAAGGGCAAGGGCGAGGGTATCCGTCACTACCTCGACAGAATCGATGAAGAAGGTAACCCAAATCCGGATTGGACTGGTGCCAGGCGCACGGTGAACGGCGATTTCCATGCCGCGCGGGTTGCCGGCCCGGCTGAGAAGTTCCTCAAGGCGATTGAGAGGGCGAGCTGATGTTGCAATGGCTCGCTGACAATATGCCCAATCACTGGGAGGCTCTTGGGATTGCGGGGTTTTTTGGGTCAATAGCCCGAACAAATCACGATATCCGGGCAAACCCTCAGAGACGGATTCGCGGTCATATCGTGATGGGGCTATCCAATCTCATCATCGGGACTGTTGTCGCCATCTTTTTCGGCCAGGTCGCAGTGCCGCTCTATGAGCAGGTGTCCGGCACTCAATTCGGAGACGGAGCCCTCGCCGGGTCCGGATTCCTTTGCGGCGTGTTCGGGGCCGCAATTATTGGCGGGCTGATCGCGTTCGGAGATCGCAAAAAGCGCAGGTTCATGGAGGACTCCGATGGGTAAGGACATCCTCCAATCCGTTCGCGATGAGCTCCATATCCAACGGAGACTGCTGGTTCCGCATGTTGTCATTTTGATGGTCGTTTCATTTGCGCTCGGAGTGATCTTTTGATGCGCGCCTTGGTTCTCATAACCGTCCTGGCCCTTTCAGCATGCTCTGCAACCCAGGTTGCTCAAGGAGTCGCTGGCCTCGGCGGCGGGCCGAATGTTGCCGCCGCGACATCTATTCAAGCGGGAAAAGCTAACCTCAAGTCGATAGGGGATGCAAAAGTCGTCGAGATCAAGGGCCCAACCGCGAGGCCAGAAAATGTCGAAACATTCACGCAGAATTCCACTCAGTCCGCCGACGAGCAAACCGTGCAAGCGGACCGCGTAGAAACCGTAGTTGTGAACCAAGTCCCCAACTGGCTTCTCGCCGCAATGTTCGCTCTTGCGGTGACATTTGGAGCAGTCGGATGGCTGTCGCCTCAGCCGAAATGGCTACGCGCGGAAAGCGCGTGAGAGATCGGGGGATGCCGTGACGCCATTCTTCACAGGCATTGAAGAAATCAAGCTCGGAGCCGTCGTCGGAGATCGACACGCTCACCCTAAGGAGACCTTCGAACAACGAGAAATAGACGCCGCCCTCGGCGTCTTCCTTCTTTCAAACAAGCCTGAATTCGTCTGCGACCTGGACGACAGATTCGACCTTCCGTCGCTCAACGAGAAGCGCGGTGCGTCACTTATGGGGACCCTTCCGCCTGATCCGGACCAGGACGTGTTTGACGAGATCCAGGCCGGCAAAGATAGCCTGTCTGCGACCTGGAATATCGTCGATCGTGACAACGCGCGGCACATTCGAGCTGGTCACAAAGAGCGGACCTATGATCCATACAAGCTTGTATGCATCGGAAATCACACGGATTTCCTCAATCGACTGACCAAGAAGCATCACTCGATCAAGAAAATCCTCTCGGTCGAGACCGTCCGAAAGATCTATAGAGAGCGAAATTTCGTTGTCGCCGAATACATGCAGCCGGCCATCGCCGGTGGAATATCCTTCAAGCACCTTGTTCCGTCGAAGATGCTGCGCGGGTTGGCGATCTGAGCCTCCCCCAATGAAGTGGTCCGCCCCTATGATTAGGAAGCGGAGGACCATAGATGACGATCAAGAGACCCAA
>CANLZY010000038.1 GCA_947495685.1 uncultured Tropicimonas sp.
GGGGTCTCCATTTCCGGCGAAATGCGACCGCCGACATAATCGAGCACGCGATGGCCGATGGCGTTGATCCGCTCGGCCTGTTCCAGCGCGCGGTGATCCATCCAGACGATGATGTTGCGCTCGGGGTCCTCGCTCGGCCCCACGGGAAGCGGCGCGCCGTCCTTGTCCAGAACAACCAGGGAGCAGGTTGCATCGAACCCGACGCCGACAATCTCGGTCGGCGCGACACCGGAGGCGGCAATCGCGCCGCGACTGGCCGCACACACGGCATTCCAGATCTCGGTCGAGGATTGCTCGACGATCGAACCCGCCGCGCGATGCAAGGTGATGTCCCTCTTCTCGGTTCCGAGAAGCGTTCCGGATACATCGAATACGCCGGCGCGGGCACTGCCGGTGCCCACGTCGATCCCCATGAAATACTGTGACATTCTGATCTTTCCTTGCAGATCGGTGGCGATTGTGGCGAGGACAGGGGCGATACGCCCCACCCCCTCGTCCGGCCGGATATAGGTTCGACCGGCACCCGCCGGCAGTGATCGCGGGCCTGAAGCTGCGCCCGAACACGGAGCACGCCTCCAGATCGAGCGCGTCCGATCTATCGACGCTCACTGGCAGGACCAACATGTCGCGGATCGTCACGCTGGGCGATCGTGTCCGGAAACAAGGCGCGGCTGGCCAGGCTACGCGCCTGTTGTCGAGCTTGCGGTGAACCAATGGCCAGACGGCCTGAGTCCGATCAGCGCGATCTCATCGGACCACCTGCCGACGCGGGAATACCTGACGAGATGCTGCAAGACCCTGATCCCAACCGTGGACGACCTGAGCCTTCACGACGCGAAAATGGGCAACGGCGATACCGGCTCGACCCTGACTGGCGCCTTTGGTGCGTTGATCACGGCGCCGGACGATCTGCCGCTCGCGAGCCACGCTGAGCTCTCTCCCACTATCGGGGAGAGAGACCCGAATACCACGAATGATCCGGAAGCGGGCGCGATGGCGTGTCGTGCTCTGCGTGATCCCGGGCCGCTTCCCTGAATGACCGGCGGCGCAAACAACGGCGGCACTCAAGCTGACACGCCGCCCCCACAGCTCGCGGTCGGTGGTCATGTTGAACGACCGAGATGGCGATTTGCGAGATCGAGGCGCCGGGAACCCATACGTGCCATGGCACAAACAGACACTTCTGCTCGACGAGGCGACCTTTGGTCCAAATGGGTCGACACACAGGAATGGCAGGACGGGTGGGCAGGGTGAGGGCAAACCCTCCGATACACCGCACGCCGCCGAAAGGCGGCTTCGCCCCCCAAACCGCCGAATGCTGTGGCTCAAACGAACCGGCAAGATCCAACCTCACCGCCGTTCACGGCGAGTGCGTGATTGTCCGCCACGCAAGTCCAGCACTCGACGGTCAACGCAGATTCCGGACGCCCGCTTCGTACGCGTCCACCGTGGACACCAGCAGCAAAAACCGCCACCCAATCGGTGGTAGGACCGCCGCCGCGCACCGTATGGACACCTGCCGAAGCCGCCGAAATCGGTTTGGCCACTTCGGCAGCGATCCCTGTCTCCGCGTCCAGTCCGTCCGTTGCTCGCGGGCCGGCCCGGTTTGGGATCGGCGTCCGGAGTGGGTGGCAGGGCCTATCAAGACGCTTCCTTTCCCGTGTTGGCCCCGGCATCTTCGCTCGTCGACGTCAAGATCTGAGTGCCTGCTGCCTTGGCAACCTCAAGAAAGCTCTCGGGGGGGGGCTTGTCGGTGACGAAGACATCAACGTCTCCGATATCGCAAATCCTGACCGATGCATCGACATCGAATTTCGAACTGTCGGCGACCAGGATCTTTCGCCGTGCATTTCGAAGCAAGGCCTGCGCCACGGATACTTCGCGTTCGTCAAAATCCAGAATCGCGCCGTCAGCATCCATGGACGAACACCCGATCACGGCAAAATCCGCCTTGTACCTTTCGATGAATGCGACGGCTTCGTGGCCGATGATGGCGCCATCGGAGGTGCGCACACTGCCACCGGCGATCTTGAGCGATTGCAGTTTGGCAGATCTCAGGATGTGGACGACATTGATGTTGTTGGAAATGATGACAAGGTCTCGGTGCTCGACAAGCGCCTGGGCGACCTGTTCGGTCGTTGATCCGATGTTGAGCATGACCGTGCTTCGGTCCGGGATCAGGTCTGCCACGATACGCGCGATGGCTTCCTTTTCGCGGGCATGTCTCAGTCGGCGGTCCTCGTAGGCGATCGTGGAGGTCGATGCCAGCCGACGCGCTCCGCCATGGGCTCGAACGGCTAAGCCTCGCTCGCACAGTTCCGCCAGATCGCGCCGGATCGTCTGTGGGGTCACGTCATACCGTCGCGCGAGATCGTCGGTTTCAACCTGCCCGTCGGCGCGGAGGAGATCGAGAATCGATTGCAACCTGTCCGTTCCGGCCATGACCCCCACACCGCTCTATACCTGTCCGGACCGCCAGCCGCGATCTGTGACCCCAAACTCGCCCTGCATTCAAAAATGTTCAAGTGAATAATTATGAACAATAACAATCCCCATAAACAAGCCGATATGACCAGCTTACTCTCATACTAATTTTATAGTTTGACAGACTCGGGTTTCGTATGAACATCATTGATGAGCCGGCAACGTCCGGCAAAGTGTTCATCAGGGAGGAGACCAGGATGCACAGATACCTGTTGGGGGCCGTAGCGCTCCCAGCCGTAATGGCCGTTCAAACGGCCTACGCGGACGAAGCTGCCGCCAAGAAATGGATCGATGACGAATTTCAGCCATCGGTCCTGAGCAAGGAGGAGCAACTGGCCGAGATGCAATGGTTCATCGCGGCCGCGGAACCTTTCAACGGGATGGAAATCAACGTTCTGTCTGAAGGCATTCCGACACATTCCTACGAGTCGGAAGTGCTGACCAAGGCCTTCGAGGACATCACCGGGATCAAGGTCAACCACCAGATCCTCGGCGAGGGCGAAGTTGTCCAGGCCGTCCAGACCCAGATGCAGACCAAGCGGAATCTCTATGACGCCTATGTCAACGATTCCGACCTGATCGGCACCCATTCCCGGTTGCAACTGGCCTACAACCTGACCGACTTCATGGCAGGTGCTGGCGCCGACGTGACCAACCCGGGCCTGGACCTTGACGACTTCATGGGGATCCAGTTTACCACCGGCCCGGATGGCGACCTCTACCAGATGCCCGATCAGCAATTTGCGAACCTCTACTGGTTCCGCAAGGACTGGTTCGACAACGCGGATCTTCAGGCGGCCTTCAAGGAAAAGTATGGCTACGACCTGGGTGTTCCGGTCAATTGGTCGGCCTATGAGGACATCGCACAGTTCTTCTCGGAGGATGTGAAGAACATCGACGGCGTCGATATCTATGGCCATATGGACTACGGCAAGCGTGCGCCTGACCTAGGCTGGCGGATGACCGATGCATGGCTTTCGATGGCCGGTGCCGGCGACAAGGGCGAGCCGAACGGTATCCCCGTGGATGAATGGGGAATCCGCATGGAAGCCGGGACCTGTAATCCGGTTGGTGCCTCTGTGACCCGCGGCGGCGCAACGAACGGACCGGCCGCAGTCTATGCGATCCGAAAGTGGGACGAGTGGCTGCGCAGCTATGCCCCGCCGGGTGCCGCATCCTATGACTTCTACCAGTCACTGCCCGCGCTCAGCCAGGGCAACGTCGCCCAGCAGATCTTCTGGTACACCGCCTTCACCGCCGACATGGTGAAGCCGAAGTCCGAAGGCAACAACACCGTGGACGACGACGGCAATCCGCTCTGGCGGATGGCGCCAAGCCCGCATGGTCCCTACTGGGAAGAAGGCCAGAAGGTCGGCTACCAGGACGTGGGTTCGTGGACGATCCTCAACTCCACCCCCGAGGATCGCGCCAAGGCGGCTTGGCTCTATGCCCAGTTTGTCGTCTCCAAGACCGTCGACACCAAGAAGTCGCACGTAGGCCTGACCTTCATCCGCGACAGCACGGTGAACCACGAGTCCTTCACCGAGCGTGCGCCCAAGCTTGGCGGCCTGGTCGAGTTCTACCGCTCGCCGGATCGCGTTGCATGGTCGCCCACCGGTATCAACGTGCCCGACTATCCCAAACTGGCACAGATCTGGTGGCAGCAGATTGGTGACGTGAACTCCGGTGCCTTCACGCCGCAGGAGGCGATGAACCGTCTGGCCGAGGAAATGGACATCACCATGGCCCGTATGCAGGCCGCCGACGAGAAGGCGAATGTCTATGGTGGCTGCGGTCCGCGTCTCAACGAGGAACAGGATGCCGAGTATTGGTTGTCCCAACCGGGCGCGCCGAAGGCCAAGCTGGACAACGAAAAGCCGCAGGGCATGACCGTCAACTATGACGACCTGGTCGCCCGTTGGGCAGCCCAGTGACCTGATCTGACACACGGCGGGCCGGTTTGCGGCCCGCCGAACCATCCGCCGGCAGATCGGTTGGCGGCGTCCACACCACCTCCCTTGTCGAGACCATCTGCGCCGCCACGTCAGCGACGGCGCCAGGAATGGGTACGAAAGATGACACTCGAACTTCGCAATGCAACCAAACGCGTCGGGGCCAACCTCCATATCAAGGAGACGAACCTGACGCTGGAAACCGGCCACTTCAACGTGCTGCTCGGGGAAACCGGTGCTGGCAAGACCTCGCTGATCAAGCTGATGGCCGGGCTCGACCCGTTGGCCTCCGGGCAGATCCTGATGGACGGCGAAGATGTCTCGAAGCTCAGCACGCAGAAGCGCAACATCAGCCTCGTGCACCAATTCTTCATCAACTATCCCCACATGACGGTTTTCGACAACATCGCCTCGCCTTTGAAGGTGGCCGGCATGGCGAAATCCGAAATCCAGGGCCGCGTCGAAGAGGCCGCCGACATCCTGCAACTGCGCCCGATGCTGCACCGCCGTCCGCACGAGCTGTCTGGCGGGCAACAGCAGCGTACCGCGCTTGCCCGTGCCATTGCCAAGGAAAGCCGGGCCGTGTTTCTGGACGAGCCGTTGGCCAACCTCGACTACAAGCTGCGCGAGGAGCTGCGCGACCAGCTCCCCGAATTGTTTGCAGGCCGTGGCGCCGTCGTCGTGTACGCGACCTCCGAGCCGGAAGAAGCATTGCTTCTGGGCGGCATGACGGGGCTGATGCATGACGGCCGTGTGACCCAGTTCGGCCCGACCGCCGAGATTTATCGCAATCCCGCCGACGTCATCTCGGCCGACGTCTTTTCGGACCCACCGATCAACATCGGTCGGATCACAAAGCAAGGCACCGAGGCGCTGCTGGGCGATCAGGCCCGTTGGTCGCTGGACGGGGCAGCCGCCGCCTTGGCGGACGGTCCCTACACCGTCGCCATCCGGCCGAACCGGGTTCTTCCACGCCCATCGGACACCGCCACCGTGCGGCTGGTCGGCACGGTACTTGTCACCGAACTCAGCGGGTCCGACAGCAGCGCGCATTTCAGCCTGGGCGATGACAACTGGGTGTCACTTTCCGCCGGGGTCTACCCGTTCGAGGTGGGCCAAGTGCAGGAATTCTACATGGAACCAGCGCACTGCCATTACTTCGGTGCCGACGACAAACGGGTCGCGTGAGGACAACATGGCAAAGATCACACTCTCGAAGCTTCGCCACAGCTACTATCCCAACCCCACGGGGCCGGAGGATTATGCGCTCAAGATGATCGACCTGGACTGGTTGGACGGGGGCGCCTACGCGCTGCTTGGTCCGTCCGGCTGCGGCAAATCCACCCTTCTGAACATCATATCGGGCCTGTTGGTGCCATCCGAAGGGCGCATCCTGTTCGATGATCGCGATGTCACGGAGCTTGCACCGACGGAGCGAAACATCGCCCAGGTGTTCCAGTTCCCGGTGATCTACGACACGATGACGGTGCGCGACAACCTGGCCTTTCCGCTGCGCAATCGCGGTGTGGACGAAGACAGGGTCAAGCGGCGGGTCGCGGAGATCGCCGAGATGCTCGAAGTCACCGACATTCTCGACCGCAAGGCCTCAGCTCTCACGCCGGACAACAAGCAGAAAGTCTCCATGGGGCGCGGCCTGGTGCGGGACGATGTGAACGTGGTGATGTTCGACGAACCGCTCACGGTGATCGACCCGCATCTGAAGTGGAAACTTCGCTCCAAGCTGAAGGAGCTGCACCAGCGTGTGCGTGCCACGATGATCTACGTCACCCACGACCAGACGGAAGCGCTGACCTTTGCGGATCAGGTTGTGGTGATGCAGGACGGCGAGATCGTGCAGATCGGCACGCCCGTGGAGTTGTTCGAGCGGCCTGCGCACACGTTCGTTGGCCATTTCATCGGGTCACCCGGCATGAACATCCTGCCGTGCGATGTCCGTAATGGTGGGGCGCTGTTCCATGGTCAGCACGTGACCCTCGAAGGCGCGATCCAGCCGGGCGAAGGCACACGCACCGAGATCGGTGTGCGGCCTGAATTTGTCTCGTTGGGCACCACGGGCATCGAAGCCACGGTTCGCAAGGTGGCGGATGTCGGCCGTCATATCGTGGTTGAAACGCTTGTCGGTGACACCCGCGTGGCGGCGATCATCAAGGACCGACCGCCAGAGGTTGGCGCAACCGTTCATCTCGACTTCCAGCCCCAGCGGACGCGCCTGTATCGCGACGGCTGGCTGGCCACATCCCTTGCGGAGGCCGTTCAATGAAAACCGTAAACCAGAAAGCCTGGTTCCTCGTTCTCCCCGTCCTGTTTCTCGTCGCGTTCAACGCGTTGATTCCGATGATGACCGTGGTCAACTACTCGGTGCAGGAGACCTTTGGCGACAACCTGTTCTTCTGGGAGGGGTTGGGCTGGTTCGAGCAGATCCTGCGTTCGGACCGGTTTCATGCCGCCCTGGGACGTCAGTTCCTGTTTACCGGCCTGATCCTGCTGATCGAGGTGCCACTTGGTGTCATCATCGCGCTCTCGATGCCTCGCAGCGGCTTTTGGGTCCCTATCTGCCTGGTGCTGATGGCGCTTCCGATGCTGATCCCGTGGAACGTGGTCGGCGCGATGTGGAATATCTTCACCCTGCCGGACATCGGGCTGCTGGGCTATTTCCTGAACCACACGCTCGGCATCAACTACGACATGACCCAGGATCCGCTCGCGGCCTGGATCACCATCATCACCATGGACGTCTGGCATTGGACCTCGCTCGTGGTGCTGCTGGCCTATGCCGGGCTCGTGTCGATCCCGGATGCCTACTACCAGGCGGCCAAGATCGACGGCGCCTCCAACTGGGCCGTGTTCCGGTTCATCCAGTTGCCGAAGATGAAGAACGTGCTGACAATCGCGATCCTTCTGCGCTTCATGGACAGCTTCAACATCTATACCGAGCCCTTCGTCCTCACCGGCGGCGGCCCCGGAAACTCCACAACGCTGCTCTCCATCGACCTCGTGAAAATGGCGCTCGGGCAGTTCGATCTCGGTCCGGCAGCGGCCATGTCACTTATCTACTTTGCAATCACCCTTGGCGTCAGCTGGTTGTTCTACACGCTGATGACCAAGGATGACCAAAAGTGAGGGAGGGAAAGATGCAAAAACGATCCATCATCCCGATTGTCTATATCCTGTTCCTGATGCTGCCGATCTATTGGCTGGTGGCAATGAGCTTCAAGACAACCAACGAGATCCTCTCCGGGTTTTCGCTGTTTCCACAGACATTTACCTGGGAGAACTACACAACCATCTTCACCGATCCGACGTGGTACTGGGGTTATATCAACTCCATCCTGTACGTGTCGATCAACACGGTGATCTCGGTCACTGTCGCCCTGCCTGCGGCCTATGCGTTCAGTCGCTATCGGTTCCTTGGTGACAAGCACCTGTTCTTCTGGCTGCTGACCAACCGGATGGCGCCGGCGGCGGTCTTCGCCCTGCCCTTCTTTCAGCTCTATTCGGCGGTCGGCCTGTTCGACACGCACCTCGCGGTTGCGTTGGCGCATTGCCTGTTCAACATCCCGCTTGCCGTCTGGATCCTCGAAGGCTTCATGTCCGGCGTCCCGAAAGAGCTCGACGAGACGGCCTTTGTCGACGGCTATTCCTTCCCCCGCTTCTTCACCACGATCTTCATTCCGTCCATCAAGGCGGGCGTGGGCGTGGCGGCGTTCTTCTGCTTCATGTTCTCTTGGGTGGAATTGCTGTTGGCCAAAACGTTGACCGCAGTGGAGGCCAAACCGATTGCCGCCGTGATGACCAGGACGGCCTCCTCTGCGGGCTATGAACTGGGGCTGCTGGCTGCAGCGGGAACGCTGACCATCATTCCCGGCGCCATCGTGATCTATTTTGTTCGCAATTACATCGCGAAGGGCTTCGCGATGGGGAGGGTCTGACAATGAGTTGGATGGCATGGACCTGGCCGACGGCGCTGATCTTCATCGGGATCTTCTCGGCCATGGGGATCCTGGTGGCCATGGAGATCAAGTTCCCGGGCGGCGCCGAACGAATTGGCGTCCTCGGGCTTGAAACAACGCGGGGCGACCGCCTGTTCATAAGCCTCTTGGGAACCGTCTATATTTTCCTCGCATGGCTGGGGTTGGTCGGAATGCCGCTCTGGTGGCCACTCGGACTGGCCATTGCCTGGGCTGTCTTCTGTTTCTGGAAAGTATGAGGCAGGATGCCCGGCGAAGGCGATGCGACCAGCCCGGTCGCGAAGGATGGACCCCCAATGCGCAGACGGCAAGACAGCATGACGCTGACAGAGGTTGAACTTGAGTTCATGAACGTTGTCTGGGACATCGGCGGCGGGACTGTGCGCGATGTACTGGCCGCGCTCAACGGTGAGCACAAGCGCGCCTACACCTCGGTCGCCACTGTGCTGAAGATCCTTGAGCAAAAGGGCTTTCTGACCAGCGAAATGGTCGATCGCTCCCTGCAATACCGGCCGACGGTGCCCAAAGTCTCATATCAGAAGCAGACATTGCAGAACCTGTCGAACAAACTCTTCGACGGCACACCTTCGGCGCTCGTGGCCCGGCTGGTGGACGGTGAGTTTCTGTCGGATGAGGCGCTGGAGGAAATCCGCGATCTGGTGAGCAGGAAACTGGACCATGGCAGCTGAACTGCTCCTCAATACCTGGATCGACGCCAACCTGCTTCTGGGCCTTTTTGTCCTGCTTTGGATTCCGGTCCGCCGCCTGCTTCCTCTCAAAGGTCTTCGCCTGGCCTTCATCGGTCAGGCCCGTGCGCTGGAACTGGTGATCGTGGCGGTCCTGCTGGCGTCGGTCCTGCCGAGCCTCGTGTCAGGATTGAGTGTTTTCGAAACGCCCACCGTGTCAGACATGCTGCTTGCCAATTTCCTGAGTGGAAACATTGACATGAGCGCGGTTCGTTTCGAGGCGTTGCTGGGCCTGCGCGAACGCCTGGTTGAAGCGTTCCTGCTGCAGGACGCGCTGTGGGCTCAAATGCTTCTGGCCGTGCTCGCCACAGGTGGTGTCGTGCACGCGATCCGGTTCGGGCGCGCAAGTCTCCGTCTGCGTGGCATTGTGAAACGGTCGCACCCCTGGCGCCGGTTCGGACGTCTGCGGTTGGTCATTTCCGAGGAGGTGCGCGTTCCCTTCTCGACCTGCGGCCTGCGCAACCGCTACGTTATCCTTCCCGTGGAAGTGCTCGCCCACAACCGCGACCTCCATTACGCGCTGGCACATGAGTTCCAGCATTTGCGGCAGTTCGACCTTGCCTATGAAATCGGCCTGGAGGCCTTGAAGCCGCTCTTTTTCCTGAACCCGGCGTTCGCGGTGATGTGCCGCCAATTGCGCGAACTGCGTGAGATGTCCTGCGATCAGCAGGTGGCCATGCGACCTCACCTTGATCGGAGCGGATATTGCCGGAGCCTCATCCGGGCGAACGAACGTGCTTGCCGACACGGGACCGTCTTCTTCCCTGTGGGGCCGGTCGTCGCCCTCGTCGGGGCGGGCGATGGGTCCGTCCTGAACAGCCAACTCGGGCGTCGCATTTTCGCGCTGACCGATTGCCCGTCTTCCACCGGCGGACAGAGAACGTGGCGTTTGATCGGGCTTGCCTTGTGCATTTTGCTGTTGTCTGGCGCGGTTGTCATGCGGAGTTCGTCCGGTTGGAGCCATGATCGCATCATGCTCAGCACGATCGTCAACCTCGAACGTCTTGGCGAACGAAATGCCACTTCGCAGGAATGATCTTGCAGACCGGCAACCCGAGAAATGCTCCTGATCGTCAATGAAACGCGGGGTCAGCTTGATCGCGATTGGCGAGACCTTTGTGGCTTGGATCGGAAATGCCGAATGCTGAACGCGGCCATGCACCCTTCCCGTTTGTGCAGCGCTTGCTGATCGCTGCCGCCAACGGGGGCAGCGATCAGGGCCCGATCTTTGTCGGTGGCCAAGGACCGCTACAGGAAGGCCGATTTGGCCAGCGAAGCAGGATGGGGAGCCGAGATCAGGACCGACATTGCCAATGGCGATCCTGCGCACCCAATTCCGTCACATCCGCAAGTCTCCTTGTCTGCGAACGATCGGCATTCACCCGGCGAACGGCGATACGCCATGGAATCCTTCGATCTGGCTTCAGGCATGTTTACGTGCGGCCTGATCCTCAAGAAGCCGGATCACCTCGTACTCGGATGCCTGCCCCAGTACCGCTTCCCTCAGCAATTCTGCCTGCGTCTTTGGTGCAAGCCCGCCGACGGGCGGATCCCTGTCTAGGTTCGTGGGAAAGGCATACCCCTCGGCGGTCGATGCGATCACAGAGTCCAGTTGAGCCTCGGACAGGCTCCCCGAGCTCCATGCAGCGCAAAGCGGTTGGAAGACGGTCTTGCACATGGCGATGCGGTCCACGCTTTCCATCGCGCGACCGAAGGCCGACGAAACCTGCAACAGGTTCACCATACGATGCACAGTAGTGCTGCGGTTTTCTCCGGCCGCATGGAACAGTGCCGGATTGAAAAAGATCGCGTCGCCCTTCTCCAATGGCAATTGCACGTAGTGATCCTCAAAGAAGGAACGGAAATCGTCGCGCCGCCACGCCGCATAGCCGGGGCGGTAAAGTTGCGAGAAGGGCAACAGCTTGGTGGGTCCGCTTTCGATCGCCATGTCGCAATGCGCGATGCCCCCCTGCAGGGTCATCAATGGCGACAAATCATGGACATGGGCGGGATATGTGGCGCTGATCTCTGCGGTCTGAAAGCCCAGGTGATAGTCCCGATGGGCCTGTTGGGCCTTGCCGCCGGGATGAACCAAGTTGATCTGCGCCGTCATCTGGTAGGTCGGGCCGAGCCAGGCCTCCGAGGCTGCATCAATCGCCGGCGATGCGAAGTAGCGGATGAACGTCTCTGGCGCCCGGATGCAGAGTTTTTGCAACGAATTCCAGATTCGGTCATTGCTGCCCGCAGCAGCGAAATGGTCCGCCCCCTGGCCGCCAGCGGCCGTTTCGTCTGCAATGATGCGCTCGTATGCCAATGTGGCCGCGTCGATGGCGCCATGGTCCGGTTGCGCCTGTTTCAGCACAAACACACCTGCTCCGTGTTGCAGAACCGAGGCCCATTCTGCCATGAGCGCCCGACGCGCCTCGGGCGTCACCAGATGGTCGCCCAAGGACCGGACATCATAGATGGGTATGTTCCGCGCCAACGCGGCGGCGTTCGGGGCGTCCTCAGGGGTCGTTTCGCGGGACGCGAGCGCCGCGAAATCGCTCAGGTCGCACCCGTCTGCCGTGTAGAAGCCATCCGATGGCTTGACATGGATCTTCATGGAATTCTCCTCCTGCCCAGACAGGTTACGCATCCCGGCGCTTGTTTGCGGCCCAAAACACATCAATAAACCATCAAATGACTCATCGATTCCCGATCAAGGAGATCGCCCGACAATCCGGGCTTGGCGTCGCGACAGTGGATCGGGTGCTGAACAATCGCGCCCATGTCAGCCCGCAAACCCGCGCGCGGGTGCAGGCAGCTATGGAAGAGCTGGAGGCGCAGGAGCGGCAGTTGTCGGCGCGTGGTCGCCGCATGTTCGTGGACGTCGTTGTGGAAGCGCCCCAACGGTTTTGTCGTCAGATCAAATCGGCTTGCGAGGCGGTCTTGCCCACCCTGGGAGAAGCCGTATTCCGCCCGCGCTTCCTGTTTCAGGAGATCATGCAGGAGAGTGATGTTGTCGCCGCTCTGACCCGGATCAGGAAGCGCGGAAGCCATGGCGTTTGCCTCAAGGCGCGGGATGTACCTGCGGTTCGCGACATGGTGAATGCCCTTGAGGCGGCCGGAATCCCGGTGGTGACCCTTGTGACCGATATTCCGACCTCGAAACGGTCGGCCTATGCCGGCATCGACAACGCCAAGGCCGGGCGCACGGCGGCCTATCTGCTTGCAAACGCACTTGCCGACGACAGAGGAACGATCCTGACATCGCGCAGCCAGGAAGAGTTTCAGGGGGAAGCCGAGCGCCACGTCCAGTTCAGAGACACCTTTCTGGCCTTGCGCCCCGGGTACGATATCCTTGAAATCACGGGCGGTGCGGGGTTGGCCGGGAACACTCGGCGACGCCTGGATGCGCAGCCGATCAGGGCCGCCGATGTGGACGCTGTCTACTCCATGGGCGGCGGCAATCGCGCGATCGTCGAGTTCCTGAACGCCCATGGGCGAACACCCCGCCACTTCATCGCCCATGATCTTGATGCGGACAATGCAGCGCTCTTGAAGGCAGGCGACATCAGCTTTGTTCTGCATCACGACTTGCGGGTGGATTTGCACCGCGCCCTGCGCGTCTTTTCTGCGCGGCAAGGGCTGGTTCCATTGACGGATATGGCCTTGTTCAGCGATCTGCAGATCATCACACCGCATAACCTGCCGGGATCTGGGGCGGTGTCGCAGAGCCATGCGCAGTTCTAGTCGGTAGAGATCGAGCCCGCGAACACGGAACCGTTTGCCCTGCCCCTATGGCCGGTCATCACTCCTTGTGCGGCCAAAGGTCAGCGGAACTCGTTCCCCAGTCAGAGGCACATCCAGAGACGACCGGCGCAACACGCCCGGCGTGACGGATGCTGTGCGAACCAATCCCAACCATGATTGACCGGTTGGGCAATTGGCCATCCGCGCAGGACGCACGCAGGTGATCCTGGGAATTCCGGTCCCGTACCGGAACGTCCGATCGCCCAGACAGCAACGCTCGCCGGACGATGACAGCGACAGGCCTGTCCATTTCTTCTCCAGACAGTCGGATTGTCTTGAGGTGTTCTACGGTCCGTATGGACAGCCTTGCGTCCCCATCATTCGAAGGTTTCGGTCAACGTCTCTCCGGTTGCGCCTTACGGCTGGCCCGTCCCGAGGTCGGCCGCCACCAACGGCGCGACATCAATGGTGCCGACGTTTCGGAACACGCGCCCGGACCGAACGGTGTGCCGGGCAAAGATGATCGGGACATGGGTGTCATAGACCCAGGGCGAGCCATGCGCGGAGGCGACCTTCAAGCCGTCGAATTCATTCCCGAACCAATGCGGTTCGAAGACGACATAGATGTCGCCTGAGCGGTCCCGGTGGAGATTGGCCAGCACCGCTTCGCTGATGCGTGTCGACGTAAGGGCAAGGGCACCCCGGCGCGGGGCCGAACTGCTGACCGCAAAGGCAATCCCGGGCAGTCTCTGGAGTTCTTCCGCGACGGCCGCCTCGACCTCCGCCTGGTCCAGCCCCCGGGCGGCGATCACATCGCGGTCAAGATCGAGGTATGGGTTCGAGAAGGTGCGAATGAGTTCCTGGGACACGCCGAAATCTGCCTGCAGGCGCACGAAACCGGGCTCCGTGTCGACACGTTCGAAGTCGAACAGCCCGACCTCGATTCAAAGTGTTCTCAGATGGCCCGGGCGTTCCGGCCCGTCATGATCCGCCGACAGGACCACCAGCGTGTTTTCCAGACCGATCCGGTCATCGACATCTGTCAGCAGGTCCCCAGTTGGGGGGAAAGACGTTGCCGAAGCCGGGAAGGCTCGTCTCCCATGATTGGTCGTCCTTGTCGGCAAACAGCTAGACATCCGGTTTGGGCAGCAACGTCCTGTCCCGGTCCGCGTAGCCGGCGACGAGGCCCGTTTCAGCCCATGTTCCAACCCGGTCAGGATAGTCCTGCCGGTAGAATGTTGAGGTCACAAACCGGCCTCTGGCCTTGGAGAACCAATAGGCCGGCCCGGCGTGGCCGGTCATCGAGATCGCGCCGCGGCCCTTGACCGAGACGCTAAAGATCTTCGATCTGGGCCCGAAATTCTTGGCGATTCCGTCGGACAGGGTCGTCATCGCGATATTGCGCGGCGAGCGCCTGTCGGTTGTCGCGGCGCGTTGGGTCGGGTCGGGTCGATCTCGGCGGAGGCATCGTTTCCGGCAGCGCCAACCAACGGAAATTCGGGGGCCTGACCATTGTAGGTTCGCTGGCCGGTCTTCCGGTGGAACCAGAGATTGGCCAGCATCCCGTGAACAGCCGGGCGCGCGCCGATTGCCAGGGCTGTGTGGCCGACGATGGTTTCAGTGTTGGCGTGCCCATGGTGAGCGCTTTCGAACACCATCCCATTGTCGAGCAGCCAGTTGACCCCCGTCTCGCGATGCCCGCCGAGAAGCGATCGATCTGATCGTGGCGCAGTTGATAGACCGTGATCTGCAGGACAAGCTTCGGCTGTTCGTCGACCTGCGCGTACCCCGGAGACCGTTTGCGTGTCAGGCAGAGCCGCCGGACAGGATCGAATTGATGTGCTTGTCGGCGTCTTCGATGAGGTTCGACGTGACGACGGTGCCACCAGATTTCCGGAGTCTCTCCAGAATCTTGTCCGGCGCCCCCGTCCGTCCCGCGATGAACAGGATCGCCTTGTCCTGCTCCAGCGAATCGGCGGTCTTTTTCGTCATGTCGTCCGAAATGCCGGCGTCCATCATCCACCCGCTGAGCGCGCCACCCGCCGCACCACCTGCCAGACTGGCAATCGTCAATCCGACGCCACCGGTCACACTGCCGGCAAACGCACCGATCAGCCCGCCCAACCATGCGCCACCCATCGCGCCGGGTGCGGTCAGGTTGATCGCCCGGTCGATTTTGCCATCACCATCTTCCTTGAAAGCCACGACGGCGTCTTCAAGAGTCAGAAGTTGCTCCTTCGCCATCGCGGCGCATTCTTTCCGAGCATTCTGCGCGGTTTCGAGATCGTCCATCAGGGGAGCAACAAGATCTGTTCCTTCGTCCTTGGTTGGAATGGTTCACGTCGGTTCAGGTCTTGGGGGAGGGAGACGTGGGCATAGCTTTCAACGCGTTCTTTGCGGCGCCCGGCAAAGGAAAACTGCCGTCATCCTACAGGGAACAGCCGATACCGGGTGCGGCCACCAGCCTTTCGCCGTTTTTCAGGAAACCCGTGACAGTCACGATGACGAAGGTCGTATCGTCATCGGGCGGAACGATCACGTCATGCACATATCCGACGAACTCGCCCAGGTCATTTTGGATATTGCCCCGCAGGAGTTCAGCGATACTCCAGCCGTCTGCAACGATCGCAATGTCGATACTCTTGCACTCGGCGGTGAGGCCGCCCGCCATGTGCTGAGCGGCGGCGGACATCGGACTGGACTGGGTGACTGCGTCGCGAATTGCGGCAAGCGTTTGGCCTTCGACATTTATCCAGCGTCGCTCCGGAGAGTTCTACGATGTTTCAAGGGCCTGCGGTTGATCCGCAGGCCCTTGGGATGGCGATCCTGGATCAGTCCGCCAGAGCGGCGCGCAGTTCCTTTTCGTCGCTGACAGACAGGGATGTCTCGATGACCTCACCCTTGAAATCGTCGAGTTCGCCCAGAACCTTGGTCGGGCGGTTGGTCCAGCCAATCATGGCCAGCGCTGACGAGTCGGGCTTCATCTTGGCGCCGACGCGGGCCGCCAACGCGTCTTCCTCGTCGGCCTGGTCCAGCATCCCGGCCAGCGTTCCCGAACTGGCACCAACCGCGGAACCAGCCAGGAATCCTGCGGCCGGGTTTCCGGCCATGGCCCCGAGCAGCGCCCCGGTCATGGCCCCGAGCGATGTGCCGCCCAGAAAGCCCGTTGCCGTCAACGTGTCGGAATTCCGGGTCCGCAGAACGCCGCCCTTGTCGCGGGTCATGACGACCACTTCATCAAGGTCGACTTCCCAATCCATGCTCATTTTCTGCAGACGCAGAAGCGCTTCGTCTGCCGTATGACGGCCTTCAAAGACAACGATTACGAGATCGCTCATTGGTGGTTTCCTTCAGTGCAGTTGATATCTTTGAGCCGCCGCCACGTGGTTTTTCTCGTGGCGGCGTATCGTGTTTCGCGTTGGACGACTGCTACTTGCTGCCGTTCTGGGCGGTCATCGACTCCATCACCTGATCGATGGAAAAGCTGGCCGGTTTCTGACGCGGTGGGAATTCCTCGAAGGTCGCCAGGAATTGACCCACGTATTTCTGAGCCGGAACCAGAAGGTAGATGCGATCGATCATCCAGTCGAAATAGGTGTTGGATGTCAGATGGGCCTGTTCAAACGGGTCGCGGCGCAGGTTTGTGATCAGAGGGACACGGAGCGCTGTCCAGGGTTCGATCCAGGCCCGCAGCGTATAGACGGCCTTTTGCTCCATGAAGATCAGCTTCCAGTCGTCATAGCGCAACGCCGTCAGTTCGCCGGTGTCTGCAAAGTAGAAGATTTCATGACGCGGGCCTTCTTCGGCTTCACCGGTCAACACCGACAGGAAGTTGTAGCCGTCCAGGTGGACCTTGTACTCACGACCAATCGCCTGAACACCACCGGCTTTCAGCTCTTCCTTGATGTTGTCGTTGCCAACCGCAGCCATGAAGGTCGGCAGCCAGTCCATGTGGTGCATGATTTCATTCGAAACGCTGCCGGCTTCGATCTTGTCGGGCCAGCGCACCAAGGACGGAACACGCCAGCCGCCTTCCCAGTTGGTGTTCTTTTCGCTGTAGAACGGGTTTGTGCCAGCATCAGGCCAGGTGTTCTTGTGTGGGCCGTTGTCGGTCGAGTAGTGAACGATGGTATTGTCCGCGATACCCAGGTCGTCCAGCACGTCCAGAAGCTGCCCGACATGCATGTCATGTTCGACCATGCCGTCGCCATATTCATCCTGGCCTGAAATGCCGAAGTGCTCGTCTTTCACATGGGTGCGGAAATGCATGCGCGTGCCATTCCACCAGACGTAGAACGGTTGGCCCTGGTCATTGGAGCGCTTGATGAAGTCGATGGCCGCGGCGACGGTTTCATCGTCAACCGTTTCCATCCGCTTCTTGGTCAAGGGACCGGTGTCTTCAATCGAGCCGTCGGCCGAGGACTTGATCACGCCCCGCGGGCCAAAGGTCTCCCGGAATGTTGTTCCATCCGCCAGGACGGCATCGCCGGGGTAGTCGCGGTTTTCAGGCTCTTCCTCGGCGTTCAGGTGATAAAGATTGCCAAAGAACTCGTCAAAGCCATGATTGGTCGGCAGCATGTCATCCCGGTCGCCCAGGTGGTTCTTGCCGAACTGAGCGGTCACGTAGCCCTCGGCCTTGAGCAGACCGGCAATCGTGGGATCCTCTACCTTCATCCCAAGATCGGCTCCGGGAAGACCGACCTTGGACAGGCCAGACCGGTAGACGGATTGCCCCATGATGTAGGAGGCGCGCCCGGCGGTGCAGGATTGTTCCCCATAATAATCGGTGAACATCATGCCCTCATCGGCGACGCGGTCGATGTTGGGCGTTTGATAGCCCATCAAACCCCGAGTGTAGGCTGAAATGTTCGATTGGCCGATATCGTCGCCCCAGATCACCAGGATGTTCGGCTTGTCCTGGGCCTGTGCCCCGGTTGCCAACAACATGCTCCCCGCAAGGGAAAGCGCAGTCATCCATCGGCCCTGAATGCCGGTATTGTGTTCCATGTCTCTGGCTCCCTGTTGTCATTACCTGACAGATTTCTTCGACTTCGAAGTCGTTCAGTGGGTCGGTAAGAGGTTAACGTAGGGGATGGGGGGGCCGAGCAGGTCGGAGAACGCGCAAGCTTCGAAAAGAATCTCCGCTCCCAAAAACCTATCCATTCGGGCCGGTGTCCTGGCCGGACCGGTCGAGGCGCTCGATCGGAGGTTCTCATTCAACAACAGCGAACAACAGGTTTCAGCGGATGGACGTCTCGAAGGCTTCAGACAAGAGGACTTCGCACTGCCGCGCGAACAGACGCGCCCAACGAAATCCACATTTGCGGTTTCCGGGCCGCCAGCGGCAGTGCGCACAGGACAAATTCGATCACAGTAGATGCCGATCTGTTGAAAAGAGAAACAACCACCGTTCGGTTTCGACCACGGCATGAGCCTTGCAATTTGCACTCGTCTCAAGTCTCCATGGGGCGCGAACAGGACATGAAAGGGACGCCATGAGACAGATAGGAATGGCCACAGCGCTGTGCGCGCTGATGGGCACACATGCCGTAGCGGAAGAGTTCAAGTGGGCCGGAACAACCGATCCGCAGACACTCGATCCTCATGCGGTCAACTCCGCCCCGGTCTTGGGGTTCCTCAACAATGTCTACGAGGGGCTCGTGCGGCGCGGCAAGGACATGACCATTGAGCCAGCGCTGGCCACCAGCTGGGAGCCGATCGGCGAAGGCGAGGGCTGGCGTTTCAAACTGCGCGAGGGCGTCACCTTCCACGATGGCGCGGCATTTGACGCGGAGGACGTGCAGTTTTCCTACGAACGGGCGTCCGGCGAAGCCGCGGATACCCGCAGCTGGTTCTCCCCGGTGGCAAGCCTGGAGGTCGTTGACCCCTACACGATCGACATCAAGACCAATGCGCCCAACCCGATCTTTCCCGATTCCATTGCAAACTGGATGATCGTCGACAAGGGGTGGGCTGAAGCCAATGCCGCCGCAACGCCCAACAAGGAAGAGGGCAACTTCGCGACGCTGAATGCCAACGGCACCGGCGCCTTCAAGGTGACCGCACGCGAGCCGGGCCTGCGCACGGTTCTCGAACCCCATGACGGCTGGTGGGGGGAGGCCGAACACAACATTACGCGGGCCGAGTTCACGCCGATCCAGAATCCCGCGACGGCGGTGGCGGCCCTGCTCTCGGGCGATGTGGATTTCATCAACCCGGTGCCGATCCAGGACGCCGCCCGGTTGGCCTCCAACCCGGACGTGAACGTGATCCAGGGGATCGAGGCGCGTGTGATCATGCTCGGCTTCGGCCACGAAGCGGCGGAGCTGAAATACACCGGTGACGCCGGCAAGCCGAACCCGTTCCAGGACGCGAAAGTGCGCCAGGCCGTTGCACATGCGGTGAATGTCCCGGCGATCCTGCAGACGATCATGCGAGGAAATGCCGAGCCCGCAAGCCAGCTCGTGAGCCCGGCGATGCGCGGCTATTCCGAGGCCAACGCGGCCCGCCCGGCCTATGATGTCGAAGCAGCCAAGGCGCTGCTGGCCGAGGCCGGGTATCCAGACGGGTTCTCCTTTGGCCTGAAGTGCCCCAACAACCGCTACCTGAATGACGAAGCCGTCTGCCAGGGCGTGGTGAGCATGCTGGCACAGGCCGGGATCACTGCCGAACTCGATGCGATGCCGGTGCAGAATTACTGGCCGGAACTGCGGGAAGACAATTTCGACATGTACCTGCTGGGCTGGTCCCCGGGCACATTCGATGCAGAACACCCGCTGCGGTTCCTCGCGTCGACGCCCAATGCCGAAAAGAAGCTCGGCAGCTGGAACTTCGGGGGGTATTCCAACGCCCGCATCGACGAGATGCTGCCGATCATCCAGTCGGAAATCGACGACACCAAGCGACAGGCGATGCTGGATGAGGCGGCGGAAATCCTGCAGGACGAGATGGCCTATGTGCCGCTTTACGTGCAGCCGCTTGTCTGGGGCGTGCGCTCGAATGTCGAGATGACCCAGCGGCCGGACAATTTCTTCATCCTGCGTTGGGTCACCGTCAACTGACCCAACGACTGACCCTGCCACGACCGTCGCCCCCTGCCGGGGCGGCGGTATTTCGTCGTTTTCAAGGATAGCGCGTCATGCTTGCCTATATCCTCCGCCGCGCCGCACAATCCGTGCTCGTTCTGCTTGTCGTCGGTCTTATCGCCTTCTCGATGTTCCGTTTCATTGGCGACCCGATCGACAACATGCTCGGCCAGGAGGCGCAGCAGGAAGATATCGACCGTCTGCGCACTGAACTCGGGCTGGATGCGCCGTTGCTGGTGCAATACGTCCGGTTTCTTTCCAGCGCCGTGCAAGGCGACTTCGGCGTGAGCTATGGTCAGGGACGGCCCGTGGCGGACATCCTCGCGGAGCGCGCACCCGCCACGCTGGAACTCGCGCTCGTTTCCGGAACCTTGGCCATCTCGTTTGGAATCGTGTTCGGGGTGTTCACCGCGATCCGGCGCAATGGCTTTGCCGCGCAGGCAATCATGTCGCTGTCGCTGATCGGGGTCTCGCTTCCGACCTTCCTGATCGGTATCCTGCTGATCTACGTCTTCTCGGTGGAGCTTGGCTGGCTGCCATCCTTCGGGCGTGGCGAGACGGTCGAGCTGGGCTGGTGGACAACCGGCTTTGCCACCAGGTCCGGCTTGCTCGCGCTGATCCTGCCCTCGATCACGCTGGGCCTCTACCAGATGACCCTGATCATGCGGCTCGTGCGCTCCGAGATGCTCGAGGTCTTGCGGCAGGATTACATCCGCTTCGCACGGGCGCGCGGCCTGAGAACGCGGACGGTGTATTTCCGCCATGCCTTGGTCAACACGCTGGTGCCGGTGACCACGGTGATCGGCCTGCAACTCGGGTCGATCATCGCCTTTGGCATCGTTACCGAGACCGTGTTCCAGTGGCCCGGCCTCGGGCTGCTCTTTGTCAATGCGATCCAGTTTGTCGACATCCCGGTGATGGCGGCCTACCTGATGCTGATCTCGGTGATGTTCGTGCTGATCAACCTGTTCGTGGATGTCCTGTATTTCTTCATCGATCCACGCCTGCGGGTCGACCGCTCGGAGGCCTCCGCATGAGCACCAGCATCGGACTACGCCTGCGCAATGCGCTGGACAGCGATTTTGCCTACCTTTTCCTGCGCTCGCCGGTGGCCGTCCTCTCGGCCTTCGTGGTGATCGTGCTGGTACTTGCCGCCATCTTTGCCCCCCTTATCTCGCCGCAAGATCCGTTCAACCCGATCGAACTGAATCTGATGAACGGCTTCACACCCCCCGGCACACCCAATGCCTTCACCGGCGAGAGCTTCTGGCTCGGCACCGATGATCAGGGCCGGGATGTTTTCTCGACCATTCTCCACGGCATGCGCATCTCGCTCTTCGTCGGCGTTTCGGCGGTTTCCTTCGCGCTGCTGCTTGGGGTCACGCTGGGCCTGCTCGCGGGCTATGTCGGCGGCTGGACCGACACCATCATCATGCGCGTCGCCGACGTTCAGCTGACATTTCCGGCGATCCTTGTCGCCATGCTGATCTTCGGCATCGCCAAGGGGATCACGCCGGTCGAATACCGTGACCAGATGGCGATCTGGGTGCTGATCCTGGCCATCGGCCTGTCGGACTGGGTGCAGTTCGCCCGCGTGGTGCGCGGGGCGACACTGGTCGAGAAGGGGCGCGAATACGTCCAGGCCGCCCAGCTCATCGGCCGCCGCCCGGGCGCGATCATGTTGCGGCACATCCTGCCAAACGTGCTCTCGCCGGTGCTGGTGATCGCCACGATCTCCCTGGCGCTGGCCATCATCGCCGAGGCCACGCTGAGCTTCCTCGGCGTTGGTGCCCCACCGACGCAGCCGTCGCTTGGCACGCTCATTCGCATCGGCCAGGGCTTCCTGTTTTCCGGCGAGTGGTGGATCCTGCTCTTCCCGTCCCTAACGTTGCTGGCCCTGGCGCTCAGCGTGAACCTGCTCGGGGACTGGCTCCGCGACGCGCTCAACCCGAGGCTGAAGTGATGGGACACGACCTGGCCAACCCCGTCCTCTCGCTCAGGGACCTGACGGTCGAAATCAAGACCCGCCGCGGGCTGTTGAAACCCGTCGATGGCGTCTCCTTCGACATCGCGCCGGGCGAGATCCTCGGTATTGTCGGCGAGAGCGGCGCCGGAAAGTCGATGACGGGAAACGCTGTGATCGGCCTGCTTGATCCGCCGGCACGGATCGCCGGAGGCGAGGTGCGCCTGGCGGGCCAGCGGATCGACACGCTGTCGTCCGAGGAGATGCGCCGCCTGCGTGGCAAGCAGATCGGCATGATCTTTCAGGACCCGCTCACCTCGCTCAACCCGCTCCTGCGGATCGGCGATCAACTCACCGAAACAATCCGCACCCATCTCGATCTCGGGGCCAATGCGGCTCGTGAGCGGGCCATCGCGGCGTTGGACGAGGTCGGCATCCCCGCCGCCGAGGAGCGGATCAACAGCTATCCGCACGAGTTTTCCGGCGGCATGCGCCAACGCGCCGTGATCGCTCTGACCCTCTGTGCCGAGCCGTCGCTGGTGATCGCGGACGAGCCGACCACGGCGCTCGACGTCTCCGTACAGGCCCAGATCATTGCGCTGCTGAAACGGCTTTGCCGCCAACGGGGCGTCGCGGTCATGCTGATCACCCATGATATCGGCGTCATCGCCGAGGCCGCCGATCGCATCGCGGTGATGTATGCCGGTCGGATGGCAGAGATCGGCGACGTGGCCGAGGTGCTGCGCCGCCCAAGGCACCCTTACGCGGACGGATTGCTGAGTTCGACCCCGGCCGCCTCGGCCGGACAGGCGCGCCTGCGGCAGATCCCCGGGGCCATGCCACGCCTGACGGCACTGCCGGAGGGATGTGCCTTCGCCGCGCGCTGTGAGCGAGCGCAGGATCGCTGCAGGCAGGGCGCCGCGCCGCGTCTTGAGGCTGACAACGGGCGCACCGCCTGCTGGTTTCCAATCCAACATGGCGAGGTCGAGGCATGAGCTATGTCACCGTCAAGGATCTGTCCCGCCGCTTCGACGTGTCCAAACCCTGGCTGAACCGGGTGATCGAACGTCGGAAAAAAGCTTTCCTGACCGCCGTGGACGACGTGAGTTTCGAGATCCCGGAGAAAGGCGTCTATGGCCTCGTGGGGGAAAGCGGGTCGGGCAAATCCACCATCGGGCGGATGCTCGTGGGGCTATTGCCGCCGAGCGAGGGTTCCGTACAGATCGGTGGCATCGATCCTTTCGACCAACACGACCCGGACGCGCAGGCGCACCTCCGGTCAGATGTGCAGATGATCTTTCAGGATCCCTATGCCTCGCTGAACCCGCGTTGGCGGGTGCGGGACATCATCGTCGAACCCGTGGTCGCACGCGGCGGCGAGACGCGCGGTCTGGCAGAGCAATTGCTGGAACAGGTGGGCCTCTCGGCGGAGGATGCCGCGAAGTTCCCGCACGAGTTCTCCGGTGGGCAACGCCAGAGGATCTGTATCGCCCGCGCGCTGTCCTCCCGCCCCAAGTTGATCGTCTGTGACGAACCAACCTCGGCGCTCGATGTCTCGGTTCAGGCGCAGGTGCTCAACCTGATGAGCGATCTGCGCGAGGAGCTTGGGCTGACCTATCTCTTCATCAGCCACGACTTGACGGTGGTGCGGCACATGTGCGACCGGATCGGCGTTCTCTACCTCGGGAGGATCGTCGAGGAGGCCGACTCCGAGCAGCTCTTTGCCGCGCCAAAACACCCCTATACCCAAATGCTGCTGGAGGTCGCCCCGAGGATCGACGAAATCGGCCGCGAGGTGCCCGAACCGGTCGGCGAGATCCCGGATCCGATCAATCGCCCGCCCGGATGTGCCTATGCCCAGAGATGTCCCATCGCACAGCCGATTTGTTCAAGCCAACGCCCCGAATTCCGCAAGCTCGGCGGCACGAGCGTGGCATGCCATTTTGCCGACTGAGGGCGCACCGGGGCTTTGTTCCGAAATACCCCGATGGGAGTCATCACCGAACCCTCAACGTGATAGCCGACGGGGATGCGCCGACCCGAAACGACGGTCTGCACGACCACGCACCGGCGTGACTACAATCAGGCATTGAGGCAGCGTCGATCGCAGAGCGTCTGCCTGGATACGACGATGGTGAGGAAGGCCGCGCACGCCGGCATACGTCGCAGCCAGCAAACCTCCGGTGACGCAGCCATCCAGACGCGCCTCGCGATCAAGGTCCTGTTTGGCATGCCACTTGGGCAGATCGCGCCATGGGGAGGCCGCCGATCCGAGAGACCATGGCAAGGCTGGGTCGCATCGACCCTTTTGAAGCTCGACTGGTCGGAGAGATAGCCCTGCGTCTTCAGCCGGTTTCCCCTATGCCAAGCTGCGGCATGGGTTTCATGTCAGGCGGCCGCTTTCAGGGTCCGGGTGAGGTATCAAGGGCTGTCCTCAGCAGGATCGCAGGGATCTCGGCGCGCGCGCCGATTTTGGTCACTTTCATCTGTATCTCTTCAGGTCCCGTGCCGAGAAGAGTCCACTCTGGCTTCCCCCTCGTACGGGAGGATTATCCTTTTTTACAGTCCGCTGGGCGAATCCTCGGCGCCCGTTCTGCGCTGTCTGACGGCGTTCATCCGAAGGCGAATGGCCTGCCGGCGCATTCTCGGCATGCACCACCTTGAAGGATTGGTTTCTGGTCGGTCCCGACATGCGCATCGACCTGAGGTCGAAATACCGGCGAGATCTGGCAGTGCTGCGGATCATCGCGATTTTCTGGGACCACCGCGAGAGGTCGTCCCGGCGCCAAACCAAGGCTGGCGCAAATCTTGGAGGTGATGTGGGTTTCAGGCCCACGCCCGGTGCAAGACGGAGCTCAAGCACGCGGAACGAGGATACTGGTCCTGATTTCGAAATCGAAAGACACCTGGCTGATTTGCGCAAGTCTGTTCCACAGCAGCGGCAATCCCACTCCTACAGGAAAATCCTATCGCTCACTTGCAGCCGGAGCCCCCCAGACGCGCCAACTGTTTCTTCAAAAAAGCCTGCCGCGATCATCGCGACAGGCCTTTCTTTGCATCGTGTGCTTCCAGACAAAGTCAGCCCATAGCCCGGCCTGTGTCCTGTCTGTCGCTTCGGGTCAGTCGCCCGGCACCAGAGCCGAGAGCCCCTTGAGAATGTCGATGGCATAGGCCAGCTGGTAATCCTCTTCGCGCAGGGCGGCGGCATCTTCTGCCTTCTGGCGATCTTCCTCGATCTGACGGCGTTCGTCCTCGGTCAGGCTGTCGTTGTCGAGGCTGCCGCGCAGATCCGCCTCGGACCGGCTGAACCGGTTCACGGCTGTGTTCTCTTCTTCTTCCTCTTCGGCGTTCGGGTCGCGGCGCGGCTGTTCCACCACGATGTCGGGCGAAACACCCAACGCCTGGATCGAGCGGCCCGACGGCGTGTAGTAGCGCGCCGTGGTCAGGCGCATCGCGCCATCGCCCTTCAGCGGCATGACCGTTTGAACCGAACCCTTGCCGAAGCTCTTGGTGCCCACAACAATCGCGCGACGGTGATCCTGCAGCGCACCGGCGACGATTTCCGACGCAGAGGCAGAGCCACCGTTGATCAGGATGACCATCGGTTTACCGACGGCCAGGTCACCGATCTGGGCGTTGTAACGGTCCCCGTCCTGCGGATTGCGGCCACGGGTGGAGACGATTTCACCCTTGTCGAGGAACGCATCCGACACCTTGATCGCCTGGGTCAGCAAGCCACCGGGGTTGTTGCGAAGATCCAGAACGAACCCGTTGACGGCATCCATGCCGCCGGCCTCTTCGACGGCTTCCTTCAGGCCGCTTTCAAGGTTGGGATAGGTCTGGTCGTTGAAGGTGGTCACACGCAGCACAACGGTTTCGCCCTGGGTGCGGGTGCGCACCGCCGTCAATTTGATCGTGTCGCGGATGATGGACACATCAAACGGCTCGTCCACGCCCTCGCGAACAACGGTGATGATGATCTCGGAGCCCACCGGGCCACGCATCAGATCCACCGCTTGATCGAGCGTCAGGCCCAGCACGCTTTCGCCATCAACATGGGTGATGAAATCGCCTGATTCCATCCCGGCCTCGTCGGCCGGGGTGTCGTCGATCGGCGAGACCACCTTCACGAAACCCTCTTCCTGCGTCACCTCGATGCCAAGCCCGCCAAACGAGCCACGAGTCTGCACCCGCATGTCGTCGGCGTCGTCGGGCGACAGATAGCTGGAATGCGGGTCAAGCGACGTCAGCATGCCGTTGATGGCCGATTCGATCAGATCCCGTTCATCGACTTCCTCGACGTATTGTGCCCTGATCCGCTCGAAGATATCGCCGAACAGGTCGAGCTGTTCGTAGATCGAGCTGTTGCGCTCCGCCTCTTGGGCGATCAGCGGGCCGGCCACCTGGGTGGTAATCACCCCGCCTGCCAGTATGCCGCCCATTGCGGCCATCACGAACTTCTTCATGCGGTCCTCATTTTTCTTGTGTCGCGGCGAACCAGTTTGTCGGGTCCACCGGGGTCTCGCCTTCTCTCAGCTCAATATAAAGCGTCTCGCTGCGCTCAGCGCCACCACTCTCTTCGGGTTCGGACAGAAACTCGCTGCCTTCCGGAGCCCTGCCCCCCATCAATCCAAGCGCAGCGCCCGCCTGAACGACCTCTCCCGCGTCACCATAGACCGTTCCCACGCCGGCAAGAACCAGAAGAACGTCATCCGCCGGCTCAAGGATCATCACGTTTCCGTAGTCCAGCAGCGGGCCGACATACCGGATGGTCCCTTCGGACGGAGCGGTGACAAGGGCCCCGGGCCGAGTTGCGATCAATAGACCGGGCCGCGCAACGCCCGCCGCGTCCGCCTGTCGGTACCCGCGCAGGACCACGCCCTGCACCGGCAAAGGCAGGCTTCCGCGCAGCGTTTCAAACCCGGTATCATCCGCGATCCCGGGTTCGATCACCATCAGACCAGCGGCAAACCCATCCAGACTGTCGGCGGTTTCCAGCAACTGGCGCATTCGCTCCGGATCTGCGGTGAAGCGGCGCGGCAGGTCCTTTCTGTCGGACATGGCTTGCGACAGCGCGGTGCGGGCCTCCTGTGCGCCCTGAAGACCGCTCGCCAGCGCCCCGCCGGCACGGGTCTGCAGTGCGCGCAGGGCGTCGATTTCCTCCAGATCGCGCCGCAGCGCCTCCACTTCGGCCTGAACATCCGGTGTGACATCGCTGAGAATCATCCCGGACCGAGCCGTCCCGATGGGACCAGAGGGGTGCAACAGCAACAGCGGCGCCGGCGAGCGGCCCATTGCGGTCAGCGCCGCAAGGAGTTGCGAGATCTCTTCGTCGCGCGCCGCGAGGCTGGCCTGCAACGCGCGCTCGCGCCGCGCGGCCAGACGCATACCCGCGCGCAAGGCCGCAAGGCCGTTTTCATAGGCCTCAACCGTTCCCGTCAGGGCCTTCACGCGATTGCGCGCGCCATCCGCGGCCTCAAGGGATCGGGACGCGGCCTGAAGATCGTCCGCCGCCTGAAGGGCGACGGCCGAAAGATCGGGCGCTGCGCTTGCCGCAGTTCCCAACAACAGCGATGCGGCAAGCAGCCCGGCCCGGATCATCTGTCGATCAGGCTGACGCCGGTCATTTCAGCGGGCTGGGGCAGGCCCATGAGTTCGAGGATCGTCGGGGCAACATCGGCCAGGCGGCCTGCATGAAGCTTCGCGCCTTCGGGTCCGTTGAACAGAATCACCGGAACCAGATTGGTGGTGTGCGCAGTGTGCGGGCCGCCGTCCTCTGCGAACATCGTCTCGCAATTGCCGTGGTCCGCGATCACGATCATCGCGCCTCCGGCCTTTTCCAGGGCCGCGATCACCTTGCCAAGGCCCGTGTCGACCGCCTCGCAGGCGGCTTCTGCAGCCTCCAGGATACCAGTGTGTCCCACCATGTCCGGGTTGGCATAGTTGGTCACGATCAGGTTGAACCCGGCCTCGATGGCCTGGACGAACTCCTCCGTCACCTCGGGCGCCGACATTTCCGGTTGCAGGTCATAGGTCGCCACCTTGGGGGATTTCGGCATCGCGCGCTGTTCGCCCGGATAGGGTGTTTCCACCCCGCCGTTCAGGAAGAAGGTCACGTGCGGGTATTTCTCGGTCTCGGCCAGCCGGAACTGGGTCAGACCCTGTTTGGACACCCATTCGCCCAGCGTGTTGATGATTTCCTGCGACGGGAAGATCACCTGCATGTACTCGTTGTGGCGGTCGGAATACTCGACCATGCCGCAAATGGCGCCCCATTCCGGGCGAGCAGAGGCGTCAAACCCGTCGAACGCCGGATCGGCGAGCGCGGCGAGGATCTCGCGGGCACGGTCGGCGCGGAAGTTCAGGAACAGCAGGCCGTCCCCATCCTTGGGTTGAACATAACCATCGATCTTGGTGGCCTTGATGAATTCGTCTGTCTCGCCCCGCTCGTAGGCCGCCTCACAGGCCGCCGTGGCGCTGGCCGCAGTCGTCTCTGCCGTGCCGGCGACACACAGGTCGAACGCCTGCCGGACACGCTCCCAGCGGTTGTCCCGGTCCATGGCAAAATAGCGGCCGATCAACGAACCGATATGCGCGCCCTTGGGCAGCGCGGCCTCGAAGGCAGCAACCTGCGCCGCGGCAGATTGCGGCGGAACGTCCCGACCATCGGTGATGGCATGGATCTGCACCGGCACGCCGGCCTCGGCGATGACACGGGCGGCTTCGACGATGTGGCTCTGGTGCGAATGCACGCCACCCGGCGACACCAGGCCCGAGAGATGGGCGGTCCCACCCGTTTCCTTAAGGGTCGCGATGAACTGCTGCAGTTTCTCGCGCTTTGCAAAGCTTCCGTCCTCGATGGACAGGTCGATCTGTCCGAGGTCCATCGCAACCACGCGCCCGGCGCCGATGTTGGTGTGTCCCACTTCGGAATTGCCCATCTGCCCTGTCGGCAACCCGACGTCAGGGCCAAAGGTGATGAGCGTTGCGTTGGGGCATTCGGCAATCAGGCGGTCAAAGTTTGGCGTCTTGGCCAGCACTGGAGAGTTGCCCTCGACCTCGGGCGGCTTGGTGCCGATGCCCCAGCCATCAAGAATGCAAAGAACGACAGGTTTGGGAATGCTCATGGGGAGGTCTCCTTGGTTGTCGCTTTCCTAGAGCCGGACCCGCCAAAATGGAACCAAAACCGCGCATTCGTGCCGACAAGTCGCGCTTTCGCGCTGCGCATGGCTGAAGCCGGTGAAATGGTGCGCCACGGAGCAGGCTTGAACGGCCCGCCGTCCGTGCAGCTCCCGGGCCGACCATATGCCCGTTCCAGAGCGAACAGCGCCAGAGCTCAGATTGCGGGGGCCTGGATGGTTGCCGGCGTGGACCAGAAGGGGCAACGGGCCACCGGAGCGTCAGACCCGATGATATGGCGTGCCCGCCAGGATCGAAACCGCCCGATAGACCTGTTCCGACAGCATCACCCGCACGAGCATGTGCGGCCATACCATCTTGCCGAAAGACAGGGCCATGTCGGCCCGCCGGACAAATTCCGGGTCCAGACCATCGGCACCGCCGATGACAAAGGCCATGTCAGGGGTGCCGGCGTCCCGAATCGCCGCGATATGGTTGGCGAACGCCGGCGAGGAAAGTGCCCGCCCCCGCTCGTCCAGCACAATCACCGACGCGCCCTTGGGCAAGGCCTTTTCCAGCAGAGCCGCTTCTCCGGCCTTGCTGCCGCCCTTGCGCTCGTCGATCTCCGTGACCGTCACGGACGACACGCCAAGAGGGCGGCCGGTCCGTTCGGACCGCCTCAGGTAGTCGGTGATCAAGGCCTGTTCGGGGCCGGACCGCAAGCGGCCAACAGCCACGATATGCAGGCGCATCAGGGTTGGGTCGGCGGCGTTCCGACGGCGCCCGCAGGCATCCACATCTTTTCGAGTTGGTAGAACTCGCGGACTTCGGGCCGGAACACGTGGACGATCACGTCGCCCGCATCGATCAGAACCCAGTCGCCGGTTTCCTTGCCCTCGATCTTTGAAAAGATGCCCGCGTCGGCCTTGAGGCGTTCGACCAGCTTGTCGGCAATCGACGTGACCTGACGCGACGAGCGCCCCGAACAGACGACCATGTAGTCGGCCATTTCGGACTTGCCACGCAGTTCGATCGTCACCACGTCTTCGGCCTTGTCGTCGGCAAGAGAGGAAAGGATGCGTTCAAGCAGCGCCGTGCTTTCGGCAAGCTCGTTGAACTCGATTGGTGCCGTCATGGGCACCTCTTCTGCCGCCGTTTGCGTGGCGGCCTCCGCATGGTCAGACAGGACATGTCCCTCCTGGTTGCGCGCCGTCAGAGTCCCGGCGCTGGACGCAAGGTCATGATAGCACCGGTTGTGTGACGGCTCAACGCCGACGCCGACACTTGCTGTCAAAGGCCCCGGATTGGATAAATTGGCGGCAACAATGACCATGTCTATAGGCGCCCGTCACCGATCGGTGCCTGGACGCGTGCTTCGACGGGCATCTTGTCGGTCAGCGCGGCACTGGCTTCGAAGGCCACCGCCACCAGGAGCAGCGACCCGATCAGCGCGATATGAGCATTTCTGTAGACCCGACGCATCGGCGGCCTCTCGAAGTTACACTTTGGGATTAGACGAAACAGGCATAAAAGCGCTCCGCACCCGAAGGTCAACCCCTGCGGCGTTCTGGCACAACAAAAAGCGTCAGAAATGGCTCATCGCAGCTTGGACCACGAATGACGCGCGTGTCTGCCGGGGGGCGCAATGCCCGGCACATTGGCGACGGCCTCCCGATCGACGGCATCCGATCGATCCGGCAACTTCGACGCCCCTCGCGGACACGCGAGGGATCGGTCGCATGCCTGGTGCCAGAGGTCATGCCGAGCCGGACGCCTCCGTCCAATCGGGTCCGTTTGATCAACCGGCTTGTGATCCTGTGCTCCTTCGGGATCTCGTGTTGCCGCACGTCGCGCTTACCGATGTAATGGCCGATACATCGGGAACGGCCTGCTTGGTCTTGTTGGAGAGCCCAAAGCCAACGGCGACCAGCGTGTTGCAGCACGCGCAATTATCCCGCCCCATTCAACAGAATCGACAGCAATTGCGGATCCGCACGGCCCCCAGGCACTTGCGATAAAGGCCCAGTGGTTGTAGCGGAAGAGCATGGCAAAGATGTTTGACATGGATGACCACGCGCGCCTGCCTTGGCGTTTCTTCGGCCTGACCCGCCGAATGACCGGCCTTAGCTGACCGGGGACGCCACGCGCGGCGCCGCTATTCCCATGTCCACACCACATACCCGAACCGGGAGATTACCCACATGACTGCCCCCAAGACTCTGTATGACAAGATCTGGGATGCCCACGTCGCCCACGAGGCCGAGGATGGCACCTGCCTGCTCTATATCGACCGTCACCTTGTTCACGAAGTGACGAGCCCGCAGGCCTTCGAAGGGCTTCGCATGGCCAATCGCCCGGTGCGCGCACCGGAAAAGACCATCGCCGTGCCAGACCACAACGTTCCCACAACGCTTGACCGTGTGAACGGTATCACCAACGAGGAAAGCCGGATCCAGGTCGATGCGCTGGACAAGAACGCGCGCGATTTCGGCATCAACTACTATCCGGTCGATGACATCCGCCAGGGCATCGTACACATCGTCGGCCCGGAGCAGGGCTGGACGCTGCCCGGCATGACCGTCGTCTGCGGCGACAGCCACACCGCCACCCACGGTGCCTTCGGCGCGCTGGCCCACGGCATCGGCACCTCCGAGGTTGAGCACGTTCTGGCCACGCAGACGCTGATTCAGAAGAAATCCAAGAACATGAAGGTCGAGATCACCGGCAAGCTGCGCCCCGGCGTGACCGCCAAGGACATCACGCTGGCCGTGATCGGCGCCACTGGCACCGCCGGCGGCACCGGCTACGTCATCGAGTATTGCGGTGAAGCGATTCGCGACCTGTCGATGGAAGGCCGCATGACCGTCTGCAACATGGCCATCGAGGGCGGCGCCCGCGCCGGTCTGATCGCGCCCGACCAGACGACCTATGACTATGTCATGGGGCGCCCGCATGCACCCAAGGGTGCCCAGTGGGAGGCAGCCCTCACCTGGTGGAAGACGCTCTTCACCGATGAAGGTGCCCATTTCGACAAGGTTCTGACCCTGAAGGGCGAAGATATCGCGCCAGTTGTTACCTGGGGCACCTCGCCGGAGGACGTCCTGCCGATCACCGGCACCGTGCCCGCGCCCGAAGACTTCGAGGGTGGCAAGGTCGACGCGGCCCGCCGCTCGCTGGAATACATGGGCCTGACGCCCGGCACGCCGCTGTCCGAAATTCCGATCGACGCGGTCTTTATCGGTTCCTGCACCAACGGTCGGATCGAGGATCTGCGGGCCGCCGCCGAGATCGTGAAAGGCAAGAAGATCGCCGAGGGTGTCCGTGGCATGGTCGTGCCAGGGTCCGGGCTCGTGCGCGCGCAGGCCGAGGAAGAAGGCCTGTCCGAGATCTTCGAGGCCGCCGGCTTCGAATGGCGTCTTGCCGGCTGCTCCATGTGCCTGGCCATGAACCCCGACCAGTTGGCGCCGGGCGAACGTTGCGCCTCGACCTCGAACCGCAACTTCGAAGGGCGTCAGGGGTTCAAGGGCCGCACGCACCTGATGAGCCCCGGAATGGCCGCCGCCGCCGCGATCTCCGGCAAGCTGACCGACGTCCGGGAAGTGATGTAAGACGCGGAGGATTCCGCAGCGCAACATGAAAGGTGACCACGATGAGTGAATGGTCCAGATGGCTGCTGATTGGGGTTCTGTCGATCCTCTTTGGCATACTGGCGCTTGGCAACGCCGTTGCGGTGTCCGTGGCGATCGTCTGGGTCACCGGATCGATGCTGCTGCTTGCCGGCACCTTCCAGACCATCGCCGGCTTCTATGATGCCGGGACAGGCAACAAGTTCATTTCGGTGACGCTGGGGCTGCTGACCGCAATCCTCGGTCTTTCCTTCATGAAAAACCCCTTCGAAGGCACGATGTCGATCACCTTGGTGATCACGATGTTCATTGCCGCCGGTGGGATGTTGCGCCTGATCTGGGCCGCGCGCATGCGGCACACCGGCTTTTTCTGGATGATGTTGTTTTCGGGCGCCCTGTCGATCCTGCTTGCTGGCTACATCTTTGCCAATTTCGAGCAGGCATCCGAGAAACTGCTGGGCATCCTGCTGGGGCTGGAACTGTTGTTCAATGGCGCCGCCATTGTTGTTCTGGCCCTGTTCCTGCGCGCGTATTCCGACGAGCTATAGCCCCCAGCGGCGATACCAGAATTTCGCGGCCGCCCCTTGGCCGCGCCCCACAATCCGGCCGCCGGGCCGAGCCACGATCCGCCGCCCGGTCCGCCATTCGAGGACAAAGACATGGACAAGTTCACCACGCTGACCGGCATTGCCGCCCCTCTGCCCCTGATCAATGTCGACACAGACATGATCATCCCCAAACAGTTCCTGAAAACGATCAAACGGTCGGGTCTGGGCGTAAACCTCTTCGACGAGATGCGCTTTGATTCCGAGGGCAACGAAAACCCCGATTTCGTGCTGAACAAGCCCGCCTACCGCAATGCGGAAATCCTGATCGGCGGTGACAACTTTGGCTGTGGTTCGTCGCGCGAACACGCGCCTTGGGCGATCAAGGATTTTGGCATCAGCTGCGTGATCGCGCCCAGCTTTGCCGACATTTTCTACAACAACTGCTTCAAGAACGGCATCCTGCCGATCGCCCTGCCGCAGGAAGACGTCGACAAACTGATGGACGATGCCGAACGGGGGTCCAACGCGGTCGTCACGGTCGATCTGGAAAGCCAGACGATCACCGGCCCGGATGGCGGCAGCATCTCGTTCGAGGTCGACTCCTTCAAGAAGCACTGTCTTCTTAACGGTCTGGACGACATCGGGCTGACCATGGAAAAGGTCGCATCGATCGACACCTTCGAGGCCCAGGCCGCGCAATCCCGCCCTTGGGTCTGACTCCGCCAAAACCGCTACATGTTGGGCCGCCCCACCGGGCGGCCTTTTTTTCTCCACATCATTGATGCAAAGCCGCACCAGTTGCCTCGCAAAAGCGCCGGATTGATTTCGTTAACCTTAACTGAGACTTGAGGGACAAAGCGAAAGTAGGCAGAACTTGGGCAAGAATGAGGCAAGCCGCCATAATTGGCGGATCCACGTCGGACCAAGGCCGCGGCTATGCATCGCGACCGTCCATGACGAAGGAAACAGGTAGTGATCGGGAAAGTGGCAAGCGCTTCGGTGCGCGCAGTTCTTGTGGCGGTGTTGATCCTGACGCCGGCGCTGCTGCTACCGAATGTCAACAGCGATACATCTCAGGTTGTGGTCCTGGTCGCCCTTGCCTGCGGCGCCCTGACCTTGTTCGAATATGCCTCGGTCTATCCCAGCCTGGTGGAATTCCGCGATGCACCGCCGTTCAACCGCATCCGGTTCCTGTCGCTGTTCATGACCGTCTTCATCCTGTCGGTCCTGGCCCGTGGGCGGATGGACCCAAGCGGTCTGACCCTGTTCATCGAGGCCGTTGGCTCGCTGGTCGGCACGGCGCTGGATTTCCCCTACAGCCCGGTACGCCTGGTGCTTCTGAGCTTGCCCGAGGCCGCCCCGGCCACCGCCGTCTCGGCGATCCGTGCCGCCGCCGGAATGGCTTATCTGATCGCCCTGCTGGCCATCACCTTCTTCTATCTGATCCTGAAGCTGTACAACTGGCCGTCCCGATCGGGAGCCTTCAATGTCTGGATCAACCTACCCACCTTCGACCCGACGGCTGGCGGCGATGTCGTGGACCGTCTGAACCGGGACGCGCGCGTTAACCTTGCCTTAGGATTTCTGCTGCCATTCATGGTTCCGGCGATCGGCAAGGCTGCGGTGCACCTGTTCGGCCATGCGATGATCACTGATGCGCAAACGATGATCTGGATGGTGTCGCTATGGGCATTCCTGCCACTCAGCCTGTTCATGCGCGGTATCGCCATGTCCCGGGTGGCCGACATGATCTCGGAAATGCGCCGGCGCACCACGGCCGCCGACACTCCCGCTGGCCTGCTCGCCACCTGACCCTTTGGGGCCTTGCCCTGATCGCCGCATTTGGACAGACCAGCACAGGCTCGGCCGAGACCCTGCGCATCGCCACCTTCACGACGGAACTGTCCCGCAGGGGACCAGGCCTGCTGTTGCGCGACATCCTCAAGGGCGAGGATGAACAGGTTGCAGCCGTGGTAGAGGTCATCTCCACCACCTCTCCTGATGTCCTGTTGCTGACCGGTATCGATTTCGATCATGGGAATGCCGCGCTCGGGGCCCTCAACGCACATCTGGCGGCGACCGGGACCCCCTACCCCCACATCTACAGCCGGCGCCCCAACTCGGGGCTTGCGACAGGTCTGGATCTCGACCGCAATGGCCGCACCGGCGAACCCCGCGACGCCCAGGGCTATGGCCGGTTTGCGGGGCATGGCGGAATGGCCATTCTCAGCCGCTGGCCGATCGCAAAGGATCGTGTTCAGGATCTATCGGGGCTGCTATGGTCCGACATACCCGGTGCCACTCTGCCTCGGACGGTTCATGGCGAACCGTTCCTGTCGGCAGAGGCCGTGCAGATCCAACGGCTGTCGAGCGTCGGGCATTGGAGTGTTCCGGTCGAACTGCAAGGTGGCCACCTGCTGACGCTGCTGGCATTCTCTGCAACGCCCCCCCTGTTCGACGGCGAGGAGGACAGGAACGGCTTGCGCAATGCGGACGAGATCCGTCTCTGGCAGGTCCTGTTGGACGGACAATTGGACACTCCGCCGCCCGAATCACCGTTTGTCGTGCTCGGAAATGCCAACCTCGATCCGCTGGATGGGGACGGGCGTCGCGCAGCCATTCGCGCCCTGTTGCAGGACCCGCGCCTGCAGGACCCTGCCCCGGGCAGCCAAGGTGGCCGGATGGCGGCCAGCCTGGGCCATATCGGCGATGCCGCGCTTGATACAGCCGATTGGAGCGAGCCGGAGACCGGTGGCCCCGGAAACCTGCGGGTGGACTATGTTCTGCCCTCTGCCACGATCCCGGTCGCCGACGCTGGCGTGTACTGGCCCTCAGACGGTGCCGGGTTGGATCGCGCCCGCCTTGCCTCGCGGCATCGGCTTGTCTGGGTGGACCTGGTGCTGGATCGCTGAGGCCAACGCCATCTCGATCGGCGTCTCGGCAAACCCCGGCAGGGCGTCCTGCAATGCCGATCCGTCCAGGCAATGCGGCATCGACCAGAGATAGCGCATCTCGACAAGCGCGCGCCCTGTCGGCCAGACCGGCGCTGCAACCCGCAGGGGCAACCATGAAAGCCTGCGCACCGAGACCGTCCGACCGAGGACCTGCTGCAAGGTGTCGGCCATCTGCTGCCCGGTCAGCGTGTAGCCCGCAAACGGCATGTCGGCGAACCGCTCCAGCCGGTCGCGCTGTTCGGCAAGCCCCACGGCGGCGCGTGCCATGTCGGGCAGGTAGGCCCAGGCATGTGGGCGGTCCAGCGGCCCCGGGTACACGAACCGACAAGCATCGAGATGGGCGGTCATGATCTTGTCGAACCAGTTTCCCGACGGCGCCGTATCAATGAAATCCCCGCCCCGCAGGATCACGACCCGAGCGCGGGACTCTTGCCAGGCGGCCTCCATCTCTGCCCGAATCCGACCGAGCGGATTGCGGGCGGCATGCGGCGTGTCAGCAGACAGCCGGGCCGGTGCGTTCGCACCATAGGGATAGACATTGCCCGGGATCACAACGGTTGCGCCACTGGCCTCGGCAACCTCGATCAACTGGCGCGTCATGGCCGGCACCTCGCGGCTCCAACGGGGATAGGGCGGGTTCCAGGCGTTGACGATGACCTGCGCTCCCGAGGCCGCGTCCCACAGGTTGTCGCGGGACCGGTCGAACCGACGCACCGCCCACCCGGCCCGTGCAAAGGCTTGTGCCGCATGGCGACCAAAGCGCCCGGAGGCACCCAGAATCAAGGCAGTGTCTTGCATTGCGTGTCCTTTCAAGAAATCTGCCTCGACAATACTTCATTCATTTTAGAACTGATATTGCCATAATTTCACCACCTGGTATTCACGGATGAATGGACAAGCTCCCCCCTCTGCCAGATTGGTCCCGTATCCAATCTTTTGTCGCGGTCGCCGACACCGGATCGCTGTCGGCGGCGGCCCGGCGGTTGGGACTCAGCCAACCAACGTTGGGGCGACAGATCCGGGCGCTGGAAGACGATCTGGGTGTGTCGCTCTTTGCCCGCCAGGCACGGGGGTTGGCGCTGACCGACGAGGGCGCAGCCTTGCTCCCGGCGGCACAGGCAATGCAGGCGGCGGCACGATCGCTTTCCCTGTTGGCGGCGGGCCGTTCCGAAGACATGACCGGAACGGTGCGCATCACGGCCAGCAGCTTTGTCTCGTTGCACGTGCTGCCCGATATCCTCGCCCGAATTCGGCAAGCGGAACCCGACATCCAGATCGAGCTGGTTCCGTCGGACCGGAGCCAGAACCTGTTGTTCCGCGAGGCCGACATTGCCATCCGCATGTACCGTCCCGAACAGCTTGACGTCGTGACCCGCCATCTGGGCAATTTGCAGCTGGGCCTGTTCGCCTCGACGACCTACCTCGATCGGGTCGGTCGGCCCCGAAACGCGTCGGACCTGACCGGGCATGACCTGATCGGATACGATACGGACGAGCAGATCATTCGCGGCATGCGGGATGTCGGGCTCAACGCAAACCGCACCTGGTTCGCGCTGCGCTGCGATGACCACAATGTCCTGTGGGCGCTGGTGCGGGCCGGATGCGGGCTGGGCTTTGCCCAATGCAATGTCGCGGAGGCCGACCCGAGCGTCGAACGGGTGTTGCCGGATTTGCCCCTGCCGTCATTGCCTGTCTGGTTGACCGCACATGCCGCGATGCGACGAACACCCCGGATCCGGCGCGTCTGGACGTTGCTGGCCGATGCCTTGCAACCAGTGCTGGACGCGCAGGATCAGACCTCGCCGGGGAGCTTGCCCAGGTAGGTTCCCCGCGGCGGCTTGCCGGTTTCGATGGCCAGCTTGATCGCCCCCGACAGATGCTCGATTCGGGGGCGGGCATGAGCCTGCGACTGAACCCAACACGAGTGAAGCCGACGATCCGGCTGGACGAAGAAGATGCCGGGTTCGTTGAAAAAATCCGGATCCTTGGTGCCAGCGCGAGCCTGCGATATCGTCAGACGCCAGTCGTCACGGGCCGCCACCAAAGGCAGACCATAGGCGACCTTGATCCGATGCAGCCCGGCATTGTCCCGCGCCTGTCGGGCACGGTGCATGTCATCGCTGCTGACAAACACGACGTCCACGCCGATGTCATCAAAATCCCGGAACTGCGCTTCGGCCTCCTTCATCTGCCGCAAACACAACGAACAATGAGCGCCGCGATAGAAAAATACGACCGAGCCGTTCGGCTTTGCGGGTGCCTTCAGGTCGAAAGTGCCGTGGTCCAATGTTGGCAGGCACAGCTTCGGGGCCTTCTTGCCGGGTGTCAGCATGATCTGGTCCTTTCCGCCGTCCATACGGCAGCAAGTGGTCGCGCGGAGTGGGCGTGGTTCTTGACCGGCCTCATGCACACGGGTAGTCCCGCCGGGAACCATGTTGCAAGGACGAACGACAATGAGCACACCTTCCCTTCTGATCCTTCCCGGTGACGGCATCGGCCCCGAAGTCATGGCCGAGGTTCGCAAGATCATCGACTGGTACGGCACCAACCGCGGCCTGGCCATGGATGTCAGCGAGGATCTGGTCGGGGGCGCAGCCTACGACGTGCACGGTGTGCCGTTGTCGGACGAGACGATGGAAAAGGCCCAGAAAGTGGATGCAGTTCTGCTCGGTGCCGTCGGTGGGCCGAAGTACGACGACCTCGACTTCTCGGTCAAGCCCGAGCGTGGCCTGCTGCGCCTGCGCAAGGAAATGGACCTGTACGCCAACCTGCGCCCGGCGCAATGCTTTGACGCGCTTGCCGATTTCTCCTCGCTCAAGCGCGATGTGGTGGCCGGACTGGACATCATGATCGTGCGGGAACTGACCTCGGGCATCTATTTCGGCGAGCCGCGCGGCATTTCGGTAAACGCAAACGGCGAGCGCGAGGGTGTGAACACCCAACGTTATACCGAAAGCGAGATTGCCCGTGCTGCCCGCTCCGCCTTCGAACTGGCCAAGCGGCGCAACAACAAGGTCTGCTCGATGGAGAAGGCCAACGTAATGGAATCGGGCATCCTGTGGCGCGAAGTCGTCCAGAAGGTGCATGACGAAGAATACCCCGATGTCGAACTGTCGCACATGTACGCCGATGCCGGCGGGATGCAGCTGTGCCGCTGGCCCAAGCAGTTCGACGTGATCGTCACCGACAACCTGTTTGGCGACCTGCTGTCTGACGTGGCAGCGATGCTGACCGGTTCGCTGGGCATGTTGCCCTCGGCCAGCCTTGGCGCGCCGATGGCGAACGGCCGCCCCAAGGCCATGTACGAACCGGTGCACGGCTCTGCCCCCGACATCACCGGCCAGGGCAAGGCCAACCCGATCGCCTGTGTTCTGAGCTTTGCCATGGCGCTGCGGTACTCCTTTGACCTAGGCGCCGAGGCCGACCGCCTGGAAGCCGCTGTCGAAGCCGTGCTGGCCAAGGGCCTGCGCACCGCCGACCTGATGCAGGCCGACGGTGGCACGCCCGTCACCACCACCGAGATGGGCGACGCGATCATCGCTGCCCTCGACGCATCGCTGTAAGCCGACAGGGGTGCCTGCCAGAACCGGCAGGCGCCCACCACCCGGCGGGATCTCGCCAAGCCCTCTTTTCATGTGACGCCTTTGGCGGTAACCAACCCTTGGCCCTTGGTGGCTTCAGGTCGGGTCTATTCACATGCAGAGCAATACCAAAGGCGCCTTGCTGGCGCTCATGTCCTTCGGGCTGTTCTCCACTCACGACGTGGTGGTGAAATACCTTGGCGCAACCTACTCCACGTTCCAGATCGTGTTTTTCAGTGTGCTGCTGGGGTTTCCACTGGCCACGATGATGCTGATGGGGGATCGCTCGGGTGGCAACCTCGTGCCCCGCCGTCCCTGGTGGACAGCCCTGCGCACCATGGCCTCGGTGATGACCGCCGCATCGGCCTTCTATGCGTTTTCCACCCTGCCGATGGCACAGGTCTATGCGATTCTCTTTTCCGCACCGCTGCTGATCACGGTGTTGTCGATCCCGGTGTTGGGAGAGACCGTCCGTCTGCGCCGCTGGATCGCCATCCTGGTCGGGCTGTGCGGCGTGCTGATCGTCCTGCGCCCCGGTTCAACCGAGCTTGAGCTTGGCCATGCCGCTGCCCTGACCGCCGCCGTCGGCTCGGCTCTCGCGTCGATCATCGTTCGCAAGATCGGCAACGAGGAACGCAGTGTCGTCCTGCTGTTGTACCCGATGATGACAAACCTGCTGCTGATGGGCATCCTGTTGCCGTTTGTGTACGAACCCATGCCGCTGGTGGACTTCGCCGGCCTCGCCCTGATCGCGATTCTGGCATTTTGTGCCATGCTTGGCATCATCGGTGCCTACCGCCGCGCCGAGGCGGTGATCGTCGCCCCGATGCAGTATTCGCAGATCCTGTGGGCGACGATGTTCGGGATGCTGTTCTTCGGAGAAACACCCGACGCCATGACGTTGCTTGGCGCCTCCGTCATCATTGGGAGCGGTCTGTATATCCTGCTGCGCGAGGGAAAGGGGAACAGCTCCGAAAATCGGCCGGTCCTGAGAACAAGGAGCCGGCACGACACGGGGACCTACCTGCGCGCTGGCTCCTTGTTGCGATGGCAGAACCGCCGACAAGAATCTCCAGCGCAAAACGAGGATAACTGACCTCGCCCTCTTGCCATTCCCATCGCGGTTCTGTAATCGCCTGCCACACGGTCGGAGTGTAGCTCAGCCTGGTAGAGCACTGCCTTCGGGAGGCAGGGGTCGGAGGTTCGAATCCTCTCACTCCGACCAATAAAATAAGGGCGATCAGCCCAGTTTGCCTCCCGCGAAAACCCAGACACCACATTTATAACCACAGAAACCCTGTGAATCGGGTCAGGTTTCTGGGGTATCGGACAGGAATTCACGGAGCCGCACCGCCAGGGCTTCCCGATCTCGCGTCTGACACTCCCACACCTCCAGCACAGACCAACCCAAGGCTTCGAGGGCTTCTCGATTCGCGCGATCGCGCTCTTGGTTCCTCTCCAGCTTCGGGCCCCAGTATTCGAGCCGGCTTTTGGGCGCGTGGGAGATCTTGCAAGCGGGATCGTCATGCTGGTGCCAGAAGCACCCATGCACGAATAAGACCTTCTGACGCGGGCCGAATACGAGGTCAGGTTTCCCGGGGAGATCCTTCCGGTGAAGTCGATGCCTATAGCCCATGCCGTGCACCAGGCGGCGCACGGTCATTTCTGGTTTCATGTTCTTGGATTTGATGCGCCGCATGTTCTCACTGCGGCGGTCTGGGGAGATGCGATCTACCACAGCCGTTAGGCCGCGTCGGAGCCCTCGGCTTCATGCTCTTCCATGCAGCCGATTAGGGCTTCTGCGATCGCTTTCCCGAGAAGTGGAGGAACAGCGTTTCCGACCTGGACATACTGCTCTGTCTTCGATCCCGAAAACTCAAAGCTATCCGGAAATGATTGAAGCCTGGCCGCCTCGCGAACGGAAATCGCACGATCCTGATCAGGATGGATGTATGCGCCCCAATGGATGTCGCATTTGGTCAGGATGGTGCAGGCCTGCCCATCCCAGGTCATCCGCCCGTAGCGCTTGGTGTGGTCGGAGCGTTTGGCCCGTTTCATGCCAGCCGGCAGAAGATCAAACGGGATATCTCTCCAGCTCCCACCCTGCGGTATGTGCTCCAAGCGGTCGAGGTTGACTTGCCCCAGCCGAGGGGCTGCGTGGCAGGAGACTTCGGTAAGGTTTCCTCTCAGCTTACGCTGGAACTCGGACTTCGCTTCGCTGGCGTATTTTGTAGGACCTGGGTTCTCACCATTCTCCAGCGGTGCCAGATCACCAATCGCGTCAGCGATTGTTACATATGGATCCTGCCCCTCCTCAGATCCGTGCGTCGGCTGGGGATGCTGGATCGGCGCGCCTACCCGGTTGCCAATGAAGACGACCCTACGACGCTCTTGGGGAACGCCGAACTCCTCGGCTTTCAAGACTTTGAGCCTCCCCCAATGAAGTGGTCCGCCCCTATGATTAGGAAGCGGAGGACCATAGATGACGATCAAGAGACCCAA
>CANLZY010000039.1 GCA_947495685.1 uncultured Tropicimonas sp.
GTCGACCCCAAAAAGACGACCAGCGGCACTCTTGCTCATACCATCAACATGGCACGCTCGACGGACACGGTTGAATAGGTCCACAGACCACATCGCCCCACCCTCCGCTCATCCGCTTCAGGTGTCAGTCTGCGGATTTCCACTCCGCGACGCTCAGATCATCAGACCCTTTCCGTGGGCATCCTGTCGCCGGGAGACACAGGTTTGTGCAATCAGAGCGTTCACCTGTGTTGGCGTCTCGATGGACGATGAATGGCCCGCTCCCGTGAACACGGCCATCTCCGATCCCTCGATTGCTGCGTGCAATCGTTCAGATTGCGCGGGCTCCGTGGCAATGTCTTCATCCCCGACGCCGATTCCGACGGGCACCCGGATCTTGCCCAGAAAATCGCTGCAACCTTTGCGCCCAATCACGCCCGTCACGGCTCGCGTGATACCGACCCGGTGATTGCCGGATATGGCGGCCGCCCAGCGTTTCCTGTCCGTTTCACGCGCAGGGTCGTTCAGGAACGTCCGCCCAAACAAGATCGGCAGAACCTGGCCAACAACAGCCCACGGCCCGATCCAGCGGGCAACAAGGTTGAGCATCCGGTATTTCGGTTTGTTGTCTGGTGGTTCCGGGTCGCCAGACGTGTCCAACAGGGTGAGCGTCTTCAACAGGTCCGGTCGTTGTGCGGCCAATCTCATGCCGACAAAACCGCCCATGCTGAGGCCGACAAAGTGGCAGGGCGCAATGCCCAGATGTTCGATCAGCGCGGCGGCATCCGCGGTCAGGGTCTCCATGTCATATCCATCTTTGGTCACGCCGCTTTTTCCCTGACCACGGTGATCGAACGTGACACAGCGATAGCGATCCCGGAAGTGCGAAACCTGATTCTCGAACATGGCGCCACTGAAGAGAAGCCCGTGGGAAAACACGATCGCCTCACCATCGCCGCCCGTATCGGTGAAGTGGATGGTCGCTCCGTTCAGATCAATATGTGGCATCCTACGGTTCCCATGTGAGATTCCCCTTGAGGCAATACCGCCCTGTATTGCACGACCGGGTCCCTTTCGTCAGGGTCAACGGTCGGCGGCATCAGGGTCCTGTTGGCTTGCGAGCAGCCGTTGGCCGACAGGTTCCGGCGTTTCCGTGAACGGCAGAGCGATGCCCGTCCCCGGTTGCGAACGGCACGAATGCCGTCCTGTTTGCCCCTTCGGCAGTCGGGAGGTCATGAGATTTGTCTCCGTGGAGTTTCATTGCGAGTGCGCGGGTCTCGATTTCAGGATTGCTGAACAGGCGTCCAATTGCCGGTTTTCCGGCATCGGCCGAGAGGACGGTGTCGGCGTGACGTGCCCCCCGGACATCGGCGGACGGCGCCGATCAGGCGGGCGACGTTGGGTGGGCATACGGATCTGATTGATCAGGGGCGGACCGAATACTCGCGGCGCCCTTCCACGCCGTGCCACTCAAGCAAGCGCGCTCACAAATGTCTTGGGGAGGGGTGCGGCGTCGGCGGCAGGGACAGCAACGTCTGCGATAGCTGCGTGCTCGTTGCCGACGGGCTCTGCAAAGTTCGGATCAAGGGCTGTGTCGACCGAGTCATCACCGGTCGGGCCATCCATGAAGGGCAAGGGGGAGGTCGGGCTCTAGCCGTCCAGTGCAACAAGGACTGACGTCAAAAATCACCGCCTGGCGGGTGACTGCAACGTTCGGTCCGTGCGAGGCAGGGTTGGCGGGGCGCCGGCGAAATGCCGGCGCCCCGTGGAAAGATCATGCGAAGTAGAAGTTGTCAGCTTCGAGTTCGAGGGAGACTCCCTCCAGCGTGGCGATCTGATGACCGTCGAGGCTGATCAGCAGGTCGTTCGCTGTCGTCACTTCCTGCTGGATGTGGACGTTGTAGTTGTCCGGATCCAGATCGAAACCGATGACGCCCAACGCATCCCCTTCTTCGAGGTTGAAGCCGGTGATGGTGCTCTGACCCATCGCGAGCGCCGTCTCTTCGCCATAGCCGAGTACGAAGACATCGGCCCCGGTATCGCCAAAGAAGGTGTTGCCGCCCTGGCCAACCAGGATGTCGTCACCTGCGGTCCCGGTGATCGCGGTGTCCGCGTCATGTACCGTGACGGTTTCGTAGGACAGGACCAGTTCGGAGTCATAGACCGTGACCGGCTTCATGTCGCCCTTGATGTAGAAGGCGAGGTCGAAGTTGCTGGTCATGTTCAGACCGTTGCTGGACACCGTCCCGTCGCCGGTCATCCAGCCGGCGCTGAGCGTCAACGGTGATACTCCGGCCCAATCGAGCAGGTTGATCACGGTGGTGGTGTCGACGCCGACCTCATACTTCTCCTCTCCATTGGTGATCGGCAGCGGATCCTGTGGATCCTGCGGCATCTCCACGCTCGGCAGATCCTGCCCGTACTTGTTGGGCTGGAGCCGCCAGCGCGGACCGAGCTCGTACCCGCCCTCATCGTTCAGGACAGCCTGGAAGGGCTCACGATCCATGGTGGTGTACCATTCGTTTGTGAACCCATCGACGAGGTCGGATGACATTGCGCCCATCTCGGCGATCAACGAGTCGGCGTAGAGATCCGGCAGCGTGAAGTCACGCAGAACCGTGCCGGCTTCGTAGAGCGTACCGTTGCCTGAGTAATAGGCCTCGGTGGACACCCACTGCACGACGTCGCCGTCGGAATCGAGCACCTCGGTGTAGCTGGGAAGGTTCCCGATCGCGGCCTCGTTTTCGAAGTCTTCCGGCCGGATCTGGTCGTTCGGGTTGTTGGTGACCGTGTGGTTCACCACCAACTCGGCGGCCGTGACGTGGAAGAGCTTCATGACACCGCTGTCTTCCTCGGTCCACTCGTCGGGCAGCTGCATCTCGGCAGAGGCCCGAACGTCATTGGGCCGCTTGATCAGGTTGCCCCAGCGATACAGCAGTTTGCCGTCGTCCTTGAGAGTCACCGAATAGTCGGTGCTGACCGCGATGTCCTCGACCATGGAACTCTCGTTCGGATCAAGGATATCCGCGATACCGGCGGTCCCGAAACCGTTCAGGCCCCGATCCCAGACGTCTGCCTGGCCATTCCCGGTCAGATCGATCGCGGCGACGTCCAGATCAACGCCGTCGAATTCTACCGTCGCGGTCATGTTCGTATAGCTGTCGAGCACGCCGTCTCGGTCGAAGTCCAGGTCGGTCCGTTCTGCAACGCCGTCAATCGAGGATTGCAGCGCCTGCACGATATCCCACACGTACAAGCCATGCATGGTGCCCATCACCGGGTTGTCGTCGGCATCGAACACCAGCGTGCCATCGTCGTTGACCTCGTAGTCCACCAGCCGCAGGTCGTCGTCCAGCGGCAGCAGCGCCTCGGAATCACCCGGGAAACTCTGATCCGACAGAACTGACTGCATCACCGAATAGTGCTCGGTCGACGCCTTGACCGCATCGCCACCCATGCCGACCAGCCAGGTGCCCAGAATGTTGGGCGACTGCATGAAGTCGGTCCGGGCATTCGAGATCACGAGGCCAAGCTGCGTGGTGCCGTCTTCGGCAAGCAGGTCACCCGCCCAACCTTCGGTGTAAAGGCCATCCCGGGTCTTGTCCTGGGCACCGATGAAGTCGGTGACGACGAAGCCGAACTCGCTGTCGATCGGATAGAGCGACACGCCGTCCTTGGTCGTTGTCGGGGTGGCGCCGAAGTCGATGATCCCACCGTCCTTGCCCTGGGTTGCCCCGTCAAACCCACCTTGTATGTCATCGGTGGAGAAGGTGTGGGAAACCCGATAAGCGGTTTCGGAGGTGTTCAGCAACACGTCCGCAGGCGTTGGAACCTCGGGCGGAGGTGTGCCGGAGCCACCATGCCCATGGCCATCGTCTTCGACGACAACTTCCACCGGCTCACTGTCGACGATGGATGCCATGGCGTCAAAGTTGCCAACCATGACGTCGGTCCAGTCTGTGCCCGCCGACCACTTGCCGAAGGTCTCCATGGTCCCTTTTTCGCCATCCGAGGCGATGACTTTCCAGACCCCGAGTTTGCTGTTGCGGACGGAAACGTCATCGAGGCCATCGCCATTGAAGTCGCCGATCCCAAAGTCAGCCCAGTTCGAATGGGCCGTCAGCTTGCTGAACTCTGTGAAGACCAAGCCTTCACTTTCAGACTGACCGAAGCCAACCCTCAGGTGACCGGTTGCGGCATTGTGAGTGAAGACATCCGAGACGCCATCGCCGTTTGCGTCACCAACCCCGATGATCCTGAAGTCGGCATCGGATTTGGTCAGGTTCTGGCCCTTGTCGAACTTGTCGCCTTCAGAGTAGCTGGCAACCCATTGACCATCGGCGGTCATACCGAAGATGTCGTCAAAACCGTCACCGTTGAAGTCGCCGGACACCACGGTGTAGTCCTGCGGTGCCCAGGCGCCGCCCCATGGCTCTGCCTTCAGGCCGGTTGCCTCGTCGAACTGGATAACCTGCCAGTTGTTGACGTTGCCGCCGGTCCCGAGTTTGCGCCCGGCCAACTCTTCCTTTCCGTCACCGTCAAAGTCGCCCACCATCAGATCGACAACCTTGGTGGTGTCCCATTTCGGGAGCCCCCGGGATATGCCGAAGGTGCCGTCCTTGGAGACGATCCCGATCCTGCCAACTTCTGTCCGGTAGACCAGTTCGTCCGAACCGTTGCCGTCAAAGTCGACGGCGAAGAGTTCAGCCACGGTCCCGACGCCTCTGAGCGACTTGGTGGAGAAATCGTACCGCCAGTCGAGTTCGAGTGTTGTCGGATCGAAGTCGAAGTTGGTCAGTCCGAAGATCGCCTTGGAGGCCGCAAGTCCGCCGATGTCGTCGATGCCGTCACCGTTGAAGTCGCCGACAACCGCGTCGACCCAGTCCGAGCTTCTGTAGGAGCCGTATGCGTCCTTGACGAATTTCTCGCCATTCGACAGTCCGGTGGTCCAGTTCATGTCAAGACGCCCGGTGACATCGTCGTAGGGGCTGGTCAGGTTGACCAGGTAGTCCTCGACCTCGCCGTGGAAATCGCTCTCCGGGGTGCTGTCATAGGCAGCCACGCCGTCCGGCGTGTCGCTCAGGATGAACCGGGTAAAGACGGACTCGTCTGCCAGATCGGCCATCTGGTAGTCGGGCACCGAGAAGCTGATCATGTTCGATCCGTCAACCAGAACCTCGCCATCCAGGACCAGTTCGTCGTCGTCCCAGACGCCGTTGCCGTCCAGATCGAACCAGGCAAACAGGTAGCCTTCGGTCAATCCGGACGCGTCGATCGATGCGGAAACGTCGATCCAGGCTTCCTGGCCGCTGACCAGAGGCGTCAGGAATACGGTCGCGTTGCCTTCGTCATCGACATTCTGCAGGTCGTCGCCAAGCGCATGGTCGTTGACCAACGGCGCATTCTCGGAGTCGATATCCGCTTTCAGCACCTCGACGCCGTCTACCGGCGCACCCAGATAGAAGCCCGACATGATCTGCGCACGAGCTGCATCCATATCGGCAGAGGTCTGATAGAACCGGGTCGTCCCGTCATCAGGTGCATCGCCGTAGTCGTAGAGCTTGAGAACGGTAGGATCCGCCTCGTATTCCACGATCAGCTGGATGTCATAGATCTTGGCCGAATCCTGGCGATCGCCCTTCAGGTAGACCGCGACATCCAGGAAATTGGAGGTCAGGGTTTGACCGTTCGGCGTCACCGCCGACAGGACGAAACCGTCAACCAGCGCGTCGCCCTGTTGGAGCGAGACCCTTGTTTCCAGATCGGGCTGGAGGATTTCGATGTTTTGCCAACCTTCGTCGATGATGCCATCACGGTCTTCGTCCAACCGTGTCGGATCGATCAACGTCCAGCCACTCGACCAGTTCAGCGGAGATTCGCTCTCCCAATCCAGCAGGTTCAACGTGGTCGTTGTTGTCGTGCCCACCGGATAACCGATGTTGTCATGCTGGAACGGCGGTGCAGAATTGTCGACCGTCGGGATTGTGACGCCCGGTATGTCCTGGCCGAACTTGTTTGCGGCCAGTCGCCAACGTGGCCCCGAGACGAGCGCGTCATCGGTGTAGCCAGCCGCCTCTGCGGCGTCACGGCTCGCGAACCCGATGAAGTCCTGCCGGAACGGGTCATCCGGGAACTGATCATAGGACCACTCGAACGGGTCGCGGTCCATCGAGGTGAACCACTCGTTGGTGAAGCCCTCTGTCAGGTCTTCGGATTCGAAGGCCAGCCCGGCCGTGTCGTTGAGCGCGATCAGGGCCGTGCTCAACAGAACCGTGCCGATCAGGTTGCCGTCGGCATCGCGGTTGCGATAGCCGGCCAGCACCGACTCACCCTCGGTGTTCGGCGGGAAGTAGACGGCGTCTTCCGCGTCGCCGGTCATGTCGATCTCGCCGGTGTCCGTCAGCTTGAAGTAGCTGGGCAGGAAGTCGCCCGCGCCCGCATAGGCATCGTTTGGCGACACCCAGAGCTGTTCGCCCTCGTTGTCAGGATCGATCACGATGTAATAGGCCGGCTTGCGCCCGACCGCGTCCTCGTTCTCGTAATCCTCGGGGCGAACCTGATCGTTCGGGTTGTTGGTGATGTCGTGTTTGATCACCAGTTCGGCGCGGGACACATAATATCCCTTGCCATCATTGAGCGCGTTTGCATCGGCATAGCCGTTGCTGTCGGAATCCTGCGTCCACTCGTCGGGCAGGTCCAGCTTCACATCCATCCGGATGTCGTTCGGCCGTTTGACCGCGGTCCCCCAACGATACAGCAGCTTGCCGTCATCCTTCAGCGTGACAGAATAGTCGTCCCCAAACGCGATGTCATAGGTGACCGTGCTTTCGTTCGGTTCCAGGATATCGACCAGGTCGACCGTGCCCAGACCATTCAGGGTGCTGTCGCTGATGTCCCAGGTACCATCGCTGCCCAGATCCACCGCCGCGACATCAGTCGCCACGCCATCAACCATCTGGCTGATCGTGCCGACCGTGTAGTCGTCCGCCACACCGTCGCCGTTGAAATCACGCTCCGGGGCGACCGTCGTCGGGTCGGCAAGCGTTTCAACCGCTGTTTCCAGGGCGCCCGTCAACTCGTTGACGTAAAGCCCTTGCAACGGGCCATCCGCAAAGCTGGTGACATTTCCGTCACCGTCCGGGATCGGGTCAAGATCCAGAATGCGCAGATTGTTGTCGAGCGCATACAGAGCGCCCTCGTCGCCCGCATGGGCCTGATCCGACAGCAACGTCGCCATGACGTCATAGTGCTCTGTCGATGCCTTGACGGTGTTCCCGCCCAGCCCCGCGGCCCATGTGCCCAGCGGTTGGCCGGAAATGAAGGTTTCCGTGGCGGCGTTGTGCAACGCAAGACCAACCGGCTTGGCGTCGTCTTCGTCGATCACGCCGTCGCCATTGACGTCAATCGGATCACCGTTCTCGTCGTAGGTGTAGTCCGTCAGATCGCCGGCCCAGCCTTCGCCGTAGTCGTAGTCATGGACTTTCTGAATCGCGCCAAGGAAGTCCTGAACATAGAACCCGAACTCGCTGTCGATCGGGTACAGGGCGTTGCCTGACTTGTCGACGTAGACCGGTGTTTCGGACGCCCAGGATGTATCCAGAATCAGCGGGTCTCCGAGAAGCGGGTCTTCGGAATAGGTCACGCCGTCAAATCCGCCGACAATGTCATCGATCGAAAAGACGTGCTTTTCGGACAGGAAACTGACCCCCACCGTGGCGGCGTCGCCGTCTTCGGCAAGGTCGGTTGGCGTGATCTGGTCGAACAGGGCCAGGACCGGTGCAACACTGAACAAGTCAACGGTGTCGGGACCGCTCGGCGAAGCAGGGCTTGCCAGCGCGGTCAGAGCGCTGCGCATGTCGGAGAGCGCCGTCTCGAGCGACGGTTCCGCGCCAGAACTGGCGGCGGCGTCCTCGGGGCTGCTGTCCCGGGCGCCTCGCACGGAGGCGCGACTGCTGCTGTCCCTGGAAGTGGGAGACGCTCTGGATGACACTTCTGCTGTCGCGAAGGCATCAGCGCCGGAAGCAGCGGAAAACGCCATTGGCGCCACTGCGGCTGTCGATGTCTCGGCCTGATCCGATTGGAAGGCTGCGACAAGGTCATCGCCTTCCGGCGCGACAGGGGATTCTGGCAACGCTGCAAGCAATGCTTGTGCGCTTGCCTTGCTGAGTACCGGCACCGGGGCCGGGCTCGTCAGCAGATCCGAGAGTTGCGACATGTACGAAAGGGCACCCCCCAAGGACGCACTCCGGTCGGTTCCGGCAAACGGATTCGCGGTCAAGTCATCCAGATATGCCTGAAGCATCTGCTCGAAGGAGCGAGCCTCCGCCGCGACCGTCAACGTCGCGATATCGGCCTGGTAATTGCGACTCTCTGATGTGAGAGTGTCTGACTTCGGATCCGACCTGGCAGAATCGGCGACCGAATCGGGGGGGAGGACCCCGCTCCCGATGTCTGCCGGTGCGATGCCCATGGCATCGTTCCGGCCCAAGGCGTCTTCACTGCGCAACGTGTCAAGTTCGCTTGAAGGTTCATTGATTTCAGTGGTTTCTACGGATTCCAGAATATCTTTTGCCATCTTGCTTCCCCCCAAAATCGGCATATCTTTCCCGTCGATGTGGCCAGTCGCACAAATCTGTCTGTTGCGTTTCTGGCGCACACTCAAAGACATATCCAAGATATTCAAAAATTCGCTTTTTGTCGTTGATTGATATCAAATTCGCCGCGTTCCCGTGGTCTCACCCATAGGACGCTCCGCGCACTCTGCGGTTCCAGATCGATGGAAACCCCGTGATGTATCGCGTGGTGAGGCCAATCTCCGTGTGGCCGCAGGGCTGCCGGGATGAATGCATGTGGCAGGTTGATTGCGTGTGGCCCACCGGACCCGACGCATCAGCGAGCGGCGACTTCGTCGATGAGATCGCCGTGGGGCAACCGGTCAACCGGGCCGACTCGACGCGGAGATCCCCGGCCCATCAGGTTGCAATAAGTGAAGGACCCCGGGCAAGCGATCCCGGGGTGGGATGCTTGCCCGGGGCCGAATTGCCCGAGGGCAGGAGCGCAAACGCCGTCAACTGTTTTGGTCAGACAAAAACAAAGTCGTCCGTTGTCAGATCAGAGAGCGATGCACCAAGCAGAGTGATGACATTCAGCCCATCACCTCCAAGGTCATATACCACCATCTCGCCCAGATCCTCGGCGGCTGCCTTGAACTCTGCCAAGGTGCGCGCTTCTCCGTTGCCCGGCACCATTCTGAGCACATCCGAGCCGTCTTCGAATTGAACGGTGTCGCGGCCAAACGTGCCCTTGAAGACCAGAACGTCATTGCCCGCAGCGCCGTCGAGGAAATCACTGCCGGCCCCGCCCTTCAGGGTATCCGCCCCGCCACCGCCAAGAAGCATGTCTTGACCGATGCCGCCCCGCAGGATGTCATCGCCCAGACCACCGGACAGCACGTCGGTGCCGGTGTTTCCTGCGATGATGTCATCACCCGAACCACCGTCGACCACGTCGTTGCCCTTGCCGCCGGACAGGGAATCATTGCCGCGGCCGCCATCCAGCCTGTCGTTGTCCCGGGCGCCGAACAACGTGTCATTCCCGGCGTGCCCGAACAACCGGTCGTCCCCTTCCTTGCCTCTCAGGGTGTTGGCACCGTCTGATCCGACCAGACGGTTGCTGAATTCGTTGCCCACGGAATTCATCGTGTTGGCGCCGAGCAGCGTCAGGTCACGGACGCCATCGAGCGTGAACGTGATGTCGAGCGAAGCATCCGAAATCAGGGTGAGGTCATCGACGCCGACCTGATACCGCGCCTGCAGGGCGTATGCCGAGCCAAGTGGGCCAATGGCGTTGCCTTCGACTGCGGCATCCAACCCCTGGCGTAGGGTAGCGTGAGTGGACAGCGCATTCCGGTCCGACTCGGTATCATACCGGGTCAGCGTGCCGATCAACGCCCCCTCTGGGGCTTCCAGGACGACGTTGTCCAGCCCACCGGCATCGTCGCCATCGACATATTCGCCGCGGATCTGCAGCCCGGTCATGTCGGACAGCACCGCGCGAATGTCCGCCTCGGTTGCGGCCGGGCCGTCCAGGCGGCCGAGCCGCCAATTCGGGGCTTCGTTCAGGCTGACGGAAAACTGGGTAAAGGCGAGGCCGGGGTTTCCGGTCAGGTCCAGCACCAGCCGCTTTCCTCCGCCTTCCATGATGACGTCTTCATCATCAAACTGGTTTGCAAGCGTGGACTGCTTCAACTCGAACGATATTTCCCCGTCATAGAACCCAGCCTTGTCGCCCAGGAACTCGTCAGGGGCGACGAAGTACCAGGTGTCGTCGGCCGACGTGTCGACGGCTTCCAGCCAGCCGCCCTTGTTTCCGCCGCTGCCTTGCCACCCGAACGCCTGGACGTCTCCGGCAAAGGACCATCCGTCAATGTCGCTGTTGAAGGTTGATTGCACGATCGGTCCCGGAATGACGATCGGCGGAATTTCGGCCATCGACATGATGACGTTGTCGAGATTGGAGGCGTTGTCGACCGTCCCACTGACAAATTCGCCGCGGATCTTTAGGCTGTCGAGATCGGACAGCACGGTCTCGATCTCCGCCGTCGTCGCGACTCGCCCCGTCAGCGAATCGATCTTGAACCCGCCAGCGAGGCCAAGCTCGACAGTGTAGGACGTCCAGGTTGTTCCCGGGTTCGGCCCCACGTCGGCGACCAACGTCAGGCCGCCGCCGAACAGTTCCAGATCCCGGTCGTTGTATTGGTTGGCCAGGCTATCCTGCTTGAGGTCAAAGGCCAGAGCGCCGCCAATGTAGTCCGCCATGTCGCCGAGGAATTTGGCCGGAGCAACAAAGTCATAGATCCCGTCGCCAGCCTCGGTGGCCCGAAGGCTTCCGCTGGGGTTGCCCACGGTTGCATCAAGCGTCTGGGTGCCGTTGTCGACGATCCACCCATCCAGAGAGTTCGAAAAAAAGGATTCAATCATGTCCCCACCCAATCGTTGAGCGCACCGAACAGGCCGGGGCAAGGAACAAACGGTACGCGGTGAAGTCTATCCCCCGGCGCAAATACCCCCATCATTTGAGCACAATTTCTTGATCGGCGCCATCGCTCAACGAAAAATTTGATGCATTAAATTTGCGTCTTATCGCCGCCGGGGTTTGAGGTGTGGTGCCGACCTGTCGTGATTCAAACCTCAGGGTCAAAGCTGAGCAAGAACGGTTGGCGGCACCTGGTTCCACAGAAAAGGCGTTTCTTGCGCGGCGTCGCAGAGTTTTTGTCAAGTTGGAGCCCTTGACCGCTCATTTCCGTGATCGCTCCAGCTTTGATTGTCTTCTCGACGGTTTCGTGCATCGCGAAAGGAACGAAGCAGACCGTTCGGCGATGGTGTGGGTCTTGGTGCTCAAATTCGCCATCCGTGACATACCTTGGGCAAGCCGGTTGGGGCAGGGTGCTTGCGGAACAGTGAGCAGGGGCTGCCTCGCAGTGGGGCTTGTGTCCAGTTCAAGCACGGGTATCCAGGGCGCCCGTTGTGGACCGCGGCGGATTACGCGCGCCGCGACAGGGCCGTCGCGTTCGGACTTCAAAAGAAAGAGAGCAGGACCCAGTTGGGTGACTATGTCGTTGCTGCGTCGGGGAACAAGCGTATGGTCCCCGGTCTGCTGGATGACGGCTTGGATGCACTTGGCGGAGCCTGGTGACGATGTCCGGCGAGGCTCGCCGCTTCGCCCGCTCGCTCTTATGGAGAAAACAGACATGACACAGACCGATACACTGAACCGGCAATTGGTGCTGGCCGAACGGCCCCGGGGCGAGCCGACGAAAGACACCCTGCGCCTGGTCGAAGGCGCGATTCCCACGGCGGGCGAAAGCCAGATGTTGTTGCGCACCGAGTACCTGTCGCTTGATCCCTACATGCGGGGCCGGATGAGCGATGCGCCATCCTATGCCGCTCCGGTGGAGATTGGGGGCGTGATGGTCGGTGGCACCGTCGCGCAGGTCGTCATCTCGAATGTCGGTGGGTTTGTGCCCGGCGACTGGGTGCTCAGCTTCAATGGTTGGCAGGACTATGCCGTTTCGGATGGCAAGGGTGTGGCCAACCTTGGCCAATCGCCGACGCATCCGTCCTGGGCGCTGGGTATTCTGGGGATGCCGGGCTTCACCGCCTGGGCGGGCCTGAAACAGATCGGTGCGCCGAAACCGGGTGAAACCATCGTCGTGGCGGCGGCAACGGGCCCGGTTGGCGCCACCGTTGGCCAGATCGGCAAGTTGCTGGGCTGCCGCGTTGTCGGCATTGCCGGGGGGGCGGACAAATGCGCCTATGCCGTCGACGAGCTGGGCTTTGACGCCTGCATCGATCACAAGGCACCCGCTCTGGCCGAACACCTTGCCAAGGCCTGCCCGAGCGGCATCGACGTCTACTTCGAAAACGTCGGCGGCAAGGTTCTGGATGCGGTTCTGCCGCTGCTCAACCCGAACGCCCGGGTGCCGGTTTGCGGGTTGGTCTCGCAATACAATGCAACCGCACTACCTGAGGGGCCGGATCGGATGAACTGGTTGATGGGGCAAATCCTGCGCAAGAAAATCAAGGTGCAGGGCTTCATCATCTTTGACGACTTTGGCCATCTCTACCCGGAGTTTGCCAGGGAAATGGGCGCCTGGGTCGAAAGCGGTCAGGTCAAATACCGTGAAGAGGTCATCGACGGCCTGGAAAACGCCCCGGACGCCTTCATCGGCCTCCTCAAGGGCGATAACTTTGGCAAGCGCGTGATCCGCGTTGGCCGGACCTAAAGAGAAACGACATGAAAATTCTGATGGTGCTGACGTCACACGACCAGATGGGCGATACGGGCAACAAAACCGGCTTCTGGCTGGAGGAGTTTGCTGCGCCCTACTATGCGTTCAAGGATGCAGGGGCCGACATCACGCTGGCCTCGCCCAAAGGGGGGCAGCCGCCGATCGATCCCTCCAGCGACGACGCGGGCGCACAGACCGACGACACCCGCCGTTTCAAGGCCGACCCCGCGGCGCAGGCCCAGCTTGCGGCCACGTCGAAGCTGTCCGAGCTGACGGCCGACCGGTTCGATGCGATCTTCTATCCGGGCGGGCATGGCCCGTTGTGGGATCTGGCCGAAGACGCCGACAGCAAGCGACTGATCGAGGCATTTGCCGCCGCTGACCGTCCGGTCGGCGCGGTCTGCCATGCGCCCGCCGTGTTCCGCCATACGCTTGGATCGGACGGCAAACCGCTGGTATCCGGGCGGCGCGTCACCGGGTTCACCAACACCGAGGAAGAGGCCGTGGGCCTGACCGGGATCGTGCCGTTCCTGGTCGAGGACATGTTGAAGGCCAACGGTGGCACTTTTGAACGGGGGGCCGATTGGTCCAGCTTCGTGTTGTGCGACGGCAAACTGGTGACAGGTCAGAACCCGGCCTCGTCGGCAGAGGCCGCACGGCAGACGCTTGCTCTGCTTGCCTAAGCGGGCCTGACGATCCACCAAACACGGCAACGGCCGGGTCCAAATGGTCCCGGCCGTTGAGCAAGGTTTCGCAGTAACCGGCGTCAGGCTCTCGCGGCCAATGCCAGTGCGCTGTTGTGCTCGGGGACATCTCCAATGTCGGCCATCTTGGCATCGAGCCGGGCCAGCATGTCGGAGAACACGGCGGCGTACGCCGGATCATCGGCCACGTTCATCAACTCCAAGGGATCGGCCTCGCAGTCGAACAATTCCCACTCGGGTGGTTCATCGCCCGGGATCGCGCCCGGTTGGCCAAGATCGGAATTGTACCAGTAGATCAGCTTGTAGCGATGCGACCGCAGGCCGTAATGCGCCCAGGCATAGTGGTTTTCGTCCTTGTGCATCCAGTAGCGGTGGAACGCCGTGTCCTGCCAATCGTCGGGTGCAGCCTGTTCCAGCACCGGTCGCATCGAATGGCCCTGCATGTAGGACGGCACTGGCAGCCCGGCGTAGTCCAGGAACGTCGGGGCGAAATCCACGTTGGTGGCAATGTCCTTGCAGACCGTCCCCGGTTTGATGCCATCCGGATAGCGGATCAGGAATGGCATCTGAAGCGATTCCTCGTACATGAACCGCTTGTCGAACCAGCCGTGATCGCCAAGGAAGAAGCCCTGATCGGAGGTGTAGATGACGATGGTGTTGTCGGCCAACCCCTCCGCATCCAGCCAGTCGAGCAGCCGTCCGACGTTTTCGTCAACCGAGGCGATGACTGCGAGGTATCGCTTCATGTAGCGCTGGTACTTGAACAGCGCGAGGTCCTCTTCGGTTTCGAAGGTGAAGTTCTCGCCCGTGTGCTTGTCGATCAGCACCATGCCGCGCGGATCGTCCGGGTGCGGAATGCGGCGGTGCGTCGTGCCGGGAAAACAGATCTCGCCCACCTCGGCCCCGCCTTCGGGCTGCGCCAACCCCAGATCGGCGTACTTCATGTCGTTGCGCACCCGCATCCGGGCGGCCTCGGCGGCGCGGGCCCGGTTCTTGTAGTCGTCGTTGTAGGTATCGGGGACCTTGATGTCCTGCCCGTCGAACATATCCCGGTTCTTGGGGTGTGGCTCGAACTCCCGGTGCGGCGCCTTGTTGTGGCACATCATGAAGAACGGGCGGTCCTTGTCCCGGTTCTCAAGCCAGTTCAAGCACTTGTCGGCGATGATGTCGGTGACGTAGCCCGGCTCCGTGCGCTCCTCGCCCATCTCGATCATGACCGGATCGAAATACTCGCCCTGTCCGGGCAGGACCGACCAGTAATCGAACCCGGTCGGCTCGTGCGGTTTGCCTTCGCCCAGGTGCCACTTGCCGACCATGGCGGTCTGGTATCCCGAACTGCGCAGGTGCTTGGCCACGTTGGGCCAGCGGTTGTCGATATGGGTGTCGAGCGTGGTAACGCCGTTCACGTGGTTGTGGGTCCCGGTCAGGATGGCGGCACGGCTCGGCGTACAGATCGAGTTGGTGACGTAGCAATGATCCAGCCGCATCCCCTCCGTGGCGAGGCGATCGAGGTTCGGCGTTTGGTTGATCCCGTGGCCATAGGCCGAGATCGCCTTGGCGGCATGGTCGTCCGACATGATGAACAGGATATTCGGTCTCATTGCTTGCTCCGTCCCTGACTGCGTCCCGCCGAGTCGGTTGACGCAATTCTCAAATACGGTAATATCAATCTCAAATACGGGAAGCAAGCATGTCGGGACCTGTTGAACGAGTCGTTGCCATCATGGAAAGCCTCAGCGCCGACCAGCGTGAGGGCCTGACCGCTCAGGAGGTTGTAGAGAAGTCGGGACTGCCGGTTTCCACCGGCTACCGTATCCTGACAGAATTGCAGGACCTCGGGCTGGTGCATCGGCTGGGGAAGCGCAAGCTGGCGCCCAACTTCAGCTTTGCACGTCGTATCAGCCAGCCCGGCGTTGACCCCGACATGCTGGCGAACGCCTGCACGACCATGTCTGAGCAGTTGACCACGGCCTCTGAGATCGTGCTGCTGCGGGAGCAGAGCATGCTGTGGCACCTTGTGCATCAGCACGACGCCCAGGCGATCCGGTTGCGCGCCCATTCCGGCTATACCCGGGACGCCTATGAGCTGGATTCGATCGGGCGCATGGCATTGGCGCATACGTCCCTGGCACAGATCGAGCAGGCCTGGGATACGTCCGCCTTCTACAGCACCGGTCTGGACCGGGTGTCGATGCAGTGGGCGGATGTCAGGGCATTGATCGAAAGCATCGACCCTGCCGACATGCAGTACGACATGATGGGCAACGCAAAGGGTATCCGCCGGTTCTGCGTGGCCGTGCGGGATACGCTCGGACGCATGGCGTGCCTGTTGACCGTGGCCGAGGCCGCGATCCCGGTTCGTAACGAACAGGCACATATCGAGATGATCCGACAACTGCTGGTGGAGCAGCGCGCCCGCATCGAAAGCGGCGTAGGCGAAGCCGAAGCGCCACAGCGAAGATCGGCCGGGTCGGCTCGAAAATAACGCAACTCATTCAAACGGGAGGAACGAATGAAACTGAAAGCACTTGCACTGGCAACCGCCGCGGCGGTTATCGCAGTTCCAGCGATAGCGGAGGACCTCGTTCTCTCTATCGGTTCACGCGGCTATGGCCCGGCGGTCGAACGCAACTTCGAGCGGTTCGCGGCGGAACATCCCGACATCAAGATCGAATGGAACAAGGTTTCGGATGTTCCGGGAGAGACCCGCAAGCTCTATGTCACCGGCCTGACGGCCAAGAGCCCGACGCCAGACGTGTTCGCCGTCGATGTGATCTGGGCCGGGGAATTCGCCCAACGTGGATGGCTGGAGCCGCTGAACGGGCTGCTCTCGGACGAGACGATCGCCACCTTCAACCCCTCGCTGCTGAGTGCCGCGACACTGGACGGCAAGGTGCACGCCCTGCCGCTCTATGCGGATGGCATTCACTTCTTCTATCGCAGCGACCTGCTGGAGAAATACGGGCTGGAGGTTCCGACCACCTGGGAAGACGTCATGGCAGCGTCCAAGGTCATCACCGAGGGTGAGAAGAACCCGCAATTCTATGGCTTCGTGTCGATGTGGGCCAAGATCGAAGGCCTGTTCATGAACTGGTTGGCCTTTACCAATGGCAATGGCGGCGGTTTCCTTGACGGTGACGGAAATGTCGCGGTGAACTCGCCCGCCAATATCGAGGCCACGCAATTCATGGTCGACCTGCTGCATGAGCACCGCTATGCGCCGGACTCGATCCTGAACATGCGTCCCGACGATGCGCGTACATTGTTCCAGCAGGGTCGCGCAGCGTTCCTGATGGTACAGGACTTCGTCTACAACCCGCTGAGCGCCGCCGACAGCCCGGTCGCGGGCAAGTTCGACTACGCCCGCGTGCCCACCTTTGCCGCGCACCCCGATGCCAACAGCACGACGATGGGCGGCTGGTTCCTCGGCATCAACCCGAACTCCGAGAACAAGGAAGCGGCTGCGACCTTCCTGGAGCACTTCACCGCCTATGATCAGCAATTGACTGCCGCCGTGGAAGACAACCGCGCGCCCACCATTCCGGCCATCTACGACGATGCCGCGATGACCTCGGCCGAGGTCCTGGCGAAGTTCGGCAAGAACTACGATTTCGGCGTCGTGCGTCCCTCGGCCAGCACCGGCAGCAAGTATCCGAAGATCTCGGAGATCATGCAGCTTGCGGTGACCAACGCCCTGCACCAGCAAAAGACGGTGGAAGAGGCACTGAACGACGCCCAGTCGCAGATCGAGGCGGTTCTGGCAGACTGATCGCCAGACGCGCCCGCTCAGGCAAGACCCCGGCGGCACCGTCGCCGGGGACAACCCTTCGAACGGACCGATACATCCCATGATGAGCAGCCTCTCTCCGCTCGACCGGCGACGCCAGCAGACCGGGCTCGCCTTCGTCACACCGACGTTGCTGGTGATCTCGTTGATCCTGGTTTACCCGATCCTGCAATCCATCGTGCTGAGTTTCGGCTCCTCCAGCATCGACGGTTCCGAGCCCTATCGGTTTGTCGGGTTGAAGCATTACATGACGCTGGCCGGCGACGACCGCTTCTGGAACTCGCTCTGGGTCACGCTGACCTTCACCGCCCTGTCCATTCCGCTCGAACTGATCCTCGGTGTCGGGCTCGCGGTGCTGATGAACGAACATTTCCGCGGCAAGGGGCTGGCCAGGCTGGCCGTGCTGTTCCCGTGGGCGCTGCCCACCGCTCTCAACACGCTGATGTGGCGCTGGATGTACAATGCCGATTACGGTCTGTTCAACGCTGTCGCGCTGCAGTCAGGTATTGTCGAGCGGCCAATCAACTGGCTGGGTGACGAGACGCTGGCGATGATGTCGATGGTGATCGTGTCGGTCTGGAAAACCAGCTCCTTCATGGCGCTGATCATCCTCGCCGGTCTGCAATCGATCCCCCGCGAGCTGTACGAGGCCGGACGGATGGACGGCATGAGCAAATGGCAGGAATTCCGTGAAATCACGCTGCCGCTGCTGCGCGGGCCGATCCTGGTGGCGCTGATCGTGCGCTCGATGGATGCGCTGCGTACTTTCGAGTTGCCCTTCAACCTGACCGATGGCGGCCCGGTCACGGCAACCGAGAGCCTGTCGCTGTATGCCTACAAGGTGATCTTCGACTTCATCGAATTCAACTACGGCGCCTCGATCGTCGTGGTGCAGTTCCTCGTCATCTTCGTGATGAGCCTCGCCTATATCTTCACCCTGCGGAACAAGGACTGAGCGCATGAACAAACGTCCCCGCATCGGCCTCTATACGCTTGTGGCGCTGTCCGTCGTGATCTCGTTCCTGCCGATCGTCTGGCTGATCCTGACCTCGCTCAAGAACACCGCCGGTATTTATGCCTGGCCACCGCAATACTGGCCCGACCCCTTCACCTTCGACAACTATGTCAAGATCGTCACCGAGTCGCCGGAGCTGCTGCTGTACGTCCTGAACAGCTTCATCGTCGCGTTGGGGTGTACGCTGCTGACGCTGACGATCGGCGGTTTGGCCGGCTACGCGCTGTCGCGGATCAAGATGCGCTGGGGCGCTGTCCTGATGGTGTTCATCCTCGCCGTATCGATGTTCCCGCCGGTCTCGCTGCTGCCGTCGCTGTTCCAGAACTTCCTGAAACTCGGGTTGCTCAACACATACTCCGGCCTCATTATCGCTCACGCTGGCCTGTTCCTGCCCTTCACGGTGTGGATGCTGGCCAGCTATTTCCGGACCCTGCCGCCCGAGATCGAGGAAGCGGCCCGGATGGACGGCATGGGCCTGATGCGGATCTTCCTGACCATCGTGATCCCGCTTTCCTGGCCGGGTTTCGTCGCCACAGGTCTGATCGTCTTCATCTTCTCGTGGAACGAGTTCCCGCTGGCCCTCGTCTTGATGACACAGAACGCCATGCGCACGGCCCCTGTCGGCATCTCGCTCTATCCCGGTGAATACGCCTTCCCGTGGGAGACAATCTCGACCGCGACCGTGATCGCCATCATCCCGATCCTCGTGATCACAGCCATCTTCCAGAAACAGATTGTCGGCGGCCTGACGGCCGGCGCCGGCAAGTGAGGGTCCTTCCATGACAGTGGTTCAACTCGACCGCATCGGCAAATCCTACGGCGGCTTCAAGGCGGTCGAGGAGTTCGACCTGACCATCCACGACGGCGAGTTTCTCGTCTTGCTGGGGCCGTCCGGGTGCGGAAAGTCCACCACGCTCCGGATGATCGCCGGACTGGAGAGCATTTCCACGGGCCTTCTCAGCATCGGTGGCGCGCCGATGAACGACGTGGAGCCCAAGGATCGCGGCGTGGCGATGGTGTTCCAGAACTATGCGCTCTATCCACATAAATCCGTCTACGACAACATGGCCATGGCGCTGAAACTCCAGAAGATGCCGAAGGCCGAAATTCAGAAACGGGTTGGCGATACCGCCGAAATGCTGGGGCTGACTGACTATCTGGCCCGCAAGCCCGCCGCCCTCTCCGGTGGCCAGCGTCAGCGCGTGGCCATCGGACGCGCCATCGTGCGCACGCCCAAGGTGTTCCTGTTCGACGAGCCGCTGTCGAACCTTGATGCCAAGCTTCGGGTCAAGATGCGGATGGAGCTGCAAGAGCTGCACGACCGCCTCGGCGTCACATCCGTCTACGTGACCCACGACCAGATCGAGGCGATGACGCTGGCCGACCGGATCGTGATCATGAACGGCGGCGTTGTGGCCCAGGTCGGCAGCCCGCGCGAGGTCTATGACACCCCGGCAGACGAGTTCGTTGCCGGGTTCATTGGCAGCCCGTCAATGAATTTCATCGATCTTCGCCGGAATGGAGATGATGGCTGGACCTCGGTCGAGGGGCATCTTGCCCTGCCGCCGCTGTCCTTCGACACCGGCCAGCGCGCGGATCTTCGTCTGGGAGTCCGACCGGAGCACATCGAGATCCTTGATCCGGGCGCTGACGACGGAATCGGCATGACCTTTGATGCCAAGGTGCTGCTGGCAGAACTGCTGGGGGCGGACGCATTGTTGAATCTGGACGTCGATGGCATTCGTCTTCTGGCGCGGGTCAGCGGAACCGAGCATCCGGTGGCCGGCGACCGGCTTCGGATTCGTTTCCATGAGGCGCAACTGCATGCCTTCGATTGCGAGAGCGGGCGGGCGTTGGAACGCGGGGTACCCACCTTGGTATCGTAACCAATCACTATCCGCGCTTCCGATGCCCTCGCCCGGAACTGGCCGTCGTCAGCGGGCCCCAAGCGCCCTCCAACCCTCGAATTGGGCGGCTAGGACCACGTTTGCAAATGCAGATCAATCGACGCTGGGGGCAGAATTTACTTGTCCCGTGGGGCTGATGCTTTATCGACCTTGCGAGAAACACAAAAAAGCGGACGCATGAAAGATTTCCAGGATCGTCAAACGACACCACCCAGCCCCTCCAAAGCGAGCGATTGGGTAAAGATACTCGCAAACTACCGGGAACCGAGCGATCGGCGCAGCTACTTCGAGCTGGCCATCACAGCGATTCCCTTTTTCCTGTTGTGGGCGGCTGCGTGGTGGTCCTTGTCGATCAGTCCCTGGCTGGCACTGGCCTTGTCGCTGCTGGTTGCGGGATTTCTGCTGCGCCTTTTCGCCATTCAGCACGATTGCGGGCACAGCTCCTTTTTCCGCAACCGGAGTGTCGGTGACTGGGTTGGCCGCGGAATCGGCATCCTGACGTTGACGCCTTATGACGTTTGGCGTCGAGCGCATTCGATCCACCACAGCAGTGCGGGCAACCTTGGCCGGCGGGGCATGGGCGACATCCTGACCCTGACCGTGGCCGAGTATCGCGAACTGGGGGCCTTTGGTCGGCTGAAATACCGGCTCTATCGGCATCCTTTCACGCTCTTTGGGGTCGGGCCCGGCTACCTGTTCCTGCTGGAGAACCGCCTGCCGCTCGGCTTCATGGGCCAAGCGCGGTACTGGATCAGCGCGATGGGCACCAATCTCGGTATCCTGATCGCGGGATCCTTGATCTGGTATCTTGGCGGCTTGCAGCCGTTGTTGCTGATCTTCCTCCCGTCGACCTTGATCGCCGCGACCGCCGGTGTCTGGCTGTTTTATGTCCAACACCAGTTCGAGTCCACGCACTGGGAAGCCGAAGAAGACTGGCAACTGCACGAATCCGCGTTGCACGGCAGTTCGCACTATGTGCTTCCCTCGGTTCTGCAATGGATGACGGCCAATATCGGCATCCACCATGTGCATCACCTGTACAGCCGCATCCCGTTCTACCGCTTGACCGAGGTCCTGAAGGATCACGAGGAACTGGCCGAAGGCAACCGGATGACCATCCGCGAGAGCCTTGCCAGCGTCCGGCTGCATCTGTGGGACGAACAAAGCAAGCGGCTGATGTCGTTTTCCCAGGCACGCCAACTGTACGGCTGAGGCGTCTGGCAAAAAGGAGAGCGGACAGGCGAGAAAAGCCATCGACTGTCCGTCCTTCTCGGCCTTTGGCGTCGCGCGTCAAAGTCTGAAAATGAGGTCTCGTGTTTCTTAAACCATCCTGAACGCCGCTCCAACACTCGTGGGGCGGCGTTTTGCGTTCTGCGCAAGCTGGCTGGAATGGGAGGGTCGGCCCTCGTCAGGTCCGTCCGTTAGGCTGTCCTGCCACCCTTGGCAACCGGTTGGTCGCTGCGTTCCCGCCACGCAGCGGCGTAGCGTTCCAAGGTCTCTACCGCCCCCATGACGGCGGGCTCATCGCAGGATGGGTGGCTGGCCGGATCAAACAGCAACGCCGCGCCAACGCTTGTCCCGGTAGAGGAGGTCGAGGTCGTGACCGACCGCCCGGTCGCGGTCTGCAGCATCTCGATGTACTGTCGGTTTCGCGTGAACGGTCCCTCGACGATCACCGGTCCGGCGGCCCCGATGATGTCCAGGCACTCCGCTGTCACAAGCGCGAGGTACCACGAGAGCGCCACGTCGCGGTCGCCGCTTCCAGTGGCGGGCTCCGAGGGATGCCACCGCATCTGATGCCCTTGAAATGGTCCGCTTCGGGGCTCCACGGCCGGCAGCAACATGAGGCCGCTGTCGAGCACCCGTGTTGTATCTGCTGACGTGATCGCGGGCGCGTGGCCCTGCGAGATGATTTCGTATTCCCGCCCGCCCATGAAGCGGGCCGAAGGGACAGGCTGACCGAGGGCGTTCACGTTGATCAACGTATCCCTGTCCGGATCCAGCGGTCGGCTGTGGCCACCAACCGACATCGCGACCACCCACGTGCCGGTCGAGACAACGCAGAACGGTGCGGCGCGCGACGCGATGTGAGGATAGAGAGAAGCGTTTGAATCATGGATGCCACACACAACCGGAGTGTCCGGCGGCAAGCCGGTCCGGGCCGCGATATCGGGCAGAATCGAGCCCAACCGTTCCGCCGAGCGGCGGGCCGGGGCGATCTTGTCCCGGATGGCGAGCGTGTCGACGAGAGCCGAGAACGCGCCCGCGTGCGGGTTCCAGAGGTCCGTGTGGCACCCGATGGAGGTGACATCGGTGGCCGAGACGCCGGTCAGTCGATGGCCCCAGTATTGCGGGTAGGTGACGATCTGCGCCGTGCGGGCGTGCAGGCCCGGGTCGTTCGCGAACAGCCAGTGAAGTTGCGCCCCCACGTTCAATCCACCCGCCAGTCGGGGCGAACCGGTGTCGCAAAACGGCGGGCGCAGGCTGTCATACTCGGCAGTCACCGAAGACGGCCCATCGAATTCGTAGTCGAGGATCGGCGTGGCCAATGTGCCATCCTCGGCCAACAGGGCCGCTGTTGCGCCGTGTGTTGTCACCGAGATCCCGTCGATGCCGTGGTCGCGATGAAATTGCCCGAGCGCATCGAGCAGAAACGTCCAGTGTCCCTCGACATCGAAATGCGGATAGGGCGGGCCGGGCACCACTCGGTTCGGCCGCGTGACAACCGCCACTTCCGCGAGCGAATTCAGGTCGACGAGAGCAAGCTTTGCATTGGTCTTTCCAATGTCGATGACGGCTATGTTGCGGCGCGTGGTCATGGCATGAAGAACATCGGCTCCAGCGGGATCGCGACGGGCGCACCGCTGTCGTCGGTTTCCATGATGTCCGCCATATGCGCCCACCAGCTTTGCATCACCGCAGACGCGGGCAGGTTGTCCATGTCATGCGGCTCGGTCCGCCAGAGCACGCCGAACAGGATGTTGGTTTCCGGGTCAAGATGGATCGAATAGTCCGACACACCCGCCTGCCGCAACAGGTCAACCAGCTCGGGCCAGATGTCGTCGTGCCGGCGTTTGTATTCGTCCTGCATGCCGGGGCTCAGCCGCATCTTGAAGGCGTGCTTTTCCATCTCACGCCCTCCGTGCGGCAAGCTGTGCCCAGAGCCGGGGCAAGGCGATGACACCGATCAGGAGCAGCCCGAGGAAGATCGACATGACGATCCCGGGAACATTGAGCAGGCCAAGGCCGAAGGTGACAAGCCCCATGACGAAGGCCGCGATCACGACCCCGGGGATGGACCCCGAACCGCCGAGGATGTTGACGCCGCCAAGAACCACCATGGTGATAACCTCCAGTTCCCAGCCAAGGGCGATGGAGGGGCGTGTCGAGCCAAGCCGCGAGGTCAGGCAGACCGCCGCCACGCCGGCCATGAGGCCCGTGAGCAGGAACAGGATGAACTTGACCCTTTGCACCCGGATGCCGGAGAACAGCGCGCCGGTCGCGTTGTTACCGATGGCGAACACGGCGCGGCCGAAGTTGGTCTTGTGCAGCACCACCGCGTAGATCACCGCGAAGATCGCGAACAGGAAGATCTCGAAACTGAACACCCACCAGATATAGCCCTGACCGAAGAACGCGAAGCTTTCGGGGTAGCCGCGAAATGCGCCGTCGCCCAGGACAATGAAGCTGATTCCGCGAAACAGGCTCATGGTGCCGATAGTGACGACAATCGAGGGCAGGCCCATGATGGTCACGAGCACCGCGTTGAATGCACCGCAGAGCATCCCGACCCCCATGCCGATCAGAACGAGTTCGGTGGTGCCGGCGCCGAATTGCGCGGCCGCACCCATCGCGGTCGAGGCAAGCGCGATGATCGAGGCGACAGACAGGTCGATTTCGCCCGAGATGATCAGCAGCGCCATGGCAAAGGCGATCATCGCCTTTTCGGTGAAGTTGAAGGTGGCGTCGCTGAGGTTCCAGACGTTCAGGAAATACGGTGAGGCGAAGGAGTTGAGAACGAAGATCCCGATGGCCACCGCCAGCAGCAGGGCCTCCCAGCTCTTGAACAGGCGTTGGGCCGGGGTTGTCAGGCGGTCGGGGATCTGGCGGGCTGTCGGGGTCATGTTGCGTGCTCCGCGGATTTCAGGATCACCCGGCCTTGGGTGCGATTGGCGCGTGCATTGAACGCGACGGCGATGATGATGGCGCTGCCCGAGATGGCGAGTTGCCAGAACGGCGAGATGTGAACGACAGGCAGGGCGTTCTTGACGATGCCAAGGAACAACGCTCCCAACAGAACGCCGCCAACCGAGCCGATACCACCGGCGATCGAGACGCCGCCGATGACACAGGCCGCGACAACCTCAAGCTCGAATCCGCCGGCGATGTCGACATAGGCAACCGCGTAGCGCGCCACCCAGAGGTACCCGGTCAGCCCGGCCAGCGCTCCGGACAGAACGAAGGCCGTGAATTGCGTGCGTCCGACGTTGATGCCGGTATAGACCGCCGCGTGCGGGTTGCCGCCTACGGCAAAGAAGGATCGTCCCAAAGGCGTGCGGGTGACCAGGACAAAGAACACGCCGAGCATCAGGATCGCGATCCACGACAGCATCGGCAGGCCCAGCACCACGGCGCGCGGGAAACCGGTAAACGAGGCGCTCATTTCGTGGGCGTTGATCCAGGCGCCATCGGACAGCAGGAAGATGATGCCGCGAAAGATGGTCATGGTGCCCAACGTGACCACGATGGGCGGGATGCCGACCTTCCAGACCAGCAAGCCGTTGATCGCGCCCATCATCGCCCCGAGCGTCAGGGCGATGGCCATGATGATCGGGATGGGAAGGCCCGGTGCCATCGTGTTGATCATCGCCACCACCATCCCGGTCAAGGCGAGGTTGGCGGCCACTGACAGGTCGATACAGCGGGTGACGATCACCACCATCTGCCCAAGGGCGAGGATGATGAGCGGGGCCGTATCGTTGAACACGTTGGCCATGTTGGCCGGTGCAACGAAGCCCGGAAACCGCGTCGAGATCAGAACCAGCAGCACGAGGATGGCGCTCAGCAGGATCATCTCGCGCGATTTTACAAGACGTTTGAGCATGTTCAGCTCTCCGATATGCCAGCCGCATGGCGGACAAGGGTTTCCGGGGACAGGGCATCGCGGTCCAGTTCGGTCACGATCCGCCCTTCGCGCATAACGATTACCCGGTCGGACATTCCGAGGATCTCGGGGATCTCGGAACTGACCATGATGATCGACAATCCCTGGGCAACCAGTTCGGCCATGAAGGCATGCACGGCGGCCTTGGAGCCGATGTCGATCCCCTTGGTGGGTTCATCGAGGATGATGATCTTCGGGTGGGTCGCCAGCCACTTGGCAATCACGACCTTTTGCTGGTTGCCGCCCGACAGGTTGCCGATGTCCTGATCGAGCGAGGCCGCCCGCAGGTCGAGCCGGCTGGTATATTCCCGTGCCAGTGCAAACTCTTCTGCCAACCGGATGAACCCGTTGCGCGAGGTTTGGGAGAGCGACGGCAGGGTGACATTCTGATAGATCGGCAGTCCGATGACGGCGCCCTGTTTGCCGCGATCCTCGGGCACATAGACGATTCCATTCTGCACGGCATCGGCAGGCGAGCGGATGATCCGGATCTGATCATCGATCCTGGTCACGCCCTTGGATGGCTTGGTGATGCCAAAGAGCGCCTGCATGAATTCGGATCGGCCCGCGCCCACGAGCCCGTAAAACCCGAGGATCTCGCCGCGACGAAGCGAGAAGTTGATGTCGTCGAATTCGGTCGGATGGCAGTATTCGACAACCTGCAGGACCTTGTCGCCAACCTCTACGCTGCGCTCGGGAAAGATCTGGTCGACGGACCGGCCGACCATCAGTTTCACCAATTCATCCTCGCTGACATCGGCAATCATGCCGTCGCCAACGAACTGGCCGTCGCGGAACACCGTGTACCTGTCGGCGATCCGGAAGATCTCGTCGAACTTGTGGCTGATGAACAGGATCGCCTTTCCCTGGGCCCGCAGGTGTTCGACCAGCTCGTAGAGCTCGGCGATTTCCTTGTGCGACAGCGCGGCGGTGGGTTCGTCCATGATCACCACGCGGGCGTCGATGGACAGGGCGCGGGCAATGGCGACGAGGTGCTTGCTGGCAATTCCCAGGTCGCGCAGGCGCACCGCCGGGTCGATCTGGGCGCCGATGCTTTCCAGCAGCGCACCGGCGTCGCGCAACATCGTGGCAGTATCGATCAGCCCAAACCGCCCCCGAGGGGCGTGCCCGATGAAAATGTTCTCGGCCACCGAAAGCTCGTCGAACAGGACGGTTTCCTGATGAATCGCGGTGATGCCGTGGGCTGCGGCACGTTGAGCGGTGGGAAAGCTCACGGGCGTACCGTCGATGCGGATCGTGCCGCCATCGGGTTGGTAGATGCCCGTCAGAACCTTGACGACAGTCGATTTTCCCGCGCCATTCTCGCCCACCAGCGCAGTTACCTGCCCCGGATACAGTTTGAGAGACACGTCCGACAGGGCCTTGACGCCCGGAAAGATCTTGGTGATGCCGTCAAGTGCCAGGACCGGCTCAGCCATCGATACGGCTGGCTGCACTTCGAGAGTCGCCTGCATGAGACTGTCGCACTTCTTGTGTGAGTGATGGTCCCCGCGCATCAGACCGGACGCGCGGGGAAGTCTTGTTTCAGAGGATCAGAAGATGCTCTTGAAATCGTCGATGTTGCTGGAGTCGTAGACGAACGGATCGGCCATGGCGCCCTCGGTGTTTTCGTCGAGAGTCAGCGAACCCATGCGACCCATCGGGATCTCGGCGCCTGCGGCTGCCTCTGCCTTGTCGGTGGCAAGGTTGTATGCCAACATCGTTGCGGAATAGCCCAGATCGATCGGGTTCCAGATCGCAAAGGACTGGGACGCCCCGCTTTCGATTGCGCCGGCCATTTCGGACGGCAGCCCGAGGCCCGTCACGTTGACTTCACCGATCTTGCCGGCGTCTGCCACGGCCTGGGCCGCCGCAACGATCCCGACCGAGGTCGGCGCGATGATCGCCTTGAGGTCCGGGTAGGTCTGGATCAGGCCGGTGGTCTCACGATAGGATTTGTCGGCAAGGTCGTCGCCATAGACGGTCGCAACCAGGTTGACACCCGGATAGTTGCCCATCACCTTTTTCATCTCGTCGATCCAGATGTTCTGGTTGGTCGAGGTGGTGGTGGCCGACAGCACGGCAACGTCGCCGCCGTCGGGCAGATGATCGGCGGCCAGCTTGATGATCATGTTCCCGATCAGCGGGTTGGACGACGGGTTCAGGTGCAGTTCGCGCCCTTCGGGGGCAACGCCGGAATCCCAGCTGATGACGGTGATGCCGCGCTGCATCGCTTTCTTCAGCGTCGGAACAAGGGCGTCGGTGTCGTTGGCCGAGATCGCAATGGCATCGACCTGCTGGGCGATCAGCGAGTTGATGACCTCGATCTGGCCTTCTGCGGTGGTGTCGGTCGGGCCGGTGTAGATGATCTCGACGCCGCCAAGCTCGGCGGCGGCCTCTTCGGCGCCCTTTGCTGCGGCTTCGAAGAACCCGATGCCGAGCGCCTTGACGACCAGCGCGATGCGGACGTCGTCCGCCTGCGCCGTGCCGGCAACAAAGGTTGCCGCTACGGCAACCGTGGATAGCATTGCTTTCAATACACTCATTTTGTCCTCCCTGGAGCGTGAATGTGGTGTCTTTGCAGCCTCAGGAGGCTGTTTCCTGTCGTTGGGATTTGCCGCTTGGCGCGACAATCAATGTCACGTCCGCGGCATCTAGCATGGCTGCAGCACGATCGCTGATGCCGTCGTCGGTGATGACCGTGTCGATCCGTTCCAGCGGGCACAGCACAAGGCTGGAACGCTTTTCGAACTTGGAACTGTCGACGAGCACGATGAGTTCGTCGGCCTGTCCGATCAGTTTCTGTTCGGCCTGGATCAGCAGCGGGTCCGCCTCCATCAGGCCCAGCGGCCCGAGCCCCTGCGCGCCCATGAACATGCGGCGCGCATAGAAGTTGCGGGTCACGTCATTGTCGAAGGGAGACAGGATGATGTTCTGTTCGCGATAGATCGCGCCGCCGGACACCATGACCGTGTTCTTGGAATTGTGCAGCAGGTGCTCCGCGATCGGAAAGGAGTTGGTGAAGACCTGCATCCGGCGTGTCGCGAGCGGGTGCACCATCTGAAACGTCGTCGTGCCGCCGTTGATGATGATCGGCTCGCCGTCGTCGCACAGGTCGACCGCGGCGCGGGCAATGGCCTGCTTCTGCGCCACCTGGCGTGTCTCGTTGATCGAAAAGGGACGCCCGGCAAGGCCGACGAATTGAGGTGGGCTGACGGACTCGGCCCCGCCCCGCACACGTCGCAGCTTTTTCTGCATGTGGAGCGTGGCAATGTCGCGCCGGATCGTTGCTTCTGACGCGCCGGTCAGGGCGCAGAGTTCCGGCACGGTTGCGACCGGACGATCCTGGATCGTCGACAGGATAAGTCTGTGTCGGTCAATTTCGTGCATCTGGCCCTCCCGTTTCAAGCACGATGCGGTGGATTCGTTGCCCTGTCAATCATAAAGCGTCAAAGTCAATCATGCTGCACCGCAGAATGATTGAAAATGATTGAATGCGATTGACAAATGGGCTGGTGGAACGCAGTTTGCGATCAACGAATAACAAGCACCGGCACATCGCCTGGGAGGACAACATGTCGAATTCCGCTGAAAACCAGCGCCTTGAGAACAAATGGGACCCGGCGAGGGCCGACGGCATGAGCCAGCCCGAACTTCTGCTCTATCGCTCGAATCTGTTGGGATCCGACATGCGGATCACCAACTACGGCGGTGGCAACACCTCGGCCAAAGTCATGGAACGCGATCCGTTGACCGGCGACATGGTCGAGGTGCTCTGGGTCAAGGGGTCGGGCGGTGATGTCGGCTCGATCAAGATGGACGGGTTCTCGACGCTCTACATGGACAAGTTGCGGGCCCTCAAGGGAATGTATCGCGGCGTGGAGTTCGAGGACGAAATGGTCGGCTTCCTGCCCCATTGCACCTTCAACCTGAACCCGCGCGCAGCCTCCATCGACACGCCGCTGCACGCCTATGTGCCGCAGAAGCACGTCGATCACATGCACCCCGATGCGATCATCGCGATTGCCGCGTCGAAGAATTCGAAAGAACTGACGCAGGAGATATTCGGCGACGCGATCGGATGGTTGCCGTGGAAAAAACCGGGTTACGAACTGGGCCTTTGGCTGGAAGACTTCTGCCTGAAGAACCCCGATGCCAAGGGCGTGATCCTGGAATCGCATGGCCTGTTCACCTGGGCCGATGATGCCAGGGACTGCTATGACCTGACCCTGGAGATCATCAAGGCGGCAATGGACTGGTTTGCCGTCCAGACAGACGGCAAACCTGCTTTTGGTGGCAGCAAGCACACAAGCCTGCCTGCGGAGGAACGGCGGGCCGTTGCATCGGCGCTGATGCCGGCGATCCGCGGCATGGTTTCGGGCAAGCAGCACATGGTCGGAAATTTTGACGATTCTGATGCGGTGCTGGAGTTCGTGAACTCCGCGAACATGGAATCGTTGGCCGCGCTTGGAACATCCTGTCCCGACCATTTCCTGCGCACCAAGATCCGCCCGCTGGTGGTGGCCTTCAATCCGGAAGATCCTGACATCGAGGGCACGAGGGCCGGATTGGCCGATGCCGTTTCCGCATACCGCGACGACTACACGGCGTACTACGAGCGTTGCAAGCATGACGACAGCCCGGCGCTGCGCGACCCCAACGCGGTGGTCTATCTGATCCCCGGCGTTGGCATGATCACGTTTGCCAAGGATCGCGCCACGGCTCGGATCTCCGGCGAATTTTATGTCAACGCGATCAACGTCATGCGTGGCGCATCTGCGGTGTCAGTGTATTGCGGCCTGCCCGAGCAGGAAGCCTTCGACATCGAATACTGGCTTCTGGAAGAGGCCAAGTTGCAGAGAATGCCCAAACCCAAGTCTCTCGCGGGACGCGTGGCGTTTGTCACCGGCGGGGCAGGGGGCATCGGATCGGCGACGGCGGAGCGATACCTGTCCGAAGGTGCCTGTGTCGTGCTTGCCGATATCGACGCGACCGCCCTGGCGCAAACGGCTGAAAACCTGTCTGGCCGCTTTTCCGCGGATGTGGTGCGAACCGTCATCATGGATGTCACCGACGAGGCGGCCGTGGTGCGCGCGTTTGCGGAAACCACGGTCGAAATGGGCGGGGTCGACATACTGGTCTCGAACGCCGGCATTGCCAGTTCCGCACCGATCGAGGAGACCACGCTGGATCTGTGGAACAAGAACCTGGCGATCCTGTCGACCGGGTATTTCCTGGTCAGTCGGGAAGCGTTCAAGGTGATGAAAACTCAGGGGATCGGCGGCGCCGTGGTCTTTGTCGCCTCCAAGAACGGTCTGGCAGCGTCGCCGAATGCCTCGGCCTATTGCACCGCCAAGGCGAGCGAGATCCACCTTGCCCGCTGTCTGGCGTTGGAAGGCGCACCCGAGGGTATCCGCGTCAACGTGGTGAACCCGGATGCCGTCCTGCGCGGATCGAAAATCTGGTCTGGCGACTGGCTGAAGGAGCGCGCCGACACCTACGGCAAGGACAAGGAAGGGCTGGAGGAGCACTATCGCCAGCGCTCGCTGCTCAAACGCTCTGTCCTGCCCGAGGATATCGCAGAGGCAGCGTATTTCCTGGCCTCCGAGGCCTCTGCCAAATCTACCGGCAACATTATCAATGTCGATGCGGGCAACGTTCAGTCGTTCACACGCTGACACAGGTCAGGCCGCTCAGACGGCCATGGAAGGAACCGAACCATGAACGAGCAACGCTTTGCAGCAGCGGTTGACGCATTCGCGGACTGGGGCGTCAACGTCGAGGCCGCGCTGGACCGGCTGGCCGGGATCTCGATCTCGGTACATTGCTGGCAGGGCGACGACGTCGTGGGCTTTGAAAAAGGTGTGACCGCCGGCAGCGGCGGCGGCATCCAGGCCACCGGAAACTTTCCCGGGCGTGCCCGCACCCCGGACGAGTTGCGCAAGGATCTGGAATTTGCCTATGGCAATATTCCGGGCAAGCATCGCCTGAACCTGCACGCCAGCTATCTGGACACCCTGGAAACCCCGGCCCGTGACGCGCTCGAATACGACCACTTCTCCTCGTGGGTGGATTGGGCAAAGGACAACGGGCTGCGGCTCGATTTCAACCCGACGTTCTTTGCGCACCCGCTGGCCGACGACAACCTGACGCTGTCACATCCGAACAAGGATATCCGTGATTTCTGGGTGCGGCACGGCGAGCGTTGCCGGGACATCGGCGCGCGCTTCGGGCGAGAACTCGGCAGCCCCTGTGTCGACAACATCTGGGTTCCGGATGGTTACAAGGACACGCCGGTCGGCCGGATGGCGGCCCGCGAGCGCCTCGAAGACTCCCTGGACCGGATGCTGACGACAAGATACGACCCGGCGCATCTGCTGGATGCGGTCGAAAGCAAGCTGTTCGGCATTGGCGTCGAGGCCTGCACGGTCGGCAGTCACGAGTTTTACCTTGGCTATGCCATCCGCAAGGGCACGTTGCTGTGCCTCGACATGGGCCACTTCCATCCCACCGAAAACATCGCCGACAAGCTGTCTGCGGTCAGCCTGTCGGTCGGTGAGATCCTGTTGCACGTCAGCCGCCCGATGCGGTGGGACAGCGATCACGTGATCCTGCTGAACGACGACATCCAGGCCATGGCGAATGAACTGGTGTTTGGCGATCTGCTGGGACGCACTCATATCGGGCTCGACTTCTTTGACGCCACCATCAGCCGCACGGCGGCCTGGGTCGTCGGGACCCGCAACATGCAAAAGGCATTGTTACGAGCGCTTCTGCAGCCGATCGACATGCTTCGAACTGCCGAGGACGCGTTGAACTATTCCGACCGCTTCGTCGTCACCGAAGAGCTGAAGGACCTGCCCTACGGGGATGTCTGGGAGGCCTTCTGCGACCGTCAGGGCGTCCCGACCGGCAAGACCCTTCTGAGCGATCTGAACACCTATCAGGCAAGCGTCGCGCACCGCGGCTGAGGAACACACCATGCCCCCATTCTCGCACCCCATCTCCTTCATCGAGGAGGCCGCGCCCTTCGTGCAACTCTGCTGGGAGATGGGCTGGAACGAAGCCAACGGCGGAAATGTCAGCTGGCGCCTGCCCGAAGAAGAAATCCACGGTATCCTGAACCGACGGTTCCCAAACACCGTACTGGGAGATCCGGTCCTGCTGCCGGAGCCGCATCCGTCTCTGGATGGCGAATATTTCCTCGTCACCGGCGCCGGACAGTACTTTCGCCACGCGATTACCCACCCGGCGGAGGTCTTTGGCATCGTGCAGATCGTCAATGACGGCACGGCCTATCAACGGCACTGGGGGCTGATCAACGGCGGGCGTCCGACCTCGGAATTCGCGACCCACCTTGTGGGCCATGCCATCCGCAAACGCGTCTCGAACGGGCGGGAACGGATCATTCTGCACTGCCACGTGCCGGAATTCATCGCGCTCAGCTTTCTGATGCCGCTGGATTCGCGCGAACTGACCATGGCGCTGTGGCAGAAGATGCCGGAATGCATCGTGGTCTTTCCGGACGGTGTCCGCGTTGTCCCGCCGCTGTTGCCCGGCACGGTCAAGATCGCGCAGGCCTCCGCGATCGAGCTTGAGAAAAGCCGCATCATCTCGTGGAGCCATCACGGCATCTTCGCCTCGGAAGAGGATCCGGACAAGGTCTTTGCCCTGGTGGAAACGATCGAGAAGGCCGCCGCGATTCACCGGCGCATCCTCAGTGCAGGTGGCCCACAGCGGGGCATCGACACGGCGCTCCTCACGGAACTGACCGAACATTTCGCCAGCTACATGGTGGCAGATGCCGACCTGTTGAAGGACCAGTAAACACGCCAACGACATGACGTTTCGCTGGGCCACCTTTGGTGCCCTGGTCCCGTTGTGTCGAGCCCTGCCGCCCACCGGATCGGACACTCGGGCAACGAGTGGGCAAGGCGGCCGGACTATGAGATGGATGGTTTCCTGGGGTGGTCCGACGTGCGCCTGATCTGCGTCGGTTGCGCCCTCGCTCCCAACTCGGGTCAGGATTTTCCCTCTTGTGCAACAAAAAGCCCGTTGCCCGCGGATCAATGGCCGGAGAGAGTGATATGGCAAGAGTAGCCGATGTCCCTTTCCGGCAGGCAACAGACATCATCGCGGGTCCCCCAGAAACAATCACGACAACAACTGGTCAGACCGTCGGTTTTTGGGTCGAGGATTTGCAAGGTCTTGAAAACGTCGAGCGCGGAATGGCCCAAAGGGCGATTGACGATATCTGCGGATCTGGCGGCGGAACGGTCCTTTCCACCCTGGCGCAGAAGGGCGGCGCCTTTCGGGGTTGGGGGGCTGTCTGCCTTGGTACCAATCCGGGCGCGATTGCATAGGGAGAGTGTTTTATCGATCCGGAAAGGGATCCCGATCCCATATTCTTGCAGGTTCGGGTCCCGCCAGCCGCCCGGCAGGGAAATCGGAACTGTTTGCAGGAAATCCCCGCCAGGGATGCAACCCGGCTGGAGGTTCAGGTCTATCTGGCAGAGTTGGAGTCTGGCTACGCGACCGTCCATTCCTATCAAAACAGACCACCTTCCGGCAGGCTGCCTGTCGCGGGTGTGATGCCAATCCTGTCAAAGCTGAACGGCACTGCCAAAGGCCTCTTTGACGTGGTTTTTTACAACGACACCAAGTATTTTCCGGCCAGGGATACCAGTTTGGCAAGATGCCGGAGCTGCCTGCGCTGGCGCGGGCCCATCCGGGCGCCTTTGGCCCGTAAAATGCACATCTGCCCGGATGCGTTGTTCAAGAAGGCCGAGAAGGGGTTAGAGACGGCGAGCTTCAAGGATGTGGAGTGGCTCGACCTGGACGCCCTGCCGCCGGTCAGTTGCCGCATCGACGCGATTGGACTCAATGGCTTTCTGAAGTGGTGAGTTGCCTTGGCCGTCATGTTCAAGGCCCCCGGCGACACGCCCCTGTTCGATCTCTATCTCGACCAGTTGAACTCCGAAGATGCGGCCTTGCTGTCCACCTTCCCGTTCGACCCCTGGTATGGGTTCGACACCGCCAATCCGGCGATGGAGGAGGCCGAGGCCTAGGCGCTCTTGGCCAACGCCAGAAATACCGGGCGCATGACGAATTCGCCGGGAGTGCAGCGACGAGCAGATCCTGAAGCGGCTGCACCGGGACAAGCTGCCCGAGACGCCCAATTCAGAATGTGGCTCCAAGGGGTTTCTGGCGCTGGCGGGCAAGTGCGGCCGGCCCACGGCGTGGCCATGGTGCGCAGCTATCTGCCCAAGCATGGCGGGCAAACCGGCCAGACGACCTCGTCGCTGGAGCTGATGGCCAACAAGGGTGACGCCATGTCCCTGCAGGCGGTGGCTGACCGCAATGACTGGACCATGGATCAGTTGGCGGACCGCACGGTGCCAACCGGCGGGACCGACGACGATGGCCGGTGGGAGCTCGCCTGTTCCGGCGTCGACAGGGTCTATGTGGCCCGGCTGGACGAGAAAAGGAACCTGACGCTGATCAATCCACACGGCAACACGGCCAAGGCGTTGCCGTCTGGCACCGACGACGACACCAAGGCCGTTAGAAATAGCACTGTCGGCAACCAGGAAAGAGATCAAGCACGCGAGGGTGGGCGGACGAATCGCCTGTTCGAGGCACTGTACTGTGGCCGAACCTGGACTGTCGAGGATTGGCGCCCCGACTTCCATGGGCATCCGATGATGCGCAGGCTGATCGATAACCTGATCTGGTAAGGGCTGGACAAGGAGGGCAGGGCGGTTGCGGCCTTCCGCTCGAAAGCCGAGGGCGAGTGCATCACTGTCGCGGATGAGGATGTCGACATCTCCGGCTTCGCTGCGCTGCGGTTGGCCCATGCCTCGACCCTGTCCGAGGAAGAGGCGGCTGCCTGGCGGCGCCACATGAAGGACTATGAGGTCAAGCCGCTGTTCAGCCAGGTGCGCAAGGATCTGCCGCGCCTGAGCGTGGACATGAAGGATCCGGCCGAGATCGACGACCATAGGGGCTGCGTCTATGACGCCTTCTCCTTGCGGAGGAAGGCCACGCGGGCCGGATAGGAACACGGGGATGTTCTCGATGGCGAGGGCTTTGATTGCGACACGGGCCATTTCGGCAGTGTCGGGATCCTCGCGGCAGGGCAGACGCGTGGATACGGGGCGGAGCAGAAGATCCCGCTGAACAAGGTGCCGCCAGTGCTGCTGGCCGAATGCTGGGCCGATCTGCAAGGAATCGATCAGAAGGCCAATTTTTTTGACCGGAATGGCAGAAGGTCTGCCCATGGTGGCCGAGAGTCAGCGCGCCCCGGCAGAGGTGAAATACGCCGGGGAACTGAGAGTGCTGCACGGCGCGGATGATGCCCCGCGCCGTGCGTCGGTCTGTTCTCAGCGATGCAGCCCTCGGTGAACGCTAAAATCTCTTTGGCGACGATGGGCTGGGTGATCCTTCGATCGAGTCGTGTTTGGGATATCAGGGGCTGATGTCGGTGGGCGAGCCGGGCACGGCAAAATCCATGCTCTCGGAGCTGTTCGCGGCGGCGATCGACGGGGGGCCTACGCTGGCGGTGCAAGGATCGTCCGGGGTGGTGGAGGATCATCTGCGCTATGGCTGGAATTGCGCGTTGCTGGTGGCTGAGGGGCCAAGCGCACGTACCATGGTGCCCTCGCCGCTCGTGACGGCAATGCGCGAGGGGCGCTTTGCCCGGATCGATGAACTGACCCACTGTGCGCCCGAAGTGCAGGACGCGATGATCTTGCTGTGATCCGAAAAGACCATCACCGTGCCCGAACTCGGGCCGCAAATGGAATACCGCGCCGCCCCCGGCTTCAACGTGTTTGTCACGGCGAACCTACGCGATCACGGTGTGCATCACATGTCGAGTGCGCTCAAGCGTCGGTTCAACTTCGAGACAGTGCATCTGATTGCAGTTGCTGGATCCGAAAGGCGTCTGATCGCCTCCCAGCTGGCCGGGCGGATGGTGCGCCACGACGTGATTGGCGAGATGCCCGAGGATGCGCTCGACCTGGTGGTCGCCGTCTTCTGGGACCTGCGGCGCGGCGCGGCCGAAGAGGGCGCGACGGCGCCAGTGCCGGGGTCGGTTATGTCGACGGCCGAGCCAGTGAACACCACCCATGCGGCGACGCTGGCGGCGGGATGCCTAAATGGCGGGCCGGTGACGGGCGCCCCACTGGTCCGCCAAGCGCAATTGGGCCGCCTTCCAAGAGGCGGTGAGCGAAGACGATGCCGAACGCTGAGCCGCTGGACCGGCCGCTTTTTCAGCCGGAGGAAAGGCTCTGGATCGCGCCGGTGTGTCACCATTCGCCGGCCTGCGTCGGGCCGTGCGGGCGATGATCCGCGGCATCCGCCCCAATTGTGTGCTGATCAAAGGCCGGCAGCCCTGACACCGTTGTTCGACGAAATCTGCGATTCCCGAACACCGTCCCTTGTGGCGGCGGTAATGCTTCGGGGCGGTCGGGCGGCCATGCACCGTTTTGCGCGCGCAGCCGGGAATTTGTGGCGATGCTGACGGCGCGCGAGATTGGCGAGGAGGTGCGCCTGATCGATCAGCCCACGGAGCGTCTGTTGTCCGGAACCGTGCCGGAGTCCGGCCCGATCGCGCTTGGGGATGATACCCCGTTGGACAACGGCGACTTTGTCGCGGCGCTTTGTGCCCGGACCGGGTGCCGTGAAGGGTTCGAGCTGTGGGATCACCTGTTTGAATCCCCGTTGGGCCAGCCGGGCTGGTAGGGGTTTCTGCAGGAAAACGGCATCTAAGGCGCCGGGCTGCGCGTCACGCGGGCCGGATGGCGGCCCGAGATTCGGAGGCGGATTCGCTGGCCTACCTGGTGCAATTGTCCGAATCCCACGCCAGATCCAAGCCTTGCTGCGTGCACCGGGTGATTCGCTGCTGACCGGACAGTCCCGTCGAGACTATCAGACAGTCGAGCCGCGCGATCTGGCGATCCTCGGCGTGGAATCGTGGCGCACGCCGTCCGGTGCCCGTGGGCTGGCGATTCATGGCTGGGATGGTGCGGGATACCTTTCGTCGGGACCGGCGCGGGCGGCTGCTGCTGACCCGACATTCTCGCCCCACAAGGCCTATCGCCGGCCGTGGTGGCTGCGGCTTGACCCATCGTGGATTGCAGGGCAGGCGATCCACGATGGGCAGCACGGGCTGAGGGGTGTGTTGATCGAACCCGTGCCGGATTGGGACCGCCCGTCCTTTCGTTTGATCAACCTGGATATTGGCGATCGCCTACGGTGCTGAAACGCAACGTTGGATCGCCCGGCCCGCCCCTCGCCCGTCGGCATCGAACCGTGTTGCCGGCACGGCCGGCCGAGCGTTGCAGGCATTGGGCGACTGTTCCTGTGCACCTTTGGACGCCGCCAACCTGAGCGCATTGGAACAACAGGCCGAAGGGTTGGGTTTGACGCACACGGTGCGAGGTTTGCCTGAGACTGATCTCGTTGACAGCGATCAGGTTCTGCAACTGGTCTGACAACTGATACTGACCCTCGGTCTGAGCTACGCCCCAATCGTTGGACGGGATCTGGCGCGTTCCAAGCTACTCTCTGCTCTTGCTGATCGGGTTTGATGGTGCCATTTCCCAGCCGGTAGACGGTTTCCGGAGGTTTGCCTCCGAGGGCTGAATGTGGGCGCTTCCGGTTGTAGAAGTCCCCCCATTTTCGAACGCCTGTCCTGGCGTCTGATCCGGTTTCCCAGGCATGCAGGCAGACGCACTCGTATTTCAGGGACCGCCAAGGTCGTTCGACAAAGATACTGTCCATTGCCCGGCAGTCGTTTGCCTGCAAACGATGAGAGGGGAGGAAGCGGTCTTTGCCGTCCATGGAAATACGGACGCTCGCCCGCCGCAAACGGTCCGTCCAAGCGAAGGATGTGAACTGCGAACCCCGGTCGGTATTCATGATATCCGGGGGCCAGACCTTTGGATCGCCTCCTTCAACGCCTCGACGCAAAAGTCCGCCTTCCCGTTGACCGACAGGTGATTGCGGGCAATCGCCGAGAGGGGGCGTGTTGGAAATGCGCCAGGCCAAGACCTTGCGGGTGTACCAGTCCATGATGGCGAC
>CANLZY010000040.1 GCA_947495685.1 uncultured Tropicimonas sp.
GGTTGCCCAGTGTTGGGCCCATGCTCGCCGCAAGCTGAAGGAAGTCTTCGACCGCGGGGGTTCCAGGATCGCCGGCGAAGGCCTACGCCGGATCGTCGAACTCTACCGCATCGAGGCGGAGATCCAGCGCATGGGGCCCGGTCAGCGTTTGTCCGCCCGTCAGGCGCCTGGCGCACCCCTTGTCGCCGAGTTCGGTGACTGGCTGCAGGCGCAGTGCCTGCGTGTCTCGGCCAAGTCGCGCCTCGGCGAGAAGCTGACCTGCATACACCGCCAATGGGGCGGCCTGCAGACCTTCCTTCGCGACGGCCGCGTCGAGATCGACTCCAATGCCATCGAGAACCTGATCCGCCCGATTGCCCTTACGAGAAAGAATGCGCGCTTCGCCGGACATGACGAGGGCGGCCGCACCTGGGCCCGCATCGCCTCCTTGATCGCCACCGCAAAGATCAACGGCGTCGAGCCCTTCGCCTATCTGAAGGCGACCATCGAGGCGATCGACGCCGGTCACCCGGACAACAGTATCAACGAGCTGCTTCCCTGGAACGTCACCCCGTCAAGCTGATCTCACGTGGGGCGAAGACAGCGCTTACAACAAATCCACAATCTGCGGGCACTTATCAGTGCTCAAATCGGCCAGTACGGATGCGTTCTTGGCCTCCGCTACCGTCAGGGCCGGGTCTCGCAAAGACTGGCCATGCTCTGTCAGCCATGTGTGTTGCACACGCCGATCCGATGAATTCTGCTGTCTGACAATGAGGCCGTTGCGCTCCATCTTCGCCAGGGTGTTGGCCATGGTCGCCTGTTCTACCCCCACACGGTCGACAAGCTGTTTCTGGGGCGGGCCGTCCTGATCCCAAAGGTGGACTGTGATCGGAAAGACATCAGTTGAAAGGCCAAGTGGCCTTATCCCGTCCTGAAGCGCTCCTCCAAACAGCCGCGCAAGATGGTTGATGAGGCACCCCGTAGGGCTTTGTCTGAAAGGTGCCATGCATCCCTCAATTCACTGAATGGCGCGCTCTGCGTCAACTATATAGCCTGCAATTATACACTTGAAATGAGTCGCTTTGAGGTCGATGCATCAGCCAAAGAACAGCGGGCGATTCATTGAGTGCCAGACCAAGAAGATTCCCGGCGACCAATATCATTGACTGGTCAGCAGGCTCTTCCTTCTCCCCAGACAGAATTCAACATCATGAGGAAAAGAAAATGCTGATTCAGACCACTCCACTCTGGAGAAATCTCGCTCCGGCTTTCGCACTGACACTGTCCTGCGCATCAAGCGGTGCCATCGCGCATGAACACGAGATTGGCAACGCGCCAAAAAATGCGCTCTCATGGACGGCTACACAGCTTGAGCCCGGAATATCCATGCTGGAAGGCATTGGCAGGAATCCCGGGGCAAACCTGGGTCTTCTCAACGGTCCTGACGGGAGCGCTATGATCGACAACGGTTTGCCGCTTGCCGTTCCAATGACAATGGCGACGATTGAAAGCATGGTGGGAGGCGAGGTCGACTTCGTCATCAAAAACCATGGCCATCTTGATCAAAAAGGTGGCAACTCCGCCCTTGCCGGGGCCGGTGCGGTGCTGTTTGGGCATGACAATGCTCGGCGCGAACTAAAGGCTGACAAGCAATACGATCGCGCTGGTTTACCGTCCTTGCTTTCAATGACGAGATCATCCCGCATCTGAACAGCCAGACAGCAAACGTGTTCTACATGCAACCAGCGCATACCGATAGCGACGTGGAGCCACCATTGACGGACAACGCCGCATTCTCGAACTGACCCTCGCTTCGCCAAGTGTCGCTGAGGAAGGCTTTGGAAATGGCCAGGTCAAAAGGTCTCTTGGGGCCGATCACGCACGGTGAAACTATGCTGCGTCAGCGATGAGTTTTCCAGAATGGACGCCGGCTTCACGCAGGAAGCTCCCCATGAAAGCCCTCAGCCAAGTGTGGCAGTGTCCCGCATGGATGCTGTTCAGATCTCTTTGGCACCTGCCATTCTTAGTGGAAAAGCGGCACATCGCGGTTCCCATGTTCAAGCCTCAGGAAATCCTCTCGCGAGAATGCCTTGCCGCGTCGATCATTGAACGCCCAGACGATTTCGGACAGCGACTGCCCTTCTTCCACCGTGTAGCCGCCGACACCGAATTCGTTGATCGGCTGCGTTCTGGTTCCGCCTGCGACAGCCGAGGAGGTTAAGCCTTCATCGGTCCTTTCTATGCGGTTTCCTTACTCGACACCAAGGACTTTCCCGGCTTGCCTGGTTTGCGCGATCGATCGCGTTTCGCGTCGAACTCCGTCCCCATCAGAATCCAAGGTCGGCAGAGCATGCGGTAGATTTCCGGGCACATCCATACCGTCCCTGTATTTCGATTCCCTGCCTGTCCCGTGACGCATCGCCGGGTTCGCCCAGCCCATGCCGTGGGCGGCTCTTTGGGAGGCTCGATGGCTTCATCGGTTCCGGGAGTGCGTCGGCAGCATCGAACTGGCTTTGGTGGGTCTATGAGGTCGTCGATCTCATCATACGGCGAGGTTTGGCGGCGGGGTTCGAACAAGTGGCAGCGAACCCGGAAGATGTTCAGAAGCTGGATCAGAACCTTCGGGTTAAAGAGCGCGCCTTGGATGTATGATCCGCCGACGCGGGCGCCGCCCGATCCGGCTCGATCAGCAGCGCTCTACCGCGCGCGCAGAGAGTTCATGAACGTGTTGGCCGGTTGCAGGGTGGCCTTGTAGGCCCACGGCGCCAGATCTTCGCGCGGCCCATCATCCAGTTCCGCTTTGAAGGGGGACCGTTTCAGCCTCGTCCGCTATTCCAACGGCAGGATCGGGAAGCCGGCAACCTCGTCGTGTTCGCCGATTGTCTGGGTTGGTGATCTCACCCATATCGAGGGGACAGCGGTGATCTTGAAGTTCGAGACTTCGAAAGCCCTCTTGGTTCTACCTGGATGGATTCCTGTGTTAATGAACGTTTCGATGTTGGTCTTCGTCACCGTTGAGGCGCCGGTGAACTCGGTGAATGTGCCATCGAACGTGCCTTCATTCCGAAAAGTAACGGGTGCCCCGCGACATGTCTTCACCTTCGCGAGGCGCTCGCCCTTCTTTGCCGACTTGCTGAAGGACATCGCCATCCAGACAAACCGGTCTTCCTTGAATTCCTCGTGAAAGATATGAGGCAACACTTACCTGAAGCGTCGCTTCCGGTTCCGTCGTCAGGACGATCTTGCCGGACGGAAGGGCCTCTTTCACAAGGATGAAATGCGCAGCCTTGGTGTAGATGTCCCGCGTGGTCATGCCTTTGAATGAACCGCGCTCTTCCGACTCACCAGCAAGGGACCCGAACCAGCATCGGCGAATTTCGCGATCCGCGCGATCATGCCGTCGGTTTTCGCCATGACATCGGCGATGGCTTGTTGCTGCGCTTTGGTCCGATCTGGCATTTTGCGTTCCGCGCGTCGCTGAAACGCGGGTAGTCCGTTCACGCAGGCGCAAAGAACTGGGCTTCACGGAAACGGCCGGTGGGCCGCTGCCAAGAGAATTTCGGAGCCGTGCGCTCGGACTTCCCGGAATAGGTCTGGCTGTGATTGATTGGGCCGCCGTCCTCGTCGAGGTAGGTCTGGTTGAACAGATCCACCGGCGCCACGCGCGGGTCGAAATTCACGTCGATCCGGTCGAAGCGGCCCCCACAATGCGCATGATATCGTTGATGTCTGCGCTGTTGAGAATTGCCCCGAGAATCCGGAGGTTGCCTTTTGTATCGATCTGCCCTGCGTGCGGCACCGAGACAGAGAACCGAGCGCCTTTCTTGCCGCGGTACGGATTGAGCACGACCCGTATGGGCTTCGGCGTCGCGTTCCGCTTCACGTCTTTGCCTCCGCGGTTTTGCCTCCGCGGTCCTTCGTCCGTTCATGCACGCCGTTGAGGGCAAATTCTTCGGGGCGATCCAAGAGCCGAGTGCCGCAAGCCCCACATTCGGTCCCATTGCGGATCTTCCCTTGGCATTTCACCGTCCGCTGATCGACCCAATGATGGGGGTCGTGTTCGTATCCGAACACCCATTTCACGCGCCGCGATCACTTGTCGGTTCCCGAGAGCTTGTATCCGCCCGGACCATGTCGCCCGGCGATGTCCATCTTTTCGTCGGGGGTGTTCGGGAAGCGTTCCTTCCAGGCTTGTTGACGCTCAGTCTTGGTTTTGAATTCTTTTCCAAAACAGATGCAGTCTGGATTAAGGCAGGTGTTCAGGCGGCATTTCGCTGTGCCTGGGGAGATCTGCGACGGCTTGAAATTGAGTTCAGGCAAGTCTGACATCGGAACCTCGCGACTGCGCGGCTCCGTCTTGAGGCGTTTACAAGTCGACCATGTGGGCGAACCGCTTGCGATTGGATGACGCGGACGGCAGTCTGGATGTCCTCAATCGCGAGGGGATCAATCTTGATGCAGCAGATTGTTGGTCGAATGCTCTGAACAAGAAGACAGCAGATTCTTGGCAACGCAGCGTTTCCAAGGATCTGTTCGATAAGGGAGGCGAGGAAACTCTCTCGAATCGTCGCCCTGTTGTGCTCTGCGAGAGATCACCGAAAAGCACACAAAACTCAAATGACTGGCGCGAAGATCGCACCAGCCTCATGTCAGGGCGTGTCCCACCACAGCGGATGCGTCAACCATCTGGCGTGGCCCAGTCTCGACAAGCGGCAATGACAGATCCACGTGCCCAACGGCATGCGGGTTTTCCTGCGGGCGTGGTCTGCGATGCCGACGTGGTCAAGCGTCGTCGCGTCAGGGTCCAGCCAGGCGCTTTGGCATCACCTACCGGGTGAACTTCTTGTACTTCACCCGCTTGGGGTCAACGGCATCCGGGCCAAGGCGGCGGATCTTGTCTTCCTCATAGGCTTCGAAGTTGCCCTCGAACCATTCCACGTTGGCCTCGCCTTCAAAGGCCAGGATGTGGGTACACAGACGGTCGAGGAAGAAGCGATCGTGCGAAATGAGGACCGCGCAACCGGCAAAATCGTCCAGGGCGTCTTCGAGGGCACGCAGGGTCTCGACGTCGAGGTCGTTTGTCGGTTCGTCGAGCAGCAGCACGTTGCCGCCATCCTTCAGCAATTTGGCCAGGTGGACCCGGTTGCGTTCGCCGCCCGAGAGCAGGCCGACCTTTTTCTGCTGGCCGCTGCCCTTGAAGTTGAAGGCACCGCAATAGGCGCGGGAGTTGATCTGGGCGTCGCCCAACTCGATGATCTCGCCGCCACCGGAGATTTCTTCCCAGACGGTCGCGTCGGGGTTCAGCGAGTCGCGCGACTGGTCGACATAGGACAGATCCACCGTGTCGCCGATGGTGACGGTGCCCGAATCTGGCTGTTCCGAGCCGGTGATCATGCGGAACAGGGTGGATTTGCCCGCACCGTTGGGCCCGATCACACCGACGATGGCGCCGGGCGGAATCGAGAAGGACAGGTTCTCGATGAGTTGCTTGTCGCCGTAATGCTTGGAGACGCCTTCGACCTCGATGACCTTCTGGCCAAGCCGGGGGCCGTTGGGAATGACGATCTGTGCCTTGCCGACGCGCTCGATCTTGGACTGGTCGGCCAGTTTTTCGTAGGCGTTGATCCGGGCCTTCTGCTTGGCCTGACGGGCCTTGGCGCCGGCGCGAATCCACTCAAGTTCGCGGTCCAGCGTCCGCTTCTTGGACTTGTCTTCCTTGGCCTCGCGCTCCAGCCGCTTGGCCTTCTGCTCCAGCCATGCGGAATAGTTGCCCTCGTAGGGGATGCCGCGGCCACGGTCGATTTCCAGGATCCAGCTGGTGATGTCGTCGAGGAAGTAGCGGTCGTGGGTCACGATCAGGATCGTGCCCTTGTAGTCCATCAGGTGCTTTTGCAGCCAGGCGATGGTCTCGGCGTCCAGGTGGTTGGTCGGTTCGTCGAGCAGCAGCATGTCCGGCTCTTCGAGCAGCAGACGGCACAACGCAACGCGGCGGCGTTCACCGCCCGACAGGTGCTCGGGCATGGCATCGTCCGGCGGGCAGCGCAGGGCCTCCAGCGCGACGTCGATCTGGCTGTCGAGATCCCAAAGGTTCTGCGCGTCGATCTCGTCCTGCAACTGCGCCATCTCGTCGGCGGTCTCGTCCGAGTAGTTCATCGCCAGTTCGTTGTAACGATCCAGGATGTCCTTCTTTTTCTTGACGCCCATCATGACGTTGTCGCGGACGGTCATGTTTTCTTCGAGCGACGGCTCCTGCGGCAGGTAGCCGACCTTGGCGCCCTCGGCGGCCCAGGCCTCGCCGGTGAAATCCTTGTCCAGCCCGGCCATGATCTTCATCAGGGTCGATTTACCCGAACCGTTGACGCCGACGACGCCGATCTTCACCCCCGGCAGGAAGTTGAGCCGGATGTTCTCGAAGCATTTCTTGCCGCCCGGATAGGTCTTGGAGACGCCATCCATGTGGTAGACGTATTTATAGGCTGCCATTGATCTGCTCGCTTGCTGGAAATCGGTGTCGAGCGCTATCTAGCCGTCGTGCGGCTGGGTTTCAATCGTACTCTCGGCGGCTGGACAGGCTGCGACCCTGAAAATATGCGGTTTCAGTGCGCTGGAGGGGTGGCAAGTGCCGAACGGCCCGACCTAGCGGTGGTCGGCCTCCGGGACCATCCGGCGGAGCCAGTCGCCAAGGTCGCTGGCCTGCGTTCCCGCGATGAGGCCGCGCCATGTCGGGATGTAACTGCCGTTCAGCGGCGGGGCAGGGGGGGTGACCGGCCCACAGCTGGCAACATCGAGCGGCCCGCCGCCCCAGAGCACCCCGGCCACGGCTTCACCGTCGTCGAGCTTTATCAGCAGCGGAGCGCCGCTGTCACCGGGAAGGATGCGTCGACCGTTTGCCCGCAACGGGGGCAGGGCGATCAGGTGACAGGCATTGCTGCCCCAGTGTTTGACCGGTCCGGTCCGGCGTCTGGGGCTGGGGGCCTCGGCAAAGGTCGGCATGCCCCAGCCGGCGTGGCGCAGGCTGGCCCGGGACAGCATGGTGTCAGGCCGATCGGGCACCGTCGTGACCACCGGCACCGCGCGGGCCGCGTAGAACGGCACCGGAATGTCGAGCCTCAACAGCACCATGTCGGCACAGTGCGGCAGGCTGTAGGCGACCACGGTGCGGGTGATCCGGGCCGCCTTGCTGTTGTTGCCAAAGCCGACGTCAACCGCCCCGCCACCGGGCCGGTACCACTGCATCGGATCCTCCCAGCTGCCTCCCTGAACCCGCGCCTGCTGTTGGAGGCCCGTGCAGTCTGCCATGTCTGCCGTGATCGGTTTGGCCTGACGGAAGGGCGGCGGAAAGCAATGAGAGGCCGTCAGCACGACCCGATCCGAGATCAGGGTGCCGCTGCACCGACCCACAAAGGCGACGGCGTTGCGGAGGGGGTCATAGGGATCGTCGCTGTCCTGCGCGACGATGTCGGCCAATGACTGTTGCGACATGACCGAAACCGGCGGCAATGCAATGACCAGCCCCAACAGGAGCGTCAAGAGAAGGCGTATCATGCCGGCAGTGTAGTTCGGGGCGTTCGGGTCGGGAACGCCCCTTGCCGTCACAGGTACTGCCACGGAGCAGGTGCAAAATGATACCCGTCACCGAACGTATCGAGGTAGCCAATGCCAGGAAAGTTCATGTGCATTCCGGCGATCATCTGCCCGGTCCCGGCGAGCGACGCCATCAGGTCCTTGCGGGTCGCGGCGGCCAGTTCCGGATCGGTATCGAACATGATGGTAACCTCGGGGCGGGCCAGCTGCACCGCCGGAACATGGATGATATCGCCCCAGATCAGCAAGCTGTCGGTGCCCGATTCCAGCATGTAGCCGGTGTGGCCGGTGGTATGCCCGGGCATCGGGCGTGCTGTCATCCCGGGTGCGACATCGGCCTCGCCGGAAATGAACCGGACCCGGTCGCCATAGGCGGCCAGCGTCGCCTTGGCGAGGTCGAACATCGGGCGGAACTGCTCCGGAGCCTGTCCACGGATGTCCTCCGAGGTCCAGAAGGCGCGGTCGGCTTCGGGCACGATGACCTCCGCATTGGGAAACACCGGCGCGCCGTTCATGGTCGCGCCACCGATGTGATCCCCGTGCAGGTGGGTCACGATCAGCCGGGTCACCCGCGCAGGGTCCATCCCGAGAGCGGCAAAAACCTCGGGCAGGTGCCCCAGTGTCGGACCAAAGATCGGGCCGGTACCCGAGTCGATCATCCAGACCTCGTCGCCGGTTTCGATCATGTAGGCGTTCACGGCGCCCTGCACGTTGGCTGGGTCCATGTGCCCGCGTTCGATCAGGGTCGCGAAACCCTCAGGGTCGATGCCCTGCAATGCATCTGGTGAAAAGGTGATGAACCCGTCCGACAACGCCGTGACCACGGCGTCGCCCACGCGGAACCGTTGTGCGGCGGTCACCTGGGCACCGGCGCTGCCATCACTGGCTGTCTGGGCGCGCACCCGAATCGGCGTCAGTCCGACGGTGCCTGCGGTCAGGGCCGCGGCCGGTATGGCTTTCAAGAGATCCCGTCTGTGCATGATGTCCTCCCCGGTGATCAGCCGCCACGGCGGCTTGAATTGTCGGGCAAGTGTACCTCAAGATTGACTTGTGCGGTTAACGGAAACAATACACGACCGTGGAGACGACCCCATTGGACCCAATCGAAAGGCCCGGGTAGTGCGATACGATCTGCCCCATGCCGGGCCGGGACAGGCCATCGGTCTGCTGGGCGGCTCCTTCGATCCGCCCCATGCGGGTCACATGCATATCACCCGCGAAGCGCTGAAACGGTTCGGGCTGGATCGGGTCTGGTGGCTGGTCAGCCCCGGCAACCCGCTCAAGACCAAGGGGCCGGCTCCGATCGACCGACGCCTGGAAGTGGCCCGGAGGATGGCGGCGCACCCAAGGGTGACAGTTACCGACGTCGAAACACGGATCGGCACCCGCTACACCGCCGAAACCCTGAGCACATTGCAGGGCCTGTATCCCCGCGTCCACTTTGTCTGGCTGATGGGGGCAGACAACCTGACCCAGTTCCATCGCTGGGACAACTGGGAATGGATCATGCAGAACGTCCCCGTCGGCGTGCTGGCGCGGCTGGGCGATCGGATGCCGGCCTGCACGTCGCCCGCTGCCCGCCGCTTTGCGGCCTATCGGTTGCCTGCCAGCGAGGGGCGTCGCCTGCCCTATGCCGCGTGTCCGGCGTGGTGTTTCGCCAACGTGCCGATGCTCGATATCTCCTCGACCGAGATCCGGGCCCGCGGCGACTGGACATGAATCGCCTGCCGATTGCGGCCGTTGCAATGATGCTGACCGGAATGGCGCTGATCCCGGCCGGCGACAGTGCGGGCAAGCTGCTGGTGACCGAGCACGGCACCACCGCGTTTTACGTTGCCTGGACCCGGTTCGGATTGGGGGCCCTCGTGGCCTTTGGGGTGGTTCTGGCCGGCGGCCACCTGCCGCGCCGTGCGCTGTACGCGGATTGGCGGATCTGGCTGCGGGCGTTGCTGATCGTCGGCGGTATCGTCAACATGCTGATGGCGTTGCGCACAGAGCCGATTGCCAATGTGTTTGGCGCCTTCTTTGTCGGTCCGGTGTTCAGCTATGTCCTGTCGGCGACCTTGCTGCGCGAACCGGTGAGCGTGACCCGTACGGCGCTCTTGCTTGCGGGGTTTGCCGGTGTCCTGCTGGTGGTGCGCCCCGGCTTTGGCATGACGCCGGGGCTTGGCTTCGCGGTGATGGGCGGGCTGTGTTACGGGGCCTACCTGACCGCGAGCCGCTGGTTGTCGGAGGCCGCCCGTCCGGCCGAACTGCTGTTGTCGCAACTGGTGATCGGGGCGTTGGTGTTGGCGCCGTTGGCGGTGCCGACCTTGCCCAATGTGACACCAGCACTGGCGGGTCTGACGCTGGCCTCGGCTCTGTGTTCCATGCTGGGGAACCTGTTGCTGGTCATGGCCTATCGGCTGGCACCGGCATCGCGGCTGGCACCGTTTGTCTATTTCCAACTGGTGGCCGCAACGGTGCTGGGGCTGGTCATCTTTGGCGACGTTCCCGACACACTGGCGCTTGCCGGGCTTGGCCTGCTTTGCGCTGCCGGATTCGCGACCTTTGCGTTGGGTCGCAAGGGCGTCTGATCGATAGGCGGCTCCGCCTTGCCCGTCACTGCCCCCCGGATCAGGCGAGCGAGATCAGCGCGTCACACAGTCGGGCCGGATCGTATCGGGTGGGCGATTTGGGCGCGCTCAAGGGCAGCGCGAGACTGGGTACGCCATGGGCCCGCGTGACCTCGCGGGCGGCCTTGCTGCTGAATTCTTGCGTGTCGCACAGAACCACGCTGATCAACCTGTCGGCGGGGCAGGCTGCGCCGGCATCCCGTCGAAGCACCTCCAGCAGGGCGCCGACCTGGTCGGACAGGGTCATGCCGGGGCATTCGGGGTCTGTGCCAAGGCTGGGCGCATAGACCTTGGGCACCTCCCGGGCGGCGATGCTGTGTCCGACACTTGCCGGCAACAGGTTGGCGATTACACTCGAAAAGAGGCTGCCCGGCGGATAGCAGATCAGGTCCGCCTGTTCGATCAGTCGCCGATTGCGTTTGGGCAGCCGGACCGTGTCAGGCGCCACCTCGTCGGTTCCGTCGGTCAGGAACAGCCGCTGGATCGGCTGGTCCAGCGGCGGTTCTTCCTTGCCGGTCAACCGGCGCTGACCGATGATCCGCCGACCATCCGCCAGGTCGGCACCGATATGCAGGTTCCGGTCCACGACCGCCCGCACGGTGCCAAGAACCGCAACCATCTTGGACATCAGGAACAGCACCGGCTCCAACGCGCGGTCATTGGCAAAATACCCTCCCGCGATGATCAGGTTGCCGACGCTGGCACGACGAAAGTCGAAGTCGTCCGGCATGTCGGAGGCAAAGCTGCGCAACTGGGTCAGGATCAGGCTGCGCATCGGTTGGGACACGGCTTTCATCAGCTTGTGCTCGCCGGCCAGCAGGGCCCGGACCTCGGCCTCCAGTTCCGCCCGGGGGCCTTCGGACGGCAGGCGGTGATGGAACAACCGAAAGATGTCGGGTTGGCCTAGATCGGTTTCGTCTGCCAGGGCGATCAAACGGCTGCGCAGGTCGCCCACCGCCGGCATGTCGAAAGCCTCGCGCAAGACCTGCGAACTGCCGCCGCTGTCGAAGGGCGTGATAAGGTGGGCCGAGTTGTGGGTATAGCTCTTCAGTTGTCGTGAAATGTCGTTCAGTGCGCTGCCGCCGCTGAAGAACAGCAGCCGTGGGCCGAGGTGTGGCAAGCTTCGCGCACGAGCGACGCGCAATTCGTCGGGGATCACGGCGCTGCGAGAAACGATCAGATCTGCCACGGTAGGGCCCTCCATCAGACCCCGAACATCGTCAGGAATCTGTCCTGTTTCCTCTATAGAACCGAACGGTGACGGCCCTGAACCGTTTTCTCGATCCGATAGGGTCATCTCGTCTACCCGTCACAGGTTGGCATCCCGTGCGATCTGCGCCGACCCGGCGCGCGCCGGCTGTGGATATCTGCGGTTGGGCATTTGACTGCGGCGTCCAGTTGCGCCACTCAGGGGGACCGGGAGGGCCTGCTTTGGGGCGGGCCGCGGCACAAGGGAGGTCGACCGTCTTGGCAACATTGGACGAAACAGCCGGCTATGTTCTGGCGCCCGATCCCGCCGACGAGTCGCTGACTGCCCGGGTGCAAGGGGTGGATCAGGACGGCGCGCTGGTCGAAGTTCGGGTCGTCACGGAACGGCCGCTGACGATCTATCTGAACGCGCGCGAGATCGTGACCGCCATGACCATTGGCGATCATCCCGATCTGCTGGCCATCGGGTTCTTGCGCAACCAGGGGATGCTGTCCCCGGACGAGCCGATCACGGGCGTCGACTATGACGACGATCTGCAGGTCGTGGTGGTCCGCACCGAACGGCAGACGGATTTCGAGGACAAGCTCCAGAAAAAGACCCGCACCAGCGGTTGCGCTGTGGGCACCGTCTTTGGCGACATGATGGACGGGTTGGAAGGGGTCACGATGCCGGCGGGGGAAGTCCGCACCAGCTGGCTCTATGCTCTGGCTCACCAGATCAACCGCACGCCCAGCCTGTACCTGGAGGCCGGTGCGATCCACGGCACGGTGCTCTGCCAGCAAGATCGCCCTCTTGTCTATATGGAGGATGTCGGTCGTCACAATGCCGTCGACAAGGTCGCCGGATGGTTGTTCGTCAACGGCGTCGATCCGGCGGACAAGATCCTTTACACGACCGGGCGCCTGACCTCCGAGATGGTACTCAAGACGGCGCATATGGGCATTCCGGTGCTGGTGTCGCGATCCGGGTTCACCGCCTGGGGCGTGGAGCTGGCCCAGCAGTTGGGGATGACGCTGATCGGGCGGATGCGCGGACGGCGGTTCACCTGCCTGAGTGGCGCGGAACGGCTGATCCGCGATGTCGATCCGTCCGAGATCGACGAGGATCGCAAGGCGCATCGGCGCAAGGGGGCGCAGTCCGATGGATAAAACTCCTGACGGCATTGCCGGGGTCATCCTTGCGGGTGGCCTGTCGCGCCGCATGGGCGGGGGGGACAAGTCGCTGCTGGACCTGTCGGGCGAACGCCTGCTGGACCGGGTGATCGCGCGCCTGCGCCCGCAGGCCGGCCCGCTTGCGCTGAACGCCAACGGCGATCCGGCACGGTTTGCCGGAGCCGGTCTGCCGGTGATCGCGGATTCCGTTGTCGGGCACCCCGGCCCTCTGGCCGGTGTTCTGGCCGGCATGGACTGGGCGGCGGGGCTGGGCGCCGACCGGATCGTGACGGTCGCGGCCGACACACCGTTCTTCCCGACCGACCTTGTGGCGCGCCTGTCGGGCGGGATCGGCGCGGCACCGATTGCACTGGCTGCCACACCGCATCCGACGCGAGGTTTGATGCGGCAACCGACCTTTGGCCTGTGGGACGTGGCGTTGCGCGACGACCTGCGTGCCGCCCTGGCCGCCGGCATACGCAAGGTCGTCATCTGGACCGACGGGCACGGCGCCGCCGATGTGGCGTTTGACGCGCCCGACGGTCGTGATCCGTTTTTCAACGTCAATACGCCGGAGGATCTGCTTGAGGCCCGGCAGCGCAGTCAGGAGGGCACCGCGTGAGGCTGTTTGGGGTGACCGGTTGGAAGAACGCCGGCAAGACGGGGCTGATGGAACGACTGGTCAGCGAGATGACGGGCCGGGGCCTGCGGATTTCCACCGTGAAACACGCTCATCACACCTTTGACGTCGACCAGCCCGGCAAGGACAGCCATCGCCACCGCGAAGCGGGGGCCGAACAGGTCTTGCTGGTGTCGCGCCGCCGCTGGGCATTGATGCACGAGTTGCGCGACACCGAAGAGCCGCCTCTGGCGGACCTGTTGGCGCAGCTTGCGCCGGTCGATCTGGTCCTGATCGAGGGCTACAAGCGCGACCGACACCCCAAGATCGAAGCCCACCGCGCCGAGACCGATCACCCGCTGATCGCGCTGGAAGACGACACCATTCGCGCCATCGCCAGCGATGCCCCCGACCGGATGCGCACCCGCCACCCGGACCAGACGGTGCTGGACCTCGATGACACGGCGGCGGTTGCCGATTTTGTTCTGGCCCAGGTCGGCCTGCGATGATCACCCCGCCAAAGCTGCGCAATGATTGCTTTGCCCTGCCGCCGGGCGTCGACTGGATCCCGATGCAGGAGGCGATGGACCGGCTGCGGGGGGGGATCGCCCCGGTTGCGGCGTGCGAAACCGTGCCGCTGGCGCGGGCGACGGGGCGCATCCTTGCGCGGGACTCGGTGGCGCGCCGGGCCAACCCACCGGCGCCGAATTCGGCGGTCGATGGCTTTGGCTTTGCCGGCCCTGTTCCAGACGGTCCGGTCACGTTTCCGCTGGTCGAAGGGCGTGCGGCGGCTGGGGTTCCGTTCTCCGGCAGGGTACCGGCGGGCGCGGCGATCCGCATCCTGACAGGGGCGATCCTGCCGGCGGGGGTCGATACGGTTGTGCTGCAAGAAGACATTGCAAGCGACGGAACCAGCATCGCCTTCAACGGGCCGCTCAAGGCAGGCGCCAACGCCCGGCGCGCGGGCGAAGACATGATCGAAGGCGCGGTGGCCCTTGCGGCCGGGCGTCGCTTGCAACCGCAGGATATCGCGCTTCTGGCATCGGTCGGCCTGTCGGAGGTCGCGGTATTCCGCCCGCTGCGCGTGGGGGTGCTTTCCAACGGCGACGAGGTCGTCCCGCCCGGAACCATCGCGCCCGAGCGGATGGGCCGTGGCGCGATCTATGACGCCAACCGGCCGATGTTGCTGGCGCAATTGGCGGCATGGGGCTTCGAGGCGGTGGATCTGGGCGTGGCGCCCGACAGCCTGAACGGGCTGCGGACCTGCCTCGACGGCGCGCGCACCAGGGTTGATGCGATTCTGTCCTCGGGCGGGGTTTCCACCGGCGACGAGGATCACGTGTCGGCGCTGCTTCAGGCCGAGGGGCAGCTTGACACATGGCGGATTGCCATCAAACCCGGTCGCCCGCTGGCGCTTGGCCTGTGGCACGGTGTTCCGATCTTCGGGTTGCCGGGCAACCCGGTCGCGGCCTTTGTCTGTACCCTGCTGTTTGCCCGGCCGGCGCTGGAAGTGCTCGCGGGCGGTGATTGGCAGGTGCCGCAGGGGTTTGTGGTGCCGGCCGCCTTCGAAAAACGCAAGAAGCCAGGCCGGGTCGAGCTTCTGCGGGCCCGGATGACGCCCGAAGGACAGGTCGAGGTCTTTGCCTCCGAAGGGTCCGGGCGGGTGTCGGGCCTGTCGTGGAGCACCGGGCTGGTGATGCTGGACGATTCCGAACGGCACGTCCGGCCGGGCGATCCGGTACGGTTTCTGCCCTATGCCGACTTTGCCTGACGCCTCCGCGGCGGCGGGTATGTTTGGCGCACGGCACGTTTTTCCACTGGCCTTCCTCGGATGGCTCCCCTTAGGTTGGCGCCAATTCCTGTCCTGTTTGCAACGGTATCCATGAACGAGCTTTTCGAAGGCCTGGCAGAGGCCGCCCGGCTGATCGTGACGCTGGATTCCGACCTGATCGAGATTTCGCTGCGGTCCCTGCAGGTGACGGTCACTGCCGTCATCGTCGCGTCGGCAATCGGCTTGCCGCTGGGAGCGTGGCTTGCCGTGAACCGGTTTCGCCACCGGCGCACGGCCATCGCGACGCTGAACGCGCTGATGGGACTGCCGCCGGTGGTGGTCGGGCTGGTGGTTTACCTGCTGTTGTCGCGTTCCGGCCCGTTCGGCGTGCTGGGGCTGCTGTTCACGCCGACGGCAATGATCGTCGCCCAGATCATCATCCTGACTCCGCTGGTGGCATCGATTGCCCACCAGGCGATGCGGGACATGTGGGCCGAATATCATGACCTGCTGATTTCGCTGAACACGACCCGCTGGCAGCGGATCCGGGTGCTGATCTGGGATGGGCGGCGCGCGTTGCTGACGGCCTCGCTGGCGGGCTTTGGCCGCGGGATCGGCGAGGTCGGGGCGATCATGATCGTGGGTGGCAACATCGACCATTCCACCCGGGTCCTGACGACGGCCATCGCCTTGGAGACGGGCAAGGGCAATTTCGCGCTGGCGCTCGGGTTGGGTTTTGTCCTGATCGGGTTGGCGCTGTTGGTGAACGGTTTGATCCACACCCTGTCGCATACCGAGGTCAGTGACCGATGGTAGAGGCGCTGATCCTTCCGCTGAGGCTGTCTGGGGCCATGGTGCGTCGCAAGGGGCGCACCATCGTCGGGCCGGTGGATCATCAGGTGTCGGCCACCGGGTTCACCATTGTCATGGGGCCAAACGGCGCCGGCAAGACGACGTTGCTGCGGATGATGCACGGGATGGAGCGCCTGTCGGCGGGGAGCGTGACCTGGCAGGTGCCCGAACGTGATGCCCGCGAGCGGCAGGCCTATGTCTTTCAGACCCCGGTCATGATGCGGCGGTCGGTGCTGGACAATGTCGCCTATCCGCTGATCGTGCACGGCGTGCGCCCGAAACCCGCCCGTGCACGGGCGGGCGCCTGGCTGGAGCAGGTCGGCCTTTCAGGGTTGGCGGATCGGCAGGCGACGGTGCTGTCGGGCGGCGAGCGGCAAAAGCTTGCCCTGGCCCGCGCCCTGATCCGGGCACCGCAGATCCTGTTTCTGGATGAACCCTGTGCCAGCCTTGACGGGCGGGCCATGCGCGACATCGAGGCGATTCTTCGCGCCGCACATGCTGCTGGCACCCGGATCGTCATGGCCACGCACGACATGGGGCAGGCCCGCCGGTTGGCGACCGAGGTCTTGTTCGTACATCACGGCGCCCTGCACGAGGTCGCTTCGGCCAGCACGTTCTTCGATCATGCATCCACGCCCGATGCACGGGCTTTTCTCAAGGGAGACATTCTGGAATGAAACTGCGCTTTTTCGCGGCCGTTCTGGCTGTGGTCACGGCATCGCCCGTCTGGGCCGACAGCATGAAGATGGCGGTCACGACCTCCTTTCACAACTCTGGCCTGTCGGAGGTTCTGCTGCCCGAAATCAAGGCCGACCTGGATCTGGAGGTCCAGTTGCTGGTGGTGGGCACCGGTCAGGCGATCCGATTGGGCGAGGCCGGCGACGTGGATGCGATCCTGGTGCATTCCCTCCCTGCCGAGGAGGCCTTCGTGGCCAGTGGCAACGGCACCCACCGGACCGAGATCATGTACAATGATTTTGTGCTGATCGGTCCCGCGTCCGATCCGGCGGGCATTGCCACCGCACCAACCGCTGCCGCGGCGATGACGGCCATCGCGGAGACGGGCGCCGCCTTTGCCAGCCGGGGTGACGACAGCGGCACCCACAAGAAGGAACTGTCGCTCTGGACCGAGGCCGGGATCGACGCCGCACAGCGCCCGGTGGATTGGTACAAGGAGGCCGGGGCCGGCATGGGAGCAACGCTGAACACCGCCAGCGGGCTGAATGCCTATGTCATGTCGGACCGGGCGAGTTGGTTGAACTTCGGCAACAAGGGCGACCTGAAGCTGTTGTTCTCGGGCGATCCGGCGCTGTTCAACCAATATGCCTATCTTCCGGTCAATCCGGCGGTGCACCCACACGTGAAGGCCGCCCCTGTCGCGCGGCTGGAGGCGTGGTTGGTGTCAGACCGCGCGAAAGGTCTGATCAACGGCTACACCCTGGAAGGTGAGCAATTGTTTACCTTCAACGCGAAGCCGAAATAGGGCCACCCACCGAACTGGGTGATGTGCAGACGGCCGCGGGGGTCCGCGGCCGTTTCGTCGTGTCGGGAGGCTGCGACTGCGCGGGTCAGAACCCGGCAACGCGTTCTACCACCCACCAGGTCGCAACACAGCCGATGGCATAGCCGGTGATCGCGGTGCCGGTTGGCCCGATGGTTCCGTCGCTGTGAAGGACGCCGGTGCGGAACCGCCGGACGATCTGGAACAGCAACAGGACAACGCCGACAAAGGCCAGTTGCCCCAATTCGACCCCGACGTTGAAGGCAAGCAGGGCCGCCGGGATGTCGCCCTCGGGCAGGCCGATCTCGGACAATGCACCGGCAAAGCCCAACCCGTGCAGCAGCCCAAAGGAAAACGATATCACCCAGGGGTATCGTTCACTCAGCCGCATCGCACCCTGACGGTGCTTCAGAATCTCGATCGCCAGAAAGACGATCGACAGGGCAATGACCGCTTCGACCGGGGGGCCGGGAACGCTGAGCAGCCCCAATGCGGCAAGGGCCAGCGTGATGGAATGGGCAACCGTGAACGCCGTGATTGCGCCGACCAGTCGCCACGGGTCGCGGATCAGCACCAGCAGCGCAAAGACAAACAGCAGGTGGTCCCAGCCGGACAGGATGTGGTCGAATCCGAGCTGGGCGTAGCTGCCGAAGACGGCCCATGTGGAGGGCACCTCCGGCACGACATGGCTTGGCGCGTCCGGGGTCAGGCGGATGGTGGAGGGGGCCCGGTCCTGGGGCTGGATGCGCACCAGAACATCGGTACGCTGTGCCTCCAGTCCGGGGATCGCGATGGTGCCGCCCTGCAATCCATCGGGGCAGTCGGCGATCCATGCGGTGATCCAGGCAGAGCCGTCGTGGTTTGGCGCTGCGCCGTGGTCGGGGGTGCAGGTGGTCGGCAGGGTGGCGTCGATGGCCATCGGGGCGCCGTTGACATCGGGTTTTCGCCAGAAGACCTGCCAGGTCTCGGGCGTCATCTGACGCAGGTCCAGGTATCCCGGCTCCAGCGCGTGACCTGACGCGGTGCCCAGCCAGCCAAGTGTCAGCAGCACCCCAAGAAGGGCCCGGAAGAGCGCGGTCATGGGTTCAGCCTTTCGGCCAGGGTTGCCACGTCGGGAACCTCGATGTCGTAGCCAGCCTCAAGTGCTTCGTATTGTGCCTTGGCAAGTTCTTCGGTGGTGTCTCGACGCCATTCCAGCAGCACATCCTCGCGGATCGTGTCGAACGGGGGCAGGGCAGCCGAGGTTCGTTCCGTGACCCGCACGAGGTGCGCGCCATAGCCCGATTGCACCGGACCGGCCCAGGTGCCGACCGGGAGCGCGGCCAGTGCCTCGGCGAAACCACGTCCAAAGGTTCCGTTGATCGTGCGCGCCGGGGCAAGCGGCATGCCACCCGGAAGCAGCGAGCGTGCGCCCTGGGTTTGTGGATCGGCGCCGCCCGACAACGCGGCGAGAGTGGTGGTGACGGTGTCCGCGCCGGCCTCTTGCCCGAGATACACCTGCGCGAAGGCGGTTTGGCCGGGGACGGTGAACCTCTCGGCGTTGGCGTTCAGAAAGCCCTGGAGGGTTTCGTCGTCCGGCTCCATCGCCTGTGCGACGGAGGTTGTCAGGAAATCCATCTTTTGCACCAGCCGGCCGCGGATGACGCCATCACCTGTATCGAGGCCAAGGGCACGTGCTTCGCGCACCATCACCTCCTCGCGCACCAGGCCCCCAATCATCGTGTCCAGTTCCTTGGCGGTGGGCGGGCGCCGCCAGGTTGCCTCGTACTGGTTCAACAGCCGGTCGACATCGGATGTGTCAACGACGATACGATCCGGTGCCTCGGAGGTGTCCGACGGAGGATTGAGCAGGGAAAACCACGCAAAAACAGCGACGGCCATCAGGAAAAAGTGGAAAAGCGGTTCCTTGAGAAGGCGCATGCCGAGGGTCCTTTGTCGAGGCAGGTTGTCGCGGCAAGGTAGCAGCGTCTGTGCGCGCCGCAACTGGTGTTGGGGGCGACGATCCGGTACATTGAATTATCTGATGATCGGGGAAAGGGTGTCCGACACTGGCACGCCGCCTCGGCGCCATGAAACCTCGGAGTCCCCGCATGTCTTATGTTCCCAATCCTGACCGCTATGACCGCATGACGTATCGCCGGTGCGGGTCGTCCGGGCTTAGGTTGCCGGCGATCTCGCTGGGTCTGTGGCACAATTTCGGCCATGATACGCCGCATCGGACCAAACAGGAGATTTGCCGGGCCGCGTTCGACCACGGCATCACGCATTTCGATCTGGCCAATAACTATGGCCCGCCGCCGGGCTCGGCCGAGGAGGCCTTTGGCGAGATCCTGAGAACGGATTTCAGGGGCTACCGGGACGAGTTGATCATCTCGTCCAAGGCTGGCTACAACATGTGGCCCGGGCCCTATGGCGAATTCGGCAGCCGCAAGTACCTGATTGCCAGCTGTGACCAGAGCCTGAAGCGGATGGGTCTCGACTATGTCGACATCTTCTATTCACACCGCTTCGACCCTGAGACCCCGCTGGAAGAGACCATGGGCGCGTTGGCCGACATCGTGCGGGCCGGAAAGGCGCTGTATGTCGGCATCTCGTCCTACAACTCGGCCCGCAGTCGTGAAGCGGCGGAGATCCTCGAGGATATGGGCGTGCCGCTGCTGATCCATCAGCCGAGCTATTCGATGCTGAACCGCTGGGTGGAGCGCGATGGGTTGCGCGAAACGCTGGCCGGGCTTGGCGTCGGGTCGATCGCCTTTTCGCCGTTGGCCCAGGGAATGCTGACGAACAAGTACCTCAACGGCGTGCCCCAGGACAGCCGGGCGACCAAGGGCGGATCGTTCCGCGACGGGTTCCTGACGGAGAGCGCGCTGGCAAGCGTTCGGGCATTGAACGAGGTTGCCGCGCGGCGTGGACAGACCCTGGCGCAAATGGCGCTTGCCTGGGTTCTGCGCAACGGCGGCATCACCACGGCGCTGATCGGGGCAAGTCGGCCTCAGCAGGTGATCGATTGTGCTGGTGCGGTTGAGAATCTGGAGTTCACCGACGCGGAACTGGCCGAGATCGACACGCTGTCCTCGGAAGAGGATATCAACATCTGGGCCGCCTCGTCAGAAGGCGTCTGATCTGGTCTGGGCGGGGGAGGCTCCCGCCCGTCGGGACGCATCATGGATGCGTGCCTCCCGTTGGGCGTGGCCGCGCGGTGCCCGCGCGGCTGCAGCGCTCTGTTTCGACCGCATATTCCGTCAGAGGTCGAGCGCCTGTGCCGTATCTCGCAGAAGCAGGACGCTCTGCTCGAGGGCTGCTTTTTCCGCAGGGTCCAGATCCGGGGCAAGGTCCAGTTCCACGCCATTGCGCCCGATCACCCGCGGGATGGAATAGGCGATCTGCGGCAAGCCGGCGATGCCGTGGGTCTCGGTCGAGACCGACATCACGATCCGCCGATCCTGGGAGATCGCCGACACCAGCCGCGCCAAGCCGGCGCCGATACCGTAATACGTCGCCCCCTTTCCCGCGATGATCGAATAGGCCGCGTTGCGCACGGCGTCGTCGATCCGGGCGCGGACGTCGGCGGTAATCGGCGCGCCGGCATAGGCCGCAAAGGCATCCAGCCGCATGTTGGCCGCCCGGACGCTGGACCAGGCCAGCACTTCGCTGTCACCGTGTTCGCCCAGAACGTATGCGTGGATCGATTGTGGCGTGATGCCGATCTGGGCGCTCAGCAGGCTCCGAAACCGCGCGGTGTCGAGAATCGTCCCCGAGCCAATCACCCGATGGGCGGGCAGGCCCGACAGCTTGTGGGCGATGGTGGTCATGATATCGACGGGGTTGGTGGCAACCAGCAGGATCGGATCCGGCACCACGGCCAGGATTGACGAGATCACGGTGCGAAAGACCTCGGCGTTTCGCGCCAGCAGCGATAGGCGACTTTCACCCGGTTTCTGCCCGACCCCGGCCGCCAGGATGACGATCTCGGCCCCGGCGAGATCTGCGTAATCACCGCTCGTGACGATCGTGGTGGATGCAAAGGGCATGCCGTGGTTGATGTCTTCGGCCTGCGCGCGCGACATGGCCGGATCAAGATCGACCAGCACGACCGATTGCGCCACGCCGAGCAGGCCAATGGCATAGGCCGCCGTGCTGCCGACCATTCCGGCTCCGATAATTCCGACTTTCATGCCTGCGCCCCTCTCGATTGCACTGCTTGCGCACAAACTAGCCTGTTGGACGCGCGAGCGAAGCCTTTTTCCGGATCGGCGCGGGGCAAACGTTGCTGGCGTTCAGGACTCCGGCATCTGCGATATGAACAACACCGTCAGATCGTGGTCGGGGGTGTAGTTTTCCGCGCTCCATTCGAATGTCGTCGGGCCGGTCTTGCGGATGCCATCCCGGCACAGCGAGACAAGTGCGGCGGGGCTGCCCTTGTCGATGGTCAAATGGAACCGGCCGATCGGGCCGCGCCAGTTGTTTGCGGTGGTCAGGATATAGTCCAGCAGCTTGAGCGACAGGATGTCGTGTTCGCTGGCCGCAAGCATCCGCCGGGCGCCGGATTCGAAGGACGGATCGATACAGGCCTCCCGATGAAAACTGCGGGCCTCGATGTCGTAGTCGGAAAAGAATGTCCAGGTCGGCACCGGCGTATAGGCATGGTGAACCTCGACGTCCTGTCCCTGCGGAAAGGTCATTTTCCAGAAATAGGTCAGGTGGGTCTGCCAGGCGGGCCAGAAGCCGTCGCCCCAGTCGTCGTCGTGGATGGCGCCGGCCTGGCGAAGCTCTGCCAGGGCTTGCGATGGCAGGTTGTCCAGATGCGCGTACAGGCGGTCGGCGGAGGCCTGATCGGGCGTCACCATGGTCACCGGGATCTGCCAGCGGGCCAGCAGGGCGGTCACATCTGTTCCGGTCTTGCCGATCGCCTTGGCGTCCAGTTGGGGTCCGATCGGTGCGCCGTCGATCCACAGCTGGAAATCCACCACGTCGTACGGGTCTCCGGGCACAAAATCATAGGAGGCCTCTTCGGAATATTCGATGGGGGGCAGCGGAAACGCGACAAGCGTGGTGATCGGCTGCGCTCCGGTGTTGCGGAACAGGTAGCGCACCCGGATCTCGTCAGTGCTGAGATAGAGGTCTTCCTCCAGCATCCGGATGTCGGCATTGGGAACCAGCACAAGGTCGCCGGTCTGCAGGCTGGCGGTCGAATCATTGGCCAGCGCCTCGCCCCCCGCCAGGAACAAGGTCGCCACAATGGACGCGGCGGCGGTCCGGATCATGTGTCGAGTCATGTTTCGCCCTCCCCAAGGCAGGATGGCGGTCCGCCGTGTCAGGCGGCGGTCCCGTCAGTTGGCGCCGATGACCTCTCCGGCACCGGCGCGAAGCTCGGCAAGCACCGAGTCGTTGCCATCATAGTGATCCATCGCCGAGGCGTAAGCGGCCCTGGCCTTGTCCAGTCGTCCGAGGTTGGCATAGGAGCGCACCAGCATGATCCAGCCGTCCAGGTTGTCGGGGTTCTCTTCCAGCTTGGCGGCGAGCCCGGCGACCATGCCGTCGATCATGTCGTCCTGCTCCTCCTGACTCAGCGCTGTCACGGCTGCGATCTGGTCTGCGTCAGGTCCGGTAACGCCCGGGCCACGGTCCAGCATGTCCAGCCCGAGCGCCCGGGCGGTTTCGTCGAACATCTGCAACACGAAGGGCGCTGCCTTGAAGTGGCGTCGACCCTCGTTGATCGCAGCCAGCGCGGCGTCGTTGTTGCCAAGACCGGATTGTTCCGTGGCCAGGGCGATCCAGGCCTTGTAATCGGTCGGATCTGCCGCGAGGACGGCGGTCAACTCCGCAACCCGATCAGCACTGGCTGCAGGGCTATCGGTGCCACCGGCGGCGGCAATTTCGGCCGGGGTCGCATCGGGCAGATAGCGGATGATATCGTGTTTCAGGAAGCGGGTCATGTTGATGATATCGCGCCGGATCATCGCCACCCAAGGCGCGTTTGGCGGGGAGTCCGCGTAGAGCCGGGACCAGTCCTGCACAGCGCCTTCGAAGTCCTGGCTTTGGGCCTTTGCCAGCGCCACGTAGTAGCGGGCGCGGGAATCAGCTTGCTCCGCCAGAACCTGTTCGAACAGGATCCGGGCCGCGGGCGGCACCTTGTTGCCGTTGGCCAGCGTCATGGCCTCGGCGTAGGCCGACAGCACGGCTGGGTTGTTGTCGGACAATTCCACCGCGTGACGATACGCATCCGCGGCCGAGGCGTTGTCGCCAATCTCGGCATAGGACCGCGCCAGCACCCACCAGGTTTCGAAATCATCGGGGGTTTCGGCGGCCGCGTCGACCAGCAACTGGATGGAACTGTTGATGTCACCCGCCGCCGCCTGCTGCGTCAACATCTCGGTGCGGCGTGCGGCCAGCGGTTGGTCCGGTTCGTCGGGCGCGCCGAGGGCCGCATAGAGCCCGACCACCGCGGCGACTGACACGCCAGCAAGGCCCAGGCCCGCCGGCACGGACCGGTGGCCGACGAAGAACCCTTGATCGAGGTTCCTGGCTGCGGACAGGGCACGACGTTCGATCTCGTGCCGGGCGGCCTGGCATTCGCCGTCGCTGATCAGACCGGCCTGCCGGTCGCGTTCGACTTCGTCGAGCTGATCGCGATAGATCGAGATGCTCGAATCGGTGGCGTCCATTTCCATTTGGCCGCGCCGAAGGAACGGGCGGGCCATCCACAGGCCGGTCAGGGCGGCCAGGAGTGTGAGTATGCTCCAGAACAGCATCAGCGTTCCTCCTGTCCGAGCAGGCGCCGGGCTTCGGCGTGATCGGCATCCGACATGTGTGAGAGGTCTTCAGGGGCGGTCTTGCGGCCGCGCAGATATGTCGAAAGCAACCCGCCGCCCAGCAACAGGAAGCCGATCGGTGCCAGCCACAACAGGTAGGTTTGCGCCGTGACCGGCGGATTCAGCAGGACGTAGTCGCCAAAACGGCTGCGGACGTATTCCAATACCTCGGCGTCGCTGTCGCCGGCATCCATCCGTTCGCGCACGACCACCCGCAGGTCCTTGGCCAACCCGGCGTTGGAGTCAAAGATCGACTGGTTCTGGCAGACAAGGCAGCGCAGTTCGCGGCCGATCTCGCGGGCGCGGGCCTCTCGGGCGGGGTCGGCAAACATCTCGTCAGCGTCGACGGCCAGAACAGGGGCCGCGAGGGTCATTGTCAGGGCGGCGAGTCCGGCGCACAGAACGGAACGGATCATGGGGGCTCTCCTATTCCGCTGGTTGTGCGGCCATGCGGCGGCGGTCCGAGGGGGCACCGACCCGCAAGCGGCGGTCGAACAACGAGATCAGCGCCGATAGCGTGATCAGCAACGCCCCCGTCCACATCCAGGGCACACCGGGGTTGTAGTAGTATCGGGTCACGTAGCCGCCCGTTCCATTCGGATCGCCCAGCACGCCGTAGAGATCGCCGTGCCAGAGGGTGACGATCCCGGCCTCGGTCGTCGGCTGACGCTCTACCGGGTACCAACGGCGCTCCGGCGCCAGGCTGGTCACGAACTTGCCGTTCCGAGTGACCTCCATCCGGGCGATCGACGTCTGGAAATTCGGCCCGGCGGTGTTGCGGATCTCGTGCAGGGAAAATTCGTAGGGGCCGACCTTGGTGGCGGTGCCGGGCTGCACGGTCTGGATGGCCTCGGCGCTCCACACCGACACGGCAATGACACCGGCCGCCGCGATCGCCATCCCGGCGTGGCCAAGATAGAGACCATAGGCCGATGCGGGCAGGCCGACGGCTCGGCGCAGAGCAATCGCCGGCCTCGCTTTCGGCAGGCCGATACGCCGTCCGAAATCGATCAGCGTGGCCACGGCGAGGAAGCTGGCAATGAAGACGCCCAGCAGGCCAACGGCATCCCACAACCCAAGCGAGACCGCGAGGATCAGCGTCAGGATCAGGGATATGGCGGCCGTCAGGCCGGTGCGGCGCAGCACCTCTGCCCGGTTCGCCCGCTTCCAGGCCATGAACGGCCCGATGCCGGCCGCCAGCATGGCAAGCCCGAAGATCGGCAGGAAGGTCTTGTTGAAGTAGGGTGCCCCGACCGAGATCTTGGCGCCGTTCAGCAGTTCGAGGAACAACGGGTAGAGCGTGCCGACAAAGACCACGCCGCAAGCCGCTGCCAGCAGCAGGTTGTTCACCAGCAGGCCGGTTTCGCGCGAATAGATCGAGAACACCCCGCCATCCTGCAGTTTCGGAGCGCGCCACGCATAGAGCGTCAGCGCACCGCCGATTGCGATGCAGAGCAGCAGCAGGATAAAGGCGCCGCGCTCGGGATCCGTGGCAAAGGCATGAACCGAGGTCAGGATACCGGAGCGGACCAGGAAGGTGCCGATCAGGCTGAGCGAGAAGGTCAGGATCGCCAGCAGGATGGTCCACTTGAGCAGCGCGTTGCGCTTTTCGACGACAATGGCGGAATGCAGCAGGGCCGTTCCGACAAGCCATGGCATGAAGGAAGCGTTTTCCACCGGGTCCCAGAACCAGAACCCGCCCCATCCAAGCTCGTAATACGCCCACCAGGACCCGAGCGCGATGCCTGCGGTCAGCCCCGACCAGGCGAACAAAACCCAGGGGCGCATCCAGCGCGCCCAGGCCGGATCGACCCGCCCGGTGATCAACGCCGCGACGGCAAAGGAGAAGGCGGTCGAGAACCCGACGTAGCCGAGGTAGAGCAGCGGCGGGTGAAAGGCGACGCCCGGGTCCTGCAACAGCGGGTTCATCCCCTCACCGTTGATCGGCGCATTGGCCAGACGTTCGAAGGGATTCGAGGTGACCAGGATGAAGAAATAGAAGCCGACCCCGATCATCGCCTGCACGGCCAGCACCGTGGCCCGGACGACCACCGGGATCACCCGGCCAAAGATCGAGATCAGCACTCCGAACAGCGACAGCATCAGCACCCACAGCAGCATGGAGCCTTCGTGGTTGGCCCAGACGCCGCTGACCTTGTAGAGCATCGGCTTGGAAGAGTGCGAGTTCAGCGCCACGACCTTCAACGAGAAATCCGAGACGACAAAGGCCCAGGTGAGGGCGGCAAATGCCATTGCCGTACCGAAGAACTGCACCTGCGCGGCAGTATCGGCAACCTTCATGGCCGCCGGCGAGCCGTTTACCGTGCCCCACAGGGGCACGGTGGATTGTATCAGCGCGGCCACGAGAGCGAGGCACAGGGCGAAATGTCCGAGCTCGATGATCATGCCGGCACCTCGTGCAGGGCCCGCGGCCCGCCCCTGACAATTTGCGTCCGAAAGGATTCGGGTTCAGGGAGGTCAACCGGCAGGCGCCGCCCGACTTCTGCCAGATCGGGAATGATGTATTCGCTGGGCGACAGGAATTTCACCAGTTTCATCTTTTTCAGGCGGGTCAGAATCCGGCTCACGGTTTCGGCGTTCAGACCAAGGTAATCCGCGATATCCTCGCGCGACATCGGCAGAGTCACAAGATGGCTCTGATCTTCGGTCGCACCCGCCCGCACGGCCATCTCGGCCAGAAACAGCGTCACGCGCTCGACGCTGTCGAGGCGGCCGAGCGTGGTGATGTGGGCCTGGCTGCGCTCCAGCCGACGGTGGACAACGTGAAACGTCGCCGCCAGGAAAGCCGGGTCGGCCTGCAGTTCACGGGCCTGCGGCGACAGGTCGATTTCGCAGATCGAGCAGTCGGTGAGGGCCTCAAGCCAGTTCTGGCTGCCCGGGCCGGCCATCAGGCTGCAGACGGTTTCCCCGGCACCTTCGAGTGAAATAATCTGGCGCCGCCCGTCCTCGAAGGCAGTGCAGCTGGCCGCGGTTCCCGAGACGACAATCCAGAATTTCAGGCAGGCATCCCCGTCGCTGCACTCCAGGCGGTCGCCGCGCACCAAGGCGTGATTCTGGCGAATGGCCTTGCTCGGGTCGCTGGGAAGGAAGGTGCACAACAGCCTTGCACAGCTGGCGCAATCCTGCGGTCTTCCGGTTTCCCGGAAGGCTTTCTGTTGGTTTGGCATCGGCGTCCCTGTTCGCGAAACGTGGGTTGCTTTCGGGCGGTGATATACATGGATCTACCGCAGTGCCTTGTTTTGGATCAATTCCGCCTTTCGGCCGCCTGTGGGCCGGGAAACCTCCCGGAATCGGCGTGGATCGCCGGCTGGCGCCAAATCGGCAATCGACGGTTTCCTGACAAATGTCAGAGCGGAGACGCTCACGAACGCGTTATCAGACTCGGGATCGAGGACTCTAATCAAGGAGTAAACGCGTGAAACGGATGTTCCTGTTTCTGACACTCCTGCTGGGAAGCACGGCCTTTGCCGTCGCCCAGGAGGCGTCACAAGAAGCCGTTCCGATGGAAGTCAGTGCAGAACTGGCCGCCGAGAAGGGCTGTCTTTCCTGCCACGAAGGCATCGAGAAATTTACCCAGGGCGTCATGATGGAGACCATCGAGGCGACGGGTGAGGATTACGGCGACCCGGCTGGTTGTACGGTCTGCCACGGTGGAACCGTCGGCGGTACGACGGTCGAAGCCGCGCACGCGGGCACCCACACGGTGCTGGCCGAAGACGGCGGGCCGCACACCTTCTATCCGGATCCGGGAGCGGTGTGGATCGCCGACAAGTCCTGTGGGCAAAGCGCCTGCCACGAGGGATATCCCGAGCGCCTGATCAAGTCGCTGATGAACACCGAAGCCGGAAAGCTGCAGGGCAACCTGTGGTCCTGGGGAGTCATCGACACCCATCAGGCGGTCTACGGCAACTATGACCTGGTTGACGAGGACGGGTCTGTTCCGATGGTGGGCACGGATGCCTACAAGGAATACATGACCGCCTTTGCCGAGTCGCATCCCGAGCAGATGCCCACCTCGATGGAGCAGGTGCCGGAAGTGGATGTCGATCAGATCTCCGAACACCCGAATCTGGCCGGTATCACCTATTCGCGTCAGCAATGTCAGCGGTGTCACGTTGGCGTGAATGGTCGTGAAAAGCGCGGCGATTATCGCGGCGCCGGGTGCTCCTCCTGCCACGTTCCCTATTCGAACGAAGGCTTCTACGAGGGCGGCGACCCGACCATTTCCAAGGACCAACCGGGCAAGCTGCTGACTCACCAGCTTCAGGCCACGCGCAAGTCCAAGGTCACGCATGGCGACCTGGAATATTCCGGCATTCCGTCCGAGACCTGCAACTCCTGCCACAACCGCGGCAAGCGGATCGGCGTGAGCTATCAGGGTATCATGGAGTTCCCCTACGGGTCCCCCTACTCGGCAACGGGTGGCAAGCAGCCCAAGCTGCACACCAAGAACTACCTGTTCATCAAGGACGACCTGCACCACCAGATCCAGTCGCGCGACGGCAACCCCGCCGGCGGCATGCTCTGCCAGGACTGCCACACCACCGTGGATATGCACGGCGACGGCAACCTGCCCGGCACGACTCTGGCCCAGGTGGAGATCGAATGTGAGGACTGTCATGGCACCGTTGGCCAATTCCCGTGGGAACTGCCGCTTGGCTATGGCGAAGAGTTCCAGCAGGAGATCGCCCAGGACGCCCGTGGCCTGACAGACGAGCTGATGGACGAGCAGTACTTTGCCGAAGTCTATGATGAAGAAGACGGGTATCTTCTGACCGCTCGCGGCAACCCGTTTGGCAACGTCGTCAAGAAGGGCTCCAAGGTCATCCTGCACTCGGCCTCCGGTCTCGACTTCGAGATCCCGGTGCTCAAGCAGATCGCGATCGACGGCACATGGAAGTCGCCGAACGCCGAAGTGGCCATGATGTCGGTTGGCAAGCACATGGAATCCATGGAGTGCTATGCCTGTCACGCCGACTGGGCTCCGCAGTGCTACGGCTGCCACATCACCGTCGACTATTCCGAAGGCAAGACCGATGTTGACTGGATCAACAACGCCAATGCCCGCGAGGACAATGGTCTGACCGGCGATGCGCCGCTTGGTACCAATGGCCTGACAAGCGCCGGCAAGGTCTCCGAGACACGCTCCTACCTGCGTTGGGAAGAGCCGACCCTCGGGATCAACGGCGAAGGTCGCGTCAGTCCGCTGATGCCTGGCTGTCAGGTCATCACAACGGTCATCGACAAGGACGGCAACACGGTCGCCCATAACGAGACCTGGATGACCCCGGATGCCGGCGGCACCAAGGGCCTGGACCATGCCGCTGTGCAACCGCACACCGCCGGTCGCCTCGCCCGGACCTGTGAAAGCTGTCACAACAATCCCAAGGCCCTCGGCTACGGGATCAGCGGTGGCCGCTTCATGAAAGGGTACGAGGATGGATTCACGGTCGACCTGGAAACCGCGTTTGGCGAAACCATCCCGCAACAATCGCAACTGCAGTCGCAGCCGATTCCGTCGCTGGATCATGACCTGAGCCGGATCGTGACCGAGGACGGCAAGCAACTGGTGACGGTCGGCTCGCACTGGCCGCTGACCAGCCCGCTGCCGCAGGAGATGCGCGAAAAGATGGAGCGCACCGGACTGTGCATGGGCTGCCACCAGAACATGACGAACGAGGAACTGTGGGCCAAGGTCAACACACCCGCGTTCGTCACCAACGAAGAGCACCAGGATGTGATGGATCAAGCCATCCACGCCCTGGCTGACAAGAAGTCCGACTGAGGTTGGATGTCCCGGCCACCTTGCGGGGTGGCCGGGATCTTCTCTTGCAATCCGGGGTACCAGAACATGCGCAAGACTTTGATTTGCACGATCGCCGCCATGGGGCTGGCCACGATCGCCTCCGCAGACTCCGCCGCTTACACGGCGAAGGAGTTGCTGTCGCCCTGCCAGGAAGCGGACAACGACGCCCGGTGGGGCGAGGCCGCCGAGACCGAATGCGAACAATACCTGATGGGATTCCTCGGCGCTTTGGCGGTCACGGGCGCTGGCGAGGGCTTCTGCCTGCCGGACCAGAATGTCGCCGACGAAGTCCGCTGGGCCTACATGCGGTGGGTTCACGCCTCGTACAGCCAGCGCACCCAGCTTCCGGCGGCAGAAGCCGTCATGGGCACGCTCAAGGACAGCTTTGCCTGTAAGTAGGGTCAGGCCTCATAGCCAGAAAACGACTGTTGCCGCGAGAGCGATGGCCGAGAGGAAGACCTTTGGGCATCTGTCGTAGCGTGTAGCCACTCGTCGCCAGTCCTTGAGGCGACCGAACATGCACTCGATGCGATAGCGGCGCTTGTATCGCCGCTTGTCGTGTTTGATCTTTGTCTTGCGGGACGTCCTGGGCGGGATGCACGGGCGAATTTCCCTATCTGCCAGTGCGTTCCGGAACCAATCCGCATCGCGACCCCTGTCGGTGAGCAGCCAGACGGCATCCGGCAGGGAGCCAGGCATGGCCGCGGCGCCCTTGTCGTCGCTCGCCTGGCCGGCTGTGACGAAGAAGCGGATCGGACGCCCAGTGTGATCGGTGACGGCGTGAAGTTTGGCGTTCATTCTCCCCTTCGTTCGACCGATCAGGCGTCCACGCCCCCCTGTTTCACGCTCAGGCTCGATGCCGTGCGGTGTGCCTTCAAATATGTCGCGTCGATCATGATGGTCCGGGGATCGTGAGCTTCTTCTGCCAGGCCGGTCATGATCCGGGCAAAGACACCCATTCGGCTCCAGCGGACCCAACGGTTGCAAAAGGGTCTTGTGAGGGCCGTGTTCGACGGGAGCATCACGCCACCTCAACCCATTGCGGTTGATGCATATAATCCCACTCAACACCCGCCGATCATCGACACGGGGACGCCCGTGAGACTTGGGAAAGAATGGGCGCAACCGCTCCATCTGTTCGTCGTTCAATCAGTATGGATCACTCATACCACACCTCCAGGGAGGTGCGATGAATCATGCTCCAAGATCTAAATCAATGGGTCCTGACCCTAGAAGCGTCATGGTTCGACGGCACGTTGCCGTCCGAGGGGACCATCGGAGAAATCACGATGAAGACACTTGTCGAGTAGGGAACAGAGCCTGAGGTTTTGCGGCCGCGGTTCCAGGAAGAGGTTCACCGCCAGTCCCACTTCAGGTTCGATGAGCATGTTCTGCCGGTCCAAGAAGATGGTTATGATTGCAAAGGATCGACATAGGCGGACACTTCGCCGGACTTGGGCGGCTCCGCCCATACAGCGAGCAATCAGCCTACCGTGGTCACAGTGGATTTGTGCTTGCAAAGGAAAAACGATTCAAACGAAGCGCAAGTTTTCGGAAATCCGAGATATCACGAAACTCGGACGACTTGAGAGAGCGTGTTGCTTGCCGGCACCGCCGGCGCACGACATTCGGTCCAATCAGATTGTGCCATATTTCGGAGAGTATTACGAAGTAAGCACAAAATGTGGCCGTGACCTCCTCAGTCGCGGCCGCATTTTGAAAAGAGCCTGATCATCGCAGAAAGCAACTGGCGAGTCTCACCAAGCGGAGGGCGTCGGGGGTTTGCCGGGCCTTTTTTCGTTGCAGGCCTACGGAGCCGGGTCAAAGTCGACCATGACGGCCGCGTGATCGCTGGCATGGGGGCGATGCCGCCCGACGCCGTGCAATCTTGGTCCGGGATACAGGCCGGCCTCCGTGCCCATGCCCTCGCGCACGAGGCGGGGTGTGGCAGTCGGCCAAGCCGACGCCAGCGCCGGAGAGGCAAGCATCGAGTCCGGCCGCGAATACAGCCGCAAGCGCGGCTCGTGATAGGACCATCGCTGTCCCTGGGGCCGGCGCTCCAGCAGATCCACCGCAAAGGGCGCGCGCAGCGGCCCGATATCCTGCTTGTCGGACGGAACACGTGGCGACAGTTCGTTCAGGTCACCAAGGACAAGCCACAGCGCGTCAGCCGGGGCAACGAATCGTCGTTCGATCAACCGTCGCACGGCCTTGGCTTCTGTTCGTCGAAAGTCATGTGTTTCCTGCGTGTCTGGATGAGGTGCCTTGAAATGGCACAGGAACAGCGTTAGCCGACCCAGACGCACGATCAGACAATCGCGGCAGAACACCGGGCGGCTCGCTGGCTGGCCACAAGCGGGGGCAAGGCCCAGATCGGCGGGCACAAGCTTGGCATGGCTCTCGATGCTGGTCGGAACAAACCGGCTGAGGAGCGCGAGGTTGCGACCCATGCCGTCGTTACCCGGTAGGCACACTCGCACCGGATAGGGCGCAAGACCCGTCCGGACGAGAAACCGATCATGAAAGTAGTCCAGTGTCGCTAGGTCGTGAACTTCCTGAAGAGCCACGACGTCGGCGTTCATGTCATGCAAGACGGCGCCGGTCAGGCGTCGGTCGGCCCGATCAAAGGCCAGCGCTCCGAACGGGCTGTCCGGTGACAGACCGCCGTCGCGCGCGCCGTCAAGCCAGCGCACGCCATCCGACCCGCACCGCAGGCGCAGGTTCTGGACGTTGAAGGTGGCGATCCTCAGACGCTGGTTGCGTCAGGCCGCCTGGGCGCATTGCTGCACCGACAGATCCATGACCGGATCCTCGGGGCCGCATTCTTCGCCCGTCAGGGGGTAGTGCTGGGTATCGGTACAGGCAAAACCGAGAAAGGCGATGCCAAGGACGGCCAGCAGGGTCTTCAGTTTCATGGTTTCCTCCTTTCGGAGTGTCCCGCCCTGCGTCCGGAACGCCCGGACGGCATTGGCAGGCAAGGCGGGGTATCCGCCCGTCGCACTCACACTCTAGTAGCTCCCTTGAACGCCCTTCAATGACCCTGATCAAGATCCCGACCCGCATTCCGTTCCGTCACAACGACGACGATTCCATTTGACTTGGGTCGGTTGCTCCCTCATCGCGATCCTGTTCCCGAACCGGAGGCGTTCCCCTTGTCGAAAAATGTGCGCGGAGCGCTGTTCATGGCGCTCAGCATGGCGGCCTTTACCTTGAACGACGCCATGATGAAGTCGGTGTCGGACGAAATGTCGATGTTTCAGGCCCTGTTTCTACGGGGCGCCTTCAGCACGGCCTTGATGGTCGCGCTGGCGGTTGCGATGGGGCCGCTGACCCTGCGCCTGCCGCGCCGGGATCGGACGCTGGTGGCCCTGCGGACCCTGGCCGAGATCGCGGCGGCCTGGTTCTTCATTACGGCACTGTTCAACATGCCATTGGCCAATGCCTCTGCCATCATGCAGGCATTGCCGCTGACGGTGACGTTGGCGGGGGCCGTTTTCCTGGGCGAGGCTGTCGGTTGGCGGCGGCTGCTGGCCATCCTGATCGGGTTTGTCGGCGTCATGCTGATCGTGCGGCCCGGGGCCGAAGGTTTCACGATCTATTCTGTCTATGTCGTCATAGCGGTGGTCTGTGTCACGGTGCGAGACCTGACGGCGCGCATGGTGTCGGAGGAAACCCCCTCGACGACGGTCGCCATCGCGGCTTCTTTCGGGGTGTGGGTCTTTGCTGGCGTCGGATTGACGACGGAAGAGTGGCAGCCCGTCAGCCTCGGATCGGCCATCGCCCTGGCCGGGGCGTCCATTACCATTGTCGGCGCCTACCTGTTTTCGATTTTGACGATGCGGATCGGAGAGATCGCCTTCATCGCGCCGTTCCGCTATACCTCGCTGCTCTGGGCGCTGCTGCTTGGGCTGGTCGTGTTCGGGGATTGGCCCGACAGCCTCACGTTGCTCGGGGCGGCGATTGTCGTGGCAACCGGAATATTCTCGTTCCGAAGGGAGCAGAAACTTGCCGCCGAAGCCGCGAAAGCAGCGCAATAGGGGGTCATTTCACGGGGGTCTGTTGACAAGGCTGGCGATTCTCAATAGAGCACGCCCACTCGGTCACGGGGATTCCGTTGGACCGGCCTTACAGAACTAGAAGTGGTCAAGATCCGGGCCTAAAGCCCCGATCCTCTGTAATCCCACACCGCGTCGTTTCCGTGTACGAGGAAGCGCCTGCGGTTTTTCTCGCTTTGCGGACGCGCAAGGTGCGATTGAGCAAAAAAGCCCTCGCGGTACGCGCGAGAAGAAAAGAAAGCTAGACTGGGGAAATCCGGAATGCCGACGATCCAACAGCTGATCCGCAAGCCGCGGCAGCCCAAAGTGAAACGATCCAAATCGCAGCACCTAGAGAGCTGCCCGCAGAAGCGCGGCGTGTGTACGCGCGTCTACACCACCACACCGAAGAAGCCGAACTCGGCCATGCGGAAAGTGGCCAAGGTTCGTCTGACGAATGGCTTCGAAGTCATCAGCTACATCCCCGGTGAGAGCCACAACCTGCAGGAGCACTCGGTTGTGCTGATCCGCGGCGGTCGTGTCAAAGACCTTCCCGGTGTGCGCTACCACATCCTGCGCGGCGTGCTGGATACCCAGGGCGTCAAGGACCGTAAGCAGCGTCGCTCGAAATACGGCGCGAAGCGTCCCAAGTAAGGAGAGACAGAGATGTCCCGTCGTCACGCTGCTGAGAAGCGCGAAGTCCTGCCCGACGCCAAGTATGGCGATAAGGTGCTGACAAAATTCATGAACAACCTGATGATCGACGGCAAGAAGTCGGTCGCCGAGCGGATCGTTTACAGCGCTCTGGATCGGGTCGAGGGCAAGCTGAAGCGCTCCCCGATCGAGGTGTTCACCGAGGCCCTCGAAAACATCAAGCCGTCGGTGGAAGTACGCTCCCGCCGGGTTGGCGGTGCGACCTACCAGGTGCCCGTCGAGGTTCGGACCGAGCGCCGCGAAGCGCTGGCCATCCGCTGGATGATCATTGCAGCGCGCAAGCGCAACGAGAACACCATGGAAGAGCGTCTTGCAGGTGAACTGATTGACGCCGTGAACTCGCGCGGCACTGCTGTGAAAAAGCGCGAAGACACCCACAAGATGGCCGACGCCAACAAGGCATTCAGCCACTATCGATGGTAACACCACTTTACGCCTGAGGACCCCCCCATGGCCCGCGACTACCCTCTCGACCGATACCGCAACTTTGGCATCATGGCTCACATTGATGCCGGCAAGACCACATGTTCGGAGCGTATCCTTTTCTACACCGGCAAGTCCCACAACATCGGCGAAGTGCACGATGGTGCGGCGACGATGGACTGGATGGAGCAGGAGCAGGAGCGCGGGATCACCATCACGTCGGCTGCGACCACAACTTTCTGGGAACGCACCGAAGATGGCGTTACGCCTGACACGCCGAAGCATCGTCTGAACATCATCGACACCCCCGGCCACGTTGACTTCACGATTGAAGTCGAGCGTTCGCTGGCTGTTCTGGACGGCGCCGTTGCCGTTCTGGACGCCAACGCCGGTGTCGAGCCTCAGACCGAGACGGTCTGGCGTCAGGCCGACCGCTATCACGTGCCTCGGATCGTGTTCGTCAACAAGATGGACAAGATCGGTGCCGATTTCTTCAACTGTGTGAAGATGATCGCGGACCGCACAGGTGCTCGCCCGATGCCGATCCAGTGCCCGATCGGGGCCGAGACGGAGCTGGAAGGCATCGTCGATCTGGTCACCATGAAGGAGTGGGTCTGGGCTGGCGAAGATCTTGGCGCAACCTGGGAGCTTCGCGAGATTCGCGACGAACTCAAGGACAAGTGCGACGAGATGCGGGCCGAGATGATCGAGCTCGCCGTCGAAATGGACGACGATGCCATGGAGGCCTATCTCGAAGGCGAAGAGCCGGACGTGGAAACGCTGCACCGGCTGATCCGCCTCGGCACGATTTCCATGAGCTTCATTCCGGTTCTGGCCGGGTCGGCGTTCAAGAACAAGGGCGTGCAGCCGCTGCTGAACGCCGTTCTGGACTATCTGCCCAGCCCGCTGGACGTGGTCGACTACATGGGCTTCCGCCCGGGCGACGAAACCGAAACGCGCGATATTCCGCGTCGTGCGGACGATACGATGGCGTTCTCGGGTCTTGCCTTCAAGATCATGAACGACCCGTTCGTCGGCACGTTGACCTTCACCCGGATCTACTCTGGCACGCTCAGCAAGGGTGACACCATGCTGAACTCCACGAAGGGCAAGAAGGAACGCGTCGGCCGGATGATGATGATGCACTCGAACAACCGTGAGGAAATCACGGAAGCGTTTGCGGGCGACATCATTGCACTGGCGGGTCTGAAGGACACGACCACGGGTGACACGCTGTGCGCCGTCAACGATCCGGTGGTTCTGGAAACCATGAGCTTCCCCGATCCGGTCATCGAGATCGCGGTCGAACCCAAGACCAAAGCCGACCAGGAAAAGATGTCCGCCGGTCTTGCCCGTCTGGCAGCCGAGGATCCGTCGTTCCGCGTCGAGACCGATCAGGAATCCGGTCAGACGATCATGAAGGGAATGGGGGAACTTCACCTCGATATCCTGGTTGACCGCCTGAAGCGCGAATTCAAGGTCGAGGCGAACATCGGTGCGCCGCAGGTTGCTTATCGCGAAACCATTTCCCGCGAAGTCGAGCATTCCTATACCCACAAGAAGCAGTCGGGTGGGTCCGGTCAGTTCGCAGAGGTCAAGCTGGTCATCTCTCCAACAGAGCCCGGCGAAGGGTACTCCTTCGAGAGCAAGATTGTGGGCGGTGCGGTGCCGAAGGAATACATTCCTGGCGTCGAAAAGGGCATCAAGTCGGTCATGGACTCCGGTCCGTTGGCAGGGTTCCCGGTCATCGACTTCAAGGTTGCGTTGATCGACGGCAAGTTCCACGACGTCGACTCCTCGGTCCTCGCCTTTGAAATTGCCGGACGCATGGGTATGCGCGAAGGCATGAAGAAGGCCGGCGCCAAGATGCTTGAGCCGATCATGAAGGTCGAAGTGGTGTCACCGGAAGAGTATACGGGCAACATCATCGGTGACCTGACATCGCGTCGGGGTCAGGTGCAGGGGCAGGAGAATCGCGGTAACGCTATCGCCATCAACGCCTTTGTGCCGCTGGCCAACATGTTCGGCTACATCAACACGTTGCGTTCGATGTCGTCGGGTCGTGCGAACTTCACCATGCAGTTCGACCACTACGATGCCGTGCCGTCAAACATCAGCGAGGAAATCCAGGCCAAGTTCGCCTGATCCTTTGAAAACGTGACCCGAGGGGTATCGTGACCGTTCACATCGAAGACTGCGGGATGAGCTATTTCAGCGTGCCAAAATGCGCCAGCTCGTCCCTCAAGTACTACTTCTTCGAGATCCAGAATGGTTTCGCCTTCCGGAAATTCCGGGCCAACGGGGTCACGTACCATGAACATTCCTTCTTCCGTGCGTTGCCGTATGCACGCGCGGTGGAGGGGACCCGGGACGACTGGTTCAAGGTCGCCGTCATTCGGGATCCGATCGCACGCTTCTTGTCGTGCTACTCGAACAGGGTTGTCCACCGGAAGGTGCTGACCCGCAACGAGATCGGGGCCGAAGATAGCGAGCGGGGGCTGGTGCAGGATCCGGACCTGTCCAACTTCGTCCGCTTTTTTGAGCGGTACCGCGAAATCAACGGCGATGTTGCCTGGCACAGCCAGCCGCTTCGCTTCTTCCTTGGGGGGACGCCGGAGTATTTCGGTCGCCTCTACACCCCGGCAGATCTGGGGCAGCTGAGGGAGGATGTTGCGGCGCGAACGGAACGGCACGCGGAACTTCCGTGGGTCAAGACAGAGGGTCCGAAGCTGCGCCGGGATGACTTGTCCGCGGCCGAGGTCGCAAAGATCGAAAAGCTGTTCGAGGACGATTACGAGGTCTTCGGAAAGTACTTTTGAATAGACGTTTGCACCATCGGTCCAGGGGGTGTGAGCGGAACGGGAAAAGGAAAGGAACGCCTCATGGGTAAGGAAAAGTTTGACCGCAGTAAGCCGCACGTCAACATCGGCACGATTGGCCACGTTGACCACGGCAAGA
>CANLZY010000041.1 GCA_947495685.1 uncultured Tropicimonas sp.
TTGGCATACCTGTCACTGAGGCCGAAGCATAAATCCGTCCGGGAAAGGGGAAATGCGACCGTCAGACGATTTGTGCAGCAAAGCCAATCAACGGGCCGCTGGTTCGCTCGGGCAATTCATGCAAACCTTGCCCGAGGTCTTTCCCGCCCCCCTCGAACGGCGAGCAGACAGACGACGCCAACACACCCATCGTCAACAATAACGGACAGGTAGGAGCAAGCACGATGGGTCAAAAAGGAACTCCGCTTTCAGCCGTTCCATCCGTGCTCTGGAGTGCATGGCAACGGTTCGACACAGACAACGGCTGGGCGAAGGCCAGCCACGTTGCCATGTCCATGATGCTGGCGCTCTTTCCCTTTTGCATCTTCACGCTCTCGCTCGCCGGCCAACTGAGTTCCGACCTGGATATCGACGGCGTTGTGGAGTTCGTCTACGGCTCCTGGCCCGATCAGATTGCCGAGCCGATCACACGGGAGGTTCGGGCGGTCCTGGAACAGAGCGGCACCGGGACAACCGCATTTGGCGCGATTCTGGCCATTTTCTTTGCCTCCAACGGAGTCGATGCCGTGAGAGCGGTCATCACGGATGCCTTCCTGGACGAGGATCCGCGCCCCGTATGGCGTCAACGGGCGATGTGCGTCCTGTTCGTCGTCGCGGGATCGCTTCTACTGGCGATTGCGAGCGCAATCGTGATCGGACTGCCCTTCGGCGCCAACGCCATGAGCCCGACATCCTGGGGGGGTATGATCAGCAATCGCCTGGATGACGCGCTGCACATCGTCGTCCCCCTGGTGCTGCTCTTCGTTGGGGTCTTTGCCTGCCACGCGTGGTTGCCCGGCGTACACCACCCGGCCCGGGACGTTCTGCCCGGGGTCGTTCTTACAATCGTCCTCTGGGTGCTGGCGGGGTATGGGTTTTCGTTCTACTTCAGCAACTTCAGTTCCTACAGCCTGACCTATGCCGGTCTGTCCGGCGTGATGGCCGCGCTGGTGTTTCTGTACCTGATGGCGGCGATCTTCGTATTCTGCGCCGAGGTCAACGGACGCTTTCGGGCGATGTCGCGCGGCTCCGACGATTAGACCGAGCGACGTAAGAAGCTGACCAGCCCCTAATTCCGCCCTGAATGTCCTCGGGAGCCAAACTCGCTTGGCGACGCCCCCTCCCATCGCGAAAACGCCTCGGTGAAAGACTGGTACTGCGCATATCCCAACAAGTGGGCGGTCTCTGACACAGAACGTCCGGCTTGAAGTTCTTTCTTCGCCAGCCGGTGCCGCGCACCGTCCCGAACCGCGGCGAATGAGGTTCCGCCCTTCTGCAGGTCGTGCTGGATCGTCCGTGTCGGCGTTGCGAGGATGTCGGCTATCTTCTTCAAGGACAGCGGCGCGTGCATTTCCCGCAAGGCTGCCTTTTGGAGTTGCAAGGTGAGGGCCGAGATCGAAGGGGTTTCTGCCTCTTCATCCTCCAGGGATTTCATCGCACTTGAGATAGTGGCGGACAGGCCCGGGTCGCTGTGACGGAGCCGCTGGCGAAGCAGGAATGAATCGAATTCGATCGTTCCCCGTGACGCCTTCGAGACCCTCTCGGCCCATGGAATGTACGAATGAAAACCCGGCTGGCACCTTGGAAACCGAACAAAGATGTTGGCGTCCCGATAGTGCTTCACCTGGCATATCAAGTTGAGAAACAGCGATATCGAGTACTGGACGTCCAGTGCGGCTTCGGCGCTCTCTCCGAAATTGTGGATGTACTCTATTCGGAAACGATCCATCCGAAGGCCGAACCTGATCGTCGTCTCGCTCTGGTAATAGGAGATACCCTCTCTCGCGGACACCAGTGCGTCCCACAAGGTTTCGGCGTGGATGATGCCTTGTCCCAACAGGCCTATCTGACCGAAATCCTGTGAAAGGGCGGCGCGTATTGCGAAACCGGGATCCGATACGCCAGCTTCGAGACGCGCCAGCCCCTCGAGATAGGGATCGGCGCCAACCTGACCTTCCCCCATGGAACCGACAAACGCCTCGTCCAACCTTGCGAAAATCTGCGCTGTCTTCTCGGGGCGCTCGCGTTCGAAATGCGCCATGGGGCCAAACAGAGCACTGGCCCGGATCGTCTTGCCGTCTGCGTCCGGCGATGTTTTTTCGGCCACTTGCGCGTTCTCCGACATAGCTCACTGCTGCCTTGTATACGCTCGTTCCAATCAGAGTGGACCATAGAAAGTACCACCGTACGCCGAAAACGATCTTCAGGGAGCTATGAACATGCGAAATCTCATTGGAAGCCGGAGCGTCTGGATGGCGACGCTCTCGGTCGCCGGAAGTGTCTTTTTAGCGGGTCACGCCTTCGCCCAGGACAAGCCAAATGTTCTCGTCATCTGGGGCGATGACATCGGCGTTCACAACATCAGCGCCTACAACCATGGTATCATGGGGTACAAGACCCCGAACATCGATCGAATTGCCCGTGAAGGGGCGCTGTTCACCGACGCCTACGGGCAACAATCCTGCACGGCGGGTCGCGCGGCGTTCATGCTGGGCCAGCACCCGTTCCGCACCGGGCTCCTGACCATCGGCATGCCCGGCTCGGAACATGGCATTCCCGACTGGACACCAACGATTGCCGACATTCTGAAAGAGCACGGCTACATGACCGCGCAGCACGGCAAGAACCATTTTGGCGACCAGGACCATCACTTGCCCACCAACCACGGCTTCGACGAATTCTTTGGTAACCTCTACCATCTCAACGCCGAGGAAGAGCCCGAGAGCTACTACTATCCCAAGGATCCCGAGTTTCGGGCCCAGTTCGGGCCCCGTGGTGTGATCAAATCCTCGGCGGATGGAACCGTGCAGGACACCGGTCCAATGACCAAGAAGCGTATGGAGACTGCCGATGACGAGTTTCTCGCAGCCTCCGTGGATTTCATCAAGCGCGCACACGAGCAGGAAAAACCCTTCTTTCTCTGGCATAACTCGACACGCATGCATGTCTGGACGCACCTGAAGCCGGAAAGCGTCGGTCGCACGGGAATCGGCCTCTATCCGGATGGCATGGTCGAACATGACGATCAGGTTGGCGTGCTGCTGGACTTGCTCGACGAGTTGGAAATCGCGGACAACACGATAGTGATGTACTCGACCGACAACGGGGCCGAGACCATTTCCTGGCCCGATGGCGGAACGACGCCCTTCCACGGGGAAAAGGGCACCACCTGGGAGGGTGGATTCCGGGTTCCCCTGATCGTCAAGTGGCCCGGGCTGATCGAGCCCGGTGAGAAGTTCAACGAGATCGTCAGCCACGAGGACTGGATGCCGACCTTTGCCGCCGCTGTGGGCGATACTGCGCTCGTCGAAGACCTCAAGGCCGGCAAGTCCTATAATGGCAAGGAATTCCGGGTTCACCTCGATGGGCACGACCTGAGCGATTATCTGTCCGGGACGACCGAAGACGGTCCGCGTGACACGATTTTCTACTTCGATCAGGGCGCAAACCTGAACGCTGTCCGAGTGCAGGATTTCAAGGCCCATTTTGCCACCCTCGAAGGCGGCATCAACACCGCAATTCGGCAGGCGCCTGCATGGCCGCTGGTGGTGAATCTGAAAGCCGATCCCTACGAGAAGGCCGCCTTGGAATCCGAGATGTATCTGCGTTGGTATGCCGAGAACACAATGTGGACGTTCGTCCCCATCCAGACCAAGATCAAGGAGTTCCTGACCTCTCTTCCGGACTATCCTTTCCAGCAGGGATCGAGCCTGTCCGTCGCGGGGATCAACTACGACTTCCTGAACCGGCAGAACGCGATTCAACGTCTCAATGAACTTGAGACCATCATGCCCGGCAACCGGCAGTGAAACGTAGGTCTGTCGAACGGATCTGCCTTCCATGTGCTCATTTCCCGAACGACAGACTGCCCCACACCGGAGCGCCTCGACCCTGAACCCGGTGCCTTGCGACCCTCCGAGCGTTTCCGCCATCACAGAAAGTGGCCGCTGTCTCGATTGACCGGGGAATGGGTTTCATGACGAGGCCGAACGGACGCCCACAACGGGCATACACGCCAAAAACAGCATGCGGCAAACGTGCAGGAACACGTTGTGCCAGCAATTGAACCAACCAGGATAAAGGAAACCACCAATGAGCGATCTCGTAATCGTTGTCTTTGAAGGCCGTCATACGGCAGACGAAGCGCTTCTGCGTTTGCAGAAAATGAGCATGGATTGGGAAGTCGACCTTGATGAAGTGGTCGTCATGACCCGCGACACGGGCGGCGTTCTGCGGACCCGGAATTCCGACACGTTGACCGCAACGGGCTTTCTGGGCGGCACATCGCTCGGGGCCATGACCGGGGCGCTGCTCGGGGCCATGGCCGGAAACCCGGCCGCAGGATTCCTGGCAGGTTCCGCGGTTGGCGCCAGTTCGGGAACGCTGGCCGGGATGTTGGACCAGGCCGACGAGGAAGACGCGCTGGCGGCCCGCGTCGGCGCCAAGATGAAGCCCGACTCGTCGGCGCTGGCCATGATTGGCTGGACCAACCGCCCGACCAAGGTTCTGGGCGAACTCGACGATTTCAAGGGTGAGGTCATCGAGACATCCCTGTCTGTCAGCGACGAAAAGGAACTGCGCGCCGCTCTGGCGGACTGATCCAGGACCGTCAATCCAAGGGCCTGCGGATCAACCGCAGGCTCTTGAAATGCAATACAAAATCCGGAGTGACCCCAAGTGAACATCCGAAGCCTGACGCTTGCCGCAATTCTCGGCGCAGTCACCCTGTCCAACCCGATGCCCGCCGCCGCCCAGCACAAGGCCGGCGGCATCATCGTGGATTACAAGAATATCGATGTCGCGCTGGTCGCCAATGGCTGGAGTGTCGTCGAGCTCCTGCGTGGCAACGTTTACAACGAGCTCGACGAATTCGTCGGCTATGTGCATGACGCAATCGTCACGCCGGATGGAGAGACGACCTTTGTCATCGTAAACGTCGCTGGATTTCTGAACATCGGCGAAAAGCTGGTGGCGGTTCCCAGCATCGGATTTGACGTCAAGGAAAACGGGGACCTGCTGCTGCCGAACGCCAGCAAGGACGCGCTGAAGGCGCTCCCCTCTTTCTATTACGCAAGAAACTGATCCCGACGACAGCTCCTGGAAAGGAACGCCAAGATGCAACTTGTTGCAATCATGATGAAAGATATCGAAACCGCGCGAAACGCCCGGGCGGAATGCGCGGCGATGGCCCGTGATCACCTGCTGACACTGGAAGATGCGGTGGTGGTCTACAAGGAAGACGGCGACGTCAAACTTGATCAGGCGGTGAACCTGACCGCGGCGGGCGCAATGGGCGGGGCCTGGTGGGGCGTTCTGATTGGTGCCGTCGCCGGCATTGTCACCGGCGGCGCGGGATTTGCCCTTGCCGGTCTGGCTGGCGGTGCGGCCGGGGGCGCATTGAGCGGCTGGATGAGTGATGCGGGCATCTCCGACGAGATGATGAAGGAGACCGCCGCAGCGCTCGAAGAGAACAAGCCGATCCTGTTCATTGCCGGTCGGACCGGTGCGCCGGACAAGGTTCTGGAGCGTCTGAAACCCTTTGGCGGCTCGGTGGTCACATCCAACCTGACCGAGGACGCCGACAAGCGGATCAATGAGATCCTGTCGGCTGAATCTGCCTGACACTGCAACAGAACGTGAGCGTGCGCACTGCGCGTTCACGCCTCTCCCCACAGAAAGGCCCTCAGGTCTCGACATGACTCAAACCCTCTCTCGAACCGCCCGCTTGGGCACATTTGCAGCCATTGCCGCCGGTCTCGTCGCGTCCGCATCTCCGGCATTCGCCGATGGACCGCCGCGCCTTGTGCTTCAAATCACCGTCGACCAGCTGCGCGCCGACCTGATCGACCGTTACTCGGCTGGAATCGGTGACACGGGGTTCAAGTGGCTTCAGGAAAACGGACTGGTCTTCGAGAGCGCCCATCACGGACATGCGAATACCGAGACCATTGTCGGCCACACGACGCTCGCGACAGGGGCGCCTCCATCCGTTCACGGAATGGTCGCCAACCTCTGGTTCGACCGCAAGACCGGTACCCAGACCTACAACGTTCAGGACGTCGACTACCCGCTTGTCGGGGCTGCCGGTATCGACGCGTCGACCGAGATTGACCCCACCCAAAGGGCGGCGACGACCGACGGACGGTCCCCGCGCAACATCGCGACAACCACCGTGTCGGACGAGATCGCCAAGCATTTCGGGCCACAGTCGCGCATCTTCGGCGTCTCGGTGAAGGATCGCGGGGCGATCGCCATGGCTGGGCATGCCGGGCAAGCCTACTGGTTTTCCAAGGCGGAAGGTCGCTTTGTGACCTCGACTTTCTACCGACAGGACTACCCCGTCTGGGTCGATCAATGGACTGCAAAGGACCGCGTCGGAAGCTACGCCAACCGGGATTGGACGTTGTCGGGCGCGCCGGAGCAGTACCTGTTTGCAGATCGGGACGACCAACCCTGGGAGACCAGCCTGCCCGGATTCGGCAACGTCTTCCCGCACAATTGGGGCGCCCGCGACAGCAAGTATTTCACCACCTTCCTGACGCTCAGCCCGGCGGGCGACGAGATCACGGTCGATTTCGCCAAGGACCTGATTGCCGGAGAAGACCTTGGGGCGGATGACGTGCCCGACTATCTCTCGGTGAGCCTCTCCTCGACAGACTATGTTGGCCATATCTTCGGGCCGTCGAGCCTTGAGGCGGAGGACAATTTCAAGCGGCTGGACAGGAGCCTGGGCGATCTGCTGAGCTATGTGGACGCCACTGTCGGCCTGGAGAACACGCTTGTCGTCCTGTCCGCGGATCATGGCGCGCCGGAGCATCCCGACTATCTCAAGACGCTGGGCATCGAGGCGGGTCTGTTCGACTTCGACCGCGTGGACACTGAGCCCGGCTTCGTCCGCCTGCAGGCCGATTTCGGCGCCTCACAGGAGCTGATCCGGAACTTCTCCAACCCCTACCTGTATCTGGACCGCGACGTGATTGCCGCGCGCAATCTCGACCAGGCAGAGGTCGAGGCCACCGTCGCGGAAGAACTCCGGAAACTGCCCGGAATTGCCTTTGCGGTCAGCAGCACGGCCCTGCGCCGTGGAGCGTTCCCGTCCACGCGGATCAGCGACGCCGTTCTGGCCAATTTCCATCCCGACCGCTCGGGCGACATCTACATCGTCTTCGAACCGCACTGGTTCGTGGCCGATTTTGACGGTTTGACCGTGGCATCGGCCCACGGTTCGCCTTGGGTCTATGACACCCATGTCCCGGTGATGTTTGCCGGTCCCGGTGTGCCGCAGGGGCGAGTACTCCGAACCATCGGAACCATCGACGTCGCGCCAACAATCGCCGCCTATCTCGGGGCCGGCCAGCCCTCTGGCGCCACCGGCGTGCCGCTTATCGAAGTGTTCGAGTAGCCCGCGCGCGCCAAGTGTCCCCGCCGCAATCGGCAGGGACACATCGCATCAAACAACTTTTTTGAGTGAACCTGACAGGAGAATAGCATGGACAAGTTTGTAGCAATTGTCTGCGATGATGAGGCCACGGCCTACAAGGCGATGGAGGGGCTCAAGGAGCTTCATCGCAAGGGAGATCTGGTGGTTTATGCCCATGGCGTGATCAGCAAGGATTCCGATGGCGTTGTTTCGCTGAAAAAGTCCGAGGACGAGGGGCCAATTGGCACCGCCTTTGGCTTGCTGATGGGGGCCATGGTCGGCGTGCTGGCGGGGCCGGCCGCTGTTGCCGCAGGTGCCGCCGTTGCCGGTTCGGCGGCGGCTGCCACGGCCGCGACCACCGGAATGGCCGTGGGCTCGATGTCCGGCGGTCTGATGGGGATGTATCGCGACCTTTGGGTGTCGGGCATTGACCAGGGCGCCGTCGAGATGGTCTCGACCGAACTCGCTCCGGGCAAAAGCTGCCTTGTGGCGTCGATCGACGAGGTCTGGACGACACCGCTCGACATGAAGGCCAAGGCGTTGGGCGGAACGCTCTATCGCAAGCCGCGCATCGACGTCGAGGACCAGCAGATCGCGGCCGAGATGGACGAGCTGAACCGGGAGCTGGACGAACTCGATGCCGAGTTCGAGGCGTCTACGGACGAGTTGGCGGACAGCATCAACGCCAAGATTGACAGCACCAAGGCCAAGATCAAGGATGCCAACGAGAAGCTCGACAAGCGGATGGACCAGCTTGATGCCGAGTTCGAAGCGCGGGTTGATGCGCTGGATTCGCAGATCGACACCGCCGTTGGAGAGGCAAAGGCCAAGTTCCAGAAGCGCAAGTCCGAGCTGACGGCCGACTACCACGAGCGCAAGGCCAAGCTGCAAAAGGCGTCGAGCCTTGCCGCTGACGCGCTCACGTAAATCGTATTGCGCGGTCTGTTGAGGGCCGCGCAACTCTTCACCGGACCGGGGGGCGAACCTGTCAGATCTTTTTGCAAGTTTGACCAGCGCGTTTGCCGCATGGTTCGATCGGCTGAACTGGCACGCCGCTCTTCTGGCGATCATTCTCGTTGCGGCCATAGTCCTGTTTCGTGGCCCGCTTGCTGCTGCCTTGGCCCGCGGGCTTCGCTGGGTTCTGGCGAGCCTGTCGATCACGATATCGAACGACGTCGCGACGGAATTCGAGACCTTTTTGCGGGTGCTGCTGGTCACCGGCAGTCTGCTGATTGCGCTGGACGCCCTGTCGCCGCCCGAGGTCGCTGGCGGTTTCGGGCGCAACCTGCTGATCTCGGTCGTCGTACTGGCCATCTTCGCGGCCTGGTACAGATTGCTGGAGCCAATGATGGCCCTGATCAGTCCGGAAAAGCTCGCCGATGTGCGGGTGGACACGTCCTGGATGGTGCGCCTCGGACAGTTCGTCGTCGTGTTGATGGCGATCACGGCGTTGCTTGCGGTCTGGAAGATCGACATTTCCAGCGCGCTGACCGGGGTCGGCGTGCTCGGTGCCGGGCTGGCAATTGCCGCGCAGGATTTCATCCGGAACCTTGTCGCCGGAATGAACAACATGAGCGAGAAACGTTTCGAGACCGGCGACTGGATCGCGGTGGACGGCGTGGTGGAGGGGACAGTGCATCGAGTCGATGTCCGCTCGACCACGATCATGGGCTTCGATCATGTGCCACGGCATGTGCCCAACAGTGAGCTGTCCAACGCGATCGTGCAAAACAAGAGCCGGATGGATCATCGCCGTATCCGCTGGACCGTGCCGCTGGTCTTGCAGGCAAGCGACCCGCAGGTCGACGGCTTCTGCGACGCGGTTCGGCAGTACATGGAGGATTGCGGGGATTTCGTGACCGACGGCAGTTGCCCCCTGATTGTATGCCCGGTCGGCTTGTCCGGCAGCGCGATCGAGATCCTCGTGTTCGGGTTCACACAGACCCGGGAATACCAGCCCTATATCGAAGCCAACGGACGGCTTGTCTCGGCCCTGCGCACGGCCGTGGCAGATGCCGGAACCCACCTCGCCTATCCCACCCAGACTGTCTTTCTGAAGGGCCATCTGCCGAATGGCGGCACCATGCCGCCGCCGGAGTCATCATAGCCAAAACGTTTAGGGATCTTGTCCAAATGACTGACCATGCCTCATCCCGGTTCTTCGGGGCGCGCGCCTTGGGCGTTGCCCTTGCCGCGTTTCTTGTCCTGACCGCAGCGCCGTCCGCAGACGCGTTTGACCTGACACCGCCAACCAAGAGCTTCGAAGAAGAACGCGCCGTTGCCGCGCAGCAGCACCCGCAAATTCTTGCGCAATTCAACGGTGAATACAGTGACGTTGAGCTCTCTGCCTATGTCACGCGTGTCGGCGAGCGCGTCGCCGAGGCGTCCGATATGCCAGACAAGCCGTTCACCTTTACCGTCCTGAACTCCCCCATGGTCAATGCTTTCACGGTCGGCGGCGGATATGTCTATGTCACGCGTGGCATTCTTGCGTCGATGAACTCGGAGGCAGAGCTTGCCGCCTTGCTCGGGCACGAGATCGGCCACGTGACCGCGCGCCATACCGCGCGCCGGGAAGCCCGCATGCAGCAGGATCGCGCCGTCTCGATCGGGGTTGGCCTGCTGTCGCGCAGCCTGTCCGCCGCGCTTCTGGCGGAAGGGGCCGGTGCGCTCAAACGACAGGCCTATTCCCGGGAGCAGGAGGCGGAAAGTGACAGGCTGGGTGTGGCGAGCATGGCCCGCGCCGGCTATGATCCCTTCGCGATGCCGCAGATGCTCGGGGCCCTCAAGCGCGAGGTTGCGCTGATGAACCGGGTGGCCGGGAACGATCCGGATGCCGGCCCAGGCATCCCGGCCTGGCTCTCCGACCACCCGGAGACCGACGACCGCATTGTCAAGACAACCGGAGAGGCCACGGCGACGGGCAAGGCCGCCGGCACGGGGGATCTGGGGCGCAATGCGCATCTCGATGCGATCGACGGCATGCTCTTTGGCCCCGATCCGCAACATGGCCTCTTCCGGAACGGTGCCTTCCTGCACCCCGGGCTGCGACTCGCCTTCGATCTGCCGCAGGACTACACCGTTCAACAGGTTCCTGGCGCCATCATTGCCATTCGCGATCCCAAGAGCTTCCTGCTGTTCACCGGTGCCGCGTGGCCCGCCGAGCGCGGCCTGGAGGAGTTTGCCCTGTCGGCCTGGTATTCGCTGACCGACGGGGATGCGGGTGACCTTGATCGGGTCGAACAGCTGATGGTGAACGGCCTGCCGGCGGTTCTGGTGACCAAACAGGTCGACCGTCTTCTGGCCAAGGGAACGCTCGCCAGTATCGCCTATCGTGTCAGCGACGAGCACGTCTTCGGCCTGTCCTTCCTGGTGGTCGGAGAACTGACGCAGCCAGTCTTCGACGAGTTCAAGGCAATCGCCGACAGCTTCCGTCCGCTCAGCTACGCCGAAGTTGCCGAGATCCCGATTCCAAGGATCGAGATCGTTGATGCTGCGAACGGCGACAGCCTTGAAACCATCGCTGAGCGCATGATCTTCGAGGACTTCCAGCTCGAACGTCTCAAGGCGCTCAACGGCGTCGACGACGCGCCACCGATAGGTGGCCGCCTGAAACTCGTTGTCGACGGGCGGAAACGGTAGTGCCGGTCGCTCGAAGTGTCCTGCAACGATCGATGCGGCGTCAGACAGTTGCGCCGCGCTTTGTGAGTTCCTTGGTTCACCCTGAAACAGACATTTGGAGACACGTCATGCCCATTCCCTTCATTCACTACGCTCGCACCACGATGGTGGCGGCAATTTTTCTGACTCTGCCGATGGTTGCGGCAGCCGATATCATGGCGACCTGCAAGCCAGAGATCGGAAAGTATTGTGCGGATGTCAAAAACGGGAAGGGGCGTGTCGCCGCCTGTCTCTTCGCGAACTCCGGGAAGCTCGGAGGCGCCTGCGCCGGGGATGTCAAAAAAGTGAGCAATTCCAGAGCTGTGTCTCGCCTCGTGCCTGCAGAGGTCACCGAATTGAAAGGGACCCCCTACGAAGCCGAACTGCGCGCAGCATGCACATCCGATGCAGCCAAATTGTGCGCGGGTGTCAGTACGGCTGACGAGCGCATTCTGGCCTGCCTGTACTCGCGCGAAGGCCAACTCAGTGGCGACTGCAAGACAACCGGGAAGCAGGTTCTGTCACAAATCAGGTAGTCTCATACCCATTTGGGCCTGAAATGGAGCAAGCTCGGGATGCTGTATAGTCAGGCCGTGGTGGGTGTCACCGTCCCGGACGTTGGCATGGCTGTTTCTTGAAGAGATCTGGCTTGAGTCTTTGCCAGTCTTTCATGGCTTTCAAGGGCGGCTTGCTGCCGAAGGTGATTGCAGGAGTTGCTCGTTGTAGAGCCAGACGTGGCGATGCACCGTTGTTTACAGGTCCTCACCGGATCGTAAGTGGCAGCTTTACAGGACGTCTTCGATTCGACCGTTGAACCGCTCGACCATGCCGTTGGTGTGGGGCGATCTTGGCGGGGTCAGGCGGTGCTCGATATCCAGTTCCGCGCAGTGCCGGTCGAACCTATGGCCGTCACTTTTCGCGCGCTCTTGCAGACCAAAGAGGCGGTCAGTGAACTCCTTGCCGTTGTCCATTGCCCGGCAGCCGTTTGCTTGCAAACGGTGAGAGGGGGGGTGCGAGAATGGTTCGGATGTGCATCGGACTAGCCCGTTCCAGATCCCGCAGGAAGTGCCGCGCATTGGTTGCTGTCTTGCTGTTGTAGGCTCGGTTGAAGACCCAACGGGTGGCCCGGTCAATCGCGACAAACACATGGCGGCGGGTCGTCTCGCCGGGCAACTGCGGTCCTGAACGGTGCAGCGCTTGCGCCATTTCCGCTCCGTTTGCTCAGAGATGCCGTAACGCTCCGCCATGATCAACGCTGGCTGATCGCTCCCCTTGATCGCAGGCCTGACCTTCGTCGTCGCCAAATACTCCCGGGTTCTGATGGCCTTGGTGCCATTCTCACGCATCAAACGGCCTGTAGACCGATGCCCGACTTTCAGCCCCAGTTCCTGCAACTCTTCGGTCATGCGGGGCCGACCATGGCTTTGCAGGCTGAGGCGGCTCTGTTCGCGGATATGGGCCAGAAGAACCTTATCGTCACCCTGGCGTTGACTCATCGGGCGACATCGCCAGGCGCGAAATCCTTGAGAGGTGACCCGCATAGCCTGGCAGAGAAATCCGACCGGCCATACCTCCTTCAAAGCGTCGATAAAGGCGCAGTTCACCCGAATCCGATCAAACCTCTCGCCGTGTTTGGCCGCTGGTCGCAATCGGCCTACAGGACGGATTTCCGCGAGACGGCAGGGCGCGCCCAATCTCACGCAGGGCTCCGCGAGCTTGTGAACGCGCCCTGACCAAGGCACCAAACGACGACCAGGAGGGAGAGGATGAGGCATCCAAGAAACGACCCGACGGTCAGAGGCCGTCGCTTGACCAGGTCCGAATGCCCGGCGTTTTCATTGGAGTCCCTAGATGTATCTGGAAAGGTTTTTCACCGTGCCGGTACATGAGCAGCTTGCGCATTTCCTGCTGTAGATTGCGACGGACATGATATCTGCAGCACGGCGTCTGAGCGGGCGTGACGCCGTCCGGAGGACCGAAGAGGCCATCGACGGGGTAAGCACCTCGGCAGTACGCACCCGTCGCCATCGGCGCGACTTGCAGGCGCTGCATCGCCTCCTTTCACTGCAGGATGTTGGCGTCCCGAACCGCGTCGAGGCGACCTGCTTTGCCAACGTCGCTCCATCACTGCCCATGGTCGAAGATATCTGCCTGTTGACGCACCAACTGGCAGAACACCTTGCCGGGATCTCGGAAAAGGAGGCGCAGGCCACCGCAGGGTGTTCGGCGGGCTGAAAACACCGCCGCCGGGTCGGGATGGCACCGGTTCGCGGTATGATCCTCCGGGATCCAGGCGCTTCCGGGAACGCGAACTCCGCCCACGGAGCAAAAAAAACTTGCTCCGTGGGCGGAGTCCGGAAATCATGACCTCATGTGGCAGGTCACTTGGGGAATGTCGGACCAAAGCGTTAGCTAGGCGATATTTCCTGTCATTGCATTTTGTGACCTCTCCCGGATTGAGTGCCGGTGTGCCGACAATTTTTCTGAGGTCTGACCATGGTTTTGAGTCCAGAAGACACCCTGCTTTTGAATGCCCAGAAGCGCAGAGAAGAACTCGAAAGCGAGTTCAAGGCGAAGTACTCGGCTGAGGCCTTCAATCAGCTGCGCGCCGGTGCCGGGCACCTCGTGACCGACCCGAAACTGAAAGAGTACCTGAGTGCTGCGGAGGCACTGGAAAGCTCCGCGTCGGGCGTGGCGGGCAAGATCATGACCACCGTGAACCTGGCCAACGACCTGAGCGTGGCGGTGCGACTGCTCGATACCGCACCACGCTATGACCTTGGGTACAATTCTGAATTCGCCCAGGTTGGGTCGGCGGAGATTGGCGCGTCGCGCGAGTTGCTGGAGGCCGTCGTCCTTATCCAGCAGAAATCCATCGCCTTGCAGGGCGCGTTGAGCGCCGTCAGCACTTTACTTGCAATATTTCCGCCCACGGCGCTGGCAGGGGTCGGGCTCGGGCTGTTGTCGACGCTTCTGGGCGAGGCCAACAAGTTGACGGTGCTGGATTCGATCAACGAACTGCTGGCCGGGCTGCCCGCGATCACGTCCAACGCCAAACAGGCGGAACAGTACATCCAGGACTTTGTCGATCTGCCGGTCCAGGGCGGCATCGGCAGGTTCATTGACGAATCCGGCGGCGGTGGCGGTCTGGGCGGCGGTGTCAGCTCTTCCCGCAGTTCTTCGCCCGACAATCCCGGCCGGTCCGACCCGATCGTGATCGATGTCGACGGAGATGGCGTCGAACTGGTGGCGTTGGACACTGATCCGGTCTTCTTTGACCGGCAGGGCAACGGCATCGCCACGGCGACGGGTTGGGTTGCCCCGGATGACGGACTGCTGGCGCGCGATACCGATGGCGACGGCAAGATCCGCACCCAGGCGGAGCTGTTTGGCAACGACACGCTGAACGCCTTTGACGACCTGCAGACGTTCGATACCGACGGCAACGGGAGGATCGACGAGAACGATGCAATCTGGTCGGATTTGCTGATCTGGCGGGATCTGAACCAGGATGGCGAAAGCCAGAGCAACGAATTGTTTTCGCTGGAGTCTCTCGGGGTCGCGGCGATCTCGCTTGACCGGCAGGATACCGTCGCCCTCGTGACGTCCGACAATTTCGAATCCGTCATCGGAACCTATGACATCTCGGGCAATCAGGTCGACAGCGAGGGCTTTGTCATCTTTGATGACGGGCGCCAACAGGACGCCTTTGCAATCGCGTTCCAGCGGGCGGATTCCCTTGGTCAGGAGGTCCTGCCGGACGGCTTCGTGATCGAGGCCGAAGCGGCCGAGCTGCCCAACCTGCCTGCCGGCGGCACCTTGTCGAGCCTCGCGGTCGCGATGACCAATGATGCCCGGCTCCTGTCGCTGATGCAGAAGCTGGTCGAGGACGCACCGACCCTGTCCGGGCCGGCCTTTTCCTCCCGGTTGGAAGCGGTGTTCCAGCGCTGGAGCGGCATCAAGCCCGGCAAGTACGAAGATGAAACGGCCTATCGCGCCGCCTTCCTGAGCAAGACGCTGATGGCCGACCCGTCGGTGCCGTTTGTCGAGGGCGCCAATGCCATCGACGCGGCCTACGAGCAGTTCATGGACAGCCGCGGCCTGCGTATCGCGATCCAGATCGGCGAACAGATCCAGGCCGAAACGCCCGATATCGCCCCCGCCGACAATCCGTTCCACGCGGCGGCAGTGCTTGATTACTCCGTCACCACCCAGTTTGTCACCGCCACCGGGCGCGACGTACCGCTGCGCAGCCTGACAGAGGCGCTTGGCGCCGCGATGACCGGCGATGTGGCAAAGGACTTCGATTACCTAACCAAGGCGGCGTCGCATCTTCAGGGCATCTTTACCGATTTCTACGAATGGCGGTCGCCGGTGTTTGAGGCCGATTTCGCGCCCCTGCTGGAGGAGGCGCTGGCCAACCCGATGTTGGCGCGCCTTGCACTGGATATCATGCGGGCGCCGGTCTACGAGATTGGGACGAAACAGGACAATGCGATCGAGATCTCGCATCCGAGGTTCATGCGCGACAACCGGAACGACCTGAGCGTTGTCGACGGGGGCAGGGGGGATGACAGCTTTTCCCATGCAAAGATCGGCAAGAAAGGGTTTGTCGACCCGGGCCAGCAACTCAGCCTGATCTACCGGCAGGGCGATGGTCACGACACCCTGGACATGAGCAACACCAAGGAGGCGCTGACGCGGCTCTACCTGCCGGACTTCCTGCCCGGAGAGGTCTTTGCCTCGGTCTCGACCGGGAAGGCGCCGCAACTGGTCCTGGTTGGCGGTTCGATCACCTTCGAGAGGCTGTCTTCGGCCGACACGCCGATCGAGATCCATTTTGCCGATGGCAGCACCTGGAGTCAGGACGAGGTTCTGGCGGCCTCCGCGCTGGCCGGCAGCAACACGCTCACCGGCACCAATGGCGCCGACGTTCTGATCGGCGGCACCGGCAATGACACGTTGGAAGGGCTGGCTGGCGACGACATTTATGTTTTCCGGGCCGGGGATGGCGTGGATTCCGTGATCGAGACCTCCAAGACATTGCGCGGAATCGACACCGTTGTCTTGCAGGATGTTATGCCGGATGCGCTGACGGTGAGGCTGTCTGGTGAGGATGCGATCCTGTCGTCCAAGGGCGCGGCGTCGGACAAGGTACGCCTTGTCGGGCAGTTCAACTCGACCGGCCTGGATGTGTCGCGCGGAGTCGAGGTCGTCCGGCTTGCCGATGGTTCCGAACTGGATGCCGACGACCTGATCCGGATTTTCTACGAGAAGAAGAGCACCAGGGCGAGCGACGAGATCACGGGCACGGCGCGCGATGAGGTGTTCACGGTGAGTTCCGGCAACGACCTCATCAACGTCGGAAGCGGCAACGATGTGGTCATTCGCCCGGCAAACCTTACGGGCACCACGATCCTCACGGGCACCGTGTCTGAATTGATCCTGGAGGAAGACCCAACCGATATCGTGTTGCTGGAAAACGGCCTGGTGACTGGTGATGGGTACGACGTGCAGTTCCTGTTTGAAAACAACAGCTCGCTGATCCTGACCGACTACCTGTCGCCGTTTTCGATCCCGACACAGATCATCTATCCCGATGGCAGTATCCAGACCGGCGGCAGGCTCCGCTCCACGTTTGACCCGCCCGACGCCTATGTGCTGCAGCCGATCGCCATCATGGGGACAATCAACGACGACATTCAGACCGGCACGGCTCACAGCGACACGCTTTTTGCCAGCTCCGGCGACGACACCCTGCGCGGCGGCGCCGGCAGTGACCTTTACGAGTGGCAGCCGCGGAAACACAAATCCGATGACGACGTGATCGAAGAGCGCGGTCAGTCCGAGAACGCCTCCAGCGACTACCTGATTGTTGATGCGCCCCAGAGCGAAGTGACGCTGGAACGGCTGTACAGCGGCGACCTGCGCCTGACCCACGAGGGGACGAGCGCAACGATGACCATCAGCTCGCAATTCCGGATTTCGACCTATCAGGTTGAATGGATCCTGTTTCAGGATGGCGGGATTTCAGTCGAAGAGTTGCTGCTGATGCCGGTTCTGGGGGACGACGAGGCCCAGACAATCCTTGGCTCAAGCGACCCGGACTTTGTGAAGGCCGCCGGCGGCAATGATGTGGTCTTTGCCAGGGACGGAGACGACATCGTCGAAGGGCAGGGCGGGGACGACACCCTGCGCGGCGAGGATGGCGACGACGCGATCAAGGGCGGCACCGGGGATGATGTCCTAGACGGCGGCGACGGAGATGACACGCTTGACGGCGGCAAGGGCGACGACCGGATCGACGGTGACCTTGGCGATGACGTGCTGAACGGCGGACCGGGCGACGACGATCTGCGCGGCGAGGGCGGCAGCGACACCTACCTGTTTGCGGCGGGGGATGGGATCGACATGGTCACCGAGTCGACACAGACCCGCCCCGATGACGTGAATTACGTCGAGATCAGCGGAGTTTCTGCGTCGGATCTGACGTTTCTGGTGGAAGGCAGTTCCGGCTATGACCTTCGCATCCGGTATACCGGTCAGGATGCCATCCTGGTGCCAGGTCAGTTCAACCCGCTTGGTGGACGCGGCATCTTTGGTGTGAAGCTCGACGATGGGCGTGTGCTGTCGCGGGGCGATATCCTTGAACGCAGCGAGATCGCGGGAAGTGCTGCCAGCGAGACAATCGTCGGCCCCTATTTCGACACCCGTATCGACAGCGGTGCGGGCGACGACACGATCTATGCCAACAGCGGCGATCAGGTGTTTTTCTGGGGACCGGGGGATGGAAACGACTTCATCCAGAGCCAGGCGGCCCTGGATGCAGCACCCGAGGACCGGCTGGTTCTGCGCGACCTTGCATTTGCGGACGTCAAGTTCTCGCGTGGTTCCGGGGACGAGCCCGGCGCATTGCGCGACCTGGTGATCACCCAGCGGGGCGGCAAGGAAACCCTGACGCTGGACGACCAGTTCGGTTACCAGTCGACGTTCTCCGGGCGCGAGGGCGTGAGTTTCTTCGAATTCACCGACCGCACGCTGACCCGGGAGGACCTGCTGGGGCTGGCCTCCATTCAGGGTGGGGGAAAGGCCGATGTTCTGGAGGGCAGCAGCCCGGCGGACACGTTCATTGGCAAGGGCGGCGATGACAGCCTGTCCGGGTTTGATGGCGGTGACCTCTATATCTGGCGCATTGGCGATGGCAGTGATGTGATCACGGATCAGGGCAGTGGCGGCATCGACGTTCTGGACATGCGGGACCTGAACCTTGCCGGTGCAACGTTCTGGCGCGAGGCCGGGACCGGCGATGTGCTGGTTGGCCCGGCAAGCGGCAAGGAGGCCGTCCGGATCAAGGCGCCGGTCAGCGGTGGGCCGGGACAGGACGATTCCATCGAACAGATCCGGTTTGCCGATGGCGCCGTCCTGACCATAGACGACATTGCGGCGATCCCCTTTGCACCCACCGCAAAGAGTGACCAGATAGGCGGCGACCGACGCGCCAATGTGCTGGTCTCTGACGGTGGAACCGACACCCTCAAGGGGCTGGGCGGGGCCGATGTCTACCGGCCGGGCAAGACCGGGACCACCCGGATCGAGGACGCGGGTGGATCTGACGGGGATCTGCTCGTCCTGTCGGCCTTCAAGCAGAAGGCCGTGACGGCCAGCCTCGACAAGGATGCGCCGGACAGCGTCACGATCAAGCTGCCCAAGGGCAAGGTGACGCTTGTTGACCAACTGGTCGATGGGCTATCGGGGGTCGAAACCATCCGGTTTGCAGATGGCGACGTGGCGGCCAGCGACTTCTTTGCCTCGGTCGGCAACGCAGTGATCACCGGGAGCAAGGGCAAGGACACGCTGAAGGGCAGCTGGCTCGACGAGGTCTTCAAGCCGCTGGCGGGCAATGACACGCTGACCCTTGGCGGCGGGCAGGACGTGGTCAAGATCTCCAGGAAAAGCGGGCGCGACACGATCAAGGACTTTGCCACGGGCCCGAATGGCGACATCGTGGATTTGACCACGGATCCTTTTGCAACTTTCGGCAAGCTGAAAGCGGCCGCGAGCGAGCAAACCAAAGGCGTCACCATCGACCTTGGCGGCGGCAACAAGGTGACCCTGCTCGGGATCGACAAGGCGGACCTGCAGCCTGGAAACTTCGGTTTTGGCGCATCCCTCTCCGGCACCAACAAGGATGACGTGTTGTCCGGCACCCCCTTTGGCGACGTTCTGGAGGCCCGTGGCGGCAACGATACCGTGCTGACGGGATCCGGAAACGACACTGTTCTGGGGGGCGGCGGCAACGATGTGATCCGCCTCGGCGGAGGCTCAAACACCGTGGATGGCGGTGCCGGTTATGACCGCGTGGAAATCTCCGGCGCGGATCCCGTCACGGTCGATCTCGTGGCCGGCACATTGGTGATTGCCGGCCAGACGACAACGCTCGACCGGATCGAAGCCCTGACATTTGGCGGCGGCGACGACCTGTTCACCGGATCCGCGCAGGAGGATTTCGCAGACCTGGGCGACGGCGACGACCGCGCCAACGGTGGCGAGGGCGACGACATCCTGCTCGGCGGGGCGGATAACGACAGGCTGACCGGCGACGCCGGGCAGGACCTGCTCGTCGGTGGCACCGGAGAGGACACTGCCGATTATGGCGCCAAGGCGTCCAGATATCTCTACGCTCTGTCGTCTGATGGCGGCGGTCTGGTGGTTGATCTGAGAGACGGAAGCCCTGATGGAACGGACGTGCTTGTCGCCGTCGAGCAGATCAGCTTCGCCAACAAGACGGTGTCGACCGCGCTTGACGCGGACGCACCGGTGCTGCGCTCCTTCGATAGCGGGAACTACGATGCGGGGGGAAATAACGTTGTTTTGCAGTTCGACAAGCAGGTCACGTGGAGCGGAAAAGATCCGGTTCTGTTGATTGATCCGTCGAGCCTGGAAGTGGTTGCGCGGCTTGATGCGACGTCCGATATCTCTGTGAAGGGTAAGGCGGTCGCGGTCTCTATCCCAGACGATGTGGCGCGCAGCCAGGATCTCGCGCTGGTCATTGGCGCGGGCGCGATCGAGGGAAAGAACACCGGTGCACCCTTCGGCGGTCTGGCCGATACGACCAGCGTGCGACTTGCGGCGCACCCCGGCAGCAACACGGTGCCCGTGGCAAAGACGGATGACTTCGCCACGGACCGGGCCAGCGTCTTGAGCGGCGACCTGTTGGACAACAATGGCTCCGGGCGGGATACCGACAAGGATGGCGATGCGCTGGTCCTGTCCTCGGGCGCCAGCCTGATGGTCGAGGCCGACGGCGACCTGCGAGTGGAGTCCGTCAGCGCGGCGGAGGCCAAGGACGTTGTCGAGGGCCTCTCCTACAGCATTTCGGATCGGAACGACGAGGCCAGCACGACGTCGCTCATCGAGATCGCGGCATCGCCGGCCTTTTCGGAACTCTGCGGAACCTCCGGAGCAGACCACTTGGCCGGGAGTGGGGACAGGGAACTGCTGATCGGCGCCCGCGGGCCAAATACGTTGATTGCCCAGGGTGGTGATGACCGGCGGGAGGGCAGGGGCGGAAACGAAACGCTGACTGGCGACGCCGGAGAGGATCTGTTTGTCTTCGCCGGCAATTGGGGCGCGGATACTCTGAAGGATTTCACGCCGGGCTCCAGGGGCGAGAAGCTTGTCATTGCAGAAGTCGGCTCGGCGTCTGCATTCACGGGTGCCAGCGGGCAGGACGGCAAGGACCCAATCTACGATCTGAACTACGACGGGAACACCGTTCTGATCATAGATAGCATCGAAGATGATGCGCTCAACTCCAATGAGTTCGACTTCGTCTAGGGTCAGGACCCATTGATTTGGATCTTGGAGCATGATTCACGGCGCCTCCCTGGAGGTGTGGTATGAGTGATCCATGCTGGTTGAACGACGAACAGATGGAGCGGTTGCGCCCATTCTTTCCCAAGTCTCACGGGCGTCCCCGTGTCGATGATCGGCGGGTGTTGAGTGGGATTATATGCATCAACCGCAATGGGGTGAGGTGGCGTGATGCTCCCGTCGAACACGGCCCTCACAAGACCCTTTTGCAAACGTTGGGTGCGCTGGAGCCGAATGGGTGTCTTTGCCCGGATCATGACCGGCCTGGCAGAAGAAGCTCTCGATCCCCGGACCATCATGATCGACGCGACATATTTGAAGGTACACCGCACGGCATCGAGCCTGAGCGTGAAACAGGGGGGCGTGGACGCCTGATCGGTCGCACGAAGGGTGGAATGAATGCCAGACTTCATGCCGTCACCGATCACAATAGGCGTCCGATCCGCTTCTTCGTCACAGCCGGCCAGGCGAGCGACGACACGGGCGCCGCGGCCAAGTTTGGCTCCCTGCCGGATGCCGACTGGCTGCTCACCGACAGGGGCCACGATGCGGATTGGTTCCGGAACGCACTGGCAGATAGGGGACTTCACCCGTGCATCCCGCCCAGGACGTCCCGCAAGACAAAGATCAAATACAACAAGCAGCGATACAAGCGCCGCTATCGCATCGAGTGCATGTTCGGTCGCCTCAAGGACTGGCGACGAGTGGCACCACGCTATGACAGATGCCCAAAGGTCTTCCTCTCGGCCATCGCTCTCGCGGCAACAGTCGTTTTCTGGTTATGTGTCCTGACCCTAAGAAGTGGATCGCCTGAGGAACATGAACGGCGTTCTCGATGGCCCCTGCTGCGACGCTTGCGGGAAGGGTTTTCTCGAGAGTCCCGAGGAGTTCTCTCCTGAATGGTGCCCACCAGAGAACGCAAGACCGTAAGGGCAACTCGACCAAGAAACGTGCAACGCCGAAATCTGTTCGCGTTCTTCACAAGCCTTGTCGCGGGAAGAAGAGTGCGCGGTTTGCGATTTCTGTTCCTCACGTCCGGCAGAAAGTCACCTCTGACAACATCCGGATCCTCAGTGCTGTTGTGAACAGCGCGGGCGTTGTCGATCTCAAGCGAATACTCGGCCTTGCCCCAGCGGATCAGAAGATCGGAATGTCGCGGATCTATGATCGCATCGCCTGGCGCGAACAATTCTACCTGGCGTATGAGCGCGCCATGCTGAGTCAGTGGCGCGAGGACGCCGCGAAGCGCAGGAAAATCAGTGGAAGGGCCAACCCATCGAAGGGACTGAGATGGCGTGGAAACGGCACCGTCCAGCGATTGGTCAGTTCAGTGCAAGAGGTTCAGACTGACAACCTCCGGAGAGCGAAGTCAGGTCCAACCTACTCGTCGAATAGCCCAGATATTGCGATGGGTCTGAGGAAACGGTGGATGGAGTCGTCTGGAGCGTTGGTCGGGAACCCGACGGTCACCAGATCACGATCCGGCGAAACATATAGGGCCTGAGACTGAAGGCCGGACTTCCACATGTCCCCATCTTCCCAAACGCCGTCCCACTGACGGCTGTTGCTGATTACAGTATCATCATTCAGACGGCTGACGAAAACGGGTCCATCAAAGCCTTTACGAAAGAAATCACGCTCACGCACCCCGTTTCGAATCCGTCCAATGATTTCCGGGCTCACGACTTGCTCGGTCGCGATTTTGTCCCAACTGGGCGTAAAGAGCATGCCGAAACGAGCGATGTCTCTTAAACGACTGGACACCACACCATGTGCTGCTGCAACGCCGCCGGGGGACAGATGGATCATCGGCGGAGCGTCGGCGCCGACTTTCGACCAGATGCGCTTGTCGACAAGTTGGGCAAAGGGCTCTCCAGTCACCGCTTCGGCAAGCAGGACGAGCATTTCTGTATTCGGCGATCCGTATTCGAGCTTGGTTCCAGCTGGCCCCACGGGCACGGCCTCTTTCAGGGCATCGACGACGGCCTCGAGCTTTCCGTTATATTCGATCCCAAATTCGGCAAGAAAGAGGCGCGTTGCAATAGAGTCGGGATCTGCGCGCGTCTTGTCATTTTCTTCCGAGTTCATGCCAGGTGTCATGTCAAAGACGTCGATCGCCTTGATATCTTGTACTGCCGCCATCGAGTGGTCCGGGTCGATTGCTAGTGCATGGTCGGCCTCTGGTCCATTGGGATGATGCTTTCTGGTGCCGGTGGTCGGTAGCCCAAGGCACCGTGGGGCCTGACGGTGTTGTAGTGGCGCCGCCACCTTTCGATCAAGACCTGCGCTTCACGTAACGTGTAGAACACCTCTCCGTTCAGAAGTTCGTCTCGGAAACGGGAGTTGAAGCTTTCGCAGTATCCGTTCTCCAACGCTGAGCCAGGCGCGATGAACGCCGTCTTCGCGCCGACCACTTGCCCGGCAGTGGCTTGCAAGGCAACCCATGAGAGGGGCACCGATCCAGGCGCGCACCTTCTGTGCGATGAATTCTGCGCCATTGTCTGACCTTATGAACGCGGGCGGGCCGCGCAGGATGAAGAGATCGGTCAGGGCGACCACCACGTCGACCGAATTGAGCTTGCGTTTGACGCGTATCACCAGTGCCTCCTTGGTAAACTCGTCGATGATGTTGAGCGTCCGCTAGTCACGTCCATCGTGGGTTCGATCCTGGACAAAATCATAGGACCGGACATGGTTTGGGCGTTCCGGATGCAGCCGGACGCATGAACCGTCGTACGTCCAGAGGCGGCCCTTCTCTTGGCCTGTTTCTGTGGGACTTTCAGGCTTGTCGGGAAAACGCTCCCCCGGACCGTTTCCTGATCCTCCGCGCTCCCGTCGCCATATCCGCTCGACCATTGCCCGGCAGTGCATGTTTACATGCACGAGAGGGGCGTTTGTCGTTCACTCTTTGCCGACAGGCGGTGTCTGCACCGCCGAGAGGGGCCAGCCTGCATCTCGCGACAGCACTGCTATGCGGCGATAGCCATATCGACCAAACCGGCGCGTCGGCTCGATCATGTCGGCAACCCGACGTTCCTCGTCAGCACGCCCCGCTGGAACCCGACGTTGGGTGGATCGGTGTTGCGCCAGGCCGCGACATGCACGGCGCTCATAAACCTTCACCTGGCTGCGCACATGGTCAATGCAGGCGCGACGGTGGGAGGGGCATTGGGGGCCTTAGGCCAAAGGCAGGAGCATGACCAACGTGGCGCGCCATCGACGAGGTGGCAGCTTCGTTCGATCTGTCACCTGTGTTTACACCAAAGTCAGAACTGTCAATATGTCACCTGTGACTGAGAAAGAGAAAAAGTTCATGGACGCCGCGATGCGGGTGTTCTGGCGCTACGGGATCGAGCGTTCCAGCATGGCGGATATCGCAAAGGAAACAGGCGTTTCGCGGCAGACGTTCTACAAGTCCTTCTCCAGCAAGGACGACCTGGTGCGCGCGATCATGCGCGACATGGTGGAGGAACGAAATCGCGCGATCGATTCAGGCATTTCCGAGGTGCAAGGGCTCGCAGAGAAGCTCGACATTGTCTTTCGATGCGTCGTCCGGGAGCCGGTGGAACTGCTTTCGCGATCCCAACATGCCGTGGATATCGTCCGGGGCGTGGGAGATGTCGGTCGCGAGGAACTGGCCGCTGAGGGGCTCTCGACACAGGAGATTTTCCGGGATTTGTTCGCACCCCACGCGCCTGCGCTGAAGGCGAATGGCATGGAGTTGAATGACTTCGCGCTTCTGGTGCAGAAATCCTGCCGGTCAATCAAGGAAACAGCCACCGGCAGCGAGATGGACGGCCTCCTTGATTGCCTGAAGAGCATGGTCCTCCTGGCGGCCGAGAACTGACGTTCCCGAGAGATGTTCGCCCTTCGAAACAACGGCTCGTCTCCAACGCCAGTTGTAAGAAGCGAGGCTTCGAACTTCGGTTCCCCGCCCTTCTTGATGAACACTGCAGTCGGCATGGACGGTGGCTTTCGAGCACGAAGCCGTCATCCGGATTTTTCCTCAATTGACTGCGATATCGGCAAAGCAGAAAAGCTCAACCACGCTTGATTTTTTTGGGGGCGGACCTGCTCAGGCCATTCGCGATACCGACAGTATATCGCCCGTGAAAACGCACAAGTCTTCCGCAAGTTGATGGATTTTCCCGAGTTTCAAGAACTGGCAAACTTGCACCGGCACCCATGCATGTAGACCCATGCATCCTTCGTTGCTGGCGGGAAGAAATCTCAACCATATCTCGACCGATGTCGCCCCCTTAAAGCGAAATATGGCGGCGATCTTTCTGATCTTGAACACTTTTTCCGAGGCGTCGGGACCTTCAAAGTGCCCCGCCAATGTCCCAGCAGACGGAAGGCGTCACTGTGCGAGGACGCGCTCAAGATGGCACCCGCACCCAGCGGCCCCGGCAGGGGTTGGTCGTCCACACCGACAGGGGCGTCCAATCTGCCTGCGACATCTACCGGAAACTTCTTAAGCTGCATCGCATCGCGACCGTCCCGCAAGCGTGCATGGTGCACCTGTCCAATGGAGGCCGCGGCGATGGCCGGATATCGAACGGGTTTCATGTCTCCGGCTTCCTCTGAACGTCCGTGACGGTGCCCTGCCTGATGCCGTGTCGCGTCGTCCTGGCCTCCCCACGACATCGCGCGGAGCAGTACCGCACCACCTCCCAATCGCGCTGCCATTTCTTGCGCCATGAGAACGGTCGGCCGCAGTGGGCACAGGGTTTCGTTGGCAAGGGTCGCCTCGACATCAAGCAGCCTCCGGCTGTTCAAGCGGAAACGACACCTGCGGCGATGCGGTGCGCGCCCTGCGCCGCGGCTTTCGCCGACTGGCATGCTGCGCGATGATCCCGGCAGCTTCGTCGCGGAACCCCGGCTGCTTATGCACCGCCCAGATCTTCTGGCGGGCCTCGCGCACTGCCGAAAGCCGCACCAGGTCCTGCGAGAACTCCCTCAGTTCTCGGACAGGAACGCCCAATGCCGCACCGACGCCTCGGGCAGGTCCCAGTAGCCCGGCTCGACGACGTAGATTGGCAGAACCGGACCGCGAGCCGCCGCCGCGACAAGCGCGGCATTGTCGTCGACGCGCAGGTCGCGTTTGGACCACATGACCTGAACGCCCATCCGGGTGTTTCCTTGCGGGTTCTTGCTCATGTCGAACAGGATAGAGCTGTCCCCGGGCCTGACCAGTCGCCCGAAACGTCCCGTGTACGTTTCCTTCCGAAACGATGGCACTATGTGCTGGCCGGGAACCGAAAGGAGGACGACATGCAAAGAGCGCTTGTCATCGGGGCATCGGGCGGGGTTGGTGCCGCCATCGCGACCGCGCTTGCCAGTCGCGGCGCGGAGGTGACCGGAGTGTCACGCGCGCAGGATGGGCTGGACGTGACCGATGGGGCGTCGGTGGATAGGATCCTTGGCGCGCAGACCGGCCCGTTCGACCTGATCTTGGTGGCAACCGGCATCCTGTCGCCGCGCGGGGCGAGTCCGGAGAAATCGCTCGACCAGATCGTGGCGGCGCAGATGGCCGAGGTGATGGCGGTGAACGCCATCGGCCCGGCCCTCATCCTACGCCATGCATCCAGATTGCTGCCCCGGACGGGCCGGTCTGTCGTGGCCGTGTTGACTGCCCGCGTCGGGTCCATCGGCGACAACCGGCTGGGCGGATGGTATTCCTACCGCGCCTCCAAGGCCGCCGCCAACCAGATCGTGCGGACCGCCGCCATCGAGATCGGACGCAGGCACAAGGAGGCAACCGTCATCGCCCTGCATCCCGGCACGGTCGCCACACCCTTTACCAGCAACTACCCTGTGCATCGGAAGGTCACACCCGAGATCGCTGCGGAAAACCTGTTGCGCGTGATCGACGGCATCGACCCGGCACGGACGGGGTGTTTCCTCGACTGGGCTGGCAACGAGGTGCCGTGGTGAAGCTGGTCCTTGTCCTCGGCGACCAGTTGACCCCGGACATCGCGGCGCTCCGGCAGGCAGACAAGGCGCAGGACCTTGTGGTCATGGCCGAGGTTGCGACGGAAACGCAGTATGTGCCCCATCATCCCAAGAAGATTGCATTCGTCCTGGCCTCGATGCGGAAGTTCGCCGACCGGCTCCGCGCGGACGGATGGCAGGTGGCCTACACAACGCTAGACGATCCGCAGAACGCCGGTTCGGTCCCGGGTGAACTTCTGCGCCGGGCCTCGGACACCGGCGCAACCCAGGTGCTGACCACGCGGCCCGGCGAGTGGCGGTTGATCGCGGCGCTGGAGGAGGTTCCGCTCCATCTCGAAGCTCTTGAAGACGACCGTTTCCTGGCCAGTCATGCTGATTTCGGCACCTGGGCCGAAGGGCGCAAGCAGCTTCGCATGGAGTTCTTTTACCGCGAGATGCGCCGTCGAACAGGCTTGTTGATGGAGGGGGACACGCCCGCTGGCGGCAAGTGGAATTTCGACCACGAAAACCGGAAGCCGGGCAAGGATGACCTTTTCCTGCCCGAGCCGCTCCGGTTCGAGCCTGATCCCATCGTCGCCGAGGTGCTCGACCTTGTGGAGGCCCGGTTCGGCGAGCATTTCGGACAATTGCGGCCCTTCGGCATGGCGACCGATCAGACGCAGGCAGATGCGGTCCTTACCCATTTCATCGACACGGCACTTCCCGCTTTTGGTGATTATCAGGATGCCATGCTCTCCGGACGGCCCTTCCTCTACCATGCCCTGATCTCGGCCTACCTCAACATCGGCCTGCTCGACCCGCTGGATGTCTGCCGTCGGGTGGAAGCGGCGTGGAGCGACGGGCGCGCTCCGCTCAACGCAGTGGAGGGCTTCATCCGGCAGATCATCGGTTGGCGGGAATTCGTTCGCGGGATCTACTTCCGCGAAGGCCCCACCTACACGGACCGCAACGTGCTGGGCCACGATCGCGCTCTGCCGGCGCTCTACTGGGGTGGCGAGACCGGCATGGCATGCCTCTCCGAGGCGGTCGGTCAGACCCGCGAGCAGGCCTATGCCCACCACATTCAGCGATTGATGGTGACCGGGAACTTCGCCTTGATCGCCGGGATCGACCCTGCCGAGGTGCACCAATGGTACCTCGCCGTCTATGCCGACGCCTTCGAATGGGTCGAAGCACCAAACACGCTCGGCATGAGCCAGTTCGCCGATGGCGGGCTCTTTGCCACCAAGCCCTATGTCTCCTCGGGCAATTACATTGACCGGATGTCGGATTATTGCGGGGGGTGCCGCTATTCGGTGAAGACCAAGGTCGGCGAGGGCGCCTGTCCGTTCAACCTCCTCTACTGGCACTTCATGAACCGCCATCGCGAGCGGTTCGCCGTCAATCCGAGGATGGGTCAGATGTATCGGACATGGGACCGGATGGACGAGGGCCGCCGGGCGGACATCCTCAAGGAAGCCGAGGATTTCCTCGCACGACTGGACGCCGGGGAAGTCGTCTGACCCCCAGAAAACTCTGGATCACGACGCCCCGAGGATGTCGCGCGCAATGGCGTCTCCGCTCTCCCAGGCGCGCTCCGCCCGCGCCCCGAGGCACCAGTCGCCACCCGCGTAGAGTGTCCCCGAACCGTCCCGCACAAAGGGCGCTCCGAGCGCGGTGGTCACCCGTGCATACCGCCAACGATGCGCGGCGACGTGGCGGGCGGACATGGGGTGAATGCCCAGCCTGTCACCCAACATCGGAAGCATGAGCGCCGCGATCTCCTCCGGCGTCCGTTCCAGGTTCTCGCGGCTCCAGTCGGGCGCTGCATGGGCCACCCATGTTTGTGCCCCATCACGGCCCGGCTTGGAACTGTTCAACGCGATCCAGTCGAGGTCGTCCTGCGGGTCGCGTCGTGTACGAAACGGCACTGGCACGTCCTCTTCGAACGTCGCCATCAGGGCCAGGCAAGGCGCCATCCGCACCGCAGCGATCTCCTGCACCAACGGCTTTTCCTCCGCCAGCAACACCTTTGCTTGCGGTGCCGGCACCGCAACGACAAGTCTTTCGCAGGTCCACGTGCCCCGATCCGTGTCGATGCGCCAACCGATAGGGGTTCGCTCCACCGCAGTCACTGTCACGCCGAGCCGGATGTCGAGCCCGGTGGCCATGTGCTTCGCAATCGCGTTCATGCCCGGAACACCGACGATCCGCTCCTCATCGCCGCTGTCCTTCCACGCCGCCGCCTGCCCGGCCGCCTCGGCCTCGCGCAGCAACGCTGCGAAGCCGTGGGTGCGCGCGGTCACGAACTGGGCTCCGTGATCGAACCGGAGATCGTCCTCTGCCCGGCGCGTCGAAAGCCGCCCCCCGACGCCGCGAGACTTGTCAAACACCACGGTAGACTGCCCCGCCCCGCGCAGCGCGGTGGCACAGGCCAGCCCGGCAAGCCCGGCGCCGATGATTGCCGTTCCGATCTGGGTCATTTCGATACTCCGGTGGCATCGAGGATCTCGGGGATGCGGTCTTTCACCTTGAAGAAACTCGCTGTCGCGTGTGGCCAGATTGCGCTGTCCCAATCTCGGCGCAACTCGCAGAACGCGATGCCGTTCGCGTCCAGTGCGGCGAGATGCGGGCGCAGCCAGTCACGCAATGGGCCTTCCGGAATGTAGGGCGTCACGACTTGCCTGGCCCCCGTGGCGGCGGCCCAACCCGCGAGGTTCGTCCCGTTTGCGGCGTAAAGCGCGTCTGTCGGCCGGCCCACACGGGCCGCGGCATCGGCAAGGGCAACGCGTTCGAACTCCGCGACAGCCCTGGCGACCGGACGGGAGGACCGCAGTGGGCTTCCGGCGAGGGTCGCACAGGCCCGGATGTCAAAGGTCGACAGGTCGAACTCCTCCGGTCGACAATCCTCCTCCGTGATCAGCAGGGCAGTTGGCTCGCCCGGAGTCGCAGTGCGAACCGGCCGCAAGGGTTCGGGCCGAGGGAGCCCGACGGGTTCCTCGGCGACCAGCGAAACCACATTGGAGGCCAGGTCGGACTCCATGGGCGTGAACCGGCCGCCGCTGAACGTCTCGATGTTCCACGCCTTGGCTTCATACGCCTTGCCCCGCGTGTGCAGACCGGCAACCCACCGCCACCCGAGCGTGTTCACGGCCGGATCGCCATCGATCAGATGGCGCAGGAAGAAATCGGCGCCTATGCGCCATGGGAGGCGCAATGTGAAGATCCAGATCGAAGCGAACCACATGCGGGCGTGATTGTGCAGGTATCCCGTTTCCACGAGTTCCTGCGCCCAGAAATCGAAACACGCGATCCCGGTGGCGCCGGTTTCGGCGGCCTCGACGCTGGCCCATCGCCGCTCGTCACTTCCTGATTGCGCAAGATCCTGTTCCAGACCCGTGCAGTAGGAAGCCCAAACGGAGGGTCGACGTTCCAGCCATCCCTTGAAATAGCTCCGCCAGATAACCTCCTCGATGAACTTCGAGGCTTCCTCTGGACCGTGCGCGCTACACGCCGCGATCACGGCTTCCTGCTCCGTCACGAGACGACGGCGGATAAAGGGCGACAAACGGCTTACGGCCCGGTGGTTTCCTGGGCCGGCATCCATATTGCGTTGCGCGGCGTAGCGTTTGCCCATGCACGGCCGGAATGCGTCGAGACGGTGTAGCCCGGACTGACGGCTGCCTTCCACGCTCGTGAAGAGATCTCTCTGAATACTCATGGCATTTGATCTGGTGCGTTTGCGCCCCCTGTCCAACCATAACCCCCATCAATCCGAGATTTTGCACGAGACATTGCGCAGGTGCGACCTAATTAACATTTCAGACACAGCCAAAAGGTTCGCCGCGCCATGCCAAGATCCGATCCTGCACTGACCGCCACGGCAGACCCCGGCGCATCCGGCGATTGCCTGACCGTCTATTTCGACGGTTCCTGTCCGCTGTGCACGGCAGAAATCAACTTCTACGCGTCTCGAAAGGGAAGCGATGTGCTGCACTTGGTGGATGTGTCCGCCGAGACCGCTGACACCGGCCCGGATCTCGAACGCAATGCCGCGATGCGACGCTTCCACGTACGCCGGTCGGATGGATCCCTGCTATCAGGCGGCGCCGCCTTCGTAGCGATCTGGGAGGCCCTGCCCGGTTGGAGTGTCGCGGGACGCCTGGCGCGCCGTCGTCCTGTCACCGCCGTGCTGGAAGCCGGGTACCGCCTGTTTCTGCCGGTTCGTCCTACCTTGTCACGCGCCACACGATGGATCACGCGATGACCTTGCTCGCGCTCCTCGCGACGGCCCTGCTCTTTGGCGGCATGGTCCTGTATTCCTTCGGGTCCGCCGCGTTCCTCTTTTCGTCGCTTCCCGCCATGCAGGCCGGTCCGTTGCTGCGCCGCGCCTTTCCCCATTTCTACCTGTTTGTCCTCGTGGCATCGGTCGTCGCGGCCTTGTGCCTCCTGTCGAACGACATGACAGGCACCGCACTGATGGGACTTGTCGCCGCCACCGTGATCCCCACCCGCCATGTCTTTGTGCCAGCGATCAACTGGGCCAACGGGCTTTGTCGCATAAATCGGGTGAAAGGCCTGCTTCCCCTTTCCCCAGGCATACTTGAGTGACGGGCATGCCAGGAGCCGTGTAGCGATTGAGGACGGCGATACGGAGCTGGATCTCCGCGACCTGCCTGCCGAAATCCCTCGCCATCAGCGATTGGCCGAGTCGTTTCATACAATGCATCTTCGTTTCGGCGCGGCTTCGGCGGTGGTATCCACGCCAGCCTCGCCACAGGGGGCGGCCCAGATATCGCTGCGCACTGACCGCGTCCTTTCGGGCAACAGCTGCGGCGCTCGTCGGCTTCCAGGGCTTGGCAGTCTTGCGCGGTGGGATCACCGCATTGGGGCCTCAGGCGGCAATCGCTTCAAGGTGTTTTGCATGTCATACGCCGCGTCTGCCGAAACATTGCCGACGACCTGATCGGGAGGAATTTGGTTCAGGAGTTCGGGCAGCATGGGCGCATCTCCCAAAGTGTTCGTCGGGACCTCCACGGCCCGGACTTCCAGTGGTTCCTCATCGATCCCAATGTGAATCCTGCGCCGGACGCGTCGCTTGGGGCCACCATGCTTGCGGGCATTTCCTTCGCCGTCGCCTTCGGCTTCGATACCGGTGCAGTCCACTGCCCCTCGGGGTAGTGCGGCGCAATGCCCGAGAGGGACAGGGAGGATCAGCGGCCCCCTGGACCCGCGATCCGGCAAGCCCACGCTCAGTGTTCGCTGGCGACGCCACAAGGTGCTGAAGTCCGGCGCTTCCCAGTCCAGTCCGACCAACCGCAACAGGCTCTGGACAAACCGATTTGTCTGCCGAAGCCGTATACCAAACAGGACCTACAGCGTCAGACAAGTCTGAATGGCGGCGTCACTGAATTGTTGTTGCCGACCGCGCTTGCCGCTCGGCGGAGGCGTCCCAACCATCTCAGGATCAAACCCGATCGACAACGATCCCCGTTGCTTCAAGCTGTCATTGTCGGATGACCTGGTCGAGGTCTTATATTTGGTTGGGGCCCACCTGCTTATGCCTTCCGGTTACCATGCTGGATTCATACAGTGAATCCCATCCAATGATTTGTGAGACAAGGCCGGGGCAAGGGCAGTCCGGCCATTTCCTGATTTGTGCAACAGAGCCTGTCATTGTCGCTCCGTCCGGCAGTCGCGCGCCATCGCGTTACGTCAGATAAAGCGTATCCCAAATATTGAAATTCCGAATTGCTTCAACATATCAAGAATGTCGAAAAAAACTTATGCACCCGATGAGCGTGCCAGGTTCCTGTCTGTCCTGTTGTGAAGAGCCGAAGACGCCCGGTCGTACGGTACATTCTGGCCGGGCGGAAACATCCGGGACCGGTGGCCGGAGATAGAAATATGAAAGTCAGAAAACTCCTCTTGCCCGTCCTTGTCCTGGTCGGAGCGGCCGGCGGATACCTCTGGTATGACGCCCAACAGACCGACCTTCTGCCCGAGGGGATCGCCTCCGGGAATGGACAGGTGGAGGCGGTTCAGGTGGATATCTCCAGCAAGATCGCAGGGCGCGTCGAAAACGTGCTGGTGGACGAAGGGGACCTGATCCACCGCGGCCAGAAGGTGGCGATGATTGATCGGCGGGCGCTGGACGCGCAAAAAGCCCGGGCCGAGGCCGAAGTTGCCAGCGCCGAGAGTCAGGTCGCCGAGGCGAAGGCCGCCATAGCGCAGGCACAGGCGTTGTTCGATTTGTCCAAGCGCGAACTGGAGCGCTCCAAAACCCTGCATGACAAAGGCGTTTCCTCAGGCGAGACTCTTGACGTGCGTGTCAGCGACCGGGACGTGGCCGAGTCGAATGTTACGGCGGCCAAAGCTGCGCTTGTCTCGGCCGAACGTACGGTGGACGCCGCCCGGTTCGCGGTAGAGGAAATCGACACAAGTCTCGAAGATACAGAGTTGGTATCGCCAACGCTTGGGCGGGTCATCTACCGGTTGGTCGAGCCGGGCGAGGTGGTTGGTTCCGGCGGCAAGGTTCTGACCATGATCGACCTGTCCAATGTCTACCTGGAGTTCTTCCTGCCAGCGACACAGGCGCATCTTGTGGCCATCGGCTCGGAAGCCCGGATCAAGCTCGACATCGCGGATGTCACGGTCCCGGCGATCGTCACCTTCGTGTCACCGACGTCGCAATTTACCCCGAAACAGGTCGAGACCGCCGACGAGCGCGACAAGCTGATGTTCCGGGTCAAGGTGCGGGTACCACAGGCACTGGTCGAAAAATACATCGACTACGTCAAGACCGGCCTGCGCGGCGTGGCCTATGTCCGGCTGGCAAGCGAGACACCTGCGGACTGGCCGGACTCGCTGGCCCTGACAGACCTGGATGCGCTCCCAGATCTTTCGATCCGTTGAGGGTGGTGTCGTGATGACCTCTCAATCGGGTCCCGTGGTCCGGGCAACAAAGTTGACGCAACGCTACAAGGCAGTCTGCGCGTTGGATGGGGTGAGCATCGACCTGCCGCCGGGCCTTATGGTCGGGCTGCTTGGGCCCGACGGGGTTGGCAAATCCACCTTGCTGGATCTGATCGCCGGTGCGCGAGTGATGCAGGTGGGCGATTTGCAGGTGCTGGGCGGCGACATGCGAGATCCCGGTCACCGTCGCAGGGTGGGCCCGCGCATCGCCTATATGCCGCAAGGCCTCGGCAAGAACCTGTATCAACAGCTCTCGGTCCAGGAGAACCTGGATTTCTTCGGAAAGCTGTTTGGCCAAGGCAATGATGAACGCCGCCAGCGGATCGCGCGGCTGACGCGGGCGACCGGTCTGGAGCCGTTCCTCGACCGTCCGGCGGGCAAGCTTTCGGGTGGCATGAAGCAGAAACTGGGTCTGTGCTGTTCGCTGCTGCACGACCCGGATCTGCTGATCCTCGACGAACCGACCACCGGGGTGGACCCGCTATCGCGCCGGCAGTTCTGGGAGTTGATCGCGGCGATCCGGGCCGAGCGGCCGGAGATGTCGGTTCTGGTCTCCACCGCCTACATGGACGAAGCTCAGGGGTTCGATTGGCTGGTGGCGATGAATGCCGGTTGCGTGCTGGCCACCGGAACACCGGATGAGCTGATGGCGCGGACCGACACCAGCGGCATCGAGGCCGCCTTCGTGCGCCTTTTGCCAGAGGAACGCCGCTCCGGCACCAGCGCGCTGGTCATTCCGCCGCTTCAGGACACGGGCGGTGCCGCTGCCATCACGGCACGCGGCCTGACCAGGCGGTTTGGCGATTTCACGGCGGTGAGGGATGTGAGCTTCGAGATCCGGCCCGGCGAGATCTTCGGCTTCCTCGGCTCCAACGGCTGCGGCAAGACCACGACGATGAAGATGCTCACCGGGCTGTTGCCGATCAGCGAGGGCGAGGCATCTCTCTTTGGCCGACCGGTCGATGCCTCGGACCTCGCAACCCGCAACCGGGTTGGTTTCATGACACAGGCCTTTTCGCTCTATGGCGAGCTGACCGTGGCGCAGAACCTTAACCTGCACGCCCGGCTGTTCCAATTGGAGGGTGAGCGGGCACGCGAGCGGATCGCCGCGCTCACCAAACGGTTTGGCCTGACCGAGCACCTGAACAGCCGCTCCGGCACCTTGCCGCTGGGCATTCGCCAGCGGTTGTCGCTGGCCGTGGCCGTGTTGCATGAACCCGAAATCCTGATCCTCGACGAGCCGACCTCTGGTGTGGATCCATTGGCGCGCGACGAGTTCTGGGAGTTCCTGGTGGAATTGTCACGCCGGGATGGCGTAACGATTTTCATCTCCACCCATTTCATGAACGAAGCGCTGCGGTGCGACCGGATCTCGTTAATGCATGCCGGACGCGTGCTGGTCTATGATACCCCGGCGCATCTGATCGAGACCAAGGGGGCGACAAGCCTGGAGGAGGCCTTCATCTCCTTCATTGAGGAGGCCACCGAAGCGCCCGAAGGGATCGAGGCGGAACAAGCACCGCTTTCCACCCCGACCGACATCGAAGCAGTCGCCGAAAACGTGCATCGTTTCAGCCTGAACCGCCTGCTGGCCTTTTCTTACCGGGAAACGATCGAGGTGTTGCGAGACCCGGTGCGGCTGACCTTTGCCTTCTTCGGCTCCGCGATCCTGCTCATCGTGCTAACCTATGGCGTGTCGATGGATGTCGACGACATCCGCTTTGCCGCGCTCGACAACGACCGAACGCCGATCAGCCGCAACTACCTGCACGAATTCGGCGGCTCGCTCTATTTCACCGAGCTGGAGCCGCTGCTGTCTATCGATGACATGTCGGCACGAATGGCCTCGGGCGAGGTGACGGTGGCGTTGGAAATTCCATCCAATTTCGGCCGTGACATTCTCAACGGCGCAAGCCCGGAGATTTCGGCCATGGTCGATGGCGCCAATACGATGCGCGCTGGAACGGTGCAGGCTTATGTCGAGGCCGCACATTATTCGATCCTCGAAGAAACGATGCGCCAAGCCGGCTACGACCCAGACGAATTGGCAACCTACGAGGTCGAGAACCGCTACCGCTACAACCCGACCTTCAAGAGCATCTATGCCATCGGCCCCGGTATCCCGGCACTTCTGTTGATGCTGTTCCCGGCGATCCTTATGGCGATCAGTGTTGCGCGGGAAAAAGAGATCGGCACGATCACCAATTTCTACGTCACTCCAACCAGCCGTTTCGAGTTCCTCGTTGGCAAGCAGCTTCCATATATCGGCATCACGCTGGTCAATTTCGCCATTCTCAGCGCGCTCGTCATCTTTGTACTCGGCGTCCCGTTCAAGGGCTCGATGGCCGCGCTCGCCACGGGGGCTTTGCTCTATGCGTTGGCCGTCACCGCCTACGGGCTGCTGATCTCGACGCTCACCAACAGCCAGGTCGCGGCGGTGTTTGCCACATCGGTTCTCTCGTTGATGCCAACCATGCAGTTTTCCGGCTTGATCCAGCCGATTTCCACCCTGGGCGAGGCCGGGCAGATCATGGGGTCTCTCTGGCCCGCCTCGTACTTCCTGCATCTTAGCGTTGGCGCCTACACCAAGGCACTCGGATTTGCCGAACTGCGAGGAGACATGGCGGCTCTCGCGGCCTTCACGCCCATCTTCATCGGTGCCGCCATGTGGCGCCTCAAGAAGCAGGAGCGATAGGATGATCCGCTCGATCGGCCACATATTCTGGCTCGGCACCAAGGAACTGCGTGCGGTTCTGAGCGATGCAACGATGGTGTTCCTGATCCTCTTTGTCTTCATCGGCATGGTCTACGCTCAGGCCACCTCGATGCCCGAGAACGTGAACAATGCCTCTATCGCCATCGTGGATGAGGACAATTCCACGCTCTCGCGCCAGATCGCCAGCGCCTTCCAGCAGCCATTTTTCCAAGCCCCGCAGCTGATCGGGATCGACGAGCTTGACGACGGGCTCGACCAGAATCACTTCATCTTTGCGCTTGTCATCCCGCCTGACTTCGAGGCCGACCTGCGCAAGGGCAGCCAGCCCGAGATCCAGGTGCAGATCGACGCGACGGCCATGCTGCAGGCAGGGCTGGGGGACGGCTACATCCAGAATATCATCAGCGACGAGGTCACTCGGTACCTCAACAGGAACGACGACGGGTCGGAGATGTCAGTAGACATTGTCACCCACCTCGCCTTCAATCCGAATGGCGAGCAAGAGTGGTTCTCCTCCCTCACCAGTATTCTCGACTTCCTCTCTGTCGTCACCATCATGTTGACCGGCGCCGCCCTGATCCGTGAACGCGAGCACGGCACGATCGAGCACCTGATGGTGATGCCGCTCACCGTCTTCGAGATCGCCGCGGCCAAGATCTGGGCCAACGGGCTGATCATCATCTGCGCCTTCGCGGTGTCGATGCTCCTTGTCGTCGAAGGCGCGCTCGGCGTGCCGATTGCGGGGTCGCGCGCACTGCTGCTCGGGGGCACCACGCTCTATCTCTTTGCAGCGTCGGCCATCGGCATCCTGCTCGGCACGGCGGCGCGCTCGATGGCGCAATTTGCCCTGCTTCTGCTGATGAGCGTGATCCCGATGCTGATGCTCTCGGGCGGCATGACCCCGATCGAGAGCCAGCCCGATCTCATCCAACCCTTTACATGGCTGCTACCGTCGCGCCACTACATGGCTTTTGCACAGGCAGTGGTGTTCCGAGGTGCCGGGATCGAAATCGTCTGGCCTGAACTGGTGACCATCATCGGACTTGGCGCAACCCATCTCGCCGGGAGTCTGGTCCTGTTCCGCAGGTCGTTGAGCGCAGGGTGACCTTTCTTCTGGACAGCCGGAAGAGTCTTTGATGAACAAATGGGCTCTCTCAGTGATGGTTTTGTCTCTCCCACCCCGATTGCTCTTGTGCTGGAGCGGTTCTACTGAGCCTCTGTCTGACGTCAGCACCCTTGGGACAGATTTGAGGATTTGAACAACGGAGGATTTCTGGTTCATCGTAACTTTCA
>CANLZY010000042.1 GCA_947495685.1 uncultured Tropicimonas sp.
TTGATGCGCCTGATCGACACGCAGTTCCTTGAAACCCCGTTCTATGGCGTTCGGCAAATGACATGGCACCTGCGCAATGAGGAGCAATTGGTGAATGAGAAACCTATCCGCCGTTTGATGCGCTTGATGGGGCTCATGCCGATCCGCTGCCCGGCAGTGTCTTGCGCAGCAATGCACGAGAGGGAACCAGAAGCCCAACACCCGCAAGCCCGCCAAGGGGCACAGGATTTACCCCTGTTTGCTGCGCGGCTTGCAGGTGGTTCGACCGAACCAGGTCTGGGCGGCGGACATCACCTACCTGCCAATGCGACGCGGGTTCCTCTACCTGGTCGCCATCATGGACTGGTACACCCGCAAGGTCTTGGCCTGGCGCATTTCCAACACGCCCCCTCTCGGCGACGCTTTGCATCGCCTGCCGGGCAGTGATTGGCATCGGCCCTGCGCCCCGTGCGTGCGGGCCTGCCATCCGCCACCGCCGAGGACCTTGATCCCGGTCCTGTCCGTTGACCGGCAGGGTCTTGCAATGCAATGCCCGGGAGGGGGCCAGCAAGTTCAGTGGGCCATCTGCGCCGCGATAGGGAATCTGGACGGCCCGGGTCTTCTGCCTCCTGCATAGGGTGGAAAAATCCGGAACGGGCCAGTCCAGCCCCGCAAGCCGGAGCAGACTGGCGACCATCCCGGCGGTCTGGCGCAGGGGGAGCTTCAGGAGACCCTTGATCGAAAGGCAGACTTGGATGGCGGCATCAGAGAAGACCGGTGGCCGTCCGGGGCGCCCCTCTCGCGGCGCCAGCCAAGCCATATCCTTGTCGACCCAGATCAGCAGCGAACCGCGCTTCTTGAATGACGCCCTCGCCAGTGGGCTCGAACCAATGGCGCCTCAGTGGCTCGATAGCTGGACCCGTTCGTCGTGCGGTAGCGCGCGGCAGGTGGTTTGCTCATGCAGAGCGTCAAACGGCATGGATTCGCAAAGTGACTCCTCTACAGATCGAATTCTGCAACAACGCCGTTGGCCTGTCTCATCGTCGAAGAGGCAGATGTGAACTCTCCGCCCCGTTGTTTGGCCCGCGACCGGTTTTCTGTCGGGCGCAAGCGCCAGTCGCCTGGAAAGCTGCGCCGTAGGAGCGAAGCAAATCAGTGACGATGGCCTCCGGTGAACTTCAGTGCCGCATGGCTTTCTTCGTGGGTTTCAAACCGCTATCTGCTCGTTCGGAATGTTTGCGAAGCTCTGAGGAACTTCGCCTTCGGGATTGGTCGCACGTCAAAGGTGGTGTCGTTCACCATTCATCGGGACGGACCACTCTTCTCCGCCAACCGGAGTCCCTCATCCGACTCGCACAACATGATCCGTCACGATGGCAAGTCTGCAACGAATTGCGAGATCTGTTTGCGTCTAAGCCCGCGCTTTGCCAATTCCGCATCGGAGAGATTAAGGAGTTTGTGAGCCATTGCAGCCTGATGGCGGGCACGTTGGAAAATCATCAAATAAACCAGAACTGCACGAAATGGCGCGAGAAGCGCCTCACTCCGGATGGTTGGTCTGTGGAATGCGGAAATAGCAGACATAAGGACACCCTGTCGATTAGTCGTCCTCCCCTTCATTACGAGTATGACATCGCCACTGTTTGCGCTACCATCTTCTTTGCATGGCACAACTGCGCCTGCCAAATAGCATCCTTGAAACAAAAAGGATCTTTCCGGGGCCGTTCGGGGAATGCCGCCTGCAACCACCGCCCGGATGAGGTCAAACCATTAGAGATTCGCCCGACCTCAAAGTGTTGCGTTACTTCTGACAGCGGGCTTTGGGGTGTTTTCGCGCCGCGTCAGTGGTCGCGCGACCCGTCGAGACTGGCCGCGCCCTGTCGAGTAGCCTCTCTTCGGCGTGGAGGAAGTACACGGTTTAGCTCTCGCAGAAATAGTGGTGCCGGGGTTCACCGTTCCGGGCCTTTGCGATGCGGTGTCTCGGGCAGCCGCCGTTGCAGGCAAAGCGATAGTCGCAGGCCTTGCATTGCTCTGTCAGGCTAGTCGCCTTTGCCTGCTTGAAGCGCTCGGTCCAGAGCATGTCGCGCATCGGTGTTTCTGTGATCCGGCCAATGCTGGATTCTGGATAGACATAATGATCGCAGGAAATGAGGCTACCGTCATGTTCCAGCGCCAGGCTGTCGCCGCAGGTTTCGGCGAACACGCACAGCCCGCTGACCCAATTGCCCAGCATCACGTCAAAATGCTGGACAAAAACCTCGCCGATATCGTTTCGAAGCCAGGTGTCGAAAACGTCGCAGAGGAACTTGCCATAGGCACGCGGACTGACACTCCACTCCGTCACGCTATTGCTCGGGTCCATATCGACCCGTGGTACGCCTGTCAGACCGTCGGCCCCGTTGCGCTCCACGAGCGGAATGAACTGCATGAAGTCGATGTCTAACCCCTCGAGGAGGCGATAAACCTTCTTGCCCTTGCCGCCATTTACGCGGTGCACTGTTGTCAGCGAATTATGCTCAACCTCATGCCGCTGCGGGATCTCGAGGCCGCGCATGACCTTGTCGAAGGTCGGCTGTCCTTGGTGGTCGATCCTGCAGGGTTCATGGACTTTCTTGGGCCCGTCGGTGCTGATGCCGATCAGGAATTCGTTGCCATGAAGGAACGCGCCCCAATCGTCGTCCAGCAACATGCCGTTGGTCTCGAAGGAATTGGTGATCTTGGAATCCGCAGGAGCACACTTGGCCTGCAGATCCACGATCTTCCGCAAGTAGTCCACGCCAAGCATCGTCGGTTCACCGGCCTGCCAAGCGAAATGGATTTCCGGCAACCCTGCCTTGAGCGAGGTGTTCATGACCTGTCGGATATAGCTTTCCAACACCTCATCTGACTTTCGAAACTTCCGCGATGAGGGGTAAAGATTATCCGTTTCAGTGTATTAGCAGCTTTTGCAGTCAATGTTGCATCGCGACCCGATAGGTTTCGTCATGATGCTGAACGGTCGCGGTTGGGGCACGGGAGGGCTCTCTTGCTCAATGGTGGTTTTCGGCACAGGGTGATCTGGCGAGGCAACGAAACCTTCGCCCCGCTTACCCAAGCGGCCGAAGCCCGCAAGCCGCAGGGCTGACGCTTCGGTTTCCTCCAGCCCCCTCCTTGCCGCACGCCGGCTGCGACACCGGCGCGTGTGTTCCCGCACGATGTGCAGATCCCTACGACACGAGCCGGGTATGCCCGCATAGGCCCAGCCTTCCGCCGGGGCAATGACTCCCCTTGACAGAATCCCCGAAATCGCGCATCAATTGGCAATATCCCAATAATGGGATATATAATGCCAAATTTGGGATGGAAATGGATCCGACGGGACGCACTCTGCAAGTTTTGGAATTCATCATGGCCGCGGGACCGGGGCCGGTGAAACAAGTCGACATTGCGCGACACTGCGGACTGTCGACCTCAACACTGAACCGGATCGTCAGGTCTCTGTCCGATTGGGGCTACTTGTTCCTCACAAGCGAGAAGCACTGTGTTCGCAACTTCCGGCTCGAACGGAACGTTCCGATGTCGCAGACCTACCTGGCCAAGCTCGACAGCACGATGAGAGGCCTCTCCTCCCGGCTTGGCGTTTCGGCTGAGGTGATTGTGGTCGCCGGCCACGAACTCCTGTGGCACTCCAAGACCGACCACCCGGACCACAACGTGCTCATCCGCGCCAGCGTTGGTTTTCGCCGCTCACTATACGCGCTGGACGCTCTGTCGCAGCTGTATCTGAGCCGGCTGACCTGGGACGAAGTGCAGGCCCATTTCTTCACCGACGGCTTCTATGAGCCTCTTCGAAATACCGGACAGCCAACACGTTGGCTTCCGGAAACGACGGTCCGGGAAACGTTAGACCGCGTGCGTTCCGAAGTATTTGCCGCCGATTCCGAAGGAAATCACGTTGGAATTCGCAGATGTGCAACAGTGGTTGAAGACCCGAATGGCAGATTCCTGCATTTGCTGGCTTTGGCCGAACCTGAAGACAATTCGACCAGCGAGATCGACAAGTATCGAGACGCTTTGCTGACGGTGCGCGCGGAACTGTCCGAACTTGGATACGCCGAGAGCAGCGCCAATCGTCTTGTCCCGAAACACCACGCCTTGCCGCTTCGAGGAGGATAAAGAAGCGTCGGTCAGAACAATTAGGGAGGAACCATGACATATCTGAAAATACCGGCCCTCAGGCAGGCAGGTGATTGAATGACCTGGAGAAGCCTGAACAGCATAATGTCTGTTATTCTGATAATAGGCGGTCTGTGCTATGCTTTGAACTTGAACCATAGTGCGTCGCAGGCAATCTACTTTTCGTCTGGTGGCGTTGGACCCACCTATTTTCCCAACATCCTTACGGCGCTGCTCATAGTGTTGTGCGTGGTTACCCTGTACAATAATTTCCGCGACAAGAGTCCGGAGAACACCGAGACAATCACCACACACAATCTCTGGTACATTGTCGCCACGTTTCTCCTCGTCATTGCTTTCGTGGCGAGTTGGCAGCTGCTTGGTTACTTCTATCTGAACGCATTCATTCTGATAACCGTCTTGCTGACGATCTACAGAATGGACTTCGGCCTGCCAAACAGCCTGATTGTTGCCGCGGTGACGTCGGCTTTCACAACGGGATTTCTTTATGTTCTGTTCGGAAAGATTCTGACTATTTCCTTTTAGAGGTGGAAAGAAAATGGAAACTCTCGGCCACGATCTGCAGAACCTGTTCACGATAACCAACCTGCTGTGCATTCTGCTCGGCACATTGGTAGGGATGGTGTTTGGCGCCCTTCCGGGGCTCGGCACGGTCATCGCCGTGGCTCTCTTGCTGCCCGTTACATTCACCCTTCCGCCCCTTGCCGGGATCCTGATGTTGCTCGCGACATACCAGGCGGGCGAATATGGTGGCTCGATATCTGCTATTCTTCTTGGTGTGCCCGGAACCCCTCAGGCGGCCGCAACCGTCATTGACGGGCATGCAATGGCAATGAACGACTCCCCCGGGAAAGCCCTGAGCTACTCCCTTCTGTCCTCCAGCATTGGCGGCATCTTTGGGGGTATGGTTCTCATCTTTGTTTCTGTCCCTCTGGCCGAGTTCGCTCTCAACTTCGGCAGCCCCGAGTACTTTCTGTTGGGCGTTATCGGTCTGATGGCGGTGGGCCTGCTGAGCGGGCGCGACAAAGTCAAGAGCCTGATCTCAGTTGTTCTGGGCCTGATGGCCGGAACAGTCGGCGTCGATACACTGACCGGGGTCAACCGCGCGACCTTCAACCAACCAGAACTTATGGATGGAATAAACCTCGTCGCATTTCTGGTTGGGATGTTCGCGATTTCCGAGCTGTTCTTGATGATCAGCAAGGGGCTGAACATCAGCTATGTCGCAGACTATTCGAAACTGAAGACCGGCCTTACGTTCCGCGAAATAAAGAACATCATCCGGCCGACGACAATCGGGTCGTTGATTGGCGCCGGGACAGGAATCCTGCCCGGAATCGGCGGCGGCGCATCTTGCTGGTTTGCCTACGCAGCCGTCAGCAAGTCGTCCAAGAACCCCGAAAGCTTTGGCAAGGGGTGCGCCGAAGGCATTGCCGCCCCGGAATCGTCCAATAATGCATCTGCGGGTGGTGCCCTTGTTCCGTTTCTTGCACTCGGCATTCCGGGCTCGGCCGCCATCGCGATCATTATGGGTGCATTCATCATGCACGGAATTCAGCCGGGACCGAATGTGTTCACGGCCGAGCGCGACCTGGTATACGGGATCTTCTACGGATTCATCCTGACAACGGTGGCCATGTACCTGATTGGCCGCATGTTGACGCCGGTCTTCGCGAGAGTACTCGTGGTGCCGAATTCCTTCCTGGTCTCGATTGTGATGGTGCTTTGCCTGATCGGGATTTACGCGTCAAAAAGCGCGTTCTTTGACCTGTGGCTGGCACTCGGCATCGGTGTGACCTTTTACTTTCTCAAGAGACTGCAATACTCGGTTTCTTCCGTGATCATCGCCTATGTGCTCGCGCCGATTATCGAAGAGAATTTCCGGCGGTCTCTGACGCTTTCAAATGGAAACTACGGTGTTTTCTTTGAAAGTATCTATTCCATAGCCTTGGTCCTGATGATTGTAGGTGCCATCTCGGCAAGCGTTTACGGGGACTACAAGAAGAGAAACAATCGCGCGAATTCCACAGATACGGATGAACGCATTGACGCCAAGAACTGAATGGCGACGGAGGAGGAGCAAAGTAGCTGAAATGTGATTGGCTGCTTCTGAATGAACCATGGATGCGCGCCCTGCCTCCAAAATGACGACAAACCGGGCGTGCAATGGCGATAGATCTAAAGGGAGATCAACTAAATGCTGACATTTCTGACAAAAGCCGCTGTGGCAGGCTTGGCGGTTGCCTCAATTGGCCTGGCAACAAATCCGTCGATGGCAAATGCCGAGGGTTATCCCGAAAAGCCGATCACCTGGATCGTGCCTGATGGTGCGGGCGGCGGTCTGGATTCCATCGTGCGGACCATCTATCCGTATGTTGCGAAGAACCTGCCGAATGACGCGACCTTCGTTTTGAAGAACCTCCCCGGCGCGACGCAGACAATCGCCGTTTCTGCCGTGTATAATGCCGAGCCGGACGGTTACACGATCGGTCAGGCCTCCGTTGCACCGCTGACGATCATGCCCCATCTCGGCAAGACCAGCTATGCGGGATACGAGGACTTCGAACTGATCGCGAACGTGTTCGACGCCGCCCACTACATCGTCGTGCCTGGCGACTCGCCTTTCGGATCGCTTGAGGACCTGCTGACGCATGCCAAGGAGAACCCCGGAAAGGTTCGCGTCGGTGTCGATGGGGTGTTCAACGTCCAGCACCTGCCGCTGTTGAACCTGGAACTCTCCGCCGAAGTCGATCTGAACGAGATCACCTACAAGAGCAGCGCCGAGACCAAGAAGGCAATTCTGGGTGGTGAAATCGAAGCTGGCATCATGCCATCGCATATCATCATTTCAGAGTATGAAGCCGGCACCCTCAAGCCGATCGTCGATGTGATGGAAGTGAAGCCGGACTACTTCGCCGATATTCCGTCCCTGAAAGATCTTGGCTACACGCCGAGCCAGCTCTTTGTGGGCGTCATCGCGCCGAAGGGAACACCCCAGGAAATCCTGGACGTCCTGTCCGCCGCCGTCGATGCCGCGCTCCAGGATCCCGAGTTGCTCGAAGCCCTGGCCAAGCGGAAGATCATGGTCAACTACAATGACTCCGAGGCCTACCTGGCCCGGATGCAGGAACTTGACGTCGTGAACAAAGGGGTCCTGAAGGACCTTGGCGTGCTGAAGTAAGCGCAAGAGAGATCATTGGCCCGGTCTTCGAGGGTCAAACGGCCGGAGAAATCTGACCGGGCCAATGGAACATCCGACACACCAGGGAATGGCCTGGGGGAGCATCAGAAGCCTTCCCGGTCCTCTGGAAGAGAAGAATCTTTTGGCTGATCCCAAGAGACGGCTTTGAGGGTATCGAACTCATGAGAGACCAGAACAAACCCAATATCTTGTGGATTTGCACCGACCAGCAACGCTTTGATACGCTTCGGAGCAACGGCAACGACTATATCGACACACCAAATCTGGACAGGCTGCTGAAGACTGGGGTCTCCTTCGATCGGACCTATTGTCAGGCCCCGGTCTGCACTCCGAGCAGGGCCAGCTTTCTGACTGGTCGCTACCCCCGCACGACGGGCACGACCCGAAATGGCAACGACTACTTCCCGGACGACGAGATACTTGTTCCGCATATCCTTTCCCAGCATGGCTACACATGTGGGTTGATCGGGAAACTTCATCTTTCAGCGGCGGATGGACGGACGGAAGTCCTCCCCAAACATCATGGCTATGACATGGTCAAATGGAGCCATGGGCCAAGGGACGGGTGGGGCGATGACAATGCCTATCAGGTCTGGTTGAAATCGCAGGGCAAATCCTGGGATGTCGATTACCACGGCGAGGAAGGCGGCATCGAGTCGAAGTACCACCAGACGACTTGGTGTGCGAATGAAGCAATCGACTTCATGGCGACGCATAACGACACCCCCTGGATGCTCAGCATCAACATCTTCGACCCGCATCATCCCTTTGATCCGCCAAAAGAATTCAAGGAGAAATACCCCGCCGAGAAGATACCTCTGCCCAAATGGAGAGAGGGGGAGTTGGCCAACAAGCCCTTGGTCCAGCAGGACGATTATGAAAACGGCGGGCAAAGTGGGCTCGGCCCGAGCTGCAAGACGCTGAGTGATCTGGAAATCCGGGAATATGTTTCGGACTACTACGCGATGATCGACCAGATCGACAAACAGGTCGGACGGATCATCGACTATCTCGACGGAAGCGGGCTGCGTGAGAATACGATCGTCATCTTCCACAGTGATCACGGCGAAATGCTCGGGGATCACGGACAGATCCTGAAGGGCGGTCATTTCTATGAGGAACTGGTGCATGTTCCACTGATCTTCTCCTGCCCGGCGCGCCTGAAAGAAGATCTTCGCAGCCAGGCTCTGGTTGAACTGGTGGATCTTGCGCCCACGATCCTGGATCTTGCCGGCGTCGAGGTTCCGGATCGAATGCAGGGTAGCAGTCTGGCCGCGATCCTTGAGGGCAAGGCCGAACCGGATCAGCACAAGGACTCGGTCTATTGCGAGTACTACAACTCCCTGCCAGCCGCCCATAAGGGTGTGTTCGCGACCATGTATTTCGACGGACGCTACAAGCTGAACGTCTTCCATGGGCAGGAAATCGGCGAGTTGTACGACCTCGAAACGGATCCGGACGAGTTCGACAACAAATGGTCCGATCCGGATTTCCAATCGATCAAATGCGACCTGATCCTCGCGAACTTCGCGCAGAGCGTTGCGACCGTGGATCCGGTTCCGGGAATCGTCGGCAATTTCTAGTTTCCAACCGCGACATCGCGCGGCCCTCCGGCGGCGCGGTAAGAGGATACCCTATCATGAACGACCGCCCCAACATCGTCTTCATCATCACCGACCAGCAGCGATACGACACGATCGCCGCATTGGGCTTCGATCACATGATCACGCCCAATCTCGACAGGCTCGCCGGAAACGGCGTGGCCTTCGAGAAGATGTACATCCCGGCGCCCTCCTGCGCGCCCTCCCGCGCCGCACTCTTTTCGGCGACCTATCCGCATACCAATGGTGTGTTCCGCAATGACGAGGAATGGTCTTATTGCTGGGTGAAGGATCTCGCCGAGGCCGGCTATCACACCGTGAATATCGGCAAGATGCATACCTGGCCGGTGGAAGGAGCCTTCGGCTTCCACGAGCGGCATGTCACCGAGAACAAGGATCGCGACCATGACGATCTGCCCTTCTTTCTCGACAACTGGGACAAGGGCTATTTCGTGCGCGGCAAGGAGAAACCCTCCCGCGTCACCCAACGCAAACGCCAGGGCTACGAGGACTTGCTCGGCGCCTGGGTCTGGGAAGACGAGGCGATCCTGCACCCGGATGTCTTCGTGCCGCAGATGGCGAAATGGTGGCTGGAGCGCTACCCGGGCGACGAGCCCTTCTTCCTGCAGATTGGCATTCCGGGGCCGCACCCGCCCTATGACCCGACACAGGAATACCTGGACATGTACCAGGACCGCGACCTGCCCGAGCCGATCCCGGCCGACGATATCGACGAACAGCCCTCCGCCTATCAAAAGCTTCGCCAGCATCATCTGGACGACGATGCCGACGGGATCGTCCACCTGAAGAACCCCACGCCCGAACAGGCAAAGCGGCAGCGGCTGCACTATTATGCCAATGTATCGCTGATCGATGACCAGGTCGGCCAGATCCTCGACACGCTGGATCGGCGCGGTATCCTGGAAGATACGGTGGTGATCTTCACCTCCGATCATGGCGACAGCCTGACCGATCACGGCCATTCGCAGAAATGGAACATGTACGAGAGCACCGTGCACGTGCCCGCCATCGTCGCCTGGCCCGGCCAGATCGAGGGCGGCAAGCGGGTGGCGGAGTTGGTCAACCTGTTCGATTTCGGCCCAACGATCCTGGAACTCGCCGGGGTGCCGGTGCCAGACTGGATGGAGGCTCAGACCCTTCTGCCACTTATGAAGGGCGAGGCGCAGGAGCGTCCGCGCGTCTTCTGCGAGCATTCCAACGACGCGCTGCTGGAAGGCACCCGCATGGTCACGATGGTGCGCGAGGGCGACCTAAAGCTGGTGCATTTCGTGGACAGCGAGGAGGGCCAGCTTTTCAACCTCGCCGCCGACCCGCAGGAGCTGGACAACCTCTGGGACGATCCCGCTCATTCGGAAACGAAGCGCCGCCTGATCGACGAGATCCTGAAATGGCGCACCGAAAGCGGCATCCGGGCACAGGGCTACCCGCTCGCCTGCATCCGCGGCGCGCTGTCGATGATGTCTCCTCCCGGACGCCCGGCCCGCGGTCAGCACCGCACGGGCTCGCGCGGACCGCGTCCCTGGTGTTAGGGAAGCCACCGCCTGTCAGCGGGGCCGTGGTCAGAGAACGTCTGTTTCTACTGAGCCCCAAGGTCCTGCGCAAAGGCTGAGAATGACGGCAACCCGTCCCTGGGTGAGGCGGGTCGCGGCCATTTTCTGGCGCGACAGGTCCCGATCCGGAGCTGACGTTTTCGGCTCCAGGGGCAGGTCTGTTGCCGAACGAACGGTCCAATCGGGGTGGTCTCACCCAAATCGCAATCTTTGCCAGTTAGCCAGACAATGCCGAACAAACACCAACTGATCGCGAATTTCAGCCCGCGCCGCCCATGGTTCAGCCTGGTCAACCGCGAGACCATGCGTGCCGATGCCCTCGCCGGGTTGACCAATGCAGCAATTGTCCTGCCGCAAGGTGTGGCATTTGCCGTCATTGCTGGCCTGCCTCCGGAATACGGGCTCTATACCGCCATGATCACGCCGGTGATCGCTGCGATATGGGGGACATCCATGATCATGGTGTCGGGCCCGACGACAGCGATCTCGGCGGTCATGTTCGCGACGCTCGCCGAACTGGCCCCCCCCGGCACGCCTGTCTACATCCAATTCGCATTGACCCTGACAATCATTGCCGGGCTGTTTCAGTTGGTGGCCGGCGTCTTCCGGCTGGGCGGATTGATCTCGTTCATCTCGCATTCCGTCATGGTAGGGTTCACCGCGGCGGCTGCGCTCCTGATCGGGGCGTCCCAGCTCGGCGGGGCACTCGGCATAAGCGTCGAAAGCGGCGGAGGCGTCATTGAACGCATCGCGCGTGTCGTCGAGCATTGGGAAGGCTTCCATCCGCTCGCATTGCTTCTCGCCGCGTCCTCACTGGCAACCATCGTGATCACCCAGAAACTCAGCCGGCAGATCCCGGCCTATCTGATGGCGCTGTTGGTCGGCGTGGCGGTCGGGGAAATCACCGGTGCCCGCGACGCCGGCATCGAGATGTTCGAGAAGCTTCCCTCGCTGGTTCCCAGCTTTGGCGCGCCGTCCGTGGCATTGTCGGATCTGCCCAACCTCCTTCCCGGCGCGGTGTCAGTCGGCTTCGTGGGGCTTCTTGAAGCGATCAGCATCGGTCGGGCCTTCGCCATGCGACGGCGCGAGCGATACGATGCCAATCAGGAAATCATCGGGCAGGGCCTCTCCAACGTGGTCGCAGGGTTCTTCCAGGCCTATGCCGGCTCCGGATCGTTCACCCGATCGGCAATGAACGCCGAATCCGGTGCCCGGACACCCCTGTCCGCGGTCTTTGCCGCCGGGTGGCTGCTCGCGCTTTTGGTCGTCGTGGCGCCGTTCGTCGACCATATTCCGAAGCCGGCAATGGCCGGGATCATCGTTTACGTCGCGTGGCGGCTGATCAGTTTCGGTGAAATTCGCCACATCGTTCGCAGCAGCCGTAGTGAAACGCTGATTCTCATCCTGACCTTTCTCGCCGGCACGACGACCGAGCTTGAAAACGCGATCTTCGTCGGTGTCATCGCCTCGCTGGCCGTGTTCCTCTACCGTAGCTCTCACCCGCACATAGCCGTGCTCGCCCCGATCGCGCGTCACGGGCATCGGCAATTGCGGGGTGCCTTGTTCCACGAACTCAAGCAATGCCCACAAGTGTGCATCCTCAGGCTGGATGGACCACTGTTTTTCGGTTCGGTCGATCACGTGGAGAGCGAATTCCGCCGGTTCGAGACATTGTTTCCGAACCAGCGCGTCAAGATTCTCGTGCTGAAGGGACTGGGGAAAATAGATCTTTCCGGGGTCGGCCTTCTAGCCGAGGAAATCGCCAAGGCCCGGAAAGCCGGCGGCGACTATCACCTTGTCGTTCCATTCAAAGAGACGGCGGATGCACTGGACCGGATGAACCTTTTCGAGGCCTTTGAAAAGACCAATCTGCACCCGAACAAGAGTGAGGCGATCCAGGCGGCGACGGATCAAGTCGACGACGAAGTCTGTCGAAACTGCACGATCCGGGCTTTCATCGAATGCGGTGGAAAACCGGCGCCATCGGGCGTAGCGCCGAAGAAGGACGCACCAGTTCGTGAGGGGTCGTGGTGATCGTGTGATTTCGAACACGAGCGAAGATGGTGTCAGCCAAGTTCGACCGACTTGATTGATGGCGTTGATGCCCCCTTTGACGACACAAACAAAACCAATTGGCACTGTTCCAATTGCGATCATCGGGCTGATGTCAATCCCGGAGTAAAATGGGTTAGTGGACCGGTGGAATAGTCCCCAACGGCTGGTGTCTGGCAGGCGCCTTGGCGCGTGTGCCCCCACATGGCTGACGCGCGTCAAGGGGCACTGGCCGAAGGCCAGTTTGGGTTGTCTGGGTGTTCGAGAGAGCAGGTTTTGGCTTTGCGGCTCTGGCGGAGCCGGTAGCTTTCGCCGTTCATTTCCAGGATGTGGACGTGGTGGGTCAGACGGTCGAGTATGGCGCCAGTTAGGCGCTCCGACCCGAAGACCTCGGTCCATTCGTCGAAGGGCAGGTTCGAGGTGATGACGATCGAGCCGCGCTCGTGGCGCTGCGAGATGATCTCGAAGAGCAATTCGGCACCGGTCTTTGATAGCGGCACGAAGCCGAGTTCGTCGATGATCAGCAGGTCCTGACTGGCGAGGGTCTTCTGAAGGCGCTGGAGCCGGCGCTCGTCGACCGCCTCGACGAGTTCGTGGAGTGAGCCAATGGAACGCCATTGGTCCGAGAGACATTGGCGAACGGCCGCGGCGGTGGTGAACCGGACCTTCAGGCCTTTCTGACAGGCCGCCAGCCCGAGACCCAGGGCAATGTGGGGCTTGCCGGTGCCGCTCGGTCCCAGTGCGATGACGTTCTCACGGCGATCGACGAACTCGCAGCGGGCGAGTTCCATGGTCAGGATCTTGTTCAGTGACGCAATGGCCTTGAAGTCGAAGCTGTCCGGTTGCCCGGCAGGGCATGCCCGCATGCCCGAGAGGAGGGCTTTTGGTGGCCGGGAACTTCGCAGCCTTGATGCGGCGTTCGATCATCCGCCGCTCCCGCTCGATCAGCTCCAGTTCGCAGAGCCGCAGCAGATATTGCGCGTGATCCTTGCCCTCGGCCGCACATTGCCGGGCCAGCTTGGCGTCTTTGCTGTTGAAGGTCGGTAGGCGGGGCTTCTTGAGATGGTGCTGGAGCAGCACCTGCGGGGTCTCCGTCATGCAACCGGCCCCGGCATCAAGCTCATGTAGCTGGCGGGCTTCGTGGTCTCGACCCGGGCGCGGGGCAGGCAGGGATAGATGTCCAGATCGAGCCGCGGTGGGCGCCGTTCGACCCGGCACAGGACAAGGTGCTTGACCGCGTCGTAGCCGATCGCCCCGAGAACCAGCGCCTCGCGCACGGCACCGTGGACATGATCCATCTCGAAGGTCTCCAGCAGCCGCAGGACCTGCACATATTCCCGCTTGCCCTTCTTTCCCATTCGCGCCTCGAGCAGCCGATGCAGCGTGGCGAACGCGTCCGGCAGGTCCCAACCCTGTAGAGGTGCAGCCTGATCCAGAGCACCTACCTTCTGCTCCAGAAGCGGCAGGAAGTGCATCGGATCGAACACCATATCGGCCTTCTCACAGGATCGGCGGTGCCGTGCGATTACCTCGGCGCCACAGCCGATGACCACCTCATGGACATAGCCACGAACCTGCACCTCGTGGTGAGCGTAGGCCACCGGAACCGAGTAATCGTTGTTGCGATAGCGCACCATGGAGATCGACGTGGCCCGTGTGCTGACCTTTTCCCAGGCGTCATAGGGCGTGGGCGGCAACACCATCAGCGCGTCCAGATCCCGCATCAGGCGCTCGCCGATCGGCTCGCTGTGGCCGCGCACGATATCGTCCTGGCGTTTCAGGCACTGTTTTTCCAGCCAGGCGTTAAGGTCATCGAAGCTGCCAAACCGGGGAGCGGGCACAAGGAAATTCCGCCGCCCACAGCCGATCACGCCCTCCACGTTGCCCTTGTCATTCCCCTTGCCCGGCCGACCGAACCTGTCATCAAACAGGTAATGCGACTGCAACTCGGCAAAGGTTCTGGTCCGGTTCCGTTTGCCGTCGCCGCAGATCTTCGCCACCGCGAGCGTGGTATTGTCATACAGAATCGACAGGGGCACGCCGCCAAAGAACCCGAAGGCGTCATTGTGCCCATCGCAAAAAGGCTTCCGTTGTCTCGGCAGGGTAGGCTTTGATGAAGAAGGCGTCCGAGTGCGGCAGAGCCATCGCGGAATAGTGCAGCTTGCATTCAACGCCGCCGATCACGCCAAGCGCCTCGCCGAAATCCACCTGTGCGTGACCCGGCGCATGCGACAGCGGCACGAACACCTCGCGGCTCCGGCGTTTCTTCTCCCGCACGTAGTCGGTCACGATGGTGATCCCGCCGGTGAACCCGTGCTGGTCCCGCAGCCGTTCAAAGACCCGCTTAGCGGTATGCCGTTGCTTCTTCAGGCGGCCTTTGTCGTCCTCCAGGATCTGGTCGATGACCGGAACGAAGGGGGCGAGCTTCGGTCGAGCCGGCGGTTTCGACCGTCGATAGCCGGGTGGCACCGAGTGCTTCAGGATCTTTGCAACCGTTCTCGGGCGAAACGGTCCCCCGGACCGTTTCTTCTTCCCTCGAACTCCGATCGATCGCGAACACCCGAGCCGCTTCGCTCTTGCTCATCCCTTCGACATGGCACGCCCGGCGCACCCGGTTGCAAAGTTCCACAGAATACATCTCCCGCCCTCAGCTCGTTCGCCTCGGGCCCAAGATGCGGACTTTTGCTCCGCGACGGTCAGATCACCCCACCGTTTCCGCTGTCCATTTTGTCTCCGGGATTCACAAAGCGCGCCATTTGCAACACCGCCAGCGCGCTGCATAATCCAACCGACTTGATGAGCCGAATACTCGCGCACTTCAGCCCGGTCTTGCTGCCAAAAACCCTGACGACGGACAGTTAGACCTTGCGCCGAAGCGAGCGGAGCCCGGCAAGGCCACCGAATGCGCCAAACATCAGCCATGCCGCAGCGGGCAGTGGCACAGCGGCCGTGGAAACCGTGTAGAAGGCCACGTCGTCCAGCTCGCCGATTCCGGAGCCATCAGCATTGAACGTCAGCGTTGCGCTCGTGGCGGTCGCGTCCGTATCGATGATACCCAGGAACTTGAAGCCGCAAAGGGTGCAGCCGGTCGGATCGCCGATGCCAGGCGTATTGAAGACGCTGCCACCGGCAAAGTTGAGCATCGCATCGGTGGAAAAAAACTCGAAGTCATCGCTGGAGATGATTTTCAGCGAGAACGCGTTTGCAGCGGCGAAATCGAAGGAGACGACGTCGAAAAAGCCCAGTTCATCGACATCCGCCCCGCCATCGTCGCTGACGCCAAGAGTATTGAAGCCGGACGATCCGCCGATGTCGTTCACAGCGAGTTCAAACCCCGGATCGCTGCTCAACGAATACGTTATTCCATCAAGGACGGTACCGTTCGGAAGCAAATCTCCGTAGGTGAGCGCCTCGAAGTCCTGCACCACCGGTGTCACTGTTCCCAAGCTGGCAAGAGCGGCGTTGAACAGGGCCTCGTCGGTGTATCCAATCGGCGCTGCGGCGGCAGGCAGACATGCGGCGCCCAGAACCAGAGCGGCGCATGGCCCGGTGAAATATCCGGTCATTTCTTTCCCTCCAAAGTTTAACATATTCCTAACAGGGATTGTGTTCCGTGTACACCGATTCTTGCTCAGAGGTGTGCGGTTGTGGAATTATATGTGTGCATTTACAGACGAATAGGTCATTCTGTTGCGAGGATGGAAACGATGCGCCGGGGGACACCGCAGCATGACAGATACGAAAACAGTGGAGGCGTCACCGCGACCTGAAATTGCCGAGCTGGACCGGAGCGATCTTCTGTATGCGCTCGATATGGGCTGGAAGGATTTCCGAAAGGCCCCCGGCATCGGCCTCGTGTTCAGCGGCGTTTACGTGCTGGGCGGTCTGTTGCTGATGTTCATCTCCGGGGGCTTCGTGATGCAGACCCTGATCCTCGCGCTCGGCTTTCCGATCATTGCTCCCTTCGCGGCTGTTGGCCTGTACGAAACCAGCCGCCGCATAGAAGAGAACCGCCCACTGGACCTGTACCAGATCTTCGGCGTCGTCTGGCGCGAGAAGGATCGGCAGATTCCCTGGGTCGGCGCCATCATCGTCTTCTATTTTCTGTTCTACAGTTTCCTGGCCCACATGCTGTTCGCGCTCTTCATGGGGCTCAGCGTGATGACCAACATCTCTTCGTCGCTGGACGTGTTCCTGACGCCCAACGGATTGACGATGATCGCGGTGGAACTGCTTGTTGGCGGTGTGCTCGCCTTCGTGCTGTTCGGCCTGACGGTGTTCAGTCTGCCGCTGCTGGTCGACAAGGAAATCGACTTCATGACCGCGATGTTGCTCAGCTTCGAGGCGGTGCGCGAGAACATCGGTGTGATGTTGCTCTGGGCCCTGATTATCGCGGTCTACATCATCCTGGCGATGCTGCCCGCCTTTCTTGGCCTGTTCGTGGCGCTGCCGGTTCTGGGCCATGCGACGTGGCACCTCTATCGGCGCGCCCTGATCCACCCGGAGTGAATACCCGGCCAACACCAACGTGTCCCTGTGCCAGTGCCTGAACCAACGTGACTGCGTTGCTCGTCTGGTTCAACTGCCGACACGATGCATCAACCCGGTGAAACCGGGCACCGTTGACGTGAATGCTGGCAAGGACGCTACCCGCCAAGGGGGAGCGGGTGAGACATGCATGGAAGTGATCAAGGCTGTTGAAGCGCCTGGCTGGCGAGCGCCGCGCACCCTCATTGGTGTCGGTCAGACCGCACAACGGAAATCGGGCGAAGCTTGACCGCTCCGCCCGTCGTATCTTGCCCTGATCGTCAGGTATCAACCCTCGGTGGGGGCGCCGCCGGTTTTCCGGTTGCCGCCGGTGCTCAGCGGATCGTCCTGCCGCTGCACCGAGCCCTCGAAGTGGGCACCGCTCTCTATGGCGATGGTCTTGTGAATGATGTCTCCCTCGACCTTGGCGGTAGAGGTCAGGCGGACCTTCAGCCCGCGCACGCGGCCCACGATGCGCCCGTTGATCACCACGTCGTCGGCAACGCATTCGCCCCGGATGGTGGCGTTCTCGCCGATGGTCAGCAGGTGAGCCCGGATGTCGCCTTCGACGGTGCCTTCGACCTGAATATCGCCGGTCGTCTTCAGGTTGCCGGTGATCGTCAGGTCCGACGACAGGACAGAGGCGGGGGGCTTGGCCTTTGGCGCAACCGGCTTGGCGTCCATCGCCGGCATGCTGCCCGGCTTCTTTGCGGCCTCGGGTGCCTTGGAGGTTTCAGGGTCTTTGGCCGGGCCAGGCTCGTTGATTCGGCTCTTAGAAAACATCTTTGGCTGCCTTGATAAAGTTCATCGGGTTTGTGGGTTTACCGTTCACCCGAACCTCATAGTGCAGGTGGGTGCCGGTTGACCGTCCGGTATTGCCCATATCACCGATCCGCTGGCCTTTCGAGACCCTTTGGCCCTCTTTCACGCGAAGGCGCGACATGTGCCCGTACCAGGTTTCGATCCCGAACTCGTGCCGGACCTTGACCATCCGACCAAAGCCGGAATGCCACCCGGCCGTGATCACGACGCCGTCGGCAGTCGAATAGATCGGTGTGCCGTGGCTGGCTGCAAAGTCGGTGCCGTTGTGCATGCGGCCCCAACGCGGGCCAAAGCCGCTGGTGAACCGGAACGAACTTTTCAGCGGCATGGCAAACGGCGCCTTGTCCGCGGCGATCCGGTAAAGGTTCATCCGGTCAAGCCCCTTGAGCAGGGTGTTCGCGCGGGCTTCGTCGGCCGATGGTTCCATGCCCTTGGTGGAAAACGACATCGGAGTCAGAGGGCCGCCCTGGCCGGAATAGCCGCGCTTGACGGCGTCCAGCAGGCGCTCCGGCGGCAGGCCGGCCGAGGTGAACATCTTTTCCAGAGGTTGCACCGAAACCGTCAGGGCCTCTTCGAGTTGGGTGAAGATCTTGTCGTTGCGGTCGAGAATCAGATCCCGCTCAAAGGCAATCGCCTCGGCTTCGTCCAGGGCCAGTTCGGCTTCGCTGGCCATATGGTCCCGCTCGGCTGCGGTCTTTTCCAAGGCGTCGTTCAGGAATGCCAGCGTCGCGTCGACATCGTCCAGAGAGTTGCGCTCTCCCTCGGCTTCGGCGCGGCCTTCCAGCACCGCAACGACCTCTTCCTTTTCGTCAATCGCGGCATCGCGGTCCGACATCGTGTTGCGCAGGGTCGACTGGATGACCCGGATGCCCGTTTCCAGCTCGCGTCGGCGGTCTTCGGAGGCCAGCAGCTTCGACTGCATCGAAGAGACCTGCGTCAGAGCGGCGTTGAAACGCTCGTGCGCGGTCAGGGCTTCGGCATCGGCCGCTTCGCGGGCCTCGGACAGGCTGTTCAGGCGCTCTTCGTAGAGCGACTGGTCGCGTCGCGCCTGTTCCCGAATGTTGCCGGCGCCAATCGATTCCATCAGCAGGACGGAGGAGGCGATGATCGCCCAGGAGATTGTTGCCGCGGAGCCCAGGACAACCAATGCTTGGGTGCCTGGACGGAGCCTTATGAACCGGGTCTTGCTGTCAGAGCGCAGGAAAAGCCTCTGCTCCGGAAACCAACGCTCAAGAAAACTGTGAATTCGATCATTTAGTCGTGTACGCAAAGCCCGCCCTCGTCCCCTGGAACACTTTGTTGTTTTTGCACTGTCGGTCATCCCCAACCGAAAATGCGTCTCACTCGGGAGTAGGGTGCACACCGGTCCGGCGCAAGAATTTTGGGCTATTTCCGGCATTTGGTCGCGGATTCTGACCAAAACAGGCGAAAACTTGCCTATTGCGCGGACCCATCCGAAGATCTGTCCTGTTGGGAGAGGTGACAGATTTGTCCGTGATCCGATGCTTGTCGGGGCCAGGTCATGCGGTCGGCAAGGCGATAACCTGCCACGCACGGTCAATCGGACTGTGACGGCAAAATCAGCCCGCAACATGCTCTTTCAAGACGTGCGGCTACTCCTCCTTGGGTCGGATTTGTCACCAGGTGGCGTGTCTACAGCCTCCGAGCAAGGTGCGCAGGGCGCCAACACCTTTTCGATCTGTTCCAAATCGTGGATGACAAGACCACCGAAAGTGGGGACCTGATCCGCGAGAGACAGGCACAGATCTCGCGTGGTACTTGCGGGTTCCGACGCGTTGAGCGACGCTGCTCCGCCGCGACTTGCCAGCCTTGCCGGCGTTCGGCTCCCTGGTTGTTGGGCGCAGCGGCTTTCAGCGGGAACGGTCAGATCATCCGTTCTGGTGGTCGCTGGTCGCGGCCATTTTCCATAGGGCGGTTGAGGTCTGGCTGCCTTGGCTCACGGTACCGCGAAGCGCTTCGCGAGTCGGATGGTTGGCGTCGCGAAAACGAAAACGCCCCGCAACCGAAGTTACGGGGCGTCGTCTGATATCTTGGGCTGGCCCGCTCCCGTGCAGGGAGCGATGGCCGATTGCGATCAGAATTCGTAGCCGATGCGCAGCCCGATGGACAACGCGTGGTTGTCGGTGAAATCGGCGCGGGCCACGTCGGGTGTGCCGGTTTCGGGATGGGCGTCGCCAAGCCAGGTATAACGTGCGCCGCCCGAGATCTTGATGTCGCCCATGTCATAGGACGCGCCAAGCGCAACGGCCCACAGGCCGTTCGTCGGCGCCAGCGGCGAGACCAGTTTCTCGGTTTCGGCTTCGTAGCTGACAGCCAGCGAGCCCGACCACTGATCGGTGAAACGACGACCGACACCGATCTGGTACGTGGTGGTGTCCTCCAACTCCACCAAACCGCTGCCGGTGGTGTTCATGAAGTTTTTCGGGTCGATGCGGAACTCGCTCCAGTCCACCCAGCGAATGGAGCCAAAGACCAGCGTGTCTTCGGCAACGCCAGACTGGAAGTCGAGAACCAGCGATTGGGGCGTCTTGACCTCGGTCGTGGATTCTCCATCGTACGGATTGACCGAAATCAGGCCGTAGACAGGATGGTTGACCAGAACGTTCGGCCCTGCCTCCTTGGTCTTCATTTCGTGCGTGATGTCGGAGTTGTAGGTCAGCGAGACGCGCAGCGCGATATCCGGAATCTCGTAGGCAGCGCCAATCACATAGCCAAGGGCGGTGTCACGCTCCAGTTCGACGTTGTAGCCATTGGCCGTTCCCAGGGCTTCGCCAACGGGCGGCGGAGCCACCGATCCGATGATGGCGTTCATGCCTTCGGTCGGGCCATAGGCGGTACCGCTGAGATTGATATCGCCCTCGGCGGTCTGGATGCGGATACCACCGTGAGCGCTCCAGCGCTCGGTGAACTTGTAGCGCAACAGGGCCGTGATGGCGTTGGTTTCAGCCAGCGCGCTGGTGCCGCCCAGTTCGCTTGAATCCGGGTCGCCAGAATACGACACGTCGGCGCCGTAGGGTTGGTCGAAGATCAGCGCCCCCGACAGCTGGTCGGTGAACTGCATCTTGAGCGCCGCGCCGACATTCCAGAAACTGTTGCCCACGTCATTGTAGGCAATGCCCGCGGGAACATCATACCCGATCGCGGCAAACCGATCGTCGCCAAACCCCTTGCCGCTCAGGTCCGGCATTGTGTTGGCAAAGGACAGCTCAAGATAATTGCCGGTCTCGCCACCTTTTTCGAACAAGGCGTTGATAGGCTGTCCGGTTCGGTCAAGTCCGCCAGCGACGGCTCCCCCAGCCGTCATGGCGATGACCGAGATACTGGTCACTAGCGTCTTCATTTCTGTTCTCTTCCCTCGTCGGAGTAGTTGGCGGCGTGCCCGTCACACCGCGTTTTTTGTATTTTGTGGCTCGGACCCTAGAGATTCGTTTCTGCGCAGGTCAATTTTTACGCTGGGTCACAACCGTGGGTCACGGGGGCTGCGACAATCGGATCACGATTTTCGTTGCGTCACTTTGGCAGCGAGAGCGGGACCTTGCTGGCGCCGCGCAGATTCAGCCAGTTTGCGACCAGAATCACGAGCGCCCCCAGAATGACGATCGCATCGAGGGATTCGCCATAGAAAAGCAGTCCGATGGTTGCCAGAACCGGCAGGCGCAGGAAATCCATCGGCATCACCATCGCCGCAGGTGCGAGCGACAACGCTGTCGACAGGCAGAAATGAGCAGCAAGCCCGGTGGCGCCGATCAACGCCAGCCAGGGCAGTGCATTCATGGTGGGCACGGCGATGTCGCCATCGATGCCCGCACAGACCAGCCCCATGATCGCCTGCATGAGGGTCAGCCAGAACATGATGCAGGTGATGGTCTCGGTTCGGGTCAATCGGCGGGTCAGCAGGGCAGACAAGGCGAACCCGATGGCCGAGGCCGCAGCGGCGATCATGGGTGGTGTTATGCCACCGATCTGCGGTCGTACGACGATCAGGACGCCGGCAAAACCGACGAGGGCGGCGAGCGCCCGGATCGGGGTCAATCGTTCGCCAAGAACAAACGGCGCAAGCAGCGCCACCCAGATCGGCGAGGTGAATTCCAGCGAGATAACCTGTGCCAGCGGGATCAGGGCCAAGGCATAGAACCACAGGTTCTGCCCCGTGAAATGGCAAATGTTCCGCACCAGCTGCAGACCCAGATTATGGGTTGTGACCTGTTTCAATGCCCCCGTTGCGCCGCCCACGATCAACACGATGCAGAAGCTGACAATCGAGCGGTAGAGCATGATCTCGAACGTGTCGTGATCAAGCGACACCGCCCGACCCGCAACCGCCATCAGCGAAAAGGAAGAGATCGCACCAACCATCCAGAACGCGGCGCGCAGCGGTTGAGCCTGTGGTTGGGTCATCGAGCGGTTCTCGTCACCGGAATTGTCACGGCCAGAGCGCCCGACCGAGGACTGTTTCGCAGGCGGCGCGTTCAACCTGGAATTCGGCCCAGTACCGGGTCCGCAAGCGGCGTTCCAGCGGTTTGGTCAACAGGTGCAACTTGAACGGGGGGCTGGAAGCCTGCCAGGGCTTTTCAAAGCCGGTATAATGGATGATCGCGGGGTCCTCGCGGCTGTCCCGGAACCAGTCTCGCAAGTCGGCCGGGACATAGGAACTGGCGGTGCGCGGATTGCCCCAGCCGGAATTCCACGTCGGATCGAGCGTCAGCGTGCTGTCGCGGAACACCATGTTCAGCCAGTCCTGATCGCGCGAGGTGTACTTGGCCGTGGCTTCGATATCCATCATCCGGTCGGCCAACCCACTGGCATGGATCTGGTCGAGGTCCAGAAGCATGACGCCGGAATTGAAGTATTGCCGCATGTCGAGGTTATCGAGCCGTTGCCCGCGTCGCAGGGTCTTTTCGCCAGCCTTGCGGGCGGCGGAGGCGCGTGAGTGGGCGTGGCGCTCCAGGATCACCCGAACACCGGGGGCGAGCGCCGCGCCGATGCATTTTCCCTGCAAGTCAGTCTGCCACAGCGGTGTCAGATCGTGGCGGGCCAGCGCATCGCCGTCCAGATAGATGACGCGCCCAGTATGGAGTTGCGGCATCAGCAGGCGTGACCGGGCGGCTAGTGGCAGGCGCCCTCGGGGCAGGTGGTGCCAGACCGACAGGTCGACTTCGCGCAGCGACAGGTCTGCCTGCGGAAAGGCGGCCTGCAATGCTGAAACGTCGGCAGCGATCTTTTCGCCGTCAAATGTCGGGTGCAGGGTGACGCGGACAGGTCCGGCAATGCGCGAGAGCACGGAATGTAGCGAGACAAGCGTACAGGGCGCAAAGGTGTCGTCGAAGAAATAGACGACATGCGGCGTCTCCGGCAGGGTCATTCCGACGTGTCCTCGACCTCTACATGCGGCGGCAACCCGGCGTCGCCCCGGCCCCAGTCCCAGGCCAACGTGCGGGCCTGGTGGGCCTCAAAGGCGGCACGATCCGTGAAACGTTCCGACACGATGAAGCGGCCGGGGATTGTGGGATGCGCAACAACCTCGAACCGCTGGCAGCCGGGTTCGGCGCGGGACAAGCGAATATGCTCCGGCAGCGCGGCGGTAATCTGCTCCAACCGGTCGGCAGGTACGTCGATATGGCCGGTCAGGATCACTCCCATTCGATGGTTCCCGGCGGTTTGGAGGTGATGTCATAGGTGACGCGGTTGATGCCCGGGACCTCGTTGATGATGCGGGTCGCGGTCTCGCCCAGGAAGTCGTGGCTGAACGGATAGTAGTCGGCGGTCATCCCGTCGACCGATGTCACCGCGCGCAGGGCGCAGGCAAAATCGTAGGTGCGCCCATCGCCCATCACGCCCACGGTGCGGACCGGCAGGATGGCGACAAAGGCTTGCCAGATCTCGTCGTACAGCCCGTGCTTGCGGATCTGATCGATGAAGACGGCGTCTGCCTCGCGCAGGATGTCGAGCTTTGGGCGGGTGATTTCGCCGGGGCACCGGATGGCCAGACCGGGGCCGGGGAAAGGGTGGCGCCCGATGAAACTGGCCGGCAGGCCAAGCTCGCGTCCCAATGCGCGGACCTCGTCCTTGAACAGTTCGCGCAGGGGTTCGACCAACTTGAGCCCCATCTTTTCGGGCAGGCCGCCGACGTTGTGGTGGCTCTTGATCGTGACCGAGGGCCCGCCCGAGAAGCTGACCGACTCGATGACATCGGGATAGAGCGTGCCCTGGGCCAGAAACCTGGCGCCCCCGACCTCGCCCGCGTGTTTCTGGAACACGTCAATGAACAGCTTGCCGATTATCTTTCGTTTGGTTTCCGGGTCACTCTGGCCGTCGAGCGCGCCAAGGAACAGTTCCTGCTCGTCGGCATGGATCAGGGGCATGTTGTAATGGTCGCGGAACATCGTCACGACCTCTTCGGCCTCGCCCTTGCGCAGCAGGCCGTGATCGACAAAGACGCAGGTCAGCTGGTCGCCGATCGCTTCGTGGATCAGGACGGCCGCGACCGAGCTGTCGACACCACCCGAAAGCCCGCAGATAACCTTGGCATCGCCGACCTGTTCGCGGATCTTGGCAATCGCTTCCTCGCGATAGGCGCCCATGGTCCAGTCACCCTTGAACCCGGCGAGACGGACGAAGTTCTCGTACAGTTTTGCACCGTTCGGGGTGTGGTGGACCTCGGGGTGGAACTGGACCGCATAGAAATGGCGCGACGGGTCGGCGGTGATGGCAAAGGGCGCGTTGGGCGACGTTCCGAAGACCTCGAAGCCCGGAGCGATCTGGCTGACATGGTCGCCGTGCGACATCCAGACCTGCTCGCGGTCTGCGTCGAACCAGCCAGCAAGGATGTCGAGTTTTGCCGACGTCGGTGTGACAAAGGCGCGGCCGAACTCGGCAGTGCCATGACCCCGTTCGACCTTGCCGCCCAGCTGGTGCATCATGATCTGCTGGCCGTAGCAGATGCCCAGGATTGGCATTCCCATGTCGAAGAGCGACTGCGGTGCGCGCGGGCTGCCCTCGCGGGGTACGCTGTCTGGGCCACCCGACAGGATCACGGCCTTGGGCGCCATGGCTCGCAGAAAGGCGTCATCGACATTCTGGTAGGGGTGGATTTCGCAATAGACGTTCAGTTCCCGCAGGCGGCGCGCGATAAGCTGCGTTACCTGGGAGCCAAAGTCGATGATCAGGAGGCGGTCATGGGTCGGAATGCTCATGTTGACTGACTAGGGCGGGTGCGCCGTGGGTGCAAGAGTTGAGAGCGGGGAGGGGCTATCCGCCCGCAGCAATCCCCCGAGGATATTGTCGAGAGAAGAAGATGGGCCGGATCGCGGGGCATTGCGAATGGCTAGCTCGTCCAAGGCAAAGACATGCGCGCCCGTATTGGTGCGGCAGGCTTGCGGGACTGGTGCAGCGCACAAGCTTAAAGGGCAGGGGCGGTGTGTTGGAGCAAGACCGTCTGTCACAGATGGCGGGGCGGATCGATCCGACAAGGGCACGCAATCGCCAGGTCGGGATATGAACCCACGTCATTAGGGTGTTGTGCGCAATTGCATGGGCTGCGGGCAAGACATGTTTACAGGAGCACAACGGTGGTTTGCGTCGCCGGGATGTCGCTTTTCCCCCCAAGGTGCCGCAAACCGAGGCCGCTTGGCGGGCTTTGATGCGATACACCCAACAGAACCTTGATGGCGGGGAATGCAACATGGTGGATTCGGCGACACAACGGCGCACACGAGGCGGTGGCGGGGCGGCCCGGCGGGCGGAACGGACGGCGATTCGAATCGAGAGCGCGCGATATATCGAACGAAACATCCCGAATCTCGACATGCTTTCGGACGAAGCGCTTGATCTGATCGAGTACAATGCCGAAACGGTGCTTGAAGAGATCGGTGTCGCCTTTGTCGACAACCCTGTCGCCTTGCAACGCTGGCGCGACGTCGGGGCCTCTGTCACGGAAGAGCGGGTTCGCATTCCGCGTGGACTTGCCCGCAAGCTGTGCGCGACTGCGCCGTCCAGATTCACGCAGCATGCTCGCAACCCTGAGCGGTCGGTGGAGATTGGTGGGCGCAACCTTGTGCTGGCACCGGTCTATGGACCGCCCTTCGTTCGGGACGTCCATGGTGGTCGGCGCTATGCCACGATCGAAGATTTCCGGAACTTCGTGAAGCTCGGCTACATGTCGAAATGGCTGCATCATTCTGGTGGCACGGTCTGCGAACCGACCGATGTCGCGGTGAACAAGCGGCACCTCGACATGCTGCACGCCCACATGACCCTGTCCGACAAGCCCTTCATGGGATCTGTAACCGAGTCAAGCCGGGCACGAGATTCGGTCGAGATGTGCGAAATCCTGTTCGGCGGTCTGAACGACCGAACGGTGATGACGTCGCTGATCAACATCAACTCGCCGTTGACCTTCGATTCGACGATGATGGGAGCGTTGGAGGTTTATGCTGCGGCGAACCAGGCCTGTATCATCTCGCCCTTTATCGTCGGGGGCGCGATGGCGCCGGTGTCGATTGTCGGGACGCTGACGCAGGTTCTGGCCGAGGTTCTTGCCGGGGTTGCCTATTCCCAGATGATCCGGCCGGGAGCCCCGGTGATCATGGGGGCCTTCGTGACCTCGATCGACATGAATTCCGGTGCGCCGACCTTTGGCACGCCGGAGGCCTCGCAGATCACCTATGGGGCGGGCCAACTGGCGCGTCGCCTTGGGCTACCGTACCGGTCGGCGGGGGCGTTCAACGGGTCCAAGTTGCCAGACGCCCAGGCGGCCTATGAAACCGCGAACTCGTTGAACGCTGGCTTGCTGTCTGGCGTTAATTTCATGTTGCATTCCTGTGGCTGGCTCGAAGGCGGACTCGTCTCGTCCTTCGAGAAATTCGTCATGGATGCCGATCAATTGGGAATTCTGCATCGGCTGGCCGAAGGCGTGCAGATCGACGAGGAGGCCCAGGCGATGGATGCAATCCGCGAAGTCGGACCGGGCGGCCACTACCTCGGTTGCGAGCACACACAGCGGAATTTCAAGAAAGCGTTCTGGCGCACGGACTTGCTCGACTACAAACCGTTCGAGACATGGTCCGAGGACGGTGCGCGCGATACCGTCGCGTTGGCAGCCGCGCGGGTCGAGAAGATGCTGTCGGAGTACCGGGAACCGGTGCTGGACCCGGCGATACGGGAAGCGCTGGATGCCTTTGTGGCCGAACGGAAGGCCGCGGAAGCAGACGCATTCGTCTGAGTGTGAACAGGCGGTAACCGGACCGCTTGCCGAGGTCATTCTGGTGTATCGTCGCCCGGCGGACCAGCAAGAGACAGGCGGCAAAGCGACGGTCGATTGTCAGGTTGGGCACGACGCGCCGGCTCCCTTCCGGGAACCGGTCGCCTTGCGGCCGATCAGGCGGCGACAGGGCCACGCGCCACCAATGCGCGCGCTTCGGCCATGAGCGCGATCAGGATGTCCACATGTCGGGACGGAGAATAGGCCGCATCGTGGGTGCGGCGGCTGTACTCCAGTTCGGCCTCCAGATCCATCAGGCGTCGCACGGCGCTCTCGGGGGCTGGAATGCTCTCGCCACGGGTCAGCCGGCGCAGGTCGCGTTTGCGGTTGTAGTTGGCCATTCCAAAACGGGCCGCACGTATCAGAAGCTGCGGGCGGCGCAGACGAGTCAGGGCTTGGGTGAAATCGGTCATGTCAGGTCTCCATGAATGTGGCGAAACCGTGGCACAACTTTGACGTGTGTTGCGATTCTGTGGATAATACCGCGCGCATCGCTCAGAATTGTTTGCGAATTTTCAACAATTCTGTCCACAGGTTCTGAAATTAACCTGTGGGTAACCAATTCCCAGCTACGACGGGAATACGCTGGAGGGCAGGTAGACAGGAGACGTCAAGGGGGCATCATGACCAGCCAATTCACAGAAGACCGCCAGGGCGATGTGCCCGGATGGGTTCCGCAGGCTGCGATGCACTACCTTCGGCATACCGAGCAGGGGCTTTCCATACGGGAGGTCGCACGGGCTGAAGGCTGTCACGCCTCGACGATCCTGCGCCGCATTCGGCGCTTTGAACAACGGCGGGACGATCCGCTGGTGGACGAGGCGTTGGCCCATCTAGGCAGGGAACATTTCAGGACCAGGCAAGATCACCGCCAGGGACCTGAGGAGACCGCCCAGATGACTGCACATTTCACGCCAGCCGATGCGCCGAACAGAACGGTTTGTGATGACGCGACCGTCAATCGCGAGGCCAGGCGTATCCTGCGTCGGCTCGCAGAAGCCAATGCCGTTCTCGCGGTAGCGCCAGACATGGAAAAAGCCGCCGTTCTGCGGGATATGCCGGACGGACGGACGACCCGCACCGCGGTGGTCGACCGTCAGATTGCTCAGGCCTTCGCGCTGAAGGAGTGGATCACCTGCAAGAGCGCCGGACGTGTGGCCAGCTATGTGATTACCGCCGCCGGCCGCTCTGCCCTTAAACGTCTCCTGAGCGAGGATATGGCCGGGGCACAAGGTTTTGCCGAGGCACCGATGCCTTTCGGGGATCAGCATCGCGAGTGGGGTCACAAGGTCGTTCTGGACGAGTCCGAATCTCGTCCGCGCCGGGTCCGCTACAACATGGCCGAAAGCCCGATCGTGGCGCTGGCCCGCCGCCGTGAAAAGGACGGAACCCGGTTCCTTGAACCGGAAATGGTGGCAGCGGCAGAACGTCTGCGCGAGGATTTCGAACTGGCCCAGATGGGACCGCGGGTCGCCCAGAACTGGGAGCGGTTCCTGACGGCCGGTACTCGCGGCGGCTTTGGCGGCGGCGGCGGCCCGGCCTCGGGGCCGGAGGCAGCGCGCGACCGCGTCGCCAAGGCGCTGCGCGAACTTGGGCCGGGGTTGGGCGACATGGTCCTGCGGTGCTGCTGTTTTCTGGAAGGGCTTGAGGCCACGGAAAAGCGGATGGGTTGGTCGGCGCGGTCCGGCAAGATCGTGCTGCGGATCGCTCTGGCTCGCCTGATGCGGCACTATGAAGAAGAATACGGGCCCGGCCGCGGCATGATCGGCTGACGCCGCTCGCGGTGGACGATCACGTTTGGATGACGCCGCGCCGAGGTTCGTTCGGGAAATCAGGGCAGGGCCGCAGGGCGCTGCCCTTTCCATTTGAGTGTTCCCTGGATCTTGAAGATCCAGGAAACGACGCCCGGTCCGGTGGGGCGATGTAACCGGTAGAATGCCGGACCAGCGCTCCACCTTCCTTGTAGCGTTCGGACGCTCGCCCCCTTGCCGAGGGCAAAACTGCTCCACCGGTTCGCAAGCGGCGCATCTCCGGCTCGGATGTCTTTTGCGGTCTGGGTTCAGGGCATTGCAGTTGAACCCACGCAGCCGGCGCGTCCCTCACACTTGATCAGGATGGACGCCATACCGTCTCAAACGGGGGGAGGGTGCGCAGACCGACCGCGCCCGGCAATTCGCCGATCGCTCAGTTCGCCGGACTGTACCAGATCGGTGAGCCCCAGGCGCGTTCCTGAATGGTGGCCGGGACATCCTCCAACAGCGGCAGGCCCTCGCGCACAGCGTCATAGGTGGACCACCGTGGCGTCGGAATCTCCAGGGCGCGAGCGTAGTAGAAGGCGTTGGATTGTGGGTCGAAATCCGCGTCGGTCCACGCTCCGATCAGCATCGGCGCGCCGATGTCGTTGGTGAACTTCGCGGTCGCAAGGTCCACGGTGTTGCCAATTGCGGGCAATTTCCCAGTCGCGGTGTCGATCTCTCGATCCCCGGACCAGGCAACATCGATGATCCGTTCGTTGAGGTCGCCGTTCGCGTCGGCCCAGCCCTTGACGATCTGCACCCGGTCGAGGTTGGCGCCATCCGGATCCTTCTCGGCCATCACGGTGAAGGTTGGCGGTGTCGGATTCGCCGGCAGATCGGATCCCATGTGAGCGCCGAGGAGATAGCCCTGTTCGACCATTTCGACGGGATCCGTCGTCGCCGCCAATTCCACACCGCCGAACATGCGCACCTTGAGCCGCGGGCCGGAGGTGGCGAAGGTCTCGCGGCGCTTCATGGCGTCCCAGATCGCGGCACGGGTGTTCTCGGTGGCCCAGACACCCCCAAGGGACCCGATGGAGAGGTCCTTGCCGTCGATCCAGCCCAGAACATCGCCAGTCCGGCGTCGTTCCACGGTGCCATCCTCGGGACCATGCGCCCCGTCGAACTGGTCTTCGGCCACCTGCGACATCAGCCCGTTATGGTTGTCGGTTCCCCCCATGAAACCCAGCTTGAACGGGTTCACGCCAAGTGCCTGTTCCGCCTGAAGGCCCGCCTTCAGCCCGCCACGCACGAAGTCGCGTTGGTGAAAGATGCGGCCGGAGTTCTTCTGGATCGAGTCCGCGTTTTCGAAATTGGAGAACTCGTCCGCGGCCCAGAACTTGCGGTGTACCTCCGAGTTTCCCTTGACCTGCATCATCTCCACCAGTGGCTCGAAGTGTTGGCGTGTCCGGGCATATGCAAGGTCGATCGGCTCGCCAAAGCTGTCGGTATCGGGGAACATCCGCCCTTTGGAGGCATTGGAATTGTGCGGAATCGCCAGCAGGTGACGGCCATCGGCCTCCTGTCCGTGCATCCAATCCCAGAGCCGCTCTTCCTGGTTGATCTCGATATAGCTCGGGACCGTGTCGGGCACGTTGTGGTCACGAAAGATTACATTTCGGTGCAGGTTCGCGCCATTGGGCGCACCCGACCATTCGAACCCGATCAGCGCGGTGAAATTGCCGGGGTCGTTGTGCTCCTCGGCAGCGTCGATGATGATCTGCCAGGCGCTCTTGGTCGTTGCGGGACCGGCATAGAACGACGGGTGCTGCGGGGTTGTGCTGCGGTTGGACGAAACCACGTATTTGAAGAACCAGCTCTGGCGGTCTTCGATGTCGGTCAGCGTGCGCAGGGTCTCCAGATCTTCGTTGTCATGCCCGGGCGCGTCGTCGTACATCGTCGAATACATCTCGCCGATGTACTCGGAGTGATCGGTCACGGTGGCGAAATCCAGCGGTCGACGGTGCTGCATCACGGTGCCGTCGGGCAGAGTGACCGGAGCCCCCTTTGCAAAGCTCAGCGCATCGGACGGCATCAGCCGTGTGCCGCCGATATAGGCGTCCAGCGACAGCGCGGTGTGCATATGGGTTTCACCAAAATAGGCGTTGCGCAACGGGTTGGGATCGGCCGAGGCAAGCGGGGCAATCCAGATCAGGGCAATGGCGGTGGCGGAAAGCTTGTTCATGATCAGAGTCCCAGATCCTTTGGCGGAAACGCCTTGAATGTTGCAGCGTGGGCTTTGAGTTCGGCGCCCAGAGAGGCCGTCCAGGCGTTCATGCGATGACCGACGGGGTATTCTTCCTTCGGATCAATGTAGAGATTGAACAGCCATGGCGCGAGTCCCGTAGGGACGACGGTGGCCATGTCGATGTAGAGGAACTTTTCCTGCGCCAGCGAGACCAGCAGGTGGGCCTTGTATTCGCGCATGCGCATCGCGGCGAGTTGCGCGCCCAGCCAGTTGTAAACCTGCTCACGCTTGCTTTCGCCATCGTCCATCAACAGGAACGAGGATTGGTCGATCCCGTCGAAATAGCTGGTGTCCGGCAGAACATCGGGTGTTACACCAGCCAGCGCCAGAGACGTATTGAACAGGTCCATCAGATCGAAAAGCCCGTCAGACACACGGCCCGGTGCGATCATGCCTTTCCAATAGGCGATGCCTGGAACCCGGACGCCGCCTTCCCAAGTCGTGCCCTTGGCGCCGCGAAACGGCGTGTAACCGCTGTCGGGCCAGCTATCCATCTGGGGGCCGTTGTCAGAGGTGACAAAGACAAAGGTATTTTCCAGTTCGCCCACCGCGTCCAACTTGGCCACGATGTCGCCGATATAGGCGTCCACCTCGACCATGTTGTCCCGATAGGGGAATTTCGAAGCGCTGGTGCCCTTGAACTCCTCTGACGGGAAATTGTCGGCGTGCACCTTCATGAAGGAGTGGCTAATAAGGAACGGCTTGTCTCCCGTCGCCAGTTCCTCGATCCGCGTCAACGTGTAGTCGCGAAGCTTTCGATCGCCCTCGGCCATGTCCTGCAAGCTGTCGATGGTCTCCACCGTTTCGGTGGTGCCGTCCTTCAGCCCATAGATCAGGTCGTTGTTGGAGCCGATCGCATGATAGCGTTCCAGCTTGTCCGGATCGAGTGCCAGGTCGGGAAACCGCATCTGGTAGACGTCCTGAGTGTATTCCTTTTGCGCCTTGTAGAACCCGTAGAATTCGTCAAACCCGACGTCGTGCGGGCGCATGCCTTCGGTTTCGCCGATGTGCCACTTGCCGACCAGCATGGTGTGATACCCGGCGTCCGACAGCAGGCCGGCCACGCTCAACTCGCCCTCCCACGGGTTAACCGTGATGGTGTCGCCAGCCAGGATCGGCCGGATCAAGCCGGTGCGCGCGGGCAGGCGTCCGGTATAGATCGCCGCTCGGGTCGGCGTGCAGGTGTATTGCGAATAGGTCGACGTCAGCTTCAACCCCTCGGCGGCAAGCTGGTCCATGTTGGGCGTTGCCGCGCCGATCATCCCGCCGCCGCCAAAGGCGCCAGGATCGCCGTAGCCCATGTCATCGACGATGAAGATCACGATGTTCGGTCGCTGGCCGGTCGCATCGACGAACGCGTCGAGCTTTTCTGCGGCGGCCGCATCCTGCTCGGGCCGCGGAATCGCGGGTTGCATGTTGACGGCTGTCGCGACGGCCCGGCTCAGCGTCGAGGCCGGTTTGGGAAGGTCCTGGGCGCCAACGGCGGAGGCCATGGTCAGGAGGCTGGCCGCAACGGCGGTGGAGGTCTTCATGAGGTCACATCCTTTCACGGCTCACATGTCCGGTGCGTACCAGATCGGCGAGGAATAGGCCCGCTCCTGGACGATCATCGGGACATCATTCGGCAGGTCGAGGTTGAATTTCACCGCGTCATAGGCGGTCCATCGCGGTGTCGGGATCTCGATCACCCGGGCATAGTAGAAGGCCTTGAGCGCTGGGTCGAAGTCGGGGTCCTGCCAGACCGTGCCCAGCTCCGAGGCGCCGATGGTGTTGGTCCAGGCCGGAAGGCTCAGGTCTACCGTGTTTCCGACGGCGGGCAGCGTGCCATCCGCGCCGGGGAGGCGCTCGTCCGACCAGGCAACATCGTAGACCTTTTCGCGGGGCGTTCCGTCGGCGTCGAGCCAACCCTTGACGATCTGCACCCGGTCCAGGTTGGCGCCCTGCGGGTCGCGCAACGCAAAGACAAGGAACGACGGCGCGCCCTTGCCGGGGTGCAGGTCCGCGCCCATGGGCACGCCCTTGGTGTAGCCCACCAGCGCCAGATCCCGTCGGTTGGCATCGGCCGCGTCGAACTCCCATCCGCCAAAAAAGCGCAGACGGATACGCGTGCCGGTCGTTGCATAGACCTCGCGCCGTTCCATCGCGTCGAAGATCGCGCCACGGCTGTTCTGCGTCGCCCAGACGGCGGTCAGGCCAGAGGTGATGTAGCTCCAGGAAGAGTATTCGACGCCAAGTTCCTCGTTCCGTTTCGACAGGTGGTTGGCGCGGTGTTCGTTCGGCTCATAGGCGGTGAACTTGCCGAAGAAGTTGTCGTTGTCCGGGGTGGACAGACCGGTATGGGCATCACCCGCGCCCACCAGGCCGAACTTGAACGGGTTGGTGCCCAGGTCGGTTTCCAGTTGCAGCCCGCGTTGAAGGCCTGACCGCACGTACTCGCCGGGCAGCATCTCGGGCGTCTTGGCCTCGGAGATATCCAGGTTGCCCCAGTCCCAGGTCTCGAAATCGGCAAATTCGTCATCTGGCGACAGCAGCGGATGCGCTTCGCCGTCGCCCTTGATCTGGGTTGCCTCGTACAGGCGTTCCCATGTGTTGCGTTGCTCGACGTACTGCGCGTCAAAGGCCTCGCCATCGGCAAAGTCGTCCTGCAGCGCGAACATCATGCCGTTGCTGAGGTTGCCGTTGTGGGGGATCGCAGTCACATCCCCTCCGGTATTGGCTTCGTAGGCCTCCAGCCATTTCCACAGGTCTTTCGGGTCGGGGCTGCCGATGGGCGGAGTGGTGGTATAGGGAACGATCTGCCCGGCGCGCTCTGGCCCGTCGCGGAAAATCACGTTGCGGTGCAGGTTGTTGCCCCTGACCAGCGACGTCCACTCGTAGGCGATAAAGGTGGTAAACCGTCCGGGGTCGTTGAACTCTTCGGCCGCCTGCATGATGTCGTCCCAGACCCGCTTGTAGGCCGGGTTCCCGGGTTGATAATTCAGCGCCTCCGACAACTCGCCCTGCGAAAACTGGCGGACCAGTTCCTGGGCGGCCGTCTGCGCATCCTGCCCACCGGCCTTGAACGCCTCGTGGAACATCTTGCCATCAGGGTCTGCCATGACATTCGGCGTGCCGGCGATCATGTCGGTGATCGCTCCCATGCCGTCCGAATGGTCGGTGATCATGAAAAAATCGAAGGGCGTGCGCAGCTTTACCGGCTGCCCGGTGTTGGAGGTGATCTGTTCGCCACGTGCGAACCGGTAGGCATCGCGTGGCAACAGGGTCGTGCCACCGCCGCCCGCATCGCCGGACAGGCCGGTGTGGACATGGGTGTCGCCGAAAAAGACGTCCTCGGGGAAGGCCCGGTCAGCATAAGGCGAATAGGGGCGTTCGGGAAAGACGGCGGGCAGCCCGTCCATGTCGATTGCATCCTGTGCGACCGAAAGGCTGGCCGCCGATGCGAAGGCAACAGTCAGAAAGAGTGTCGATTTGCGCATGACGCGGCCTTTCGTTGAGAGTTCGTCGATCTAGGCAGGCAGAAGCGATTTTGCGGTCAGCCCGAAGGTGTCTTCTGCGGTGCCGTTCCCTTGGGTGAAATCATGTTCATAGCTGAACGGCCATTTCATCGGGATGCCGCCGGGTTTGGTCAGTTTCGACGGCTTCGCGCCATGGGGCAGGGATGCGAAGTCGTTGGCGGACAGATCGTAGCCAATGTTCATCTGGGACACGTCGACCGACCAGCCATGCTCAAGCGACACTTTCACGATGGATTGCTGCGTCGAAACGGTCGTATCGGAAATATCGGACGCCGCGGACGGGCTGTCGGTCGAATCGGGCAGGGTAGGCTGGGTGACGTTCTGAATGCCGCCCAACTTGAACGGATGCGCGGCACGCAACTGCGACAGCGATCCATGGGTGTTCGGCAGGTCGCGACAGCCGGTGATCTGGTATCGATGAAGCAGGAAGGACATGATCGACGCGGTTGGATCGTTGGCTGCCGAATCGAACGATTGGCCGCCGCCCTGGGCCTGTGCCACCAGCGGAAGGCCAACGAAGGCCCACATCCCAAACGTCCGAACGGCGTGCATCAAAACGCAAACCCGACAGTGACCCAAGCCTTGTTGCTCTCGAACCGGCGCCGGGCGCCGCTCTCCACAATGTACTTTGCCTTCAGGTTCATTGGCACCTTTCCTACCGTGGTTGACCACGTCCAGATCGGTCCGATCCCATATACCTCGGCCTGAAGCGACTTTGCATTCAGGGCGTCCTTGGTGCCTTCTGCGCCCGATCCGCTGTCATCGTCCAACTGCCGATAGGCGTAGCCGGTCAGGCCGACCGCCATCTTGTTCTTGAAGTGCTGCATGACGGTTCCCTCGAAATGCGCCTCCGGGGCGGTCTGATAATCGGTTGCGTCGTTTTTGGCGCTGAAGGTCACGCCCATGGCGCCCGAAAGTTCCAACCCACGGGCTGGATCGAACCAGGTCACCGAATAGGTCGGGTCAAAGGCGAGTCGATTCTTGCCGGTGCTCAGAACGTCGATCTTGCGGTCGTCGACGTCGACTGTCGCGGTGCTGTATTCGCCGGTTGGCAGGAAAAACTGCAACGCCAGGGTCGAATGCAGGTTGCCCTGGTTCCAGCCAAGGATCGGGGAAACGGTGATATCGCTGAAGGAAACCTGGCTGTCGGACAGGTTGCCGGACAACCCGGAAATCACTTCGCCCTCAAGGTCCATGTCCGACCAAACGTAGGGAATGTTGATGTTGAAGCCGAGGCGCGCGCCGCCAATCGATCCGTCGAACACCTGCGTCGCGTTGAGTTTGTACAGCGTGACGGTCAGGTCGGGATTCGCCACCACGGCACCGCCCATCGACAGGCTGGGCGCCGAGCCACTGAAATGCACGAAATCGTTGTTGATATAGGTGCCGGTCGGCGGAAGGATTCCCGCCATGCTGTCCCGGCTGCCAAGCAGATAGGTTTCTAGCCCGCCTTCGACGGCCAGCGCTGGCGTGGCGCCCAACAGGACAAGGCTGACTACAGCGCTTGGGGGAAATTGTTTCAAAACCAATGTCTCCGGGTCTCAAGCCGCAAGAAAACCAACGATTCGAATACGTCATCCGCCGACGTTGACACATCTATTGAACAAAAAGTCGCGATTGGATGGGCTTTGTCAAAGGAAAACACATTGCCATTGGGTTCTGTCGCGTTGTTTGCTGGGGCGGCAGCGGCTCGGCTTCTCGGAGGTGCTCGAACCGGCGATAGTCTTGTTTTTCGTGATCTGTTGGTTGCGTCGGCGCCGGCAGGAACGAAACAAGCCCCGGCACTTTCGTGTCGGGGCCCATGTTATCTGGCGTTTCTTGCAACGGGCAGGCTGATGGCACCCAGTGGCAGATTGTCGAATGCGCCGACTCGTCCGATCTCAGAACGGAATAACTGAACGATTGGCCGAACTGTATGTGTGAGTGGGCAATCGATAGATCCCTTTTTTTCTTGACGGCGAACAACCAGACCGAAGTAATCCCGGAAAACCTCCGGAAGTTTGGGCCCGTTTTTCCGGTGTCTTGGGTGTGCAGCGGAACTCTTGTCCCGGCTACGTCGTCGTCCATTTCGCATTTTTGGTTGTAGCGGCAGTGACGGTCTTTGCTGCACTGTTGGACATCCTTGGATTGGGCACTTCCTACAGCTTTGCACGATGAACCGTCCCTTGGTCCGGAAGAATGTGGCCGGAGGCGTTAAGCTGGAAAGCCGGAGTGATCGAGGACAACATCATCACGGCTGGCATCTATTTGTCAAACCTGACGCGCATGCGGCGCGCGCGTTCTTTGAAGGCGCGTTCGCCTCCTTCGAGAATGTCGCATACCGCTTCCCGAATCCCCGAGTTTTCCAGACCGCCGCCTCGATACGTTATTTCTGGAAGCCCACCCGACGAGTACACTCCAGCCTCGGCCACTATGATCTGGTCTGCGTCCGTGTTGACTACCAGGTTTGCGTTGTGCATCGGTAATCACCCCCGAAAGTGAGGGGATGCGGAAGTAGAATTTTCTCGGCAGGATGATCGAGGAGATTCCGATGAAGAAATCACGTTTCAACGAGGCCCAGATTATGGGCGTCCTGCGTCAGGCAGAGGGAGGCGTCCCTGTGGCTGA
>CANLZY010000043.1 GCA_947495685.1 uncultured Tropicimonas sp.
GCCCAACTGCTCATACCGCCCAGCTATCAAACTGGATTCATGAGGTGAATCCTGCACGCGATTTGTGCAACAAAGCCCTGGAAATGCATCCGGGGGCGTCGTCTGCCAGCGAGGCACGGGTGGTCTGCGCCAAGTGCCAAGCCAAGACTTGATTGCTGCTCAGGACCGGAATGCCCAATTCCGACTCCAGGGACCCGATGATGTCGAGGGTGCGCAGGTTGGTGCAGGACAGAAAAACCGCCTGAACCCCCGGCGCCACGGCCCGCGCGGCGGCCCTGACGGATGTCGGGTCGATCCGCGCCACCCGCGCCTCGACCTCTTCGCCGAAAGAGACGCAGTCGCCCACGATGATCCCCGCTGCCTCGAAGGCATCCCGCACCGGCCCCGCGACGGAAGCGACATAGGGCGTCACGAGGCCGATGCGCGTCACATCCAGAGCCCGAAAGGCCGCCAAAGCCGCTGTCAGCGGGTCGGTAATGGTCCGAGCGGCTACGCCCTGCCTCACCATTGCAGCCACCGCATCTGCTCCGATCAGTGTTGTCCCTGACGTGCAGCCGTAGCCCACCGCATCGAACTGGGCGGCGCGTGGGAATAGCTTTGCGGCCCGCGGCAGGTCTGCCTTCATCGCGGCAATCGTGTCGATCGTCAGCGCGTCCCCCGAGGGGATGCGGCTCACGTGAATGGCGGTGGTGCGTTCGGTGAACAGGCGGCGCATGTCTTGCTCCAGCGTCTCGTCCGCTTGCAGCACGATCAGCCCAAGGGTGGCGTTGGTGCCGATGGGGCCGGTCAGACCATAGGTCATCTGTCTCATGTGCCGATCACCGGCAACTGGGCGGGCGCGCGACGCGACAGCAATTCCGGGCCTTCAGCGCGCAGGACGATGTTCTCCTCATGCACCATGATGCGCCCCGCCGCGATCTCGACCCCCGGTTCCAGCGTCAGCACCATTCCGGCCCGCAGTGTGGTGGTGTCCAACGGCGTCAAGGAGGGCCATTCAGTCAGGGTCAGCCCCAGACCGTGCCCAAGCCGCCCGCGACCTACGACCGAACCCGCCCGTGTGATGGCTTCTGCCATGATCCGGTGACCATCACGGGCCTGCATGCCAGGGCGCAGTGTGGACAGGGCGGCGTCGGTGGCGGCATGAAGCGCGTCATGGGCGCAGCGCACGTCGTCAGGTGGCGGACCGATGGCAAAGTTGCGGTCGAAGTCACAGAAATAACCATCCTTGACCGCGCCCGTATCCAGCATCAACACGTCGCCCGCCTGCAATGCCCTGTCATCCGACGGAGAGATCACGTCGCCATACCCACCCGGTCCGGCGGCGCCAGCGACATAGCTGACCCAATCGGCACCCGCTGCCAGCAGCGCGATCTGGAAATCCCGGAACACCTGCGACAGAGGAACGCCGCAACGGGCAAAATCCGTCACTTGCTCATAGGCGGCATCGGCGACCCCACAGGTGGTGCGGATCTTTGCGATCTCAGCCTCTGACTTGATTTCCCTGACCCGCAAGACGGCGGAGGTGCCATCGACGAATACGCGCGGCGCGATGCGGTCCTGCACGCGCATGAAGTCTGCCAGCGGCATCCGCAGGTGGGTTTCCGGCCCCATAGGCACGCCGATCCGGCCTTGCGGTGGCACAAGATCCGCCAACGCGCCTGCCAGCAGGCTGACACCGTCATTGGATGGGTCCGGGGCCTGCCAGGTACGAATATCGGCGATCCAGCACCGGCCCATCAGGTCCGCGCCGATCGTCGGAATGACGGCGAGCGGATCGCCGGACGCCGGCACGACCACGAACCATGGCCGTGCCGGGCTTTCCCAGAACCGGGTGAGGAAACCGGTGGTATAAAAGACGTCGGCGGGCGACATCAGCAACAACGCATCAAGTCCGCCCGTTGCCATTTCCGCTTGCAGGGCCCGCGTCCGGCGGCGGAACTCCTCGGCCGGGAAAACCTGGGACCGGTCAGGCATCCTCAGGCCCCTCGCTCAGGATGCACAGGACGTGACTGTCGGCATCTGTATCAGCCAACCCGGCCAGCAGCGCCGCCACGCCTGCGGCTCCCGACGGCGTCGACGGCCACCCGGCGCTTTCCACGGCGGCGGCCCCTGTCGCGGCCTCGGCCTCGGTCAAGGTCACGAAGCGGTCGGCGTCGCGCGCCAGATCTGCCAGCGCCAGCATGGACGGCGTCTTGCAATCCAACCGCCCCATGGCCGAGACCGGCCCCGTCGTTTCTACCACGTGCCCCGCCCGTATACTCTCGATCAGGGCCGGGGCGGCTTCTGGTTCCACCACGATCACCTGCGGCGCGTCACCCCAGGCCAGGCGCAGTTCCGCGGCGACGGCGGCGGCCAAGCCGCCGACACCCGCCTGCAACAGGATATGCGTCGGGCGATCCGTCATCTGATCCGCGATCTCGGTCGCGATCTGACGGTAGCCTTCCATCACCCGGAACGGCAGATCGACATAACCGGGCCATGACCCATCTGACAGCAGGGTCCAGCCCTGCGCCTTTGCCGCGTCACCTGCTGCCACCATGCTCGCCTCGTAATCCGCGCCAGCCCGCACGACCTGCGCCCCCATGCCTCGCAAGCGCGCAGCAAAACCTTCAGGCACGGTCTGTGCCAGATAGATGACGGCGGTGGCACCGAACAGCCGCGCACCCGCCGCCACGGACAGGCCATGATTGCCGGCGCTCGCCGTGACATATGTGCGATCCGAGAGCGCCGTCGGCAAAACGCCGCCTGCCTGCGCTGCGGCGCGGGCAATGGCGTAAGCGGCCCCCAGCGCCTTGAAGCTGCCAAGCCCCATGCGCCCGCGTTCGTCCTTGATCGTCACCCGCGCAACACCTGCCCTTGCAGCGAGACCTGAGGCGTCACGCAGCGGCGTCCGTTGATGCCGGGGGCATTGAGCCAGCAGCGCCGCCACGGCACCCGCGTCCGCGCCGGGGCGCGGTTGCAGATCGGGCAGGCCAGCCCCGCGATAGGGATTTCCAAAAGTTCTGGTCATTGGGCAGCCCTCTTCATTTCATCCCATGGTCTTCGGGAAAGGTATCCAAGGTTTGGATTCGATGCATGCCGTAAACGAAAAAACGCATGGCGTTCCCGACCTTTCTCTCCGGTGGAATGCGTGAGTAGCATTCCTGATCGAACGCGGCCTCCTCGAAAGTGTCCGGGCTCACCACTCTACCGCTCGAAGGGATCGCTCCATAGCGTCGCCTTTCGATGGCGGACGCTATGGAGCGCCTGATGGTGCGTCGGACGAAGAGAAGCGGTCGACCGACTTTCAGACGACGGCACCGGGTGTTTCCGTGGCTCAAGTTGCGCGTCGGCATGCGATGAATTCCAATATGGTTTTCAAATGGCTGCATGATCCGCGCGATGCTCCTGACACGAAGCCGGTGTTGGAGGAAGGTACGAGGTTTGTGGCCTGCTTCCTGCCGATCGAGATTGCCGATGGGGCTCGGATCGGCGATACATCTGAATCCATTGATCCTGAGGCTCTGGCCGGGCTGATCCGAGGTCTGACCCCATGATCCCGGTTTCGGCGAATACGCGGGTGTGGCTTGCGGCCGGCGTGTCCGACATGCGACGGGGTTGTACGGCCAAGGCGCTTGTCTGTTTTCAAGCGGCTGAAGAAGGGGCGGTTGGTCTGGCCATCGGCCAACGAGGGCAAGATCGCACTGCCCCCCAGTTGACGACGCTGCTGGAAGGGAGTGACTGACGTCTTCCGCAACGTAGCTGGAAGCCGCTCAAAGCAGGCCAGATGGGTCAGGAATGACCCATCCGGGATTCCTTGGATCATACGGATCGGATATCATCCGATCATGCTGGACATGGCTCAATCCTGCCCGAATATCTCGATAAACCGCGAAAGTTCAGGGCGCTTCTGCTGGCCAAAGTGAAGTTGCAGGCCGCGCAAATCGAAAGCCAGCGAGATCTCGGTCGCCGAGATGACCGAAAAGCTGGAATACTTCCCGCATGATGCATCGTGAACCGCATCGTGCGGCTGCGATAAGGTAGCTCAAGCCGTTTCGCCGTCGCGTCCGATCGAGCGAGGCCGGCAAGGTCGCGGCCTGCTGGCAACAAATACGCCGATCATCTGCCGCGATGTCGCCAAGGTCAGATCTACGAGCGCAATGGGATCCACCTCGGGTGTTCTACGCTGGCGGATTGGGTCGGCAAGCCCACGGCGGCGCTGGCGCCACCGGCAGATGCGATTGGCCTGTATGTGTCAACCGGACAGGCCGTTTTCGCGGACGGAACTCCTTTGAAGATGCTGGCGCCCGGCACCGGCAAGACCGCGAAGACACGGCTGTGGGCCCATGGCCGGGACGAACGGCTGTGGGGCGGCAATACACCACCCGGCATCTTTGTATCGGTACTCGCCCAACCGAATGGCCCGCATCCGAAGGTTGATCCCACAGATTTCCGTGGCTGGATGCACGCGGACGGAATTTCGGATTCGAGGATATCGACCGATCTGGCAGCATCCGCGAGTGCGCCCGCAGGGCGGATGTTTGGCGCAAGGCCGCCGACGTCCATAAAGCCCGGGGCTCGGCCATTCCGGCAAGACCATCGGGCGCATCCCGCAGTTCCGCTCGGTAGAGGCGTAGGCGCGGGGATTGCCGCGAGGCAGACGCGTGACCACGCCCATGAGGAACCACCTGAAGACCCGGTTGCAAACTGCGCGCGCGGTCCCAGGACCAACGCGCATCACGCCACGACAAGCCGTTGCGCTTGACATGGCGTGATCCTGCTATGCCCCTGCCGAATATCGCCTCTTGGCCTTCTGCCAGGGTTCGGAACCTGCGGCCGATGGCGCTCCATCTGCGCCTCGCTCACCCAGAAACGCCCGCTCAACATGTGCCCAATGTCTGGGAGTGTGAACCGTGCGGACCGACCAAGCAAAAACGGAATGACGGGTCCCGACACCAGGACAGCCTTTCGCCAATGCACGCTCCGTCGCGCAATCCTGTTTCATGCAGGAGTCTCAGCCGATGACGTAGGCTTCAGGTTGGTCGCGGCGGGGCGACATGGACGCTGTCGCACCGTTCGTCACCAACCCGGATCGTTCGGGTCGCGCCTCCCGTTGGGCGGAAACCGAGCCGGGCATACAGCTGGAGAAAGACGGTGTTTCGCGGGTCGATATCCGCCTCCAACCGGAGGATCGGCAAGCTCGCGACGACATGCGGCATGATCGCGATCAGGGCCGGATGCGCAGGTTCATGGCCCCAATGATCCGGATGAAGGATGAAACGGATTTCGTCCTTGAGCAGGCGGACCGGCCATTGATGCCAGAAGCCGTGCGGTTTGCGCGCTATCCTTGTGCGGCAGGCTGTCCCAATCACGCATGGCCAAAGGATGCGAAAAGACCCGGTGCAGATCCTCCAGATCCTGCAAATGCGCGCGTCGCAGCAGGAACCACCCTGTCGTGATAATGCCGTTTCCCGATCGGCCGGGGCCGGGGTTCGGTTCATCAGGCACCTTCGTTGCGTTGCCATCTGTCGAGCCCGACCTGAAGCAACCCTTTGACCGACCGCCTCTGGCTTTTGGCGGCGCAACAGTCTGCGCGACCTGAAAGGCCGCACTTCTTCGCCAAACGGCATGGACTCGCAGGCACATATCCCGAAAGCCAATTCACCAACCGCCAGACACCCGTCAGGTCTGGATGAACCCGACCGGATCGATGGTGCCCACCGCGCCATAAGACGGCGAATACTCGAAGCTGTTGCCAACCGCGCTATCCGCTCCAAGGTATTCGATTCCCGCATCGGGATCGAGAATGACAAAGAGGGAGGGGTCGGCCTTGGTCGCCCCAACGCAGACAACGAAATGTCCACCGCCACCATCCCAGTTGAACCCCAGCAGGGCGGGATGATTGCGGGAGGCGCCGCGCAACTGTTCTATCCCATGCACGAATTTCGCATTCGGAATGCCGAGCGGTTTGGACCGCACCGCTGGCAGAACATCGTTTTCCAATGATCCATAGATGTCCCAGGACGTTGCGGTTGCCACATCCGCGCCCTGATAGCTCATACCGGTATTGGCCATACCGAGCTGGTTCATGCCCACCATGCCGCGTGTGACCGATTCGCCGATTGGCTTGTTGTGATAGAGGGATTTCACGATCCTCACCGAAGTTGGTCCGCAAGACATATCCCTGTTCTGTTGAGGAAATTCCCACCAGCGATTGTCCAAATCCTTGGCTCTGAATATTCTGGTTCCTGACATTGGTCGCCCCTTTGCAACAGCGTTCGAAATACTGAACGCCCATGGTCCATCGTGCCGAGTCGCGGTCTTTCGATCAAGCATAGACGGGCGATGCGCGTCGGCATGGGCGCGGTATGCCTCGCGTAACGGACCCCACGGGCCAGCGAAAAGGAGTTCCTCCGACCTTCCTTGAAGCGACTTCGTCAAGGTCAACCAGGCGGAAATCCGGGACGTCGTGATCGAGCATGAACGAGATCTTTCTGGGCATGATCGAGGTGGGCCGTCTGGTCGTGACTCTGGATGCCGACCGGATCGAAATCTCCCTGTTTTCGCTTCAGGTGACGCTGGGCGCGGTGGTGATTGCCGCCGTGCTTTGCATTCCTCTGGTCGCATGTCTGGCGATGCAGGAGATTGAGGCGATGCCGGTGGAGACCGACACGGCAGGCACACGGATCGTGATGTCGACGCATGATCTGGGTCAGGCGCGACATCTGGCCAGCGAGGTGCTCTTCGTGCAGCGAGGTAATATTTGGGAAACGGCACCGGCGACGAGGTTCTTCGATGCGGCTCGGACGGAGGAGCCGTTCGCTGCGGATGCTGCACTCGCCGCCGTGCTCACCCGGCACTCGGCACCATGGGGCGGGATCGGGCGCTCGAAGTGGCCTTCACCAAGATTCGCCCAGCGACACTCCCGTCGTTCTGGTGACTATCACGAGGCTTGGTTGCTAATTGGGTTCATACCACGGCTTTTCCGTCCGCCAATCGACATCCGCGAGATCGTTCTCCTTGGAGAACGCATCCAGCATGTCGTTCTGCGCATTCAACCCCGGGCCCCATTCTCCAGCCCGAATGAACTCGCTGGTCGGATCCGGAATGCTCGGATCCGGCGGCGGCTGCCGGGTCGGTCCGAGAACGGCGCTGGCGCGATCCGTAGACACCGCCATGCGTTCGGTGACACCGTCCTTGGTGATGTTCCAGGTCATCATGTCCATCGCGATCGACAGCGGGCCATCATAGGTCGTGCGAATGTCCAGAAGCAGTTGCGGGTGCGCCTCTTCCATCGTGTAATAGGCCACCGCGTGACCAGGGGCGATCTCGCTCATGACCTTGCCAAAGGCGGGACCGGAGCTGTGGAACTCACAGCAGGCACGCCAGGCCAGTTGCGCGGGTTGCCCGTAATCCTGCTTGAAGTATTCCGGGCTGGCAAACGCTTCGTGGATCACGAAATCCGCGTCCCTGGTGTGCTCAACGAACCACTTGTTGGGGGAGGTGTCGCCGCCAAAGACCAGCTTCAGGCCGGCATATTCAATGATGTAGCTGACGGGCCCATCGCCGGCATGGATCGCCGGAATTGAGCGAACGACGATCTCGCCATCGTCATAGACCACTGTGTTTTCGCCGCGATAGTCGAACTCATTGACCGTGATCTGGCCCGGAATCGGCGTGATCTTGAATGCGCGGGTCTGATAGTCCCAGTTGAAGGCACGCAGGAAGCCGTCGACCGCGTACGCCGTTCCCATGTCCTCGGTCTGGCCGCTTGGCCCCCAGATTTCCAGCGGGACCGGCCGCCCCGCCGTCCATCCGCCGGCCCACAGCGCATCAAGATCGCCCCAGTGGTCGGTGTGCAGGTGGCTGATGAACACCTTGGTCAGGTACTCCGACGGGATCATCAATGCATTCAGGTTGCGCATCGACCCGGTGCCGATGTCGAAAATGAACTTCTCACCGTTGCCGAACTCGAACAGGAAGCAGGCCGAGGCCTGTCCGCGCCGCTGATCCGGCATGCCGGTGCCACAGGCAACCACGCGGACGTCTCCGTCGGCGAGCGCCTCGGTGCCCGGGTAGTAGACATAGCGATCTGGCGCTGTGCCGGTGCGGTCCGTCACAACACCACCCGCGGCATAGGCTGCGCCTGTGTCGCTGTTCCCGATAAACAAAGCCGCGGCAATGCCGGTCGCGGCGAGCGCCGTGCCGGCAATCCCTGTTGCGAGCCAACCTGATGACAGTACCGCCATAGCATCCCCCAAATCGAATTCACTCCAGGGAACACGTCAGTCCTTTTTAGACGAAAGCGTCTAGTTTCTTGTTAATTTTCTTGGCAAAACGCGCGCCCGGACCAATCGCGAACCACTCAGTCCGGCCGCACCAGCATCTTGATCCGCAGGTCCCAAAGGCGCTTGCGCTCTCTTGGTTTCAGGTCCGGAAAAAGCTGCTGTTCCGTTGTCGTGTAGGCGACAAATGTCATGGCTCGCATTGACAGAGCATCCCCCTCGAAGCCCAGCATCGCAAAGATTCTGGTGATATGATTGAGCCGACCCCGCATTTCGGCGCGATAAACGCGTGCAACTTCGGGATCGTTTTGCGCCCACTGGCGAATGGCGAAATCAAGCTGTCGAAGCTCTAATTTATCAACCATTTCAACTGTGTGTCGCAGAAGCCTCTCCGGGTCCGCATCGGCCATGTCACGCTGCAAGGCGACCGGACGACCGTCAAAGTTCCTCCAGTGCTCGATGAGAGCGCTGTGGAGTTCCTGCCGGTCCTGAAAGTGATAGTAGAAGCCGCTCTTTGACACGGTCAGTTGGGCGGCCAGACGCTCCACGCGAACAGCCTCGATGCCATGATTTCTCAACACATCCAGGGCCGCGTTGAGCCAGTCAGATTTTTTTACACGCGCTGATCGTCGGGGCTCGTTGGGATTGGTCTGGGTCATGGGGGCAACGTTATGTGAGTGCGAGAGCCGAAACAACTAGACGGATGCGTCTATAAATTATCTATTTGGGTAAATTGGGGTTGCTTCGGCTGGGAGGAGAAAATGACTTTCACGCGCCGCTTGCTCGCCATCGGCTGTTCTTGGTTCCTTGCTGTGCCGGCTGCCGCCGAGCCGCTTTCATTCTCTGGTCTGAACGAGGCGGATTGGCGACATGAAGTGACGCTCTACGGCTTCCTGCCGGCCGGAACGAGTGGAACGTCCACGATTGCAGGCGGTGATGTTGCCCTGGATCTCACCTTCAAGGATGCAACCCAGCTTCTGGAAGGCGCAATTTCGGGACGCTATGAGGGCTGGAAGGGAGACTGGGGCATCCTTCTGGATGCCAACCACGTCGATCTGGGAGCCGGCGGATCGGCTCCCGGCCCGGCGGGTGCGGAACTCGACGCCGACATCCAACAATCCTGGGTCAGCCTTCTCGCAGCCTACCGCGTGGCCAACACCACCTATGGCGCAGAGAACCGCCGGATGGCGTTCGATATTCAAGGCGGTGTTCGATACAACGAAATCACCCAGAAAATCTCGGCGGACAAGTCCGTGCCGGGCTTCCCGCTGGGCGGCACGGAAAGCTGGTGGGAACCGGTGATCGGCGCCCGCGGCATGTGGGAGCTTCACGATGACTGGGCCGTGATCCTTCAGGGCGATCTCGGCGGTTTCGGCGTTGGCGGTGACAACCTGCAATACGGCGCCAATCTCCTGTTCGACTGGAAGCCGTGGCAGAACACTTCGATCAAGTTTGGATATCGGTTCTACGGAATCGACTTCGAAACCGACCGGTCTGACGGGACGTTTGCCTACCAGGTCGATCAGCACGGGCCGGTAATCGGGGTGACGTTCCGCTGGCAATGACGGGTCCAGACATGGAGTGAACCGATGAAGGCAGTGTTCCGGGTTGCACACGCTCTACGGAGATTCGCCGGCGCGGTGATGATTGCCGGCGTCAGCGCGGTTTCCGCCCTCGCCGATGATCGCCCGAACGTCCTTCTGATTGTCGCGGATGATCTTGCGCTGTCCGATCTCGGCGTCTATGGCGGCGAGATCGAAACGCCCGTGCTGGACGCGCTCGCAGCGGAGGGGCTTCAGTTCACGAACTTCCATGTTCTGCCGACATGTTCTCCGACCCGGGCCGCCCTGATGTCGGGAAACACCAACCATGTTGCGGGCATGGGGGTGATGGCCGAGTTCATCTATCCGGCCATCGAGGGGCGTCCTGGATACGAGGGCTACTTGTCCGACCAGATCGCGTCGCTTCCCGAAGTGCTGCGGGACGCCGGGTATCACACCTACATGGCCGGCAAGTGGCATCTGGGATCGACCGATGACCGCGCGCCCTTCCGGCGTGGGTTCGAGCGCACCTTTTCAATGATGAATGGTGGTGGCAGCCATTGGGCCGACATGCGGCCGCTCACGCCGCTCGAGCCGATGATCTATCGCCGCGATGGAGCGCGCATTGATGCGCTGCCGGCGGATTTCTACTCGACCCGAACCTATACGGATGAACTGATCGGCTTTATCGAAGCGGATCAGGGGGACGGGCAACCCTTCTTCGCCTACCTCTCCTACACCGCGCCGCACGACCCGCTCCATGCTCCGGCGGATCTCATTGCCAAATACGCCGACCACTACGTCGCGGGCTGGGACGCCTTGTTGGCAGCGCGCGTGGAAGCGTTGCAACACCGCGGCGTGATCCCGACATCGCTCGAGATCCCGGAGAACTTTCTCGCGTTGGCGTGGTCGGACGTGCCAGCGGAGCAACAAGCCCTCTATGCGCGTGACATGGCCACATATGCAGCAATGATCGACTATATGGACATGTCAATCGGACGGGTTTTCGATTTTCTGCGGGACATTGGCGAATATGACGACACTGTCGTGATCTTCATGTCGGACAATGGTCCCAACGGCGCACATGCGACCGCCTATCCAGGCAATGCTGACGGAACATATCTCGACACATTCGACAACACGCTCGAAAACCGCGGACATCCCGGATCATTCACAGAGATGGGCCCCGGCTGGGCAAGAGCCACGGCCGCGCCATTTCGGATGTTCAAGAGCTTCACGTCGAATGGCGGGATCCGGGCTCCCCTGATAGTACGGTATCCAGCCGTGGAGGGAAGCGCCGGCGGCACGAGCCCGGCACTGATCCATGTGGCGGACCTGATGCCCACGATCCTGGAAATCGCCAACGCCCCCTACCCCAGCACGTATGGTGACCGCCCCGTGGTTCCCCCAATCGGGGTTTCTGTCGTCCCGGTCCTGAAGGGAACCGCGTTGGATGTACGGCAGGGTATTGGCGTTGGATACGAGCTGTTCGAGATGAAGGCCTACATTGAAGGCGGGTGGAAGCTTTCGCGGATGCCCGCGCCATTCGGCTCCGGCGAATGGGAACTCTACGATCTCCTCACCGATCCGGGAGAGACCATCGATCGCGCCGCCGAACACCCCGAACACGTCCGCGAGTTGAAAACCCATTGGACCGATTTTGCACGGGATAACAGCGTCTTCGATCACGGCGGCCATTTCGACACGATTTACCGAAAGGTGTACGACGCACCGGAGTAGATCTCCTGGGGGCAGGACTCATGGCCAGAAAATGATGTTGGCCACTTGTCGCCAGTCCTTGGGGCGACCGACCATGCACTCGATACGATAGCGGTGCTTGTATTGTCGCTTGTCGTACTTGCTCTTTGTCCAGCGGGACTTCCTGGGCGGGATGATCGGACGAATCCCTCTCTCTGCCAAGCTTTTCGAAGCCAATCCGCATCCTAGCCCGTGTCGGCGAGCAGCCACTCGGCATCCGGCAGGGAGCCCAGCATGGCCGCAGTGCCCCTGTAGTCGCTGACCTGCCCGATTGTGACGAAGAAACGGATCGGACGCCCATCGTGGTCGGTTACAGCAGGAGCTTCGCGTTCATCCCACCTTTGATGTGCCCGATCAGGCGTTCACGCCCCGTCTTTGACGACCAGGCTTGCTGCCGAGCGGTGTACCATCAGGTAGGTCGCATCAATCATGATGGTCCCGACATCGTGAGCGTCTTCTGCCAGGCCCGCCATGATCCGGGAAAGGACGCCCATTCGGCTCCAGCGGTTATACCCCGTCTTGTGAGGGCCGTATCCGGCTGGAGCATCGCACCGCCTCAACTCATTGCGATTGATGAAGGTAATCCCACCTGAAACCCACCGGCCATCGACACGAGGGCGCCCGTGAGACATCGGAACAACCGGGCGCAGCCACTCCATCTGTTCATCGTTCAACCAGAAAAGATCACTCCCCCCAAGAAAGTGCCGTGAAACATGCCCCAAGACCGAAATCGATGGGCCCCGAGCCTCGGCCTTGGACCCATTGACTTTCAGCCAGAACCAGACAGGCGCGGCGATGGCGGAGAGGAAGACCGTTGGGGTGGGGGGGCGCGCGAGCGGCGACGCGAGCCAGTCTTTCAAACGCCCCAGCATGATCTCGATCCATTGCCTCGTTTGTAGCAGCGCCTGTCGTCGCTGACAGGCTTGACGCGTGACTGGCGTCCGGGGCTTCTGAGCCATGTGCGCCGTTCCATCAATGCTTCGCGGAACCAGTCTGCTTCATATCCCTGATCCACTGCCCGGCAGTCGAAACGACGCTTTGATGAGAGGGCCCCAATGGCCAGTCGGCTGATAGAAGGCTGTCTGTCAGAACCCTGGCTCCGATGTGGTCACTGACTTGGCCGGTGGTCATGAAGGAACGGATCGGGCGTTGAAAGCGGTCGGCAACCCCGCGAAGCTTCGTGTTCAGGCCACGCGGCGTTCGACCTACCTACCTGCGGCATCCGAAGCTGGCCCCGCCATTCAATGTCCCGCACGGCCACCGGCAGGTCTTCAAGCCGGTAGTGCGGCTTGCGGTTGATCCGCGGCTGCATGTGGTAGTTCCACGCCCCGTCGATCAGCGCCCGCCGCGCGAGGCCGTTGCCGACATTGGTGATCCCGCCGCGACGTATCTTCGAGCCGTTGGGATGCTCGGAGGGAGTGAGCCTGATTCAGGCCATCAGCTGGCGCGGATTGTCGAAGCGGTGGAAGTCACCAACCTCGGCGACGATGAACGTGCGATGCCGCATATGGTCTCTACCCCATCCCTGAGCCTCGTCACCGACCCGTCGGCGCAACCCGCGAACTGAGACTGCTTCGCGAGAGGCCACCGGCCCAATGAGCACACACCGCGACCATCGGGCCTGAGGCGACCTTCGGTCACGCGTTGTGTCGGTGTAGTCAGAAGATTTGGTGTGAATTTTCCGCATTTTGGGCAGCGTTCAGGGCAGCTTCAGGAGATGCTCAATTCCACCTTAAGATTGTTAGCCCAAACACCATTCCAAGGTGTCTATGAACATACGGGATGAGATAATGACTCGGATATCAACTCTTGCGAAGGTAGCGATGGCCGCTCTCTTGGTTGGCGGGGGAACTGCGCAAGCCGACACAATTGAACTCAGGGCAGACCAATGGTGTCCCTTCAATTGTGAACCTGGCAGCGAACGTCCTGGTTTCATGGTTGAAATCGCGCGCGAGGCATTAGCGATTCATGGTCATACCGTGAACTACGACATCATGAACTGGGCCCGCAGCCTTGAATACGTCCAATCCGGACGGATCAATGGAGTAATCGGCACCGACGAGGTCGAATCCCCTGACCTGGTATTTGGCCCCCCGATCGGAACATACCAAGAAGCCGTGGCCTTCCGAGCGGGCGAGGCGAGGCAGATCGGTACATCCGAGGCGATTGAAGGCCTGCGTATCGGTGCGATCAAAGGCTATGAGTATATCGACATGGTTGCTGACTACATGGAGCAGAATTCAGGCAGTAGTTCCTTGGTTCAGGTCCTTTCCGGTGACAACGCGCTTGAGCAGAACCTACGCAAACTCCTGGCAGGGCGGGTGGATCTGGTGCCGGAGGAGCACGCGGTACTTGCCTACACTTTGTCAAGTATGTCGATCAGCTCTGACGTTGAAGTTGCCCTGGACCCAGAAACTTCTGATCTGTTCATCGCCTTCTCTCCGGCCCTTGAGAAGTCAGAGACTTACGCATCTCAATTGACAAGCGGGCTCGAGCAATTGCGGGCTTCGGGCCGTGTTGCCGAGATTAAGTCTCTGTATGGTCTGTCGGAATGACGGCCCAAGGCCTCTGACTTCGGGGGTTACACGGTAGCAGATCCATGGCTGACCGAAATGATGACGGTGGTCGCGAAAGCCCAAGCTCTTGAAGAGATCGTCCCAAGTCTAAAGAAGTGAAGTGACCCACAACCAAGGCACGCTCTCTCGCCCCCAGTTCCACCATGGCGCAGAGCGTGCCGTGTTCCCATGTTCTGAGAGAAAACAATGAAAATGTTCCGCCTGGACCTGTCGGTGAAGTCCCGCATTCTGGTCTTGATTCTCAGCGCCTTGATGCTGTTCATCGTGGGCTATTCGCTGTTTTGGTCCGCCCGCTACACGACGCAACTGGAATCGGCCTTCCAGAACGAGATGCGGCTTGCACCTCAATTCCTGACCACGCCAGTGGCCACTGCGGTCTGGGACTTCCGGCCGGACGCGGCGGAGGCAGCCCTGGCCGAACTTGCGATGCTTGATTCCGCCAGTTTTGCGCGTGTTCTCGAAGGTGGTGAAGCGACCGCTCAATATGTGCGCGAGGGCGATTGGCAGCCACACTGGGAAGAGCTGCTAAAGGAATTGAACGCCGCTTCAACCGAGGAGCAGAAGATTGCTGCCGGCGAGGATGTCGTGCTGATCAGGCCTTTGATCGCGGAGGATGGCTCGCTGCTGGGACAACTGGTTTTCGGTTTCTCGCGGGCCAGCATCGACGCCAAAATCCGGGATGCGAATATCTGGTCCACAACGCTAGGGGTCGTTGCATTCGCCGTCTTTGTCGTGATTGCTCTGTTCATCGCGGCGTCGGTCACCCGCCCACTCAACAGGCTGATCGACTTGATTGATCGCATGCGCGGCGGCGACACGGACTTTGTGTCGAAAGATTCCACACGTCGGGACGAGTTCGGCAATCTGGGCCGCGCAGTGGAAGAATTCAGGGACAATCTGATCGAAACGCAGAAGCTTCAACGCGAAGAAACTGAATCACGTCAGGAACAGGAAGCGCTAAAAGCCAAACTGGCGGATGAGGAGACAGCTCGCGCCGAAGAAGTCGAGCGTTCGCGAATCGATCGCGAGCAGGCGCGGGACCGGGAGGCTGCAGAAAAGACTCGTGCAGATGAGCAGCAGCAAGCCGAGCGTGAGGCGCGTGCGGCGGAGCAATCGCAGGTCGTCGAAGCGTTGTCGAATGCTCTCGGAGCGATGTCCAAGGGGGATCTCAGCGCTCGCCTTGATGAGGCGTTTCCCTCGGATTACGAAGCGCTTCGGCACAATTTCAACGAAGCCGTCGATCGAATCTCTCGCTTGGTTGGGGCAATCGTTCAAGGTGCTCAGGGCATCCGAAACGAAATTGGCACGCTCAACAACGCGGCCACGGAAATGGGCCAACGAACCGAATCCCAAGCGGCATCCCTGGAAGAAACCGCTGCGGCGATCACAGAGCTTTCGGCCTCGGTGGACAACTCCAACAAGGGCGCTCAAGAGTCGACCGATACCGTGATCAGAACCCGGAAGAAGACGGAAACCGGGCGCGGGATCGTGCAAAAGACCATTGGGGCGATGTCGGAGATTTCCCAGAGTTCCGGAAAGATCTCGAAGATCACCAATGTCATCGACGACATTGCCTTCCAGACCAACCTGTTGGCGTTGAATGCCGGTGTTGAAGCGGCACGGGCCGGTGAGGCTGGACGCGGTTTCTCTGTCGTGGCTTCTGAAGTCCGAGCACTGGCGCAACGCTCGTCTGAAGCTGCAAAGGAAATCGCCGAACTGATCTCGACGTCCGGCGAGCAGGTTGAAGCCGGCGTGGGCTTGGTCGAACATTCGGGTGAGGCCCTGACTGAAATCGACACCATGGTGGCGACGCTCAACACGCTGGTCGAGGCGAGTGCCGAGGCCTCGACGCAACAATCAGCAACGCTTGCGGAAATCACGACGGCGGTGAATCGCCTTGATCAAGTGACTCAGCAAAACGCGGCCATGTTTGAAGAAACCACTGTTGCGGTTGGAACGCTACAAGCCCAGGCGGAAAGCCTTGAAAAGAACGCCGCGGCGTTCCGCCTCGGTGTTGGCGCACAGGCCATACCCCTCGCGTCCCGGAATGCGATAACGGCTTATCCCGCCGCGACATCTTCAATCCCTCCTGTTTCACGTGCCGTGGGTCATGGCAGCGGTTGAACACGCTACCTGGCAACATAGAATGATGAGCAAGGCAGAGGTGAATTCTGGTTTCACGGACTGTACGGATCAGCATCGCAATCATGTCTCTGGATAGCGCACTCTAGGCTCTGCCCCCATTGATTTGGATGCGGTTTCCACACCAGACTGGTTCCGCGAAGCCATGATAGAAAGGGGTATAGAGTCATCTATCCCCGGACGTAGCACACGCGCCAAGCCTGTCAGCGGGATTGCAATCATCAACCTGTGTCTCCCGGCGACAGGATGCCCACGGAAAGGGTCTGATGATCTGAGCGTCGCGGAGTGGAAATCCGCAGTCTGACACCTGAAGCGGATGAGCGGAGGGTGGGGCGATATTCAACCGTGTCCGTCGAGCGTGCCATGTTGATGGTATGAGCAAGAGTGCCGCTGGTCGTCTTTTTGGGGTCGACCGCAAATCGGTGGCAAAGATCCTGCTGCATTCCGTGCTCCCAGGGTAGCGTCGGAGTGCCTTGCCTGTCCGCCCGAAGCTTGATCCGTGCATTCCGATTGTCGATCAGATCCTCGAAGACGACTAACGGGGTGTCAAAAGGCAACGGCACACCGCCAAACGCATCCATGCCCGGCTTCGGGATGAACACGGCGTCTTCGGCGGGAGGACTATTGTCACCGACTGCGTGCAGGAGACGCAGCGCCGGACCCGCGAGGTCCTTGTGCCGTTGTCGCCTGCGCCGGGGCATGCCCGGGCAGATTTTGGAGAGACGCTCGGGGGGATCGGCGGTGTTGACTGCAGGCGGCACCATTTTGCGATGGCGCTGCCGCATTCGGACGCGATCTTCATCAAGACCGGTCCTGCCGAGACGACCGAGGCGTTCTGCGATGGGCCGTTCGCCATGGTGCCGCCATCGGTACGAGGCCCATGGCGGACGCCGCCTTGGCATTCTTCGGCGGCGTGCCGGTGTCTGTCCTGTATGACAACACTTCGATCGCTGTCGCCAGGATTTGCGGCCCCTGTCATGGTTTGCAGGGCAAACCACTGCCGGGCAATGCACGGGAAGCGGGAGCGAACCAGGATCTTTTCCGAGTTGCCGTCGGATTATCTGCCCGCCGAGTTCGCCACCCTGCACCGGTTGCTGGAAGCGCGGATGGGACAGAGGGCCAAGCGGGAGTACGCCCAGATCCTGCGCCTGCTGGCGACCTTCGAGATGCATCATGTCCATGGCGCCATCAAACAGGCGCTCGATCCCGGTGCCCTCGGCTCCGATGCAGTCAGGCATCTGGTCCTGTGCCGGATCGGGACGCGGCCACCGCGCCCTCGCACGCGGCAGCTACAAGGCAAGCACGCGCGCCAAGGCGCCGCCCAATCCGAAATCTGGTCAATATCTCTCCGGGAAACTGAACAGTCCTACGCAGGGAACGACAAACGCTGGCGGATAGCCGGCGAATTCAGGGAGGTGCAGGTGTCGATTTGCTCAATATGAACGTCCATTTTCAGATATTTACAGTGTGATCCTTCTCCCGTCAGCGTCTTGAATATAAGATCACTGCCGTACCGGAAATTGTTCGCTCCGAAAGCGCATGGCTTTCGCTTTTACTCCGACGAGAGGCGTCCAGCAGCATCGAAAACCATCCCTGAAGCAAGACCGGCGATGGAAAGAGTTTCACTTGCTTGGACATGGTCCAGAAGCGCAGGCGAAACCCAGATCCGATGGATCTCCAGGGTATTCTTGATCCTGACAATTCTTGCCGTTTGAGGTGTCACCAAGTTGCAGGTCTTCAAGGCCACGACGATGGCGTCGTGATCGGTCTCAAGCACCATGGGCAGTTTCGCCGGTGCGAGGATCGTTGCCGTGATCGCGTTCGTGTACATCGCGCCGAGGTCAATCTTTTCGACGCAGGCGCGCGTCGAGATATCGGCGCTGCCGATTCCGACACCATTGCCATGCGACTGTGGCGTGACATCCAACGCGACGATCTTCTGGATGGTGGGGGCATCGAATCCCGGCAGGCCGGAGCCGGGGCGTCCGGTCACGTTCGGGTCCAATCCCTCGCCGCTGATGTTCTTGCCGATCTCGTCCACGATCAGCACGTCGATTTCCGGAAATTGCAGCCGCCCGATAGAGGCCTTGGCGGTTTCGAGGAGCGCCTTTTCACGCTCCATGATCCGGTCGGCCGGGATGATCTCGAGATCCATCAGATCGTCGAAGGCGTTTTCGAGGATCGCCAGACCGAACAGCACCGGCAGGTGTTTCAGCAGGGATTCCGCTGCTTGTGGAAGGACGTCCCTGAACCGGGCAAACCCATGACTGTGCAAGGCGACCGCGCCCTTGTGCTTTGCCAACCCGATGCTCAGCATCTTCACCAGCCCGCTTTCATACCGGGCCTTGAAGTCGGCGTGGGGTTTCACCTTGTTCATCACGACGATGGCGTCTGCCTCGAAGGCGTGGCGATCGGTGTAGAGCGGCGTACCATCGGGAAGGCAGGCAACCTCCACAACCTCCATGGAGGACCGGATCTCGGCCCCCGTCGAGACTTCAGTGATGCCATATCCGGCAAGCACCTGTCGCTGCCCTTCGGCGGTTGCACCACCATGGCTGCCCATTGCCGGCACGATGAAGGGATGCGCCCCTTTGGATCTTAGTCCCGCAACGAGCGCGGCAACGATCTCCACCAGGCCCGCGATGCCCCGGCTTCCCACCGTGATCGCAATGCTCTTGCCGTAAAGATCCGCGTTCGCGACCTTTGCGAGCTCGGACCGGACCCGGCCCTTGATGTCAGTCAGGCGTGGACGGTCAAAATGTTGATCGACCGGGATGAGGGGTGGGAAGGGATAGTGCATCCCCCCCTCGATGTTCACTTTGATCGGTCCGAGATCCATGGCGTCAATACAGCGACGGAAGCGCCAGCGAAATCGCCGGGACATAAGTGATGAGCATCAGCAGCGCGACCATACCCACGAAGAAGGGAAGGATTGCCTTGCTGAGTTTCTCGATGGTAACGCCCGAAATACTGCTCGCCACGAAGAGGTTTACGCCAAGCGGCGGCGTACAGAAACCGATCGCGAGATTGACCGTCATGATGACGCCGAAGGCAATCGGATCGACGCCAAGCGCGACGGTCACCGGCAAAAGGATCGGGGTCATGATGATGATGGACGAGATGGTTTCCATGAACATGCCGATGACCAGCAGCATGAGGTTGATCAGCAAGAGGATGATGATCGGGTTGTCGGAAAGAGATGTGAACCACATGGCGAGATCCGAAGGAATTCGGGCAAGAGTGATAACGCGACCGAACGCGGTTGCCATGATGACCAGGATCAGGATCGTACCGCTGGTCGTTGCGCTGCTGGCCAGAAGGTCGGGCAGATCCTTGAAGCGGATATTTCGGTAGACAAACAAGCCGACGAAGGCGGCATACAGGACGGCGACCGCCCCAGCCTCGGTGGGCGTGAAGATGCCGCTGTAGATGCCCCCCAAGATGATCACCGGGACAAGGAGCGCCCAGACGGATTCGCGAAAGCTCACCGCCACGTGTTTCGGAGAGAAATCTTTTGTCGACTCTGCGATGGTCTCGTTGCCTCGCAACAGGAAACGGGCGACGAGCATGAACATGATGGCGAACAGGACGCCAGGAATGACCCCGGCCAGGAACAGCTTGCCGATGGAGACCTCGGCCGTCACCCCGTAGATGATGAAGGGGATGCTGGGCGGGATCATCACGCCGATCATGCCCGAAGCGGCCGTGAGAGAGGCGCTGAATCGGCGCTCGTAGCCGACCTTTTCCATCTCGGGGATGAGGTTGGAGCCGATCGCGGCAACCGTGGCTGGAGACGAGCCGGAAATCGCTGCGAAGAACACTGACGCAAGGACGTTCACATAGGCAAGGCCGGCGCGGATGTGGCCGATCAGGGAGTTGGCAAAGCCGACCAACCTGCGCGACATGCCACCCTTCTGCATCACGTCTCCGGCGAGGATGAACAGCGGAACGGCGATCAGGGGGAAGGAATCCGCCCCGGTTACGACCGAGCGCGCAAGAAGCGCCATGGGCGGCGCGCCATCAACGAACAGCATCACCGACATGGTCGCGATCCCGAGGCAGATGCCGATGGGGACGCTGAACAGAAGGGACACGAAGAGGACGGAGAAAAGGACGAGGGCAATCATCTCAGTCGAGGCCTCCGCTTTCAGGAAGTGGATCACGGATCAGGGGGATCAGGTGCTGGATCACGCGAATGGAAGACAGGAGCGCACCAATCAGGGCCGAGGCGTAGAGGATCGGGATTGGCAACCCGAGCACCACCGATTTCTGGCTGGCGACAAACGGCTTCAGGATGAGATCCAGGCATTGGAAGAACAGAATGCCAAAGAACGTGAGGATCAACAGGCTGACCAGGATCGCCACCGCGCGTTGCCCCCTCGGGCTCAACATGTCGACCAGAACCGTGATCCGGATATGTTCGCCGCGCTTGAAGGCAAGGCTGACGGAGATCCAGACGAACCAGACGAACAACCAGAGCGTCAGTTCCTCGCCCCAGGAGAGCGACGCGTTCAGGACGTATCGCATGAAGACATTGCCGGCGATCAGGGCAACGATTGACGCAAGCAGCAAGGCGCTCAGCACACGCTCGGCATTGGCGTCGAGCCATTTCAGAAATGCCACGGGTCCCCTCCCATTTTGTGGCGGACGCCCCTCTCGGGGCGCCCGGTTGGATTTGAGAGGTCAGCTTCCGCTTTCGGCGGCCACTGCGGCCACCCATGCGTCATAGGCCTCGGCACCAACTGTATCGCGGTACTCGGCGCGGACACTTTCGGTCTTTTCGGCGAAAACGGCACGCTCTGCGGGGCTCAGGTCGACAACATTGACGCCGGCATCCCGGATCTTTTGAAGCTGGCCGGCTTCTTCACCATTCACCAGTTCCTGCTGATAGGCCGAGGCCGCCGTCATCGACTCCTGCACAAGCGCCTGGTGCTCTTCCGACAGGCTGGCGAAGAACTCCTGGCTGATCACCGGGATATAGACGGTGAAGACATGCCCGGTCAGGGATACATGCTTCTGAACCTCGTAGAAACGCTGCGAGTCGATCAGCGCAATCGGGTTTTCCTGGCCGTCGATGACGCCCTGCTGGAGCGCCGAATAGACCTCGCCGAAGTTCATCGGGGTCGGGTTTGCGCCCAGGGTGGTGAAAGTGTCCACATGTGCCGGAACTTTCATCGTGCGCAACTTCACCCCGTCCAGATCTTCGGGGGTCTTGATCGGACGGACATTGTTCGTGACGTGCCGTAGGCCGTTTTCCAGCCACCCAAGGCCGACCAGGCCCTGGTTCTGCAAGCGCTGAAGCATCGCGTCACCGGTCTCGCTTTCGAAAGTCGCAAGCGCGATGTCCTTGCTGGAATACATGTAGGGCAGCTCGATCACGGCAAAGGCAGGATCCCAGCCAGCGAAGAAGGACGAGGGCGGCACGGCCATTTCCAGCACGCCGGTCTGAACGCCTTCGATCATTTCGCGATCCGGCCCCATCTGCGAGGAGGGAAAGATCTGAACATCGATCTCGCCGCCGGAGCCGGCTTCGACGAGCTCCTCGAATTTCAGCAGCGCGCGATGCATGTGATATTGCTCATTCGCGCCATGGCCCACCTTGATAACGGTTTCGGCATAAGCGGCAGCGGACAGGCTGAGCGAGACGATTGCGCCAAGCGCAAGTGTGGATTTTCCGAACAATTGATCCTCCCTGGGTTCGAGCCGAAGCGGTCAGGCTTGCCGGCTGGTGTGTGGTATATCAGATATAGTATAGAAATCAACGTCGATCTTTGCTAGACTGCCTGTGTCACTTCGAACCGGTCGAAAAAAGGAATGCGCCCATGCAGATCAAGCGTCCCGTTTCCTTGGGGAAAATGGCCGAGGACCGGATCCGGACCGGAATCGTTCGTGGCGAGTTTCAACTTGGCGAGTCCCTGCAGGAAAACCGGCTCTCTGCGAGTTTCGGCATCAGCAAGACTCCGATTCGGGAGGCGCTCGCGGCGCTCGGGCGGCAAGGCCTGGTGGAGTTCTTTCCGAACCGGGGCGCGTTTGTCTTCACCCTGGACCAGGAAGAGGCCCGCCAGTTGTGCCGGTATCGGTTGATGCTGGAAAACAGGGCGCTTGAGTTGTCCAACACGCTTGACCATGACGGGCTGGTGGACGCGCTCGAAACAGTTTGCGAGGAAATGTCGGCGGCCCTGAACGGCGACGCGTTCGACCGCTACCTTGACCTCGACACCGAGTTTCACGACGCCTTCTTCGATTTCTGTGGCAACAAGTACCTTCGCGCCGGCTATCGCCAGATCAGCGATGTCGTTGCCACGATGCGCACCCATTTGTCCAAACGTCCTGACCGGACCGATATGTCCTATCGCGAACACCGGGCGGTGCTTGAGCACGTTCGAGAGGGCGATCTTTCGGCGGCCCGGTCCGTCCTTGAACGGCATGTGACGCGCGGCGAGCGCTCCTATATCGACCTTGTCGGCGAGCGACAGGGTGCCGACGGAACCACCGGATCGGGCCGCGCCTGATGCATATTCATCTTGACCTCCTGGGCGGCCTCGCAGGCGACATGTTCATTGCGGCGATGCTGGATTTGCGGCCCGATCTCACGGAGCGCGCGCTGTCTGTCGTGGAGGAGCTGGGCCTGAGCGACAGGGTGCGTGTCGCGTGCATTCCGCACAAGGCCAGTGGGTTCACCGGCAGACAGGTCTCGGTCACCTTCTGCGGGAGCAATGGCGCCGAACACCACCACAGGAATTTTCGAGATATTCGCACCATGATCGAGGCATCCCGGCTTGCGACCAACGAAAAGACCCGTTCGCTGGACATCTTTGGCCATCTGGCGCGCGCCGAGGCCAGGGTGCACGGGGTCCCTCCTGACGCGGTGCATTTCCACGAGGTTGGCGCGCTGGACTCTATCATCGATATCGTCACAGCGGCCCGCATCCTCGAGCAAATCGGGCCTTGCCGCTGGTCGGCAAGCCCGATCCCGACCGGATCGGGGCGTGTACGGTGCCAGCACGGGATCATTCCGGTTCCGGCCCCGGCGACGATATTGCTGCTCGAGGGCATGCAGCTTGTGGATGACGGCATTCCCGGCGAGCGTGTGACCCCCACCGGGGCCGCCTTGCTGAAACATCTTCAACCGGGTGTCACCGGTCCCTCACAGCCCATGAAGCTTCAGGGCTCCGGAACCGGATTTGGGCACGCCACGCTCCCGGGAATTCCGAACATGGTCCGTGCGATTCAATACACTGACACCCACGGGGCGCGCGCAGACCGGGTGGCGACCATCGCCTTTGAAGTCGACGACCAGACGCCGGAGGACCTGGCGACGGGGCTCGAGATATTGCGGGACCGCGCGGATGTGCTGGATGTCTTCGTGGCGCCCGTGCTGGGCAAGAAGAACCGGCAGGCGCAGCACGTCACCATCCTGGCGCGCTCCGACGCGGAGGATGCCGTGATCGAGGCCGCGTTCGAACAGACGACGACGCTCGGCCTGCGTGTCCATCATACGCTCCGGCGAACCCTGGAGCGGCGAATGCATCAGGTCGGGGAAACACGGGTCAAGGTCGCGGACAGGCCGGGAGGCGCGACAGCCAAGGCCGAGGCCGATGACCTTGCGGATGTCACATCAACAGCGCTGTCCCGCGTCAGGCGCGCCCATGCAGCGACGGACGCGGCCTTGCGCCTTGACGGAGGGACGCAATGAGCATCTCGGCCCTGCAATCGGTTCTTGACGACATCGGCCCTGCAACGATCGCGGTCAGCGGCGGGGTCGACAGCATGACCCTTGCCGCCGTCGCCTGCGAGCGGCACGCGGCGAGTATTGTCTGTCACGCTGTATCGCCGGCAGTCCCGGAGCGGGCCACGCGGCGGGTCAAGGAATTCGCGCAAAGCCGGGGATGGAACCTCGCGATCCTTGATGCGGGCGAATTTGCGGATTCCGACTACCGGTCCAATCCGGTCAATCGCTGTTTCTTCTGCAAGACCCGGCTCTATGGATCTATCGCGGGCCGGTCCGATCTGCCGGTTCTCTCGGGAACGAATCTCGATGATCTGCAGGATTTTCGCCCCGGGCTCGAGGCCGCACGTATGCACGCGGTGCGCCATCCCTTCGTGGACGCGGATATGCGCAAGAGTGACGTCCGCGCGGTTGCCCGCCAGTTAAGATTGGCGGAGATTTCCGATCTTCCCGCGTCCCCCTGCCTGTCCAGCCGGGTCACCACCGGTCTCCCGATCGAGGCTGACGACCTGAAGGTGATCGAACGAATCGAAGACGCGGCCCGGGCTGTTCTGGGAGAGGTGACGCTCCGATGCCGGCTCACGCCGAACGGGCTCCAGCTTGCCGTCGATGAAGCCGTTCTGGCGTCGCTGAGCACCGCGACTGCCGAAGAACTGTCCGACCGGGTGTCACGCTTGCTTCGCCCGCAGGATCAATATGTCGGATTGTGGCGATACCAAAAGGGCAGCGCCTTTGTGGGGGCGCCGGCATGAGCGGGCATCCGGAGATCATCCTGGACGAAGACCGTCCGGCGCGCGTCGGTGTGGAGGAGGCGATCTTCTGCGCCCAGAAAACAGCCGCACAGGTCTCGAAGATCGTTGAAATGAGCGCTTCGCCCAATCGCCGGCGGCTGTTCACGCGTTTGTCGCGCGAAACCTTCAATGCACTGATCCCCGACATTCAGAGTCAATTGCGCTTCGATGCGATATCTCGGACGGCGGTGCTTGGCGAAGAACGGGCCCTGACCGGGCCGCCACGGGCCGCCATCGTCTCGGCCGGGTCATCAGACGCGCCGGTTGTGGCCGAAGCTGCCCAGACGCTTCGCTACCACGGACAGGAGTGCACCATCCTGTCCGATGTTGGCGTGGCAGGGCTCTGGCGGCTTCTGGACCGTGTGGAGGAGATCGGGAAACACCCGGTCGTCATTGCGGTCGCCGGGATGGACGCAGCCTTGCCGACGGTTCTGGGCGGGCTGGTGCCGTCCTGCATCATCGGCGTTCCGACCTCGACCGGGTACGGCGCAGCGCGGAGCGGCGAGACAGCCCTGGCGGCCATGCTTTCGAGCTGTGCGCCGGGGTTGACCGTGACCAACATCGACAATGGCTACGGCGCGGCGATTGCCGCACTCAGGATTTTGCGGGCACTGGACGCCGCCCAAGCGTGAAGCCCCCTGCCCTGCTGGCCGGTGCATTGGGACACCACGCTTTCCCTGCAAATACGCCGGACAGGCCAGGCGGCGCGTCAGTCATTCCACCGCTTGGAATAGGTAAAGTCCAGCGCGAGCACGATCAGAATGCAGCTTGCCGCCGCCAGCGCCGTGCCGGTGAACCCCCAGGCCGTGTAGACCTGCCGGAAGGTGGCCGTGCCCACGAACATCGCCGCATATGTGACGCCGCTATAGAGCCCAAGGATCGCAGCGCGATTGCGCGGTGAAATCGAGGTGAGCCTGCCCACAAGGATCGTCATCCCGAGATGCACGCAGATCCCCCAGCAGAACGCGACGATCAGAAGCGACAGATAGGCGTGCCCGGCAATGGAGAGCACCACATAGGTCGTGATCAGCGCCCCGAACACGATCGGCCCCGCCCGCTGCCGTCCATAGCGGTCGATATACGGGTCAAACAGGGTGGCAGCACCGTATCCCAGCCCGTAGCTGAGCGAGATCAGCCCGGCCAATGTCGTCGACCTGCCGAGATCCTCGTGCACATGCGAACCGACAAAAGCGTAGAGCCCGTAAAACGCGATCATGAAGGCAGAGACGGAGAAGAGGACCGGCGCGATATTGGGGACCTTCAGCGCATCGAATGGCGACGGGGCGGCAACGGGGTCGGTCTCCGCACTCGGCGCCGGGATCATGCCGGACAGCACATATGTGATCAGGAACCCAGCCGCCGAGAGGATCGTGAAGACGATGCGCCAATGCACCAGGTCGGCGAGAAAGGCCGAGACGCTTACCCCGACCACGAGGCTGACCGTCCAGCCGGTGAGAACCTTGCCGACCGTCTCGTTCTCGCGGCCCGGCGGCGCGACATCGGCGGCGAAACCATAGATGCAGGGCAGGCAAACACCCGCGGCGATCCCGGCAAGCGCCTGGAACAGGACAAGGCTCGACAGAGTCGGGGCGAAAGATGTGGCGGCGAGTGCAAGTGACAGGGTCGTCATCGCGACAAGCAGCGCCCTGCGCGCGCCCACCTTGCCGACATTGGGTGCAAGGAGCACCGCACTTGCGGCGGTTGCGGCGCCGTAGAACGCGGACGCAACAAGCACGTCAGGGGCTGTCTTGCCCGCAAAGGATTGCGCGACCGAACCGGCGAGCGGGCTGAGCGCAAGCGAATTGGACCCCACCACGCCGATGGCGAGTGAGAGAACGAGGACTGGATTCATTGGATTTCTGCTACTTCGAGGCGGTTGAGGCATCCGCGACGGCGATATCGTCGACGGTTTCCTCATAGCTGTTCTTGGTGCGTCCGATATGCCGGAGCAGGGTTTGGTGAACCTCGTCGATATCCCGGCTGCGGAACGCCGCGAGCAACTCGACATGTTCGTCAAAAGACAGGTCGGTGTGCCGGGGCTTCGAGGCAAGATGCGTTCTCAGAGCGGCGATCTTGCCCGAATAGCGCCCGAAACTGTCGCGAAGGTATCCGTTCTCGCAATGGCGGAACGCCGCTGCGTGGAAATCCGTGTCCAGCGCCAGGTAGGACGGGATGTCATCCTCCGAAATCGTCCGCTTCATCTCCGCCACGATCTGTTCGATATCGGCAATGAACGCGTCCGGGTTCCGTTCGAGCGCAAGCCCAAGGGCCGCGGTCTCGATCGCCATTCGGAAGTCGCAGATCTCGATAACCTCGCGGGCGCTCAGCGAGAAAACATAGGCGCCCTTCCGGGGCTCCACATCCACCAGGCCTTCGTTGCGCAACTGTGCGAGCGCTTCCCGGACCGGCGTCTTCGACACGTTCAGTTCCGCGGCCAGCTGGCGCTCGGAAATCGCGGCGCCGAGTTCGAGTTTCCCCGTCACGATCTCGCTCCGAAGATGCTCCAGGACGCTCTCGGTCAGGGATTTCGGCTTTTCGAAGCGCTCCATTGCAAACGTCTCCTCGTCGTTTGAGCCACCATTACCCCACCAGCGGTCGGGTTGCCACTGGGCTCCGTCACCGGTGTTGACTGGTGTGTGATACCTGATATACCAGCCAACAGCAACTGTAGAATCGGACCAATTTCCGATGCTGCGCAGGGAGGAACCGAACGTGCTGGCTGAACTGGTACTGGATTGCGGGAACCACCATGGCGAAGGCCTCTACTACAACGCCCTTGATGGGTTGATGTGGTGGACGGATATCGAGGGACGCGCGCTTTGGTCGCTCGATCCGGTCTCCGGTGCTTCCCGCAAGATCGACATGCCGGACCGTGTCTGCTGCTTTGCACATCGGCGTGACGGCGGCATGATCCTGGCCTTTGCCGACCGGATCGCCTTCTTCGACCTCGCCGACGGAGCGTTCGAAACCCTGTCCGAATTCGAATCGGAGAACCCGGAGACGCGGGCGAACGACGGGCGGACCGACCGGCAGGGCCGGTTCATCGTTGGCGGCATGAACGAGATCACCGGCAAGCCCGACAGCAGCGTCATCCGGATCGATGCCGATGGCAGTATCACGACGATCATCGACGGCGTGTCCTGCGCGAATTCGACCTGCTTTTCGCCCGACGGTCGCACCATGTATTTCACCGACACGCCTGAACAAACGATCCGGGCATACGAATACGATCCCGACACGGGCGAGATCGGCGCGGTTCGGATTCTCGCGGATTTCGCTGACGAGCCGGGCATCCCCGATGGCTCCTGCGTGGATGCCGAAGGCGGCGTCTGGAACGCAGAATGGGAAGGGCGCCGCGTGGTGCGCATCGCGCCGGACGGATCCATCGACCGGGTGATCGAGGTGCCGGCATGGAAGCCAACCTGCTGCGCCTTCGGCGGTCCGGACATGGACATTCTCTACATCACGACATCCCGGCTGATGAGCAGCCTGGAACAGATCGCGGCCGACCCCCAGGCGGGTGGCCTGTTTGCTGTCAGACCCGGCGTGCGCGGCATCGTCGACACGCCATTTGCGGGCTGACGTCAGAAAATCGTCTCAGGGAGGAACCAATGACGACATTCACACTCCGATCCATGGCCAGCGCGGCCGCCTTGCTTGCAAGCACCGCCATTGCCGGTGCCGTCGACTACACCGCGCCCCAGCCCATGGTCGATGGCGCACAGGCCGACATGTCGGCGCTCTCGAATGATGGCGATCTGCGCATCGCCTACATGCCGCCGGCGACCGAGTTCAACTATTACATCGCCATTGGCGAGGGCGTGAAAGCCCTGGCAGGGGAGGCCGGCGTCGAGGTATTCATGCTGGCGCCGCAATCGGGCTCTGACATCAACGGCCAGATGGGCATGATCCAGGATGCGATCACCCAGGACGTCGATGCCATCATCCTGTCCACACATGACGAAGCCGCCGCCGCGCCGCTGGTGAAGCGTGCTGTCGAAGCGGGCATCGCCGTTGTCATCGTGAACTCCGATATCGGCAACTTCCCGACGCCGGTACACGCCGTCGTTGGCTATTCCCAGCGCAACGGCACCCACAAGATCGGCGAGTATCTGGTCGAACGGGCCGCCGGCTCCGAGCTGCAGATCGGCGTGATCGAAGGGCTTCCCGGCTATCACTCGACCGAACGCGTCGGAGGTTTCCTCGATGGCATCGAGGGATCGGGGAACCTCGAGGTCGTGGCCTCCATCGCGGGCGGCTGGAATGTCGAGGGCGGCAATACCGCCGGAATGGACCTGCTGCAGGCCAACCCCGATATCGACGTGCTCTTCGCCGCCAATGATTACATGATCATGGGGGCAGCCCTGGCCGCCAAGGCGCTCGGCAAGCGCGAAATGATGCTGCTGGGCAATGACGGCGACACCGCCGCGCTGGAAGAGATCGCCGGTGGCGCCGTCACCGCAACCGTCAACACCACGCCCTTCGTCATGGGCCAGATCGCCTTGCAAGTTACGCTCGACTCGCTCGACGGCAAATTCGGCGGCGGCTTCGTGGAAACGCCGACCGTCGTTGTCGATACCGAGAGCGTGGTGCCGGCCTTGCAGGACCCTGACAGCCTCTATCCGAAGCCCTCCAAGAGCTACTGACGGTTTCCCGAGGGCAGCCCCTCCTCCACCAGGGCTGCCCTCCCCTTTCAAAACTGATCCTGAACCGACTGGGGCACGTCTCATGCCAGACCAGACCAATAAAGCTGTCCCTGCGTGGGAGGTGCGGAACCTGACCAAGAGGTTCGCCGGAATCGTCGCCAACGATTCCGTCAGCCTGTCGCTGGAACGCGGCCAGATCCACGGGTTGCTCGGTGAAAACGGCTGCGGAAAATCGACCCTGATCAAGATGATGATGGGGGTCCACCAGCCCAGCGCCGGAGAGATCCTGCGCGACGGCCAGCCGGTCACCATCGCCGGCCCCACGGCTGCGCGCGCCGCGGGCCTCGCCGCCGTGTTCCAGGAATTCTCGCTGGTGCCGACCCTGACCGTGGCCGAGAATATCTGGCTCGGCAACCTGCCCGGGCATCGCGCCAAGGTGGACTGGCAGACGATGCGGGACAGCGCGACCGAGGTCATGGCCCGCCTGTCCGTCGCCATCGACCCCGAGGCCACCGTGGCGGACCTGTCGGTGGCCGATCAGCAGCTGGTCGAGATTGCCAAGGCCATCGCCACCGATGCTTCCATGCTGATCCTCGACGAGCCGACCACGGCGCTCGGCCTCGAAGAAATCAAGGACCTGCACCGGATCCTGCGCAAGCTGGCAGCCCAGGACAAGGCCATCCTCTATATCTCCCACCGGCTGGACGAGGTGGAGGAACTGGTCGATTGCGTGACCGTCCTGAAGGATGGCCGCGTTGTCTCGACCGCGGCGGAAACAGAGGTGTCTGTCGATGCCTTTGTCGCAGCGATGATCGGCGAGATCTCCAACCACTACCCGAAAGTCGACAACGTCCGGGACAAGATCCTGCTGGAGGCAAGGGGCCTGCGAACCGCCAACCGCGTGCAGGATGTGAGCTTCAACGTCCATGCCGGCGAGGTCTTCGGACTGGGCGGCGTGCTCGGCTCGGGTCGCACCGAGATCGCCCGCGCGCTTTTCGGCGTCGATCGCCTGCTTGCGGGCGAGGTCAAGGTCGACGGCAAAACGCTGCGCCTACGCTCCCCCGCCGATGCGGTCGCCGCTGGCATCGCGCTGGTGCCGGAGAACCGCAAGGTCGACGGGCTGTTCTTCAACTTCCAGGGGCAGCCGAACATGTCGATCTCCAAGCTGGCCCGGCTCGGCTCGCCCGCCGCGATGAGCCTGCGGACCGAGGAACGGCTGACCCATGAGCTCTATGACCGGCTCGAGGTATCCGCCAGTGCCAAGGACCGGCTCGTCGGCCTGCTCTCGGGCGGCAACCAGCAGAAGATCGTCATCGGACGATGGCTCTTCGCCGGCGCGCGGGTCTTCGTGCTGGACGAGCCGACGCAGGGCATCGATGTCGGCGCCCGCGCCGCTGTCTACACCCTCATCAACGAGCTGACAGCGGCCGGACATGCCGTGGTCCTCATCTCCTCCGACGACAACGAACTCCTGGCGATGTCCGACCGCATCGGAATCGTCAATCACGGCCGGCTGGTCGATATCCGGGCCGCCTCCGATGTCCGCAAATCGGACCTCGTCCGCGCCTCTTCAGAACAGGAGACCGCCGCATGAACGCGCTTCTTCGCTCCCCCATCATCGCCCCGCTGGCCGCGCTCCTGATCGTGACCGCCATCGCGGCACTCACCACGCCGCGCTTTCTCGACACCGGCAACCTGTCGAACCTCGCGCTTCAGGTCTCGATCGTGGCCATCGTCGCCATCGGCTCGACCTTCGTGATCCTGATCGCCGGGATCGACCTCTCGCCCGGCTCGGCCATCGCGCTGCTGACCATGATCTTCGCCATGTCGGTGAAATTCCAGGGCATACCCCTGCCAATCGCCATCCTGTTGACCATCGCGCTCGGCGCGGGGCTCGGGGCGTTCAACGGCTTCCTGACCGCCTATCTGAGGATCCCGGCTTTCATCACCACACTCGCGGCCCTCTCCGCCTTCCGTGGCATGGCCTTCCTGTTCAACAACGGCTCGCCGGTCTTCTCCGTCCATGACGCGCTTGAAGGCATCTTCTACGGCACCTTCCTCGGCCTGCCGCTGCCGCTCTACTACCTGATCATCCTCTATGCGGCGGCCTGGTACGTGCTGCGCTACACCGCCTTTGGCCGCGCCGTCTATGCGGTCGGCGGCAACCCGAACGCGGCCGAGCTCTCCGGGCTCAAGGTCCGGCGCATCCAGTTCTTCGCCTTCATGATCGCCGGGGCAATGGCCGGGATCGGCGCGGTGCTCATGGCCGCGCGGCTCAATTCCGGCTCGCCGAATTACGGCGTGGGCCTCGAGCTTTCCGCCATCGCCGCTGCCGTCATCGGCGGGGCCAGCCTGGCGGGCGGACGCGGCAACATCATCAACACGCTCATCGGCGCGCTGACCATCGTCATCGTCCAGAACGCGCTCAACCTGAACGCCGTCCCGACCTCGGTCCAGACCATCGTTCTTGGTGCCATCATCGTCACCGCCGTCGGCCTCGACATGTGGCGCAACGAAATCGGGAACGTCCTGCATGGGCTGGCCGCGACCCGACGCAAATCCTGAACCCCAAGGAGCACACACAATGACCGCCAACACCTTCTCCCATATCGGGATCACAGTGCCGGACCTCGAAAAGGCCGTCGAATTCTACACCAAGGCCTTCGGCTTCTACCTGATCATGGAACCGACCGAGATCCAGCAGGATGACAGCGCCATCGGCGAGATGTGCGACGACGTCTTCGGACCCGGTTGGGGCTCGTTCCGCATCGCCCACCTGTCGACTGGCGACGGCATCGGCATCGAGCTGTTCGAATTCCCCAAGACCGAACAGGAAGACCGCCCCTTCGAATACTGGCGCCCGGGCCTGTTCCACTTCTGCATCCAGGACGAGAACCTGGAGGAACGCGTGAAGGTCATCGAGTCCCTCGGCGGCAAGCAACGAATGCAGAAGGTCCGCAAATACTACCCCGGCGAGAAGCCCTACCGGATGGTCTATTGCGAAGACCCCTTCGGAAACATCTTCGAGCTCTACTCCCATTCCTACGAACTCACCTATTCCGCCGGCGCCTATCAGGACTGATCGCGAGGGAACGGAAAGGAGCATGCCATGACCGACAGACCCAAGGTTGTCATCACCGACTTCGATTACGGTGACAACGATATCGAAAAAGCCATCATCGAAGCTGCCGGCGGCCAGGTCGTCGGTCTCCAGGCGAAATGCGAGGAAGACCTCTTCGAGCACGCCGAGGACTGTTTCGCCATGATCAACCAATATGCGCGCGTCGGCGCCAAGACGATCGCGCATATGAAACAGTGCAAGGTCATCGCCCGCTATGGCGTCGGCGTCGACATTGTCGACGTCAAGACCGCCACCGAGCGCGGCATCATGGTGACCAATGTGCAGGATTACTGCACAGACGAGGTCGCCGACCACGCCGTTTCGCTCTGGCTGACGCTGGCGCGGAAACTGCCGCAGTTCAACGCCTCCACCCATGCCGGCAACTGGTCCTGGCGCTCCGAGCGGCCGGTCTACCGGCTGCGCGGGCGGACACTGGGAATCGTCTCGCTGGGCAAGATCGGCCAGGCGATTGCCGAACGTGCCAGACCTTTCGGTGTTCGGATCATCGCCTATGATCCCTATCTCGACCAGGCCGTGGCCCGCGAGATGGGCGTCGAGCTGGTCGACAAGGCGACCCTGGTGGCCGAGTCCAACTACATCCTCATGCAGGCGCCGATGACGCCCGAAACCCGGCACTTCCTGTCGGACGCGGAGTTCGCGGCCATGAAGCCCGGCGGCATCCTTGTCCTGACCGGGCGCGGCCCGACCGTGGACAACAAGGCGCTCTACCGCGCGCTCACCGAAGGCACGCTTGCTGGCGCCGGGCTCGACGATCCCGAGGAAGAACCCGCCAAGCGGGCGCAGTGGGATCCGGCGGACAACCCAATTTTCACGCTGCCGAATGTCATCGTGACGCCCCACACCGCCTATTACTCCGAGGAATCCATCCAGCAGGCGCGCGAGACCGCGGCCTCGGAGGTCGCCCGCGCGCTGCGCGGCGAGCGCCCGAAGAACCTGCTGAACCCGGAAATCCTCGCCTGACACATCGCGACAAAGGACACGCAAAATGCTGAAAGTATACAACGACTTCGAACGCAACCCGGAGCTTCTGGCCAAGTTCGACGAAGTCATCAAATGCCTCTCCGCCACCGCCGTCTTCGCCGACAGCCAATACCGAACCGGCGTCATGGACAGCGGCATCAAGCCCGCCTTCCGCGCCAAGGTCTGTGGCCAGGCGCTGACCGTCCAGCTCTCCAAGGGCGACCTCGTGGACCCGCTCAAGGCGCTTGAGATGGGCCAGGCCGGCGACATCATCGTCGTCGATGCCGGTGGCGACCTGAACACCTCCGTCTGCGGCGGCTTGATGGGCGGTCTGGCCCAGAATGTCGGAATCCGGGCGATGATCGTGGACGGGGCCGGCCGTGACACGGACGAACTCGAAGACATCGGCTGGCCGATCTGGACCCGCGCCATCACCCCGCGTGGAACCCACACCATGTTCTCCGAACGCAAGGAAGAGCTGTCTATCAACGTGCCGATCGCCTGTGGGGGCGTGTCGGTCAATCCCGGCGATTTCATCGTTGCCGACTTGATGGGCGTCGCGGTGATCGCGCAGGACAAGGCCGAGGAGATCGTGGAACTGGCCCGCGAACAGGCCGAGCGCGAGCAGAAGACCCGCGAATGGGTCGCCCAGGGCAAAACGGTTCAGGATCTGCTCAAAGAATTCGGCCGGATCTGATCCGCGCCTGATCGGCATTGATTGGGGGACAACCTCCTTTCGCGCCTATCTGCTCGGCGCCGGCGGAGAGATTCTCCGCCGGCCCAAGGCAAGGCGCGGCATCCTGCATGTGGAGGGAGGCGATTTCGAGGATTTCTTCCGCGAGCAGGTCGGACCCTGGCTGGCCGCGTGGAATCTTCCCGTCATCGCCTCTGGCATGATCCGAAACGCCTTATCTGGACCTCCCGGTCGGGCCGTCGGAGCTTGCGGCACATCTCACGGTTCACCGTCTGTCCGATGGGCAAGAGATACGCTTCATCACCGGCGCGACAGCGCTTGATGCTACGGGCGCGCCGGACGTGATGCGCGGCGAAGAGACCGAGATTGTCGGGCTTCTGGACCTCGGGCTCGAGGACGAGCTGATCGTGATGCCGGGCACGCATTCGAAATGGGTGCGCGTCGAAGGCGGGCGCATCGCCTCCTTCGAAACCGTCATGACAGGTGACGTGTTCTCGGCCCTGCGCGAGGCGACCATTCTCGGCCAGCTGATGCAGGGCACCGACCCCGCGCCGCAGGCCTTCGAACGGGGCGGCCGCGCTGGGCAGCTTCCGCAATGAACTCAGGGGGGACCTGTGACGGAATTGTGCCGCTCCTTTGAGCACGTATCGTGTCCCAAAGGAGAACAGACATGGCATCACGACCGAGCCCTGAGTTCCGCGCAGAAGCGGTTCGGGTCGCATTGACGAGCGGGCTTTTTCGCAAGCAGGTTGCTGCGGACTTCGGTGTTGGCTTTTCAACCCTGAGCCGATGGATCCAGCAGGAATGCAAGAACCCCGAGAAGCCGACGGCGCAATCCGACCTTGAACGTGAGGTTGCAGAGCTGCGCAGAGAGAACCGACAACTCCGGGAGGAGAGGGATGTGGTAAAGAGGCCACGGTGTTCTTCGCGGTACGAAGCAAATGAGGTTTGCCTTCGACCACTGCCCGGCAGTGCATGTTTTCATGCACGAGAGGGGAAGAGCATCGTGACGAAATCCCGCTGGAACGGCTCTGCGAGATCATGGATGTCAGCCCTCGTGGGTATCGAGCCTGGCGTCGCCGTCC
>CANLZY010000044.1 GCA_947495685.1 uncultured Tropicimonas sp.
CAGCCACAGGGACGCCTCCCTCTGCCTGACGCAGGACGCCCATAATCTGGGCCTCGTTGAAACGTGATTTCTTCATAAGAATCTCCTCGATCATCCTGCCGAGAAAATTCTACTTCCGCATCCCCTCACTTTCGGGGGTGATTACCCGGCGTTCCGGTGTCGACCGCCCCCTTCAGATCTCGAATTCGGTCCCTTGCTTTCTGTTCAGCGGTCCGCCGATGAGTCGTTCGAAGCGCCCCCCGGCGTTCGACGCCGTTGATCTTGACGCGGAGCGCTCTTCGACCTTCCGGATGTCTGGTTTCTCCCTCGTGAAGGCTTCGATGAACCAGAAATCCTCCGTTGTTCAAATCATCAAATCTGTCCCGAGTAAGCTGATGTCAGACAAGAATCCGAAATCCTGATGTCTACGCCCAACGGAACCGTGCCAATTTCAACCGAAACGGACTGGACGTTGGTCATAGAAGGCGAGTGAAGTCGGGTGCCAGACAGGACGCGTCCAAGCCTTCATTCCCACCCAAGGCGGTGACGGCGTGCAGCTCAGCTGGAAATGCTTCAAGACAGCGTTCAAGTCCGATACACGGTGACGATCCGCAACCGCCGGAGAGACTGAATGGCCCGACTTCACAGCTCTATTCCCTTCTGCCCCTCGCGGCGTTTGTCGGCGGCACTGATGCTTGCCATACTGGCGGCAATGCCAGCTGCAGCCGCCAACCTCTGCCTGCGTGTAACGGTGAACGACCAGCCGGCCGGGCAAGAGACCCGACTGCGCCTGACGTCCGAAGGCCAACCGGCGCGCACCACCCGTTTGGCCTCCGGCACCGCGCGGTTCGACGCTCTCGCACCCGGCGCCTGGAAGCTCTCCCTGCAGCACCCGAAGATGAAGCAATTCCGCACGACACTGCCGCTCGAACCCGCCGCCTTCCTGCTCGATTGTGGCCACGCCGACGAATGGTCCGGATGCATCGTGAGACCGCTGTCTGGAGGCTGCTGAGGCGCGACCACCACGGTCCAGACGAAACCGGCAACGATGCCGATCACCATGCGCGCGACCGCCACTGGAAGAACTGGGTGCCCATGGGAGTGACACGGCTGTGCCAAGGGAGTGGACGCCTTTCGCCTCGACCACGACCTCTGGGGCGGCGGGCTGAATCGAGCGGAGGTCGTCGCGGCCGGCGCCAACTTGGTGGACAACAGCCTGATGTTCGATTTCGGCACCGGCCACCGGCTCACGCTTGTGGGCACCGGCCCGCGTCAGCCTGATGCCTAGATCGACGACATTGTCTTCATCTGAGCGGTTCGCCAGCACGATATCCACAAAATGACCCGGTAGGTTGGCATGCCTGAACCCGCCTCTTCGAACATCGAGACGCGGGTTCTGTCAGGGCGATGGCGCTTGAAGCGGATAGGGTTGTCGCCCAACTTCCGGGAATGAGCAGACCGAAAGCGGACGCCCAATGGCTCGGGAACCACCGACAGGTTCCCAAAACCTGGCGCGTTGAATCGCCCGACAATTGGCGTTTGCCAGTCGCAAGAAATTCCCTTGGCCCCTTGCAATGGGGGCTTTCGGAGTTCCCCTCACGGCGACAGGAACCGAGAGGCTCGCCTCGCTGCGCAGGCCCGTCCAAACGATGCCGATCTTTTCCTGAGCCGAACAGGTCTGGCAGCGGATGTTCTTGACCAACTGGTCAGCGGCCTTCGTTGTTCCGGATGTCTTGTTCATCTTCACTCCGTGAAAGCACCGATGAACCGGAAAGACTGCGTTGTTCATGTCCTCAAATCTGTCCCAAGGGCGCTGACATCAGACAGTGTGCGGGTCACCGTTTCCGTCCTGCTCCGGGTCGTCCAGGGACGTGCAGGTGGCTGGCAGGCATGGCCGGTCGCTGGGTGGCTTCATCGGACGGACCTTGCCGCCTGCATCGAGGCAGAGGCTGATCTCCTCTGCCTCGAGGACCTCCCGCGCCTCCAGTTCCCGGATCAGGTGGGTCACCGCATCCTCGTTTTCCATCAGGATCGCCATGGCGCGCCCCTCGGCATCCTTCAGCAGGCTCATCACGGCCAGATCAACCCGCGCGGCAGTGTCGTCGGCATGTTCGCGGGGCTGCGCAATTGACTGGCCAAGGAACGGATGATCCTCGCTCTGGCGCAAGTCGACCGGGCCGAGCTCCTCGGTCATGCCCCAGCGGGCCACCATCGAGCGTGCCAGTTCCGTGGCGCGCTTGATATCGTCGTCGGCGCCGGAACTGACGCTGCCGAGGAAGTGCTTCTCGGCTGCGCGTCCCGCCAGCAGGATCGCAAGCTGCGCGCGCAGGTAACCTTCGGGGAGCGTGTGGTGTTCCTCGCGGCTCAGCATGTGGGTGCCACCGAGGCTGCGGCCGCGGGGAATGATCGTGACCTTGTAGAGCGGGTCGGCGTCCGGAGTGAAATGGGCCACGGCGGTATGGCCTGCCTCGTGGACGGCCAGGCGGTGACGCTCTTCGGGCTGAATGGCCAGTGTACGAACCGTGCCGAGAATGATCTTGTCGCGTGCTTCCTGGAGGTCGTCCGCGGTGATGAAATCCCCGCGTCGCCGTGCCGTCATGATCGCGGCTTCGTTGAGAAGGTTCTTGAGATCCGCCCCCGAAAATCCGGGCGTTCCGGCAGCAATGTCGTCCAGATCCGCTGTATTGGCCAGCGGCATCTCGCGCGCATGAATATCCAGGATGGCTCGGCGCGCCGCCTGGTCCGGCAGGTTCAGCGTCACGTGGCGGTCGAACCGCCCGGGCCGCAGCAATGCCGGGTCCAGCACGTCCGGGCGATTGGTGGCTGCCAGCACCACCACCGCTTCTCGGCCGGTGAATCCGTCAAGTTCCGCCAGGATCTGGTTGAGCGTCTGTTCGCGCTCGTCATGGCCGCCGCCCAGACCGGTGCCCCGCGTCCGGCCGATGCTGTCGAGTTCGTCGATGAAAATGACGGATGGCGCGGCCTGTCGGGCGGCGTCGAACATTGCCCGCACCCGACCGGCGCCGACGCCGACAAAGACCTCGATGAATTCCGACCCCGATGTGGAAAAGAACGGCACGTCAGCCTCTCCGGCGAGGGCGCGGGCCAAAAGGGTCTTGCCGGTGCCCGGCGGCCCCATGAGCAGCACGCCACGGGGCACGGTGGCGCCGACCTTCTGGAACCGCTCCGGCTCACGCAGGAACTCCACCAGTTCGGCGACCTCTTTTTTCGCCTGCTCCTGACCGGCGACATCGGCGAAGGTGGTCCGCGACTGCGATACGGTCGGTTTCGAGAAACGCCCACTGAACATGCTACCGACGCCGCGCCCGCCCATCCCGCCGATCTGGCCGAGCATCCGCCGCTGCAGCCAGAGGTAGACGCCCAGGATCAGGATCCATGGCAGGAACAGGACAAACAGCGAGTTGCCGCTGGGCGCGTCTGCCGTGATCTCCACATCCGCCGCTTCGAGCGACTCGAGCAGGCCGGGATCTGGCTGAACCGGCGTTACGGCACGGTATTGCGTTGCGCCGTCGGTGGTTTCGCCGGCAACGGTGACCGTGATCGCGTGCTCCGCCAGAACCGCCTCGGTGACCGCACCGGATTCGATCAACCGCTTCATTTCACTATAGGAAACGGTCTCTACGACCGTGTCGGTCCACAGCGAGGAGAAGATCGACAGCAGAACGAAAGCGATCAGCCATGGCACGACCATGGAGTTGCCCCAAGGAAACTGGGGACCGTTCGAGTGTTCTTCCGGGTCCTTGGGCACGACCATTCCACTCCCAGAGGCAGGATGGCACGGCATGCGTCCGAAGGCGTTGACGCAGGTCAACAGGGAGCAGGCAGAACCGGCGCACCGAGCCCCTGCGTCGGTTCCGGGGGGCGGCGGCCGATCGGAAGGCTTTCGGCCGTGCCCCGACCGAGGCGGAAATCCGCCCGCAGAACCGGACCTTGACCGAAATCAACGTGCCGCGTCCCGTTCCGGCGCATGTTCGAACCCGTCGAACAGGCAGAGTCTTGGGGCAATCCGGAGATTAGCCAATGATCGAGATTCCAGCATCGGAAATGGGCAACCGGCACGCCCCGGAAGCTCTCTCCACGGTATTGCGACCCGAAACGGCCGAAGGTGGCGCCTTGATTGGACAGCGACGCGCCAGCGACGCCATACGGCTGTCGGCGGGTATCGGACATGGGCTGTTCAACCTGTTCGTCTCCGGACCGTCTGGCAGCGGTCGACACGCGGAAGTCCTGCGGATCCTGAGGCAGCATGCAGAGGATCGGCCTGCGCCCGGAGACTGGGTCTATGTCAACAATTTCGACGACCCGCAGAAGCCGCGCGCCCTGAAACTGCCGGCCGGCAAGGCCATCCTGCTCAGGGATTGTATGCAGAAGGTGATCGACGACCTGGCGAGCGAGATCCCGGCGCTCTTCGAGTCCGAGGACTACCAATCCCAACGGCGGCTGATCGAGGAGGAGGTCGAGCAGACTCACGAGACGGCAATGGCGGAATTCGCCGAACAGGCCGGGAGCGAGAATATCGCGCTCATGCGGACCCCGATGGGGTACATGCTGACCTCGATCCGGGAAGGTCATCCGCTCAAGACCGAGGACTACAACAAGTTGCCCGCGGACGAACGGGCTGAGATCGACGAGAAGATCTCCCGGCTGCAGGAACGGCTGGCCGAGATCATGCAGGAGGCGCCAAGGCTCGAGCGGCAGGGCCGCGAACGAATAGAACAATTGAACGCCACGGTTGCCGAACGCGCGGTGCAGGACCGGTTCGAAGAAGTCACCGAGGAACTCTCTGGGCTCGACGCGGTATCCGCGTACCTGGCGGATGTGCGCGCCGACATCGTCGCCAACGCTGAGCTTTTCCTGAAGGATGTGGACGACGAGGACCTGGGGCCGTTTCCAGAAGCCCTCGGCAAGGCACACGAGGAACCGAAATTCGGCCGCTACTGGGTGAACATCATGGTCTCGCACCAGACGGGCACAGACCGCGGCGCCCCTATCAAACAGGAGGATCTTCCAACGCTCGACCGGCTGACCGGGCGCATCGAGCACGTTTCCCACATGGGATCATTGGTGACAAACTTCTCCATGATCAAACCTGGCGTCCTGCACCATGCCAACGGCGGCTACCTTGTTCTGGATGCCAGCCGCATCCTGTCGGAGCCGTTTGCCTGGGATGCACTGAAACGCTGTCTGAAAAACCGCCGCATCACGATCACCTCGCTGGCCGAACGCATCAGCCTCGCGTCGACCACGACCCTGGAGCCCGATGCCATTCCGCTTTCGGTGCGGGTGGTGCTCGTCGGCGAGAGGTGGTTGTACACGCTGCTCGTCATGTTCGACCCCGATTTTTCCGAACTCTTCAAGGTTCAGGCGGATTTCGAGGAGGACGTGGATCGAAACGACGAGACCGTGACCGGGATGTCCGCGCTGCTGGCCTGCCAGGCTGCCCGGGAAGAACTGCGCCCGCTTGATCCCGCCGCCCTGGCACGCCTGCTCGACGAGGCGGTGCGCCTGGCCGAGGATTCCCGAAAGTTCTCGCTCCGGATCGAAGCCCTGACCGAGTTGATGTGCGAGGCCGACCACTATGCCGGCCTGCGTGGCGGCGAAACGATCGAGGCCACCGACATCGACGCGACCGTGGAGGCAAAGGACAGACGCGCAGCGCGCGTCAGGGATCGCATGCAGGAGGCCATCGCCCGCGGGACGATCCTGATCGATACATCCGGCAGCAAGGTCGGGCAGGTCAACGGCCTGTCAGTCTTTGCCCTGGGCGACAGCGTCTTCGGGCGGCCCTCGCGGATCACGGCGCGGGTGCGCATGGGCACCGGCAAGCTGATCGACATCGAGCGGGAGGTCGAGCTCGGCGGACCGCTGCATTCCAAGGGCGTGATGATCCTGTCTGGTTATCTCGCCTCGACCTTCGCACTGGACGTGCCGTTTTCACTCCACGCGAGCCTGGTGTTCGAACAGAGCTATGGCGGAGTCGATGGAGATAGCGCCTCCTCGGCCGAGCTCTATGCCCTGCTCTCTGCGCTGTCCGGATTGCCGATTGATCAGGGTCTGGCTGTGACCGGCTCCGTCAACCAGGCGGGCGAGGTACAGGCAATCGGCGGGGTCAACCACAAGATCGAGGGTTTCTTCGATGTCTGCATGTCAAGGGGGCTGACCGGACGACAGGGCGTGATCATTCCGAAAGCCAATGTCGAACACCTGATACTCCGGCCAAAGGTGGTCGAGGCGGTGGAGGCCGGGCAGTTCCGCGTCCTGGCGGTCGGGACGATCGCCGAAGGAATCGAAGCGCTGACAGGTGTGGCGGCCGGCGCCGGGGACAATGATGGGTCATTTGCGCAAGACAGCGTTTTTGCCCGAGTGGATCAGCGCCTGCGGGCCTTCGCCGACAAGCGGCGTGATTTCGCCCGTAGAATGCGTCCCGAGAGCGACGGGGGAGCGCCATGACCGCCCACGACCGCAAAAAACGCGTTCTGATTGCGGCCGGGAACTATGCCGACGCCGCTGCCGCGATCCGTCTGGCCAAGGGGATCGCGCCGGGCTTGATCGCCAAACTTGGCGGCCTGCTCGTTCACGACGAGGCAATTGCAGATGCAACCGGGCTCCCGGTCCAGCGCGTTGTGACGTCAGGTGGGATGCTCGTGCAGGCACCGTCGCGCCAGGGCTTCGAAAACCTGATGGAAAGCGATGCCAGGGCATTCCGGTCGGGGCTTTCGAATGCCGCGAGCGCTTGCGCCGTTGAATGGGCGTTCGAACGCCGCCGGGGTGACCTGATCGCCGGTGTTTGCCAGGCTGCAGGCGGCTGGGACCTGCTGATCGTCGGCCACCGGAGCGATCGGCGCATCGGGCCCGTTGTGCGGGTCGATCCGTCACGCAAGCCCGGTGAAGACACTGCCACCATCGCGCGTCGGATCGCGGAGCGCCTTGCAGCGAAGGTCTCCGCGATCTCGATGGCGGGGCCGGACAATGTGCCGAATCCCCCCGGCGGCGGGCCGGATACGGTGCGCTCCGAACAGGACCTGCTGGCCCGGATCAACCGGATCAATGCAGCACTGGTGATCGTGGACCTTGCAGCAGGCCCGCTGCGGGGACGCGAACAACTTCGCCATCTTCTGGAAGCTTCGCGATGCCCGGTGCTCGTGTTGAACGCCGCACGCGCCGAACCGGCCATCGCCCACACGGTGGTCATCCCCCCTCCCCCGAGCCATCCGGAGCCGCCCTCCGGTGGTGATTTTGGTGAAGGCTCCGGCGAGAATTCCCACCCAAGGAACAATCGGGACGAGTGATCGCATGCAGGGCAGCCTGCAAGGGAGGCACCAGGGATTGAACAGCGTCGATCAAGATTCCACGCGTGTTCTGACCGCCGACAAGCACGTCGTCTCGGAGTCGCCGAGTCTCGTACCGAAGCACGATAACCCGGTGCGGCTGTATCGCGTGATGGTGCTGGCTCGCCCGTTCGACAACAAGGTCATCGCCCAGCAAACAGCGTGACGGCTCGGCTTCCAGGCCAACAGCCTCCGACCTCTGGCAGGAAGCGTTCAGTGTCGGTGTGGCCAAGTGCGATACATGACGCGGATGTCTTTCTGTCGTCGTTTTGCGGGCATGGAGGACAGCTCTGGCGCGGCCTGACGATGGAGGAACTGCTCCTGTTCTTGGGCGGTGACGAACGGGCAATGATTTCGCCGGTCCGCGCAACGAGATACCGGCCCAAATTCCGGTTGCGACGCGACTTCTTCCGGCGGCGGTGGGGCACCTGCCATGTCTATGCGGTGCACCGGCAGTGGGCCGACGCGGCAGACCACTGACTTGAGAGCGGAGTGGCGCCGGCGCAATCCATGTCCGAGCACCGACACGTGTCAGTTCCAGTAGATCTTGCAAGGCTTTGTGGAGGCGGGTGGTGGTTGATCGGCCCATGATCGAGAGCGTCCGCTTGCGTGCGTCAAGCAGGGGCCAGGACCATGAAGAATGCGATGGCAAGCGGTCCGCAGGGCGGCGTCAGAGCGGTGATACGGGCCGATCTCTTGATGCCGGTGGGCGACTAGGAGCGTTTGCTCCGCAACCCCTCCCTGTTGACGCCAGTGTGATCATTCAGGGGGGCGGTGCCATGGGCCGCCACACGGTGCCAACGCAGGCGGGCGGCACGCGGATCGCCGGTGTCCCGGAGTTCTTGGCGAATGCCGCGAGGCGATCTGCGCGGCGGTCAGGTACCAAGACGGCAGCGACGGACAGGCAGGCGGTGTTTTCGCCGGGCAAATCCGCCAAACACGACCGACCTGCTGCAAGCCGCGCGGCAGACCGGGTGCAGCGCACAATGGACCTGAGGCGCGGCATCGACGACCCTGCCCTGCCCTTTGCTGGCCCAGGCCCAAGACCCGCCCTGCCCCATCAACGCTTCCCTACCCTTGCCGCCCATTTCGATGGCTGCCCCTAGCCGGGAACGGCGGCGGATTGCCCCGCCGCCGCACCGCATTGCCCTCGTGTTCGGGCGAGAGCCCTCGGAACGAGCATTCAGGCCTTGCTGATCTCGATCTTGCGGGTCTGGGCAACCGCTTCGGCCGGTTTCTGGACGGTGATGGTCACCACACCATCCTTGGCGGTGGCATTCACCGTGTCGGGGTCGATCTCGAACGGCAGGCTGACGGTGCGCAAGAAAGCACCTGCCCTGCGTTCCACCCGGTGGAACTGCCGTCCATCCTCTTCCCCCTTCTCGTCCTGTTCATCCTTCTTCTCGCCCTTGACGGTGAGCCGGTTTCCGTTGACCGAGATATCGACATCGTCCAAATCGATCCCCGGAAGTTCAGCCGTCACATACACCGCGTCAGCGGTTTCGCTGACGTTTGTGCGAACCAGAAATCCGCCCGACGCGAAGTCGCCCGCCAAGTCGAAGTCCTCGAACAGCGTATCGATCTGCTTGCGAAGCAGTCCGAACGGATTTTTTTCGTCTTTCGCGCCAATCCAAGAAGATGGCAACAAACTCAGCTTTGTCATGTCAGCCTCCACTCTCCGTTTCTGACGCGGCATTCTACATCAAGTGGCTGGAATGCAGCCATGATTCCGATCAAGCGACACCCGCAATATGCGTGATTTGGGGCGCGGCCGCCCCACAAGCCTCAAGGGCGGGATGTATTGGGACGTCCGCGCTAGACGCCAACGATTCCGGCACCGAACAGGAGACCGAGACAGCTCAGCGTTCCCAGAACTGGAACCAGCGCGGGCACCGTGACGCCCCCTGCTGGCGGCGGATCCCCGCGCACCTTCATCCTGAGAAGCGACAGGTTTGCGAGGCAGAAAACCAACAGAAGCACCTGCGAGGAGGTCTCCGCCAACCTGTCCAGCGGAGCCAGCAAAGCGAGGCCGAGGGCCACGACTGACACGAGCACCGTCGCGTTGAGCGGGGTGTGGGTTCGTGGTGAAACCGCGCCCAGCCAGGCCGGCAGCCGTCCCTTGCGGGCGATTCCGTAGACGACGCGGGATGCCATGACCAGGATGATGATCACGCCATTCATCGTCGCCATGATCGCGACGAGCGTAATGGCGAGCGGCGACGCACCGGTCAGAGTCTCGAAAAGAAGGCTGACCGGAGCGTCGGAAGCGGCCAGAACATCGGCTGGAACCGTCCGGACGGCAACAATCGCGACCAGGGAATACAGGATCGTCACGATGACGAGGGTGATCGCGATTGCCCGTGGCACATTGCGCCTCGGTTCGCGGACTTCCTCGACCAGGTTCACGATGTCGTCGAACCCGATATAGGCGAAGAAGGTGATCAGGCTTGCACCGAGCACGCCAGCGACGATGCCGGGTTCCGCCGGCAAGACGGCTGCGGTGGTGACGGTGGCGACCGATACGGGCACGTGGAACAGGCCGGCCACGATGATCGCAACCAACCCGAGCACTTCGACAATGGTCATCACGCCGGCCGCGATGACGGACTCGCGGACGCCCCAGGCCGCAACCATTCCCATGAGACCAAAGATCGACACGATCAGGACCGGTTTCGGCAGCGGCACGATCTCGGTCAGGTACCCCGCCGAGCCGAGCGTAATGGCGGCCGCTGCAATGACGGCCTCTGCCAGCACCGCGCCGCCGACTGCCAGCGTCAACCAGGCGCGCCCGAACGCGGCATCCACATAGACTGCCTCTCCGGCAGCTCGGGGAACCCGGCACGAGAGTTCGGCGAAAGACCCCGCAGTAAAGGCCATGACAACCGCGGAAAGGCCAAAGGCCCATGGAGCATAGATGCCGGCCCGCGCGACGGTTTCGCCGACAAGCACGTAGATGCCCGCCCCGATGGTAACACCCAGCCCGTAAAGGACCAGGAGCCAGAGACCGACAACCCGACGGAGTTGCGGCTGTTCGCCGGAAACCCGCGGTTCGGATGTGCGAGTCGACATGACCCCCTCTTGGTTGATCGATACACGCCAGTTGATTGGTTCCAGCTTTTCGACGATCCGGCAATGACCCGGATCAAGACAGCGACTGGCGCTTGTCGCTTTTCACATCGATTTCGCTGTCTTCACGAGTTTGCCGGTCTGATCCAGTTCATGGACAAGTCGGTTTCAAAGGCCGACGATGTCGCTGATCCACCTGCTGGCACTGGAATTCGTCGATGACTCCAGAGATTGCCTTCGTTCTTGTCCTCTTCGGGGTGACGATGGTGCTTCTGGCCACCGAACTGGTGTCGCCGGACGCGGTTGCGCTGTCGCTTCTGGTCGTGCTGGTCGCCTCGGGCATCATGACCGCCGAGGAGGCCTTTCGGGGGCTGGCAAGCGAAACGATCGTGGTGCTGGCCTGTGTCATGGTGCTCTCGCGCAGGCTGGCCGCCTCGGGGATCGTGAAGCGCTTCACTACGGCAATGATCGCCGGGCGCAAACGCAGTTGCCGGGGCATCATGACCCAGATCATGCTTGTTGCGGCAGGGCTGTCCATGCTGTTCAGCAATACCAGCACGACGGCGGTGATGATGCCCATCGCCACGGATGCGGCACGCCGGGTGTCATGCCGACCGAGCCTCCTGCTGATGCCCATGGCCTTTGCATCGATCATGGGCGGATCCGCCACACTGATCGGCACCTCCACCAACCTCGCCGCCAGCGGTGTCGTCACGCGGATGGGGCTGGAGCCCTTCGGCCTGTTCGAGTTCTTCTGGATCGGTGTGACGGTTACCATCGCGGGCACCGCCCTTATGGCGCTGTTCGGTCACCGGCTTGTCGTGATCGCAGAGGACGACCTGTCCGGCGACAGGCCCGACGAATCCTATCTGGCGACCATTGCGATCGAGGAGGGAAGCGATGATGACGGGCGCGCGGTGTCGGAGCTTGGGTTGAAGGATCTGGGCCTCGTGCCGCTTGCCGTCGACAGGCGCAAGGGGCGCGTTTCGGCCCACCCCCGCCGGAAACTCCATGCAAGCGACCGGATCATCGTGCGGGGCAGCGCCGAGACTCTCGCGCAACTGATCCGGGACGGGCGGTTCAACCTCTACGGAACCGGGCACCGAGCGCCCGGCCGCACCTTTGCCGAGGCGGTAGTGCTGCCGGGGTCGCATTGGATCGGCTCCACGGTCGCGCGCATGCGTCGGCAGGTCGGCCGGGACATTGCCGTGCTGGGCCTGCGGCGTCTCCACCCCGAACAGGTCGCCAGGATCAGCCGAATGCGTCTGAAGGCCGGCGATATGCTCCTGCTGGCGGGAACCGAGGAGGCCGTCGAGCAGTTCTCAACAGACATCGATGTCCACTTGCTGACCGAAATGACTCCGCCGTTGCCGACCCTGCGCGAAGGGTGGTTCACCCTTGCCGCGATGTTCGGGGCCATCCTTGCCGGCGCGACCGGGGTACTTCCGTTGAGCATCGCCCTGCTCGCCGCCGTCCTCGTCCTTGTTGTCACCGAAAGGTTCTCCATGCAGGACGTGTTCGGAATGATTTCCTGGCGGGTGCTGATCCTGATCGGCGGAATGTCCGGGTTTGGCGTGGCGATGCTCGAAACCGGGGCCGCGGACTGGCTTGCGCAATTGATCCTGCAGTGGGTCGCACCCGCCGGCACACTGGCCGTGCTGCTGGCACTTTCGATGTTGACCGTCGTGCTCACCCAGCCGATGTCGAATGCCGCCGCGGCGCTGACGGTGCTCCCGGTCGCAATGGAGATCGCGCACTCCCTTGGGGTGGATCCACGGCCGCTGGTCATCATCGTCACGCTCTCGGCCTCGCTCTCCTTTGTCGCGCCGCTGGAGCCTGCGCTCCTGCTGGTCTACGGACAGGGCCGATACCGGCTGATGGATTTCGTGCGGGCCGGCTTGCCCCTTACGGCCCTGTCGATCCTGATTGTGATCGGCCTGGTTCCGCTGATCTGGCCGCTTTGAGACCCATGGCGAGTTCTGGTTCGCAAGCATTGGACGCGGCGCCGCTCGACAGGGCGCAACGTTTCAGGCGCCAGCGACTGTCCGGGCTCTCCGGCACTGCCGTTCGATTTGGCGGAACGCGCTGTTGGTGATAGACTAAGAAGTGGAGACGCGATTTCAGACGAAGAGGAGGCAAAGATGCCGAGTCTGCAACGCTTGCCAACCGACGCGATGATCATGGTCTGCGATGCCCGCAAGGCGTTGTTCTTGCGAAATGACGGCACTTCGATCCATCCGTCGCTCACTGTTCTGGAAACCCTGACAGCAGAGACCGGAACCGAGGACCGGGACCTTTCCGGGAATCCTCCGGGACGGATGCCGGACAGTCCGGGCGGCGCGGGCTCCCGGGGGCCCAGAAGCGCGATGGAACAGCCCGATTTCTCGCGCCTTGACGAGGAAAAGTTCGCGGTGGCCATCTCGGGCCGCAGCGTCGGACTTTACGACATGGGTGGTTTCGATGGAGTGGTTGTCGCCGCGCCGTCCCGCATGCTGGGGGCCCTGCGCCAAGCCCTTGCGCCGCGCCTGCGCAGTGCCTTGCTGGCGGAAATCCCCAAGGACCTGACCCGACAGCCGGTCGAAGACATCTCCGGGCATCTTGTCGAAGGATGGTAGGTAGACGGGAATACTCCATGGAGGGAGACCGGCAATGAGACCGTGCCTGTTTCGCGACCGGACAGAGGCTGGCCGGGCGCTTGGCAAAGCCGTGGCCGAAGCGCTTCGCGCCATCCCGGGCGGCGCGGACCCGGTAGTACTGGCACTGCCGCGGGGCGGGGTTCCTGTCGGGAGGGAGGTCGCGCGTCTCTGCAAGGCGCCGCTCGACCTTCTGATGGTCCGAAAGCTTGGTGTGCCCGGCCATAGCGAACTGGCGGCAGGCGCCGTCGTCGATGGCGACGATCCGCAGATGGTGGTTAATCCGGAGGTTCTCAGGATGGCAGGGATGACCGAAGAGGACCTGATCCCGCTTCGGGACCGGGCCTTGGCCGAGATCAACCGCCGCAGGCACGTCTATCTTTCCGGACGCCACCGGGTTCCGGTAAAGGGCCGCGACGCGGTGGTGGTGGATGATGGCATCGCCACCGGGGCAACGGTCCGCGCCGCGTTGCGGGGATTGCGGCGCAGGTCGCCCGGGCGCATCCTCCTGGCTGTTCCCGTGGCGCCAGCCGACACGCTGGAGGATCTCCGCGAAGATGTCGATCAGGTGATCTGCCTCGAAACGCCGACGCCTTTCTGGGCGGTCGGCGCCCATTACAGCCAATTCGATCAAGTCGATGACTCGGACGTCGCGCAGTGCCTCCGGGACCCGGGACCAGAATCAGAGTGACAGCAGCCGCGCCAAGACTGCGATCGCCATGCGCGCACCGATCATGGGAACGTAAGCTGCGAAGGCCGCACGGGGCCGGCTATTCGGCAGCGACTTCGACGCGTTCGCCAGATGACGACAGGGCCATAGGGTCGTTCATCTGTATGCCCCGGAGTCCGCTGCGTTCCTCGATGAAGAGCCAGTGATTGGGTGGGAAGAACGTGAAAACGCTGTAGCTGAAGAGTTGCAGCATGAGCAGTGCCAACCCAATACGTCGTACCGCGCGCCCTCGGACAAACCCACGCGTCAGACTCCAGCCAGACAGGCATTGCCCGATCAGAATGGCGGCCACGAAGGTTCCGATATCGAGCGGCAAGAGACTGCGCCCGAGGATCGCCGAATAGGAGGTGGAGATCGCAACGATCAGGGCAGCGGTTGCCAGAAGGCTGAAGCCCTTCGCAGCCAGCACGTTCGCACGATTCAGGTCTTCGGGCGGGCGGATCACCATGCCCCAGAAAAGGCCCGGCCAGAATGCAAGCTTCAGATGCTCCCATATCGACTCGTTGACCGCTGCCACGAGAGCGAGCGGACGCCAGCCGCCGAACCAGCCGAAGGCAAAGTGCAGGACCGATCCCGCAACGATCATGAATACAGCGCCGATCAGTTCGACGCGAAACGTCCGGTTTCCGTTCGCGGCCATCTGGCTGCGCTATCGGTTGACCACACGCATCTGGAGCCGGTCGTTCGCCCGCTTGAAGCGCATCGCCAGCCAGAACATCACGGCGGCGACCGACAGGGCGGCAAAGGCAATGGCCCAGCCAAGGGCAACGAGGCCTGATCCCGGCCAGAATACGAGCAGCAACCCAATGAACAGGGCGACAATCCCCACGTTGCGGGCAGTTGTCCGCTCGGGATCCCACTCCGGCATTTGCCGCCAGGTGATCAGAGATCCGATGCCGATTATGAGCGCCCAGGCACCAAGAAGGACAAAGGTGATCCGCGCAGCGCCCTCGGGCCAGAACAGCAGCACCAACCCGATCAGGATCGCGCCGATCCCGACGCCACCAGCGGCGCCCTTGCGCCCGAAGCCTAAGAGCGTCAGGCCACCGTCGATGAGCAATAGCAGGCCGACGAGTTGCAGGAGCAGGGATATGCTGCCGGCGGGCCAGAACAGCGCGGCAATTCCAACTATCCCGGCCAGGCTGCCACGCAGCACGAATGTCCACCAGAGACCGGCCAATCGGTCACTCAGTGCGTCGTGGGCCTGAGACCGGCCATCATCGACGATCTCGGCGTGCAGGGCTTCTCGTGGTTTCATCGCCTTCCCTCCCTTGGGTGACACGGACGCATGGCGCTGGCGGTTGGTTCTCTCGCCCATTCCGACCTTGCCGAAAACTGATGACGTGCCCGAGATCTCGCAGTTTTCGCCGCCAGAACCGCCATCGGTTCACGCCATGCGGCCCTGTGGTCTTTCGGAATTGTCGTCATGGCCGCTGCACCGTTTCCAGATAGCTGACCAGATCGGCAAGCGTCTGGCTTATCATCATCGACTGTCCGCTCGGCAGCCGAACAAGCACGCCCTTGCCGTTGTCGAACACCGGCCCGAACAGCGGCATGTCTCCGCCATGCGCAAGGACCGGCGCGCGCCCGTCGATCTTCATGGCGACGGCGCCGGTTGGGAACACGCCGTCGTTGAGCGCGGCCAGCTCCGTCAGATCCGGCGTGACAACAGACAGGATCTCGGCCATCGGCCCAACGCCTTTTGCGTCGAAACCATGACACTGAACGCAATAGGACATGTAGATGTCGCGTCCATCGCCCGGGTCCGCGTCCTGGGCTGAAACCAACCCCGCTGTCGCCAAAGTCATCACGATCACTCGCGCAATCATTTGGTCCACCTCCGATGGGCAAATTATAGCAGCATCAATTGCTGCGCGCACTGAGTGGTTTGTTCGCATCGAGGACGATCTGAAGAATTCTGGGCCCTGGGTACGACTTGAAAGGCAATTCCAGGGTCCAAAGAGCGGCGCGCAAGCCACCAAACCGCGGCAAGCTTCGTCTCCTCTCATGCGATGAGACCGACCTGCATTGCTTCGGCCGGAACCCGTCAGGATGCGGGAGCCCGGCGAACCGTCGCGATCGGCATTGTCTTCATGCATTGACGTGGGAGTCTGGGCTGGTGTGCATCATCGATGCTCCGCCATTTTCCCAGCGATCGTCGGCGAATTTGCCCCCTCGCAGCCGACGCGCACCTGCCATCCGAGACGCGCCTCATCGGACCCTGCCGGAAGAATGGCCTTCTTGTTGGGTTGGAGGTGTTCAAGCTCGCCCTGCTTCGCCCGGTTCGCGTTCCGGGCGGGCACTGTTTTGCCCCATTGTCGAGCTTCGAGGCGGAGAGGTGCCTGTGGAGTTACGACCAGTCTCCGGCCAGGCCAAGCAATGGCGCGCGTTTCCTCTCAGGTACCTGGAAGGATAAGCAGAAGTTCGGTTTCTTCGCCCTGAACGCGCTCGATGAACTCACGCCCATGCACACCGAGACCGGTCAGCCTTCGTGCCGGTTCCGGCTGGGAAGCTATACGCAACCTGATTTCCGAACAGTCTTGCGAGATGCTCGACGCCCGTTCCCCCCACTTTCAAGGCGCTCTGCCACCACATCTCGTTGAATGTGCAGCGCAAGGTCTTGCAGCTCCGCACATTGCCCATGCGCAGCCATCCAAGCCGCCTTCTTCCGGTCAAGCCAGATCGGAGCCTTGATCCGGCCGCTGCCACAAGGGGATAGTCCGGCCAAAAGAGCCCGTAACGGTCCTTGTTCAATGCATGCCCCGGCGAGGAAATTGCAAAGTCCGGCATGCAGCCCGTCGAGGACATCGCTCAGTCGCTTTTCCACGTCCCGAAGAACGCCTTCGGGATAAAAAAAGAGGGCGTCGGCAAACCGTGTCGGCCAACGATGCGGGCGAAGCGGACGTTCAGGCGTGGCGTGGAAATGTCCGGATGCGTCGCAAGCCTTCTTTGGGATCAGGACAGATGCTCGTTTCCTTCGAAAGACGACAGTAACTCTCCCTTCGGCAGCAGGCGAAACCGGGTTCCGGTCCGGGCGGCCGCAAGGATCCTGTCGCACCGAAAGGTCCGGGGCACACGCCTCAGGTGGTCAAACGCCAGAACATACCAGACCGGGTATTTCAGCAGCAGGAAGTGCGGTTCGATCGTCCGTTCAGACGTCTTTCCATCCTCTCTTCGATATCGGATTTCCAGCGTCTCCTGATCGACAAACGCCTGGTGCAACGCCCGCACAACCCGCTCCGGCGGGCTGGCGAAACTCGCCTGAACGAATGTCGACGCCGTCACACCCACCAGAATGCGAGACGTCAATCCGTTGACCCGCGCGCGCTTCTCCGGCGAGAAGGAGGCGACCAACTGCCGCCTGACCGAGCCCAGATTCGCCAGGAACATGGGCGAGTTCATCTGCTCTGCCACCGAAATGCTGATGAGAAGATCCACCGCCTCGGCATACCCCAGGTTCATCCGTCCGACGCCCCAATTGCGGTCGAGGCGCACACCACCGCCGCGTCCGCGGTCGGCCTCGATCTGCATGCCCTGATCGCGCATCAGCGCCAGATCGCGGGCAATCGTGCGCGCGCTGACCTGGTGCTGACGCGCCAGATCCTTGATGGTGCAATGCTCTTCCTGCTTCAGCTGAACCGCGAGCAACTCCATCCGCCTCAGCCTGCCACCTGCATTTGAACGTGCCATGAAACAAATAAGTCATAAATTGTCCTATTATTCAATATCAGGACAACAGTACAGCAACGCTCGATCCAGGGCTGTGATCACGTCCACGTCCTTCCCCACCCCATGATCCCTGCCAATGGAATGGCCAATCGGAGATAAACCTATGAAAATGAACTACTTCGTTGTCGGAACAAACGACATGAACGCCTCTTGCAAATTCTACGACGCAGTGTTTGAGCAATCAGGCGTGACCCGCGTCACGCCATCAGACAGAATGACCTACTGGCTCGGGGAAGACTTCGCCTTCGCGGCGGCAATCCCCTTCGACGAACAGCCTGCCACCAACGGAAATGGAACGATGGTCGGCTTCAGCGTTGGATCGATCGAGGAGGTCAAACGGTTGCATCAATTGGTCATCGACCTCGGTGGGAGGTGCGAGGGTGAACCAAATCAGCGGGGGCCACGGTTTTCCGCGTATGTGAGGGATCTGGACGGCAACAAGCTGTGCTTTTCGAACTAAACCGACCGGAGCCAACGCTTCCCGCGCGGGCCGGTCAACGCGCGCGAGAGGACATAGGTTAACCCCGCAGAATCCTTCACTTCGAGCTCGAAGCAGACATCTGCTGCGCCCGCAGGCGATCCTCGTCATCTCGGCCCATTGGATGACGCGCGGCACCATGCTGGTCGATGTCTCCGCCAAGCCGCGGATCATCCATGACCTTTTCGGCTTCCCGCCAGAGCTGTTCACTCAGCATTATCCGGCAAAGGGAGCCCGGAGCTTGCCCGCGACGTGGTTGCGCTTCTTTCCAGCCACCAGGCACAGGAGGACGGCACCTGGGGGCCTGATCACGGCGCCTGGACGGTGCTGAAATTCCTGTACCCTGGGGCCGATGTGCCGGGCTTCCAGCTCTCCATCGACATGAGCCGGGACTTCCTCTGGCATCTGGAGATCGGCAGAACGCTGTCCGAACTGCGCGACCGGGGCGTGTTCATCCTGGGCTCGGGCAATGTCGTGCATAACCTCGCTATGCTGAGCCAGAACAACACGCCGCCTGATTTCGCGTTGGAATTCGACAGCCTCTTTGCCGAACGCCTCGATTTCGTTGCTTTGGCGGACCGCAATGGGATGAGCCCCTGCTACGTCAGACGCACCCATCCGCCGATCACTACATTTCCGCATTGAGCATTGCAGGCGCTTCCGACGAACACGACTCGCTGACCTTCATGACGGACAGTTTCGATCTCGGGTCGGTCTCCATGCGTTCCCTCGTCTCCCGCGCTTGAGAAGGGATCAAACCGTGCTTTCGAACGGTTGAAGGACCGATAAGTGGAACCCGTCCAGAACACGGATGAACAGGGGCGCTTCGTCCACCAGGTCTCGGGTTTTCGCGATTGAAACACTTCTGACGGCCGTCCGGGCCCGGCCGGTGCGGGCGGGTTCGAGGCCGAGGCCGGACGTTATCGCCTCTACGTCGCGCTGATCTGCCCATGGGGTCGCGCGCACCTTTCGCGCGGACGCTCAATGGCCTGGAAGGGATAATCCCGATCACGGTGGTGACACCGGTCCTGACATCCGAAGGCAGGGGCTTCGCCACCGCCCCCGGTGCTGACGATGACCCTCTGTTCGGGGTGTGTCACCTTCACGATGCCTATTGCCGTACCGACCCGGTTTTCACCGGCCGCGCCCCAGTGCCGGTTCCCTGGGACATGAAGCGCAATGTCACGGTGAACAACGAAAGCGCGGTCATCCTGCGGCTGCTGCACACGGCCCTCGGGGAATTGTTCCATCCGATTTGCGACTATGCACTGAGGATCTGGCCGCAGAAACCAACGCGCTTAACCCGCGCATCCACGAGAGCCTCAACAACGGGGGCGATCGCGCCGGTTTTGCCACCACGCGACGAGCGTATGACGAGCCCGTGGACGGTGCCTTCCCCATGCTCGACGAGTTGGAAGCACGCATGGCCAGAGGCCACCTCTTCGGCGACCGGCTGACTGAAATCGACATCCGCACCTTCGTCACCCTGATCCGGGGCGACGCCGCCTATCACGGCCTCTTCAATACGAGTCGCCGCCGGATTGCGGATTTCCCGCGCCATCGGCCTACATGGAACACAACCCGGGCCTGCCCTGCGTGGCGGAAACGGCAAAGGTCGACCGGCCCGGCGCATTTCGCCGCCATGCTGGCCCACGCGCCGAAACAACTTGCCGAAACCGCGTGAACGTGGCCTCGTGACGACGCACATCGTCTGTAACCAGTACCCTGCCCCAAACCACCTAACTCAAGGGATCGCCAGATGAGCCAGACTGTTCCGACAATCGCCGCCAAATTCCCCAAGAAATTCGAACTCCAAGAGGGTAAGGATTACTTCTGGTGCCGCTGCGGCCTGTCGAAGAGCCAGCCCTTCTGCGATGGTTCCCATGCCGGTACGGGCTTGGCGCCGATGAAATTCACCGCCGAAAAGGATGGTCCGGCCGCACTCTGTCAATGCAAGGCCAGTGCCAACGCGCCCTTCTGTGACGGCACCCACGCGAGCCTTGGCGACCTGAAGGCGGGCGATTCCGCGCCAGAGCCCAAATCCGATGTTCCGGAGGCCGTGGCAACGCCGGAGGAACCCACCGTCGCCCGCATCCACGAACTGGCGCGCGACGGGCTCTCGAAACTCGGCCATCACGGCGAGATGGGCTCGATGGGCGTGCCGCGCAAGGATCTGCCGCACTGGGACGACATACAGATCCTGCCTGCGCAGGTGGCGCGCAAGCCGCTGCTCGATGACGTATCCGTCGCGACCTCGGTCACAATCGGACCGCGTGCGGCCAAGCCGCTGCAACTCGAAATTCCACTCTTCGTCTCCGACATGAGCTTCGGCGCGCTGAGCCAGGAAGCCAAGACCGCGCTGGCACGCGGCGCCGAACTGGCCGGTACGGGCATCTGTTCCGGCGAGGGGGGCATGCTGGACGAGGAGCAGGCCGAGAATTCGCGCTACTTCTATGAACTCGCCTCGGCGAAATTCGGTTGGAGGCCGGACCTCACCGCCCGTGTCCAGGCTTTCCACTTCAAGGGGGGACAGGGCGCCAAGACCGGCACCGGCGGGCACCTTCCGGGTGACAAGGTGCAGGGCAGGATTGCCGAGGTGCGCGGGCTGGAACCGGGCCAAAGCGCCATTTCCCCGCCCACGTTCCCGGATCTGCACACGCCGGCCGACTTCCGGAAAGTGGCCGACGAGGTGCGCGAGATTTCCGGCGGTATCCCCATCGGGTTCAAGCTCTCGGCAAACCATATCGAAGACGATATCGACTTCGCGTTGGAGGCCGGGGCCGGTTACATCATCCTTGACGGTCGCGGTGGTGGCACCGGGGCGGCGCCGCTGATCTTCCGCGACCATATCTCGGTGCCGACCATCCCGGCCCTTGCCCGTGCGCGCAGGCATCTCGATGCGAAGACGGGCCGAGAGGTGACGCTGGTCATCACCGGCGGGTTGCGCGTGGCCGAGGATTTCGCAAAGGCGATGGCGCTTGGCGCGGATGCCATCGCGGTGTCCAATTCCGCCATGCAGGCCGTCGGCTGTATCGCCGCGCGCATGTGCAATTCCAACAATTGCCCGGTTGGTGTCGCGACCCAAAAACCAGAGCTGCGAAAGCGGCTCGACGTTCAGACCGGCGCCGAGAAGCTTGCACGCTACTTTGATGCCAGCGTCGAGCTCATGCAGGTCCTTGCCCGCGCCTGCGGTCATTCCAGCCTGTCCGATTTCCGGCATTCGGACCTCTCGACCTGGAAGCGGGAGATGGCGGATCTTGGCGGGGTACGCTTCGCGGGACTGAATGGGTAATCCGAAACTGGCCTCAAGAGTGGCAGCTGCGAGGCTGGGGCGCGGTTTCGCCTCGCACCTGTTCGGCGGCTCAGGCCGCCATTGCGGTGCGTTGTTGCAGCACCTTCTCGGCCAAAACCCTGAGGATGAAAACTGATTTCTCGGGGGGCTGCACATGGTTGCGACAATCGGTCGGCAACGGGCAACGCCAGGATTTTCGCGGTTGCAAGATCAATGCCGCCCAGCCCTTCTTCCGTCAGAACCTTGCGCAGATCTGCCCCTGGACAGGTGCCTGACCCGCTCCACGCGCAACGGCAGGCCAGCAACCGCCTGCGATGCCCGTCGTCGGCGAAGGGCACCGCAAGCTGGGCCTGAGGGAACAGGAACACCAAGCGTCCTTGGGCTGGGTCGGATAGGTCAACCGGCAACAGCGCGTCAAACGGCGCGGGCCAAATCCAATCTCCCTTAAAGGGTGCGTTGGACGCTAGCTGCCGACGACTACAGTTTCTGGTTGGAAACAGATGTCGGCGCGGCCAGCAACCAGGCCAAGCTGGACGAGAGGATCTGGTAGGGATCGACCAGAATACGCCGAATAGGCCGGGTTTTGGGCTCTGATAGCGTCATCAATACGCTCAGACTGCGACTTAGCGCCGTCATTGCACTATCTTTGTTGCGCGATGGCGCAAGGACTCCTACGTCGCTGTTGAAACCACAGCATAGGGATCGAATCCATGAAAGCCACCAGAGCTGTCAGCCGCATTCTTGCCAACTACGAAGGCGAGACGCCCGGTGTGAAGGCCAACCTTTGCCGGATGCTCATGGCAGGTAAGTTGAGCGGAACCGGCAAGATGATCATCCTGCCCGTCGACCAGGGCTTCGAGCACGGTGGCCACCGTTCGTTCGGTCCGAACCCCGCCGGCTACGACCCGCACTACCACTACCAGCTGGCAATCGACGCCGGCCTGAACGCCTATGCCGCGCCGCTCGGCTCGCTTGAAGCCGGTGCCGACACGTTTGCCGGTCAGATCCCGACGATCCTCAAGGTGAACTCGGCCAACTCGCTGATGTCGCCCACCGCCGCCAAGAACCAGGCTGTCACGTCCAGCGTCGACGACGCGCTGCGCATCGGCGCATCGGCCATCGGCTTCACCATCTACCCCGGCTCCGACGTGATGTTCGACATGTTCGAAGAAATCGCCGAGATGCGCAAGGAAGCTGCCGCCAAGGGCATCGCCACCGTGATCTGGTCCTACCCGCGCGGTGAAGGCGTGACCAAGGACGGTGAAACCGCGATCGACGTCGGCTCCTACGCTGCGCACATCGCCGCGCTGCTGGGCGCCCACATCATCAAGATCAAGCTGACCACCGATCACGTCATGCAGGATGAGGCCCGCAAGGTCTATGAAGAGAACAACGTCGACGTCTCGACGCTGACCGCGCGCGTCAAGCATTGCGTCGACTCCTGCTTTGCCGGCAAGCGTCTCGTGGTGTTCTCGGGTGGTGCCAAGAAAGGGTCCGACAGCGTCTACGACGATGCCCGTGCCATCCGCGACGGCGGCGGCAACGGCTCGATCATCGGCCGCAACTCCTTCCAGCGTCCGCGCGAAGAGGCTCTGCAGCTGTTCTCGAACCTGGTCGACATCTACAAGGGCAAGGCCTGATCCAGGCTCTGGCAGGCGCGCCCAAAACCAGGGGGCTCCCGCCCGTCTTTGACGCCTTGCGGCGTCGCATCCCGTTGGGCCCGGCGCGCGTTTCACGCGCGCCGTTCCTGTTTGAACGTTTGCCTTTCAGGCAGCCCATCGTCGTTGGCCTGATGGACGTGCAATCGAATGCGGCAAGGCGAACTGAAACCCTGTGACAGCACCGCGTCTGCGGATCTGCGTCTGGCCCGAGGGACACCCGGACACCGTTGCACACTGATCTCGCCGGGCTGACCGTGGACGTCGCCCAGCCTCGGTTGAACAGATCTTCAATCGCGACGGTCGGTGTGACCCACCGTTGCCCAGACGTCCTCGCCCCCCTCCACAGACGTCTGGAATGGCGTCAAGGTCGGGGGATATCATCCCATGGGACCACCATCCGACACACCAGACGTTGCGCGGGAACAACAGCGGGAAGCTTTCCCGAGAGTTCTACGAAAAACGGCCGAACGGGATTCCAAATGGGAGGCAGCTGTGTCAGAATCACCTCAAGGCCGTTCACCAAGAAATGGCTTCCGAGGCAACGACATGACCAGTTCCACATCTCGGCCCACCGTAAAATCCGCTGTCTTTTTGACGATCGGTTTCTCGTTGGCAATGTACTTCACCTTTGCCGCCGTCCAGGGAGATTTCGGGCTGTTTCGGCGGATCGAGATCGAAGCGGAGACGAGTGTGCTGCTGGAGCAACGCGCCAAACTGGAACTTGCGGTCGCCGAGATGACGAACAAGACACGGCGAATGTCCGAAGGATACCTGGACCTCGACCTGCTGGATCAGCAGGCGCGAGAGATTCTCGGGCTGATCCGGGTCGACGAGATCGTCATCCGCTGACAGCAGCATCCCATTTCGTGATACAAGCATCCCGCCACGTGCATGGCGGGTTTTCCGGCATTTTTCCCAGATTGCTGCCGCAAGGGCAATTTTTTGGTGGGCAGGCCGGTTACCGACCTGATAGAGAATAATTCAACGTTAAACTATTTCCTGGCCAGGGAGGCCCTGCAGATGGCAGCGCGACGGACAACGAAGAAACCAAACGTCTCCAAGGAGGAGCTGCTCGGGTATTACCGCGACATGCTGATGATCCGGCGTTTCGAGGAAAAGGCCGGCCAGTTGTACGGAATGGGGCTGATCGGCGGGTTCTGCCACCTCTACATTGGTCAGGAGGCCGTCGTCGTCGGCCTGGAGGCGGCCACCGAGGAAGGTGACAAGCGTATCACCTCGTACCGCGACCACGGACACATGCTGGCCTGCGGCATGGACCCCAAGGGCGTCATGGCCGAGCTGACCGGCCGCGAGGGCGGGTATTCCAAGGGCAAGGGCGGTTCCATGCACATGTTCTCGAAAGAGAAACATTTCTATGGCGGGCATGGCATCGTCGCCGCACAGGTGCCGCTGGGCGCCGGCCTGGCCTTTGCCGACAAGTACAACGAGAACGGGCGTGTCACGTTCACCTATTTCGGCGATGGCGCCGCGAACCAGGGCCAGGTCTATGAGACCTTCAACATGGCGGCGCTCTGGGATTTGCCGGTGATCTTCGTGATCGAGAACAACCAATACGCGATGGGCACGGCCCAGCAGCGTTCGACCTCCAGCCAGGACATCTACAAGCGCGGCGAAGCCTTCGGTATTGCCGGCGAGGAAGTCGATGGAATGGACGTGCTGGCGGTCAAGCAAGCTTCGGAAAAGGCTGTCGCCCACTGCCGTGCGGGCAAGGGTCCCTACATCCTCGAGGTCAAGACCTACCGGTATCGCGGTCACTCGATGTCGGACCCGGCCAAGTATCGCACCCGTGAAGAAGTCCAGAAGATGCGCGAAGAGCGCGACCCGATCGAGGCCGTGCGCCAACTGCTCCTGACCGGCAACCATGCCAGCGAAGACGAGCTGAAAGCCATCGACAAGGAGATCAAGGACGTCGTGAACGATGCCGCCGAGTTCTCCAAGCAGAGCCCCGAGCCCGCGCTCGAAGAGCTCTGGACCGACATCTACGCCGACGCGTAACCACCTGACAGTACGGAGAAAACACAATGGCAACTGAAGTATTGATGCCCGCACTGTCGCCGACCATGGAGGAAGGCACGCTGGCAAAATGGATGGTCGCGGAGGGCGATGCGGTCTCTTCCGGCGATATCCTCGCTGAAATCGAAACCGACAAGGCGACGATGGAATTCGAGGCCGTCGACGAAGGCATTGTCGGAAAGATCCTGATCCCGGCCGGCACCGAGGGCGTCAAGGTCAACACCCCGATCGCCATCATCGTCGAAGAGGGCGAAGATGCGAATGCGGCCGTCGCGGCGCCTGCCCCTGTCGCTACCGAAACCGCAGCCCCCGTCGCAGCGGCGCCGTCGTCCGCACCAGCGGCCCCTGTCGCAAGCGTCACCGTGGAACCCGACTTCCCGGAAGGCACCGAGATGAAGACCACGACGGTCCGCGAGGCCCTTCGCGACGCCATGGCCGAAGAGATGACCCGCAACGAGAGCGTCTATCTGATGGGCGAAGAAGTTGCGGAATACCAAGGCGCCTACAAGATTTCGCAGGGCCTGCTCGACCAGTTTGGCCCCAAGCGGGTGATTGACACGCCGATCACAGAGCACGGGTTTGCCGGGATTGCCGTCGGCTCGGCCTTTGGCGGCCTGCGTCCGATCGTCGAGTTCATGACATTCAATTTCGCCATGCAGGCGATTGACCAGATCATCAACTCGGCTGCCAAGACGCTCTACATGTCCGGTGGACAGATGGGGTGCCCGATCGTCTTTCGCGGTCCCAACGGGGCTGCGGCACGGGTCGGCGCCCAACACAGCCAGGACTATGCCGCGTGGTACGCTCAGATCCCCGGGCTGAAGGTCGTGATGCCGTATTGCGCGTCCGATGCAAAAGGTCTGCTGAAATCGGCGATCCGCGATCCCAACCCGGTGATCTTCCTTGAGAACGAAATCCTCTACGGGCGGACCTTCGAAGTACCGGTGCTGGACGATTACACCGTTCCCTTCGGCAAGGCGCGCATCTGGCGCGAAGGCACCGATGTGACCATCGTGTCCTTTGGCATCGGCATGCAATACGCGCTGGAGGCGGCGGACAAACTGGCCCAAGATGGCATCTCGGCCGAGGTGATCGACCTGCGGACCCTGCGCCCGATTGACTATGACACCGTTCTCGCATCGGTGATGAAGACCAATCGCTGTGTCACCGTGGAAGAGGGCTGGCCTGTCGGCTCGATCGGCAACCACCTGTCGGCCTACATCATGGAAAACGCCTTTGACTACCTTGATGCGCCCGTCATCAACTGCACGGGCAAGGACGTTCCGATGCCTTATGCCGCCAACCTCGAAAAACTGGCGCTGCTGACCACCGACGAGGTGATCGCCGCCGTCAAGTCCGTGACCTACCGCTGAGGAGCAAGACATGCCTGTTGAAATACTGATGCCGGCCCTGTCTCCGACGATGGAGGAAGGGACATTGGCGAAATGGCTCGTGAAGGAGGGGGATACGGTGTCCTCCGGCGACCTCATGGCCGAGATCGAGACCGACAAGGCGACCATGGAATTCGAAGCCGTGGATGAAGGTGTGATCGGCAAGATCCTGGTGGCAGAAGGCACCGAGGGCGTTGCCGTGAACAGCCCCATCGCCATCCTGCTGGCCGAAGGCGAGACCGCCGATGACATCGGCAGCACGGCGGCGAAATCCGCACCGTCCGCTACTGACACGGGCGGCGATGTGGCACCCTCTGGGGCCGCAGATGCGGTCGCGCCCCCTGCCCCGACCGCATCTGCGGCCGCGGACGGAACGCGGGTATTCGCAAGCCCGCTCGCCCGTCGGATCGCAGCCGACAAGGGCCTCGACCTGAGCCAGATCCAAGGATCGGGACCGCGAGGTCGTATTGTCAAGGCGGACGTCATCAATGCAACTGCCAGCCCGGCAAAGACAGCCCCCGCAGCAGTCGCCCCAGTGGCGGCAGCGGCCTCGGTTGCAGCCGCGCCGGCCGGCCCCTCGACCGACGTCGTGCTCAAGATGTATGCGGATCGCCCCTACGAGGAAATCAAGCTGGACGGCATGCGCAAGACCATTGCCGCCCGCCTGACCGAGGCAAAACAGACGATCCCACACTTCTACCTGCGTCGCGACATCAAGCTCGATGCGCTGCTCAAGTTCCGCTCCACGCTGAACAAGCAACTCGAAGCCCGCGGCGTGAAACTCTCGGTCAACGATTTCATCATCAAGGCCTGTGCGCTTGCGCTCCAGCAAGTTCCGGCCGCCAATGCAGTTTGGGCCGGCGACAGGATGTTGCAGCTCAAGCCATCCGACGTCGCAGTTGCCGTTGCCATCGAGGGCGGACTTTTCACGCCCGTGCTCCGGGACGCAGAGATGAAATCTCTGTCCGCCCTGTCAGCCGAGATGAAGGACCTCGCCGGCCGCGCCCGCGACAAGAAGTTGGCCCCAAGCGAATATCAGGGGGGAACTTTCGCGATCTCCAACCTTGGGATGTTTGGCATCGACAACTTTGACGCTGTCATCAACCCGCCGCACGGCGCCATTCTGGCGGTCGGAGCGGGAGCGAAGAAACCTGTGGTTGGCGAAGATGGCGAATTGGCGGTTGCGACGGTGATGTCCGTGACACTCTCCGTGGATCACCGCGTCATTGATGGAGCCCTCGGGGCCGAACTTCTTCGCGCAATCGTTGAAAACCTCGAAAACCCGATAGGTATGCTCGCATAGGCGAGACTTTGTCGCCAGTTCGTCTCGGCGATTGATGAAGTTGAACATGAATGGAGCCAGCCAAACAGGCGAAGGCGCAGCAAGTCAATTGAAGCGGGCGGCAACCAAGTTTGTCGCCCGTTTTCTGTTTTCGGCGCCTACTGGGCTTTGGCTTTGACCGTCGTAACCTGCTCCCCCGATACACCCACGATTTTGGGTTGGTTTGTTCCGTTGATGGGAGACCAACGATGAGACGATCAAGGTTCACGGAAGAAAAGTCATTGGCGTTCTCAAGAAGCTTCTGACCGAGCAGATGATGGATGTGTTGACGCCCATGGAGATGCTCAAATTGCGAGCAGGAAAACGCCATGCGTTCGAGTGAGCCTGCGGCGCCCCGTGCACAGCGTCGCGCCGTGGATTGGGCATGATCCAAAAAGAGATTCCGGGAGTGGCGGGCCTGTGCCTTGGCCTGGTTCTATCTGCGGGGTATCGGCGGCTACACACGTGATCGGAGGATGCTGACTTGGGGGTTCGCCTAGACGATCTGCGGTCGAAGCGACGGCGGTTTGGATTCCGGCGGTCTGGCGGTCCGGGTCTCTCGCCATGATACATCCACCGAATGCCTTGAGGCAGCGCATCCACTGCCCGGCAGTGGTTTGCTTGCAAACCATGAGAGGGTCAGCCTCGATCCGGCTGCGGGCATGGTATCCGGTCCAGCGCTTCCAGAAGGCCCGACCGTCGTGACGGGTGGCACGCAGTGTCTCGTTGCGGGCGCGTGCAGCCGGGCAGTCTTCTTTCCACGCGCGTCCGTTCCTTCGGATCCGGATGACTGGAACGGCGTCGCGCTCGATCCCTCTCAGGCTTGCAGTCATGCCCTGCCGGGCAGTGGATAGCCTTGTGGCAGCGGCGTGTGTCGTAGCCGCCGTCCCTTGCCCGGCAAGCGATTGCGACGTTATCTGCCGAGAGGAGGCGGTGAGCGTGCCGGTCTGCTCGTCCTCGGGTCTCTGGCCGAGCAGGTCGGGCAGCACGGGGCTGTCCACAGCGCGGCAGTGGTTTGCTCGCAAACCATGAGAGCGGCCTTCGCGGCTGGGGGGGGAATGAATTTTAAGCCCCGGAGGCAATGGAAGAGGGGTTTGGGTGTCCCACGGAAGGATGAATGCGGGGCAATGAGATCAATCGGATAGGTCGCCGGTGTCCCACGCCGTTCTATGCCCGCAGGTCGGACCGGATCGTGTTCAGTGCCGTGTTGATTTTTCAATCTCCAACGAAGTAACGACTTCCGCTACCTGCGCGAAACGGCCGCCACCAGTGTCCTTTGAGTGTTAGTCGTGAAGATTTTTGCCAGTTGACAGCAGCATCGTTTGTGGCGGAAGGAAAACGGCCTTGCGCTGCGGACGATCCGCGCTTTCGACCTATGGCTTGGGACGAACAAGAACGGCCCAGACCGGACCTTTTAGCCAGTCTCACAGATTGGTTGCACGCTCTGAATGCCGCCGACAGAGCGACCGGTTTGCCCAAGATATAGCTTATTATCTTGGAAATCGGATGGTCGCGCACAATCCATGTGGCTTTCGGTTCTCCAGCGAGAGTTCACCACCGTGGCTACGAGTAATCCTGCGTGCAATGGATAACCCGAGACCTGCGCCGCCGGACTCCGTGTTGCGGCTTCTTTCGCCACGGGTGAACGGATCGAAAATGACTGGGAGCAACTCTGCCGGGATTCCCGGACCGGTATCGATGACAGCGACTTCAATCTCCGTTCCGGATTGCGACAGGGTGACGGTCACCCCGTCTGTTCCGCCATATTGCACCGCATTGTCGATGACGTTGCCGACGGCACGGGCGAGGCTGATCGGTCCCGCCTTGATCCGGGGATGAGCACTGGTGCTGAACGGAACGCCTCGCTCCTCGGCGACTTTCGCAACCAGTTCTGCCAGATCGACCTCTGGCAAGTGCTCCTCTTCCTGGCCCTCGCGGGCATAGGAGATCAACCCCTCGGCCATAGCCGCCATCTCGTCCAGCGTGTCGATCATTGGCTCGCGAAGATCGGCGTCATCGATCATCTCGGCCCGAATGCGCAGGCTGGTCATGGGAGTACGAAGGTCGTGCCCGACAGCCGCAATCGTGCGCGTGCGTTCGGCATCGAACCGTGCAATTTCACCCTGCATCGCGTTGAATGCGGCCGAGGCATTGCGCAGTTCTGCCGGTCCCGTTTCAGAAACACGAACCGAATGGTCGCCTCGGGCAGAGCGCTGTGCCGCCGCGGCGAGTTCGGTCAATGGACGCGTCAGGTGGCGGACGAAGAGCCAGACAATGACAGTGACCGAGAGGGACATGATCCCCAGGGAGATCAGAAGAAACCTCTGGTCTGCCGAGGTGTGCCAGGTGAGTGGTTCTTGTGTTGTGAAATTCACCCAGCTTGCGCCAGTTGCCAATGGCAGGGAGATCACCACGACTTCCCGGTTGCGGCCGGCATTGCGCGGGTCGTCCATGGCATCGGTTTCGACCCGGGAAAGGACCGACACGCGGGCGTCTCGTTCGGTTTCTGCAGCAATCTGTGCAGCGAGGCCCTGGGAGCGTTCGTTGTCGGCCGTCTCCTCGACGAAGGGGTCGCGGGACACGTCGATCTTGGTGGTTCTGGTCGTGGCGGCTTTCGCAAAGTCGGCCTGCCCTGATGGCGCGATGGAATCGAGCGCGACGACCAGTTCGACGGCTCGGTCAGCCGCAATTGCAGCACGGGCGCTGTCGCCGGAACGCCTTTGCGATACCACGATGATGGCGGTCGAAAGAAGAAACGCCAGAAGGAGAGCGCCGATCAGAAGAGCCATTATCTGGCTGGCCAGCCGGTCGGGAAGGTGGCTGCGCAAGCTCATGCCTTGCCGGCCTCCCGCACCTCGGCCACGAGCCGGTAGCCCCCGCCTCGCTCGGTCACCAGCAGACGCGGTGCGGATGGATCGTCTTCGATCTTCTTGCGCAGCCGACTGATATGATTGTCGATGGCACGGTCGAAAGCCTTCTCCTCGCGCCCCATCACCCGTTCCAGCAGGTAGGCGCGGCTCAGGGCCTGTCCGGCTTGAGCAAGTAGAAAGGCCAGCAGACGGTTCTCTCCGGTCGTCAGCGTCACCGGCTCGCAGTCATCCCGCTGGATCGTGTGGGTCGCGGGATCATGGAGCCATGGGCCGAAATACCGGCGCTTGTCGGGCTCTGTTCTCGGCGGGTCCGGCCGACGCCGCAGCACCGCGCGCACCCGCGCCAGCAGTTCGCGCGGGTTGAACGGCTTGACCACGTAATCATCCGCGCCCAGTTCGAGCCCAACGATACGGTCGGTTTCCCCGACCATAGCCGTCAGCATGATGACGGGGATGTCGGTATTGGCGACCATCCAGCGGCAGAGGCTCAGCCCGTCTTCTCCCGGCATCATCAGGTCGAGGATTGCCAGGTCGATCTCGGCTTCTGCAAGCATGGCCCGCGCCTCGGCCGCATCGGCGGCCAGTCGGGTGCGGAATCCTTGCTTGCGCAGGTATTGGCCAAGCGGTTCACGAATGTCGCGCGCATCGTCGACGATGAGGATCTGCTGTGGGATGGGGTCCATGGCCGTCCGTTCCGTTTCGGACCCAGCCTATGGGGCGGGATCGCGGAAAACCAGCCGGCGGGAGGCGTCACGGGCAGCGACTTTGTCGCGGAATGTATCAGGCGCGGGCTTTGCGACATTTCGCGACAAACCCTTTGAGACGTGAGCGCCGGAACGGTGGCAGGAACTCGTTGGAAGCACATCCCCTCACGGAGAGACCAGATGTTCGTTATCAAAAAACCCGGAAATATCGTTGCCGGCCTCGCGCTCGCCGCGGGAACGGTTCTGGCCATCTGGGGGCTGGAATCCTACGCGCAGGCCGACAATCCGGCGCTGGCGCTGCAGACCCCGTCCCCCGTCATCCACCTGGCCGAAAACCTCGACGAGAAGGACGGGCTTGGCTGGTGCATCGATACGCTCGGGCGCGGCTTCTCGAACAACCTTCAGGTGCACTCCTGCAAGCCGCGGGGGGGCGATGTGCAGTTCGCCTTCACACCGGAGACAGGGGAGATCCGCTCGGTGGCCTTCCCCGACTATTGCGCGGTGCATCGCCCGGACGGGGAACCGACCGATTTCGGACTCGTGCCCTGCGACGCGGGCGACCCCGCGCAGCGCTTCGCCTTTGACGCAGAAAGTGGCGCGCTCAGCCCCGCCGCCGCCCCCGACCAATGCCTCACCGCAGGCGCCGCAAGCCGTTCGGCGGGCCCGTTCATGTCCCGCGAGCTTCTCCTTGCCGAGTGCAACGCAACCAACCCGGCCCTGCGCCACTGGGTCATTCTGAACTGAAGACCAGGAGCATCCCCATGAAGATCCGATCCTTTCTTGCCACGTCCTGCCTTGCCGCCCTGCCGATGATGGCGCAGGCTGCCGACCAGCCCAACATCCTGCTGATCATCGCCGACGACATGGGGCTGGACGCCTCAAACTGCTATTCGCTCGGCGACCAGCAGGCCCCGATGCCGAATGTGGAAGCGATGTGCAACGACGGGCTGGTGTTCCTGAACGCCTATTCCGCCCCCGTCTGTTCGCCCACCCGCGCCACGATCATGACCGGGCAATACGGGCTGCGCACGGGCGTCGGTTCGGCGATCCCGCGCGAGGGGACGAACGGGCTGGCCGCCGATGCCGAGAGCCTTTTTGACGTCCTGGAGGGGAGCGACTACGCCACCAACCTGCTCGGGAAGTGGCACCTGGCCGGGGCCGACGCGACGCTGGACCACCCGGCGGAGTTGGGCGTCTCCGACTATTGGGGCGTCTTCAAGGGCGGCGTGCGCGACTACTTCAAATGGCCCGCCGTGACCGCGGGCGCCGAAATGCCTGTGGAGGAGTATTCCACCACCGCAATCACCAACGAGGCGCTGGACTGGATCGGCGCGCAGGGCAGCCCCTGGTTCCTCTGGCTGGCCTACAACGCGCCGCATTCGCCCTTTCACCTGCCCCCGCAAGACCTCCACAGATTTGGCGACCTGCCCACGGACGAAGAGTCGATCAAGGCCGACCAGCTGACCTACTACCAGGCGATGCTGGAGGCGCTGGACACCGAGATCGGCCGGCTGCTCGACACGATGGACCCCGAGGTCCGCGAGGACACGATCGTCATGTTCATCGGCGACAACGGCTCGCCCAACCAGGTCACGCGCGGCTTCTATGGTGAACATTCTGCCAAGGGCACGATCTACGAGGGCGGCACCCATGTGCCCTTCGTCGTCACCGGCCCCGGCATCGAGCCGGGCAAGAGCGAGGGCTTCGTCGGCACAACCGATTTCTTCGCCACCGTCACCGGTTTCGCCGGGATCGACGCCGAGCGCCCCGACAGCCACGACTTCCGTCCGCTTCTGACCGGCGGGGACGGCACGCGCGACTACATCTATGTCGAGCATTTCCAGGAGGACCGCGCCGACAGCAAGCCGAGCGATGTCTTCGGCTGGGCCGTCCGCCAGGGCAATCACAAGCTGGTGGCCGTCGAGGATACGGAATTCGAGCTCTACGACCTCGCCACCGACCCGCGCGAACTGACCGATCTTCTGGCCGACGGCACCTCCGAAGAGGAAGCCGCCATCCTGACCCGGCTCAAGACCCGCGCAGAAGAAATCCGCGCCGAGTGATCGGCTCTCACCCCACCAACCATCCCCAACCAAAGGATATGCAACATGACCCGCAAACAGATCCTGATCGTCCTTGCCACCACCGTGGCGCTCCCGGCCTTCGCTCAGGATTACACCCCCGCCGAAGGGTTCTATGATCTCAGCGATATGCCCGAAACCGGCATGTTCCCGCAGGGCGGCCCCAAGCCCGGCCAGAAATCCGGCCCGCCGCCGGATCAGGGAGAGGTCACGATGGAAGAGGTCGTGGTTGGCCCTGCGACCTTCACGGTCAACTACCCGATCTTCGAGAGCTTCGAGGCGCTTCCCGGCGATGTCGTCTATACCCGCGAAGATATCCAGAGCTTCGAGCGCCCCGAAGGCGGCACGCATTACTATGAAGTCGTTCTGGTCGAGAGCATGAATGTCAGCTGGGTGCAGGCGGCCATTCTTGCCGACGCCGCAGGCGGCTACCTTGCCTCGATGACCTCGCCGGAAGAGAACGAGTTCGTCTTCGGCCTCGTCAATGATGACACGTATTACTGGGAGTTCCCCGACGACTACACCGCCGACAGCCACTACCGCATCAAGATCGGCCCGTTCCTGGGCGGCGTGCGCGTCTCCGACACCGAGGATTCCTTGGACGGTTGGCAGTGGCTGTCCGGCGAGCCGTGGGACTATTCCAATTGGGCGCAGAACCTCAACGATGGCGTCACCGACCGCGACCCGCGCGACAACACCCAGCCCAACGGTGCCGGCCGGCAGAACGTCATGGGCTTCGGCGAGTTGAACGTGCCTGTCTCAACATGGGGCGACTATTGGGACACGGTGGCCCAATACGGCGAACGCGGCATGCCGTCTGGCTATAACATGGGCTTCGTCATCGAGTATGACGAGATGCCGAAGTAACCTGGCCACTCTCGGCACGAAACCTGAAGGCGGGCGTAGGATGCGGAACCTGCCTTCAGCATTCTCTCCTTTCGAATGTCCCAGTTGGGCTCTTCGAAAGGAGTTTCCCGAAAGCAGCCGTTTATGAAAGGCGCGGCGAAAGGCCGTTTCCCGCCGATTGTGTTGAAAAACTCGAAAATCTGACAACAGAGGTGGCTCGGTTTGTCTGAACAGGTTTCGGGCGTTTTCTAAGTGGATTTCCGCCTCGGTTACGCCGCCGCCGC
>CANLZY010000045.1 GCA_947495685.1 uncultured Tropicimonas sp.
AGTGCCTCGTGGCTCAACATGGTCGAACGGTTCTTCGCAGAGATAACTTCAAAGCGCATCCGGCGCGGCAGCTATACGAGCGTCGACGAGTTGGAGGCCGCGATCTACGACTACCTGCTGCACCATAACGCCAAGCCGAAGCCCTTCACCTGGACCAAAACTGCCGAAAACATCCCCGACCGAGAACGCCGCGCGCTGAACGCTCTCGATGATATCGGAGGCAACAGGTAGCAAGCGTCAGACTCAGAACACTAGTGCCCCATGTGCAGCACGCCGGTACGCACCTGGTAGTTGGCGGCAATCGCGTAGTCGGGGTCGTCGTCGGAATCCACCATCAACTGGCCGGCCTTGGTCAGCAACTTGTGGCAATCGTGGCTCAGGTGGCGCAATTCAAGCTTCTTGCCTGCCTTCAGGTATTTTCCGGCCACAACCTCGATCGCCGTCAGCGCAGACTGGTCCGCCACGCGGCTTTCGGCAAAGTCGATGACCACGTGGTCAGGGTCACCCGCGGGGTCGAACAGTTCGGAAAATCCGTCGCTCGAGCCAAAGAACAGCGGGCCCTGGATCTCGTAGACCTTGGCACCGTCTGGCGTTTCCGAAATCTTGGCGTGGATGCGCGAGGCGTTCTGCCAGGCATAGGCCAGCGCAGACACGATCACCCCCACCACGACAGCCGTGGCCAGGTCGGTCGCCACGGTCACCACGGTCACGAGGACAATCACGATGGCATCGGTCAACGGGACCTTGCGCATGATGGTCAGCGACCGCCAGGCAAAGGTGCCGATCACGACCATGAACATCACGCCAACCAGCGCTGCCAGCGGAATCTTCTCGATCAGCGGCGCGGCCACCACGATGAAGGCCAACAGGAACAGTGCGGCTGCGATGCCGGAAATTCGCGTGCGGCCGCCCGACTTCACGTTGATCATCGACTGGCCGATCATCGCACAGCCGCCCATTCCGCCAAAGAAGCCGGTCGTGACGTTCGCGACGCCCTGCGCCACGCTCTCCTGGCTGGCACCGCCGCGTTCGTGGACGATCTCGCCCACCAGGTTCAGAGTCAGCAGGCTTTCGATCAAACCGATGGCCGCAAGGATGAGCGAATACGGCAGGATGATTGTCAGCGTTTCCCAGGTCAGCGGAACCGCCGGGATATGGAATGTCGGCAGTCCGCCCTCGATGGAGGCCATGTCGCCCACGCGCGGCACATCGATGCCAAAGGCGATCACGATGCCCGCGACGATGGCAATGCCCGCCAGCGGAGCCGGGATCGCCCGGGTCAGCTTGGGTGTGCCCCAGATGATCGCCATGGTCAGCGCCACCAGCCCCAACATGATCACCAGCGGCCAACCCGTCAGCCACTCGCCGCCCGCCATGCCGTGCCCCGATGCCTCTGCCGTGCCGGGCACCTGGAATTGCGAGAGTTGGGCAAGAAAGATGACAATGGCCAGCCCGTTGACAAAGCCCAGCATCACCGGGTGTGGCACCAGGCGCATGAACTTTCCGAGCCGGAAGATGCCCGCCAGGATCTGCAGAAGCCCCATCAACACCACCGTGGCGAACAGGTATTCAACCCCGTGCTGCGCCACCAGCGACACCATCACGACCGCCAACGCGCCCGTTGCCCCCGAGATCATGCCGGGACGCCCGCCGAACAACGCGGTGATCAACCCGACGATAAAGGCGGCATAGAGCCCGACCAGCGGATGAACGCCCGCCACGAAGGCAAAGGCGACCGCCTCGGGAACCAGCGCCAGGGCGACGGTCAGGCCGGCAAGGACCTCCGTGCGGACAATCTCGTTGCGCGAACGTCCGGAGATCTCCTTTTCGCCAGTGGAGAATTGCGAAAGGTAATTGCTGTCGGCCAGGGCTGCCATAAAGGCTCGGGTCACGCGGAAGTCCTCGTTGTCTGTCTCGGGATGATCTCGGAGTGTTCTTTGCGCCGCCGGCCAGCCCACCGGTTGCGGAAGGGCCCGTCAAAAAGACGACTGCGACCTGAAGCCAGTACCAGAAAGCCCCCTTTGACTGTACCGCCTCCAGCGGGAAGCCGCCATGCGCCTTGCGCATAGCTTAGCATCCACCGGGCCTTTCCGCAAAGGTCACCGATGTGTCCCCATGGTTGCACAGGGGAAAGCCCGCGCAATGCGGCCGCCTGCCGGGCTGATTGCGGGTCGCGCCGGCGACGCAGCAACGCTGTGGGCCCCCGGCACGCCAAGCCGGAGAACACGGTGTTCTGGATCCACTTGCCGGCAACCATAACGACAGGTCGCTCCGCCGCACTTTCGCACTCGCGGCAAGACGTCTAGTCTGCCGGTATTGTCTGATCCGGGAGCAACATGATGGACACGATGATCGGGGTGATCGGGGGCAGCGGCCTCTACGAGATCGGCGGTTTGCAGGACCCGACCTGGACAACCGTCGACAGCCCCTGGGGCGCTCCCTCCGACCAGATCCTGATCGGCACGCTGGACGGTGTGAAGATGGCGTTCCTGCCGCGCCACGGCCGGGGCCACGTTCACTCGCCAACGACAGTGCCCTATCGCGCCAATATCGACGCGCTGAAACGGATCGGCGTGACAGACGTGATCTCGGTCTCGGCCTGCGGCTCGTTCCGGGAGGAAATGGCGCCGGGGCATTTCGTCGTGGTGGATCAGTTCATCGACCGCACCTTCGGCCGGGAGAAAAGCTTCTTCGGGACCGGTTGTGTCGCCCATGTCAGCGTCGCACATCCCACCTGCCCCCGGCTGGGCGACGCCTGTTTCGATGCCGCGCAGGCCCAGGGGATCACGGTGCACAAGGGCGGCACCTACCTCGCAATGGAGGGGCCGCAATTCTCGACTCTGGCCGAGTCGAACATGTACCGAAACGTCTGGGGCTGCGATGTGATCGGCATGACCAACATGCCCGAGGCAAAACTCGCCCGCGAAGCCGAGCTTTGTTATGCGTCTGTCGCGATGGTCACCGACTACGACAGTTGGCACCCCGACCACGGCGAGGTGGATGTCAGCGAGATCATCCGCACCTTGACCGGCAATTCGGCCAACGCCCGAGGCATGGTCGCCCGCCTGCCCGCCCTGCTGGGCGCAGATCGTGCTCCCTGCCCGCATGGGTGCGACCGGGCGTTGGAATTCGCGATCATGACGGCGCCGGAGAAACGCGACCCCGATCTGCTGGCCCGGCTGGACGCTGTTGCCGGGCGCGTGCTCTGACCGTCTGATCCCGCCCGGCGGTCACCGATGCGGTGGCATGATGGCACACCCGCTGCTAAAAAGCCGCGTGCCCCCTTGTTCCCACCCCCTGCCTGGGGGTCTTTGGGGGCGGAATGCCCGATACCGGGTGCCACCCAGAAGGATCGCAACCATGGCGAACCACAAGACGGTCAAGGACTACATCAGGACCATCGCCGATTTCCCGCACGAAGGGATTCTGTTTCGTGACGTGACCACCCTGTTTGCGGACCCGCGCGGCCTGCGGATTGCGGTCGATCAGCTGTTGCACCCCTATGCCGGCATCCCGATCGACTGCGTGGTCGGGCTCGAGGCCCGTGGCTTCATCCTGGGCGGCGCGGTGGCGCACCAATTGTCGATCGGGTTCGTGCCGATCCGCAAAAAGGGCAAACTGCCCGGACCGGTGATCTCGGAGGCTTACACGCTGGAATACGGCGAGGCCGTGGTCGAGGTGCACGACGATGCCATCGAGCCGGGCGCGCGCGTTCTGGTGGTGGACGACCTGCTCGCCACGGGCGGCACGGCCGAGGCTGGTATCAAGCTGATCGAACGGTTGGGAGGCGAAGTCATCGGCTGCGCCTTCGTCATCGACCTGCCGGATCTGGGCGGGCGGGCGAAGCTGGAAGCGATGGGCATGGATGTGCACGCGTTGTGCGCGTTCGAGGGCGCCTGAACCCGCTGGGTCAGCCCGCTACACGGCCCGCAGGACTGCGCCCGGGTTCATGATCCCGGCCGGGTCCAGCGCCGATTTGATCGTCCGCATGGCGGCCAGCTTTGCCGGGTCGCCATAGCGCTCCAGATCCGCCACTTTCAGGCGGCCGATCCCGTGTTCGGCGCTGATCGATCCGCCGAATTCCTGCACCAGATCATGCACGACCCGCGAGATCCGTGCCCGCTGGTGGGCGTAGCTGGCCCTGTCTTTGCCCCTTGGCGGATAGACGTTGTAGTGCAGGTTGCCGTCGCCAAGGTGGCCGAAACAGTTGATGCGGAATTCGCCAAGCCGGGCCAGCGCGTCGCCACCGCACCGGATGAAATCGGGAATGGTCTCGATCGGCACCGAAATGTCGTGCGAGGCGATCGCCCCGATCAGACGGTTGGCCTCCGGAATCGACTCGCGCACCTGCCAGAATGCCTGCCGTTGTGCCCCGCTGCTGGCGATCAGGCCGTCCGCAACAAGCCCCAACTCGGCGGCTTCGGCAAACAGGGCCTCCAGAGCCGTCTCTGCCGAACCACCGGCGGACAGGCCAAGATCGATCAGCACCATCCATTCGGGCGGAGTCGCAAAGGGCTGCCGGACATCGGGCAGGACCTCCGACAGGAATTCCAGCCCCATTCGGTGCATCAGTTCAAAGGCCGAAACGCCCTCGGCCAGCCGCCGTTGTGCAAGATCCAGCAGGGCCAGCGCCGCCTGCGGACTATCGACCACCAGCAACGCCGCCGCCTCGCTGGCCGGGCGCGGCACGAGACGCAGGCAAGCGGCGGTGATGACACCCAGCGTGCCCTCGGCACCAATCAGCAGGTTGCGCAGGTCATACCCGGTGTTGTCCTTGCGCAGCCGCTTCAGCCCCTGAAGGATCGAACCGTTCGGCAGCACGGCCTCAACCCCAAGGCACAGCTCGCGGATGTTGCCGTAGCGCAGGACATTGACGCCTCCGGCATTGGTCGACAACAGCCCCCCGATCCGGGCGGAGCCTTCGGAGGCAAGCGACAGCGGGAACAGCCGGTCATGATCGGTCGCGGCCTGCTGCACGTTGGACAGGATCGCCCCGGCCTCGGCGATCAGCAGGTTCTCCTGCGGGTGAACCGAGCGGATGGCGCGCATCCGCTCCAGCGACAGCAGGATCGGGCGCGGCAGATCCTCGGAGACATGCCCCCCCACCAGCCCCGTGCCCCCACCATAGGGAATCACGGCGACCTTGCGCGCAGCCGCCAGCCGAATGGTGACCGCCACGTCCTCGACATTGGCCGGGGCGACCAACACCGCGTCCTGGCCGTGATACCGCCCGCGCAGTTCTTCCAGATAGCGGGGTTCGAGCGCCCGGACTGTGCCGGACGGCAGTTCAGCGCGCAGCGCCTGTTCGAAATCCTGCGTGGCGGGGGTCAACATGTCGGCGCTCTCCAGTACCCGACAGATGAACCATGCCGTTGCAGCCGGTGCAAGTCATTGACCGTCGTCGTTGAATCCCAGGAACCTTGGTTGCAGCACAATGACCGTGGGATCAGAGGGCAGCGAACGCAACGAGACCTCCAGTGCCCGATCCGACCGCACCTCAACCCGGAAGTCCTCGGGCATCCCGGCCAGGAACGTGCTCAGCGACGGCCCTCCGAAATAGTGCATCGGCAGGATCACCGAGGACCGCAACCGTCGCAGCACATTGATCATCACCGGCAACGGCAGTGTCATGCCGCCGTCGATGGGCGCCATCACCACATCCAGCCGGCCGATGGCGGCGTATTGTTCGGGGGTGGGTTCGTGGTGCAGATGACCCAGGTGGCCGATGCACAGCCCCGCCACCTCGAAGATGAAGATCGCGTTGCCGTTGCGTTCCACATCCGGCGAATAGCGGCCGCGAATGTCGGTGCTGACGCTGCGCACCAGAACCTCACCGAGGTCAAGATTGTGATCGACCGGATCGCCCAGATCGTCCCAACCACGCAGGACATGCGGGATGGCCGGATCGGGCGCGGCCGTCCAGTGGGACGAATGCGAATGGTTCATCGTGACCACGTCAGGGATCAGCGGTTCGGGCCCGAGGAATCCGTTGAAATCGGTCACCATGTTCAACCCGCCCGGCGTCTGGATCAGGTACATGGAATGATCGACATAGCTGAGGCGCACGGTGTTGGCCGGAAGCGGGTCGCGGAAACCGGCTTGCCAGAGGACCTCCAGACCGGGCGTGTCCTGCACCAGGGCAATGCAGTGAGATGGGCGGCGATCTTGCGCCACAAGGGGCGCGGCTGCGAACACGAGGATCATTGGCAGCAAGATCCGAAGCAACATGTCGATCTCCTTCGCGCTGGATAGCATCGTTGCCGCGCGACCGTCAGGGGGACCGCACGTGATCAGTTTACACGGATCGGAACAAGCTGTCTTCACTTCTCCGTATCCGGCAAAACGCCAGCCACGGAGGGCTCCCGCCGACGATCGATGCACGGCATCTCGCGCCGTTTGGGCCGGGCGCGCCTGCGGCGCGTGGCCCCGTGGTAGAGGACTTGGCTTGGGAGGACGGGTCATTTCTCGCGGGGGCGGTCTGGATTACTTGTCAGCGAGCAAACGCTGGGGCCGGTCGGCGAAGCATGTCCCATGGGGAGCACGCAGTCCCCACGAGGAAGCGTTTGGGGGCAGCGACCCTTACAGACAGTTGCTGAATGCAGTGAAACCCCAACGGCCATACACTGGCCGATGGGGGGGAACGATGGTGACGGCCCGGGTATCGGATGTCAGCCGTCGGGATATCTCGACAAACTCCGAACCGGCCGGCTCACATGACGGCGCCGACGATCCAGGGCAGGAATTCGTTGTCGCCGAGGCCGAGGTCCTCGCTCTTGCTGCGTTCGCCGGAGGCAGTTGCCAGCACCTGTTCGAAGATCATGTCGCCCATATCCTGCACGCTCACCCCCTCCGAGATGACGACGCCGCAGTTCATGTCCATGTCATCGGTCATGCGTTCGTACATCGCCGTGTTGCTGGCGAGCTTGAGAGATGGCACCGGCTTGCACCCATATGCCGAACCGCGCCCGGTGGTGAAACAGATGACGTTGGCCCCCGATGCCACCTGCCCGGTGATCGACACCGGATCGTAGCCGGGGCTGTCCATGAAGGCGAACCCGGGCACTGTTACCCGCTCGCCGTATTCATAGACGCCTGTCAGGTTTGTCGTGCCACCCTTGGCCGCCGCACCAAGAGATTTTTCGAGGATCGTCGTCAACCCGCCAGCCTTGTTGCCGGGGCTGGGGTTGTTGTCCATCGAACCGTGGTTGCGGGCGGTGTAATCCTCCCACCAGCGGATCCGTTCCAGCAGTTTCTCGGCCACCGCCGGACTTTGCGCACGCCGGGTCAGCAGGTGTTCGGCGCCGTAGATCTCCGAAGTCTCGGCCAGGATCGCGGTCCCGCCGTGACGGATCAGCTTGTCGGCCGCCGCCCCGAGCGCCGGGTTCGCGGTGATCCCGGAATAGCCATCCGAGCCGCCGCATTGCAGCGCCAGCGACAGGTGCTCGGCACTCACTGTCTGCCGGGAGATGGCGTTGGCGGTCGGCAGCATCGCCTCGATCCGCCGAATCCCTTCGTCGATGGTCTTGCGGGTGCCGCCCATGCCCTGAATGGTCATGCGCTGAAAGCCCGGCCCCTCGGCCAACCCGAACATGTCCATCAGAAAGCCGATCTGCGCGACCTCGCACCCAAGACCGATCATCAGCGCACCGGCGAAGTTCGGATGCGTGGCATAACCGGCCTGGGTCCGCTGAAGGATGTTGTAGCCGTCACCGCTGCCCGCCATGCCGCAGCCGGTCGCATGGGCAAAGGACACGACTCCGTCGACGTTGGGATAGGCCGCGAGACGGTCGGGCGTGAAATGGGCCGCAACTGCCCGCGCCACGGTCGCGGAGCAGTTCACCGAGGTAAGCACCCCGATGTAGTTGCGCGTGCCGACACGACCATCTGCCCGGACGTAGCCTTGAAAGGTCGCGCGATCTGCGGGCGCGACAAACTCGGTCGGTCGGGCATCGACGCAGGGCGCGGTTTCGCGCTGGAAATCGGCCCGATAGGCACAATTGTGCACATGCACATGCTCGCCCACGGCAATCGGTTGCGACGCGAACCCGATGATCTGGCCGTATTTCCGAATCGCGTCGCCCTGCGCAATCGCGGCCGTCGCAAGCTTGTGCCCCATCGGCACCTCTGCCTGGACCGGTGTCCCAACGGCGTCGTCGCCCGGGGCAAGTTGTTTAAGGGCAACAACGACATTGTCGTCGTCGCGCAGACGGATGATCGCGGGGGTGAGTCTGGTCATGGGATTTCCAATTTTAGCTGAAGGCACACTATCCCTGTGAAACGCGTTGACCAACTCGAAACCCTTGAGTGTGCACAAACACGCATGTCGGTGTTGATATATTCGCAGGTCAAAAAATAATTCTCTTGAATGTTTCGATTTTCGAAGTAATTGGACCCATCACCATGGAGGCCGAACCCACATCATGACTGCTGATCCCCGGGACTGTATTTTTGGCGAAGAACTGCATCGGGTCCCACAGGAACTGCGGATCATGTTCAGCGTGTTCGTGTTGACCCGCACCATCGAGGAGCGGATGGACGACCCGACCGGCTGCAACAGCCTGACAAAGCCCGAACGTCACATGCTCATCAATCTCGGCGTGCCGCGTCGGATGGGCCAGATCGCCGAGAACCTCAACACTCAACCTTCGACCGTGACAGCGGTGGCGGATGCGCTGGAGGCCAAGGGCCTTGTTATCCGCGACCGCGACCCAAACGATCGCCGGGCCTGGCAATTGAGCCTGACCGACACGGGCCAGAAGGCCCGCAGAGACCTGATCGATGCCACGGTCCAGGAATTCCGAGACATCACCGGGCTTGACGATGACGAGGTCGCGACCCTTGCGTCGCTGATGGACAAGCTGTCCGCCTACATCCTCAAGACCGGCTTCCCCAAAGGATTGACCCTATGACATCCTACCGACTCATTGCAGCTACCCTGATTGCCGGTGCCGCGGCATTGGCGGTTCTGGCCCAGGCTGCGGATTCCCCCCCCGACGTGACCCAGGATGCTCTGAAACCCGTCAAGCTGATGGTCGTCGAGGCCAACCAGACCACTATCGAGCGACAGTTCTTTGGCAAGGTGATCGCCAGACGCACGGTCGACCTTGCCTTTCAGGTGGGCGGACAGATCCAGCAGTTTCCGGTCATCGAGGGCAGCTATATCCCGCAGGGCGCGCTGGTCGGGCAACTGGACCTGCGGAATTTCGAACTGGCGCTGGAACAGGCCCGGCTGCAAAAGGAACAGGCCGACCGCACCGTCGATCGCCTGAAAAAGCTCAAGGGAAGCACGGTCAGCCAGGTTACAATCGACGACTCGCAGACCGCCGCCAGCCTCGCGGCGATCACGCTGGAAAATGCCGAGATCGCCTTGGACGATGCCACGCTGCACGCGCCCTTTCCCGCGCTGGTTGCCTCGCGCAGTGTGGAGAACTTCACCACCATCGCCGCCGGCGTCCCCGTCGTGCGCTTGCATGACATGTCGGAAATCAGGGTCGAAATCGACGTGCCCGAAGTTCTTGTGCAGCGCGCCAGTATCTCCGACGATGTCGAAGTCACGGCAAAATTCCCGGCCTCGGATGAAACCCATCAGTTGGAAGTGCGGGAACTGACGGCAGAAACCTCGGCCATTGGCCAGACCTATCGTGCGACCTTCGGCATGGCCCCCCCCGTGGGTCTGAACGTTCTGCCTGGCTCGTCGGTCACGGTGACCACGACCCTAAAGAAGGAGGGCGAAGGCATCATCATCCCGATGTCGGCGATCATGATTGGCGCGGACGGGGCGACCTCCGTGTTTCGATACGACCCCAAGGGCGCCGCTTCGGGCAGGTTGACCCGGTTGACCGTCGAGGTCACGCCCACCGACACCGGAGAGGTGCGGGTGGTTTCAGGGGTCGAGGCGGGAGACGAGATCGTGTTGGCCGGCGTGAACGCGCTGGAGAACGGCATGGCGGTCCGCCGGTTCACCGGTTTCGGAAACTGAGGGCGCACCGATGACCATTGCACGCGCCTCCATCGAGCGGCCGATCTATACCTGGTTGATCATCCTTGGCTGCCTTCTGGGCGGGATCTGGGGGTTCAACTCCATCGGGCGGCTCGAAGACCCTGCCTTTACCATCAAGAATGCCGTCATCGTGACGACCTACCCCGGCGCCACCGCAGAGCAGGTGGCCAAGGAGGTCTCCGAACCGATCGAATCCGAGATTCAGAAGATGGGCGAGGTCGACACGCTCACCTCGATGAACCGCCCCGGGTATTCGCTGATCGAGGTCGAGGTCAAATCCAACTACGACGGCACCGAGTTGCCCCAGATCTGGACAGACCTGCGCAACCGGGTGGATGATGCACAATTGCCCGACGGCGCGAATCCGCCCTATGTGAACGACACGTTTGGCGATGTCTTCGGGATCTTCTATGCCATCACCGCGGACGGGTTCACGGACGCTGAAAAGCATGAGCTTTCGACGTTCCTGCGGCGAGAACTGCTGGCTGTGGAAGGCGTCGCCGATGTTGATGTCGCCGGGCTGCCGGACGAGGCCGTCTTTGTCGAACCGGACATGGCGCGCGCATTCAACCAGAACATCTCGCCGACGGCGCTGGCAGCGGCCATCGCGACCGCCGACACCGTAGTCGATTCCGGCGGGGTGGAAAACGCGCCCAACCGCACGATCATCCAGCGACCGCAGGGCGACGATACTGTTTCGGCCATCGCCGGGCTGACCGTGGGCGTCGGCGGCGAGGTCCTGAACCTCTTTGACATCGCCAGCGTCTATCGCGCCCGAAAGGACAACCCGTCGTTGATCATCCGTCACGACGGCAACGATGCCTTCACGCTCGGTATCGCCGGATTGTCGACTGAAAACATCGTGACCGTCGGCAAGCGGGTCGACGAACGATTGGCCCAGCTGGACGACGAAATCCCGTTTGGCGTTCAACTGAGCCCGATTTACCAACAACACGTGGTGGTCGAACAAGCATCGAACGACTTTCTCAAGAACCTGGCCATGTCCGTCGCCATCGTCGTGGCGGTTCTGGCCCTGGCGATGGGCTGGCGCGCTGCGGTTGTCGTGGGTGTGACGCTGCTGCTGACCGTGGTCGGCACCGTGTTCTTCATGGACCTGTTCTCGATCGAGATGGAACGGATCTCGCTCGGGGCGCTGATCATCGCCATGGGGATGCTCGTCGACAACGCCATCGTGGTGGCCGAAGGGATGCAGGTGTCGATGCTGCACGGCAAGAAGGGCCCTGCCGCCGCCGACGAGGCCACCCGCAAGACCCAGATCCCGCTACTTGGCGCGACGGTGATCGGGATCATGGCCTTTGCCGGGATCGGCACCAGTGACGATGCCACCGGTGAATTCCTGTTCTCGCTGTTCGCGGTCATCGGCATCTCGCTGATGCTGAGCTGGATCCTGGCAATCACCGTAACGCCCTACCTTGGCAATCACCTGTTCAAGGTGGTCAAGTCTGGCGATCACGATGCCTACAGCGGCCCCGTCTTCCGTGCTTACGGTCGTCTGCTGAACCTGTCGCTGCGATTGCGCTGGCTGGTGGTGGTGGGCCTGATCTTGCTGACTGCGGCCTGTTTCAACGCCTTTTCGAAACTGCCCCAGCAGTTCTTTCCAGACAGCAACACGCCGCTGTTCTTCGTCCATTACAAGCTGCCCCAGGGCAATTCCATCGAGACCACATCGCAGGACATGCGGGTGGTCGAGAACTGGCTGGCTGATCGCGAGGAAGTGGTCTCGGTGACGACCTTCGTCGGGCAAGGCGCAACCCGCTTCATGTTGACCTATTCCTCGGAAAAGTCGAACCCGACCTATGGTCACCTGATCGTCCGAACCCACTCGCTGGACGAGATCCCGCAATTGCAGGCGGACCTGGACGCGTTCGGCGCCGAAGCTTTGCCGGAGGGCGAATTCCGCTCCAAGCGTCTGGTCTTTGGCCCAGGCGGCGGCGACGACATCGAGGTCCGGCTGTCGGGCAACGATCCCGAGGTGTTGCGCGACCTGGCCGCCCAGGCCATGGATGTCATGGAAGGTTCCTCGGATCACTTCACCCAGATGCGCACCGACTGGCGCGAACAGGAACTGGTGCTGCGGCCGATCTATTCGACAGACCGGGCACAATCGGCCGGCATTACCCGTGGCGACATCGCGACGATCCTTCAATTTGCCACTGACGGCAATCGCGCCGGCACCTACCGCGAAAATGACCGGCTGATCCCGATCTACATCCGCAAGCCGCACGACTCCGACCTGACGCTGATGGACCAGGTGGTCTATTCCGCGGCGGCGGGCACCTTTGTGCCGATCGAGCAGGTGATCGACGGGCTGGAGTTCATCCCGGAGAACACCCTGGTACAACGTCGGGACCGCCAGCTAACCATCACCGTCGGCGCCGATATCGTCAACACGGTGACCCCCGCCACCGTGCACGGCGAAATCCGCGCCGCCGTGGAGGCGATGGATCTGCCCATCGGCTATTCGCTGGAATGGGGCGGAGAGTTCGAAAGCTCCAGCCAGGCGCAAGCCGCGCTTGGCACGCAGTTGCCGATCAGCTTCCTGATCATGGTGCTGATCTCGATCCTGCTGTTCAACGCCTTGCGCCAACCGCTGATCATCTGGCTGCTGGTGCCGATGTCGGTGAACGGAGTCGTTCTGGGGCTCGGGTTCACCGGGCTGCCGTTCAGCTTTACCGCGCTGCTGGGTCTGCTCAGCCTGTCAGGCATGCTGATCAAGAACGGTATCGTGCTGGTCGAGGAGATCGACCTGCTCCGCGCCGAGGGACTGGAGCTGAAGCCGGCAATCATTCGCGCCTCGACCTCGCGTCTGCGCCCCGTGGTTCTGGCGGCGGCGACGACCATCCTTGGCATGATCCCGTTGCTGGGCGACGCCTTCTTCGTCTCGATGGCAGTGACCATCATGGGCGGCCTGGCATTTGCCACCGTCCTGACGTTGATCGCCGCGCCGACGCTCTACTTCATCTTCTTCAAACGAAGCGAGATCCGCGAGAAACGGGCGCGTGCCGCCCGCGAGGCGGCGGCGGCTGTCGCCTGATCGACCGGACGCCGGGGCACATCCTGCCCCGGCGTTTCCATTCAGAACGCTTCGGGATCCACCATCCAGGCCAACCGCCGCCGCAACTCGGCCAGCGTGTCGGCATCCCGCGTGGACACCATGTATCCCTCGGTCAGCGTCGGCGCATAGTCCCGCCCGTCCAGTAGCCCCACATGGCCACCTGCCTCCTGATAGGCCAGCGCACCGGCGGCGTGATCCCAGGGCATCAGCTTCATTGCAAAGCTGAACTGGCCATGACCAAAACACATCATCCGATAGTCGTGGCAGGCACAGCGCAGATCCTGCACCCTGCCCCGCTTGATCAGCTCCAGAACAAAACGTTGCTGCATCTCCGTTGGCAACAGCGACGGACAGGCATAGCCCGCAAAGTCCGACGGCTCCCGTGGTCCGCTCACGTCCAACCGGTCACAGCGACCCGCAGGGTCACAGAACCAGGCCCCGCCCCCCTTTCGCGCAAGAACCCAGTCATCGACGATCGGATCGTAGAGCACCGAAAACACCGTTTCCCCCCGGTGCGTCACGGCCAGCAACACGCCGAACACCGCCAGCCCCTTGGCAAAGTTCCACGTCCCGTCCACCGGGTCGATGATCACACAGGTTTCGGCCGTGCCGATGCGCTTCAGGATCGACGCATCCTCCGCCACGGCTTCCTCGCCCACCACCTCGGCCCCCGGAAGGATCTCGCGCGCGGCGGCGGTGATCAGAACCTCGGCCCGCCGGTCCGCCTCGGTCACGAGGTCATCGGCGTTCGACTTGGAGGCAATCGCCCCGGCGCCAAGATTTCGAAATCGGGGCAGGATCTCAGATTTGGCAGCGGCCCGAACGGCCTCGATCAAGGCAGTTTCCTGCGACGGGGTGGGAATCATGGGGTTTCCTCTCTGCTGTTTCGCGCGGGCGCACTCAGGCATCCGGGACGGCTCGCCCCCTGCTATAGCGCCAAAGTGTGACAGGCGTGAGCCGCAACCCGCCCCGGTGCACCGGGCAGATAGTCTCAGCCGCGATCCTTCAGCCCGTACCAGGCATAGGCCAGCGGCAGCAGTGCCCGCCGGAACCGACCCAGCGGATACCGGCCCAGAGGGTGTCGCATCAGCGCCGGATAAGGCGCGCGGGGCTGTCGCCCCAAGGCCAGATCCGCCAGAAGGCTGCCCGCAAGGCTGCCCGTCGCGACTCCGTTGCCATGGTAGCACATGCCGGCATAGGCGTTCGGCAGGGTATCGATGGCCCCGACAAAGGGCGTCAGCCCGCGTGCCAGCGCCACGAGCCCGGAATGAAAAAACGGGGTTTCCACATGCTGCCATTCGGGGAAAAACCGGTCGAAATCCGCCCGTGCCTGCGCCCGCATCGCCTGGTGCGCTCGCTCGGTTCCGCGCAACGCACCACGCTGGCCGAACAGCATCCGGTTGTTCGGCATCAGTCGGAAGTAATGCAGCAGGTTCCGGGTATCATAGCACATCTGGGTCGAGGTCCAGCCCTGCGCCTGCAACTCTTCCGGCGTCAGCTCGCGGGTGACGAGGATGTTGCTTTGGGTCGGCATGTAGCGCCCGCGCAGCCAGTCCGGTACATCCTCGGAACTGTAGCCATTGGTGGCCAGTATCAATCGTTTTGCCTCGACCACGCCCGACGGCGTGCGTACCTGCCAACCTTCTGCGATGGCGTCGATCCCCAACGCCGGGGAGTGCGCGCAGATCCTGGCACCCGCCGCGACCGCAGCCTGCGCCAACCCGAGGGCATATTTCAGCGGATTGAGCGCAAACCCGATCGGTACCGTCACCGCGCCATGAAACTCCGGGCTGCTCATTCCTGCCGCTGCAAGTTCCGGGCGCGACAGAACGGTCGCGGTGCATCCGTGGGTTCGGGCGGTCTCCTCCGCCTCCCGGTGCAGGGCCGCGACATCCGAGGGCCGGTGCGCCAACAGGGTTTCGCCCTGCGAATGCACGTCCGCGTCAATGCCAAGGCGGTCCAGCGTGTCCGCGACCAGATCGACAGCCGCCCGTTTTGTGGCGTGAAACAGGGCGGTGTCTTTGGCGCCAAACCGTCGGACCATGGCACTCTCGTCCAGCTTTGCACCACCCAGACAACAAAAGCCGCCGTTGCGCCCGGAAGCGCCCCAGCCCGGCGCCTCTGCCTCCAGCAACAGCACATCCGCGCCGGCCTCCGCCAGGTCCAAAGCCGCCGTCAGACCGGTGTAACCGCCGCCGACAATCACCACGTCACAGCGCGCCGGCCCCTCCAGACTCTCCCAGGACGGAGCCGTCACGGTTGTCGGCCAATACGCCTCCCGAAGAGGATCGGGTCCGAAAGTCCTGGGCGACAAGATCCGTCTCACGAGGTTTGCATCGCCTCTTTTTCCTCGCGCGCCTGACGGGCGATGGCCCGTTTCGACATCAGCGATGTCGCGATCACCGCAACGGTCACGATGGCGATCATGATGGTCGACAGCGCGTTGATCTCGGGGCTGACGCCCAGCCGGACGGAACTGAAAATCTTGATCGGCAGCGTGGTCGAGGACGGTCCGGCGGTGAAGGAGGCAATCACCAGGTCGTCAAGCGACAGGGTGAAGGCCAGCAACCAGCCGGACAGAACCGCCGGCAGGATGATCGGCAGGGTCACGAGCCGGAAAGCCTCGAACGGGGTGCAGCCAAGGTCCAGCGCCGCCTCTTCCATCGAGCGGTCGAAACTGACCAGCCGGGACGACACGACAACCGACACGTAGCACATCGAAAAGGTCGTATGCGCCAGCACGATGGTCAGGACGCCGCGGTCCAACCCGATGGCGATGAACAGCAACAGCAACGACAGGCCGGTGATCACTTCGGGCATGACCAACGGCGCATAGATCATGCCGGAAAACAGGGTGCGGCCAAAGAACCGCCCGCCACGCACGATGACATGGGCCGCCATTGTGCCCAGCACCGTTGCCGCCGTCGAGGACAGCACTGCCACCTTTATCGTCACCCAAGCCGCGTCAAGAAACGCCTCGTTGCTGAACAGCTCGCCGTACCACTTGGTCGAAAACCCGGCCCAGACGGTGACCAGCTTGGATTCATTGAAGGAAAAGATGATCAGGATGATCATCGGGATGTACAGGAATGCGAACCCCAGTGTCAGCGAGACCGCATTGAACCAGGTGATCCGCCTCATTGGTCAGCCTCCCGCTGTCTCTGCTCGTTGCGCTGGAACAGGATGATCGGGATCACGAGGATCAGCAGCAGGATTACCGCCACAGCCGACGCCACCGGCCAGTCGCGGTTGGAGAAGAACTCCTCCCACAGGACCTTGCCGATCATCAGCGTGCGCGATCCACCCAGCAGCGACGGAATGACAAATTCGCCAAGTGCCGGAATGAACACGAGGAAGCACCCGGCAATGACGCCCGATTTCGACAACGGGATCGTCACCAGCCAGAACGCGCTGGTGCGGGTGCACCCGAGGTCTTCGGCGGCCTCCAACAACGCGCCGTCGAGCTTTTCCAGCGTCGAATAGATCGGCAGGATCATGAACGGCAGGTAGGTGTAGACGATGCCGATATAGACGGCGGTGTTGGTGTTGAGGATGGTCAGCGGCGCGCTGATGATCCCGGTCCACAGCAGGAACTGGTTCAGGAAGCCTTCGGTCGAGAGGATCCCCATCCAGGCGTAGACCCGGATCAGGAAGCTGGTCCAGAACGGCAGGATCACCAGCATCATCAGGGTCGGGCGCCATTCGTCGGGCGCATTGGCCATGCCATAGGCGATAGGAAACCCGACCATCAGGGTCAAACCGGTCGAGATCAGTGCGATCTTCAGGCTCGACAGGTAGGCCTTCCAGTAAAGGTCGTCCTCGGTCAGGAAGACGTAGTTCTCGAAGTCCAGCTCCGACAGGAAATCGACAAAGCCCTGCCAGCCGGCCGACAGGTCCAGCGTCGGAATATAGGGCGGAATGGCAAGTGCCGTGTCGGACAGCGAAATCTTGAGCACGATCACGAACGGCACCAGGAACAGAACAAGGAGCCATGCGTAGGGCACAAGAATGAGAATGATCCGGCGCGGGTTCATCGGCGTCATTCCGTCAGAACGATGCCGGCGGTGGAGGTCCACCACAACCAGACCTCGTCCTCCCAGGTAAACTTGCGCCGCTCGATCCTGGTATTGTTGATGGTCTCGGCGCGGATGATCTCGCCCGATGGAAGCTCGACGTGATAGGTCGAGAGGTTGCCCAGATAGGCAATGTCGAGAATCCTGCCATGCACGATGTTGGCCTTGCCCTCGGGGTGATCCTTGGTGATGTGCACCTTTTCGGGCCGGATCGCAAAGGTGCACCGCTGGCCGTCAGCCACCGGAACCATCGGCGTTCCGACGATGGGCGGTTGGTTTTCGGACCAGTGGATGACGATCTTGCCGCCATCGTGGGCTGCCGCGGTGCCTTGGATCAGATTGATATCGCCAATGAAATCCGCGACATAGGCGGAATTTGGTGTTTCATAGATCCGGTCAGGCGTGTCGACCTGCACCATCTTGCCGTGGTCCATCACCGCCACGCGGCTTGCAACCGTCATCGCCTCCTCCTGATCGTGGGTCACGATCACGAAGGTGGTCCCGGTCTTCTCCTGGATCTCCATCAGTTCGAACTGGGTTTCGGTGCGCAACTTCTTGTCGAGCGCGCCCAGGGGTTCGTCCAGCAGCAACAGCTTGGGTGCCTTGGCCAGGCTGCGCGCCAACGCGACACGTTGTCTCTGCCCACCGGAAATCTGATGCGGCTTTCGACCGGCGAATTTCTGCAACTGGACCAGGCGCAGCATCTCGTCGATGCGGGCCGCGATCTGATCCTTCGGCATCTTGTCCCGCTTCAGGCCGAAGGCAATGTTTTCTGCCACCGTCAGATGCGGGAACAGCGCGTAGGACTGGAACATCATGTTCACCGCCCGCCGGTTGGGCGGCACCGCGCCGATATCCTGTCCGTCCAGCAGGATGGTCCCCTCGGTCGGCGTCTCGAACCCGGCCAGCATGCGCATCAGGGTGGTCTTGCCACAACCTGACGGTCCGAGCAGCGCAAAGAACTCGCGCGCGTAGATATCGACGGTCAGATTGTCGATCGCGGTGAAATCGCCAAACCGCTTGGTCACATTCCGGAACTGGATGATCGGCTTGGCCGAAGGGTCCTTCCAGGGAGCGAATTCTGCGGGGCGACTGGCGGGCGCGGGATCAGACATGGGGGTCCTTCCGGTCTGAACAGAAATCCCCGCGCGCATCTCCGCGCGCGGGGCCGTTAGTCTGATGGTCTGGATCAGGTACCGGACTTGATCTTGGTCCAGAGCCGGGTCACCACGCGCTGCACTTTCGCGTCGTACGGGGTCGTGGTGTAGAGATTGGCCAGCGTCGCGGCGTCCGGATAGATCGCGACGTCGCCGATCACGTCTTCCTCAAGGAACTCTTGCGAGGCCTTGTTGCCGTTGGCGTAATAGACATAGTTCGACGCTGCGGCCATGTTCTGCGCATCGAGGATGAAGTTCAGGAAGGCATGCGCACCGTCCGGATTCTTCGCATCCGCCGGAATCGCCATCTGGTCGAACCACATCAGTGCGCCTTCGGTGGGTGCATAATATTCAACCGTCACGCCGTTGTCGGCCTCGGCCGCCCGGTCGCGCGCCTGGAGGATATCCCCGGACCAGCCGACAGCGACGCAGATGTCACCGTTTGCCAGCGCATTGATGTATTCGGAGCTATGGAATTTCTGCACGTAGGGCGCAACGGCGCTCAGAACCGCTTCGGTCTTGGCGATCACGTCCTTGTCGTGGCTGTCGGGGTCCTCGCCCAGGTACTTCAGCGCGGCCGGAATGATCTCGGCCGGCGCATCAAGGAAATGCACCCCGCAAGCGGCCAGCTTTTCCATGTTGGCAGGGTCGAAAACCAGCGCCAGCGACTCCATCGGCGCGTCATCGCCCAGGGCTTCCTTGACCTTGTCGACGTTCACGCCGATGCCGGTGGTGCCCCACATGTAATTGATCGAATAGGCGTTGTCCGGATCATAGGCGACTGTGCGTGCTTCGATGACGTCCCACAGATTGCCTGCGTTCGGCAGCTTGGCGACGTCCAGTTTCTGGAAGGCACCGGCTGTGATCTGACGTTGAAGGAAGGTGCCCGACGGCACCACGACATCATAGCCCGACCCACCGGCCAGCATCTTCGTCTCCAGCACCTCGTTGCTATCAAAGACATCATAGATCAGTTCCAGCCCGGTCTCCTGTTCGAACTTGGCGAGCAGTTCCTCGTCGATGTAGTCCGACCAGTTGTAGACCCGTACCTGATCCGCCCCGGCGGCGGTGGCCGCAAAGGAGGCCGTCAGCAAGAGTGTTGCGATTTCCCGTTTCATTGAGTGGTTCCCCTGTTGGATGCCAGGTCGTTGCCTGACTTTTTTATTTGATCAAACGTTGGCTTTCAGTGCAAGCTTTCCCTGAACCCGTCAAATTGCAAGTACATTCGTTGCACCCGTGGCCCGCAACAACGACTGTGATCAAGAAAAAGGCAGACCCCGTGAATACGCAAGAGGGAAAGACCCCCGAACACGAGGCCATCTATCAACGCCTGCGCGACATGATCCTGTTTGGAGAGGTGGAGCCCGGCCAGTCCGTAACGATCATGGGACTGGCCGAGAGCATCGGCGCCGGCATGACACCAGTGCGCGAGGCCATCCGGCGATTGACGGCGGAGGGGGCCTTGCAGGCGCTTGGAAACCGCCGCATCTGCGTGCCGCTGCTGACGCCCAATCAACTGATTCAGATCTCCTTTGCCCGCCGCGCCATCGAGCCGGAACTGGCCCGACTGGCGGCACTCAAGGCGGACGAGCAACTGGTCCGGGACCTGAAGGAGATTGACGCACGGTTGGATGAGGCCATTGGGACGGGCAACGCAAAGGGTTACGTGGAACACAATTACCGGTTCCATTTTCGGCTGTACGAACAGGCCGATGCAGAGGTACTTTTGACCCTCGCCCAAGGGCTCTGGATGCGCGTGGCGCCATCGTCGAGAATTGTCTGCGGACGCTACGGAACCTCCAACCTGCCCGACCTGCATGATTCTGCGCTCGACGCACTCAGATTGGGCGATGCGCCCGGAGTCTGTGCTTTCATCGAACAGGACATCTGTCAGGGCCTCGAACAGATTCGACTTTCGATGGATGAACAGGCCCAGGATCCGGAAATCACGCGCCTGCGTTGACACGCCCAAGGATTTGATCATAAATCCACCAGCGCGATCAAACCGACCGCCACGGCGGCACCGGGCAGCCAATGTCGCGAAACGAGGAAAGCCCCAACCATGTCGCGAAACAACAAAAGCTGGATCGACGCCCTGCCCGAGGCCTTCCTGCACTATCTTGGTGATCGGCGGCTGGAAGAGGTCGAGGCAATCGTGCCCGACACTGTCGGCATGTCGCGCGGCAAGGCGATGCCCAGCCACAAGTTCCAGCCCTCCGAAACGTTCTTCCTGCCGATCTCGCTCTTTTACCAGACGATTTCGGGCGAATATGTCGACATGGAAGACATCAAGGACCAGTGGCTCGAAAAGGACGTCGTCCTGCGACCGGACATGGCCACGGCCAGCGCGGCCCCCTGGGCCGATGACCCGACGCTTCAGGTCATCTGCGATCTGGAAACCCGCGAGGGCACGCCGTTGGGTATCGCGCCGCGCAACGTGCTCAAGCGCGTGCTCGGATTGTACGCCGACCGTGGCTGGAAGCCCATCGTCGCACCGGAACTGGAATTCTACCTGACCAAGCCGAATGTCGACCCCAACGAGCCCATTGAGCCGCCACTCGGGCGAACCGGACGAAAGGGCGCCAGCCGGCAGGCCTATTCGATGGTTGCCGTGGACGAATACGGCGAAGTTATCGACACGATCTATGACTACGCCGAAGATCAGGGATTGGAGATCGACACCGTCATCCAGGAAGGCGGCGCAGGCCAGATCGAGATCAACCTTCTGCATGGCGATCCGCTGAAGCTGGCCGACCAGGTGTTCTATTTCAAACGGGCGATCCGCGAAGCCGCACTGAAGAACGGTGTCTTTGCCACCTTCATGGCCAAGCCGATGCGCGACGAGCCCGGAAGCGCCATGCACATTCACCAGAGCATCGTGGACCTGCAGGGAAACAACATCTTCTGCGACGCCGAGGGAAACGAGACCGAAGCGTTCTATCATTTCATCGGCGGCAGCCAGAGATATCTCATGTCGGTCGTCCCGTTGCTGGCGCCCTACGTGAACTCCTTCCGCCGTTTCAACGCCGAAGGCATGAGCGCGCCCACCAACCTGGAATGGGGCAGCGACAACCGGACAACCGGCCTGAGAATCCCGATTTCGCCCCCTGCGGCCCGACGGGTCGAAAACCGGGTGATCGGCATCGATTCCAACCCCTATCTCGCCATCGCGGCCAGCCTCGCCTGCGGCTATCTGGGCATGGTGAACCGGATCGAGGCGCGACCGATCGCGCTGCACGAGGTCTACGAGAGCGAGACGAACCTGCCCCAGGACCTTGGCTATTCGCTTGAACTCTTCGACGAGGACCACCCCGTGCGGGATGTTCTGGGGCGCGAGTTCTGCCAGCTTTACTCGGGCATCAAGCACGCTGAACACGATGAATACAAACGCGAAATTTCGCCATGGGAACGCCAGCACCTGTTGCTGAACGCCTGACGGAAAGGACAAGCCGATGAACATGATTACCAACCACCCGCCCACCGCCGAACTGCAGGCGCTCGATGCGGCCCATCACATGCACCCCTTCACGGATGCGGATGCGCTGGCCAAGAATGGTGTGCGGATCATCACCCGCGCCAAGGGCGTCACACTGACCGACAGCGACGGCGCGCAGATCCTGGACGCCATGGCGGGCCTGTGGTGCGTCAACATCGGTTACGGCTGGGACAGCATGGCCGATGTTGCGGCGCGCCAGATGAAGGAACTGCCGTTCTACAACACCTTTTTCCAGACCTCGACCGTGCCCGCCATCGCGCTGGCCCAGAAGATCGCCGAACTGGCACCAGGCGATCTGAACCACGTCTTTTACGCCTCGGGCGGGTCTGACGCCAACGACACAAACGTCCGCCTCGTGCGCCACTACTGGGCGGCCAAGGGCAAGCCGACCAAGAAGGTCATCATCAGCCGCCAGAACGCCTATCACGGCTCCACCATGGCCGGTGCGTCGCTGGGCGGAATGACGGCAATGCACGCCCAGGGTGGCCTGCCCATCGCCGACATCGTGCACATCGGCCAACCCAACTGGTATGACGAAGGCGGCGAGTTGAGCCCCGAGGAATTCGGTCTGCTGCGCGCCCGCGAACTGGAAGCCAAGATCGAGGAACTCGGCGAAGATGCCATTGCGGCCTTCATCGCCGAGCCGATCCAGGGTGCCGGCGGTGTCATCATCCCGCCCAGCACCTACTGGCCCGAGATCCAGCGCATCTGTGATGCGCACGAGATCCTGCTGATTGCCGACGAGGTCATCTGTGGCTTTGGCCGTACCGGCCAGATGTTCGGCAGCCAGACCTACGACATTCGCCCCGACATCATGACCATCGCCAAGGGTCTGTCGTCCGGTTACGCGCCGATCGGTGCCTCGATCGTCTGTGACGAAGTCGCGAACACGGTCGCCCATGCCGGTGATTTCAACCACGGCTACACCTATTCCGGCCACCCGGTGTCCTGCGCCGTTGCGTTGGAAAACCTTCGCATCCTCGAAGATGAGAAGATGGTGGAAAACGTGGCCTCTGTCACCGGCCCCTACCTGAAGGAAAAGTGGGAGCAACTGGCCGATCACCCGTTGGTCGGCGAGGCAAAGATCCAGGGCTTCATGGCGTCAGTCGCGATGACCCCGGACAAGGCGGCCCGCGCGCCGTTCGCCGCCCCCAAGGGATCGGTCGGCCTGATCGCCCGTGGCCATTGCTTTGGCAACAATCTGATCATGCGTCACGTCGGGGATCGGATGATCATCTCGCCGCCGCTGATCCTGAACCGCTCCGATGTCGACACGCTGATGGACCGGGCCGTCAAGGCGCTCGACCTGACGCTGGCCGAGATCAAGGCCAACGGGCTCTACGCATAACCCCAATGCCTCCAAACCCAGGGCATCCCGCGTGCCGGGATGCCCCTCATGCTCCGATCCCGCGCTCAGCTGCGATGCAGAACCTCGACGCACAGCACGGTCGGCAGGTGCTGTGCGATGGCGGCCCAGGTATCGCCCTCGTCGAAACTCGCAAAGATGCTGCCGCTGTTGGTGCCAAAATAGACACCGGCAGGTGCGGCGAGGTCGGTAGCCATTGCCTGACGCAGGACGGTGAAGAAACAATCCCGATCCGGCAACCCAGCCTGGAGTTTCTCCCAACGTTCGCCGCCATCCCGCGACCGCCATACCGCCGCAGATGCGTCGGGCGGATAGCGCCCGACACTGTCGCCATTCAACGGCAAAACCCAGATCGTCCCCGGGTCGCGCGGGTGCACCGCCACCGGGAACCCGAAGCTCGATGGCAACCCGTCGGTCTTGTCGTCCCAACTGCGCCCGCCATCACCGCTGCGAAAAACGCCATGATGGTTCTGCTGGTACAGCAGATCGCCGCCACCCGGCGCACGCACCATGTTGTGGACGCAGAATCCGATGGTACCCTCGTCGGCCAACGGATCGTGTCCCGGATGCGGTGCATGATCGTGTTGACTGGCGGAATTGCTCAACCGGTTGCGTCGCTCCCAGCTCTGACCGGAATCCTCGGTCGCAAAGACACCCGCCGCCGAGATGCCGACCCACAGTTTTGCAGGGTCGGTCGGGTCGCTCACGATAGTGTGCAGCACCAACCCGGCCGCGCCGGGTTGCCAGCCGTCGCGCGAGGGGTGCTCCGACAACGCCAGCACTTCGGCCCAGGTGCCCCCGCCGTCGTCGCTGACAAACAGCGTTGCGGGTTTGGCCCCGGCATAGAGACGGCCGTCAGACAGCCCCAACGACCAGAGCGTTTCGATCCTGCCATCAAAGGGGGCCGGATCATCGGGTGTCATGCCAAAGAGTTTCGCCTCGTCCGGGTGCTCGGCGATCCAGTCGTTGGTCTGCCCGTTGGCAAGCTTGCTCACCTGCCAGGTCTGGCCATGATCGTCCGAGCGCCAGACACCCGCGCCGGGCCAGGCACCACCGCCAGCGGCCCATATGGTGCCGGTCGCCGGATCGCCGATGACGTGGTTGATCGCCCACCCATCGCAGAACGGTCCCCGGACCGACCAGTGCGACCGGCCTTCACTTGCATCAAGCAGAAATACTCCCTTGGTCGTTCCGACCAATACGACAATGGACATTGCGCGCGCTCCCTTCCATGTGACCCTACGATAGCATGGACGGCCCAGAACCACATACTACGCTGCGCCCGTCAGGGCTGCACCGCCCTGCCTTCCCCTGACCCGGAGACCTGACCCGTGGCCCGACACCTCGACCTGCTCACCGCCAACGACACCCAAGGGGAATACCCCCAATCGTATTATGCCGCCGCAGCGACGCCATTGCCGCCGTTTCCGACCGCACAGGGCGACCTGCGCTGCGATATCTGCGTTGTCGGGGGCGGATTCACTGGCCTGTCGTCGGCGCTACACCTGGCAGAGCGAGGCTATGACGTGATCCTGATGGATGCTCAGCGGGTCGGGTTTGGCGCGTCGGGGCGCAATGGCGGACAGGCCGGAATGGGCCAGCGCCTGGAGCAGGACGAACTGGAGACGATGCTGGGCAAGGCCCACGCCCGGCAATTGTGGGACATCGGCAAGCAATCGGTCGATCTGGTGCGCCGGCTGTCCACCGACCCGCTCATGGATTGTGCGTTTCACGATGGTATTGTGCATGCCGAGCATCGCGCCCGAAACGTTGGCCACAGCCTCGACTATGCAAAGAAGCTTCAGGACGAATACGAATACGATCTGGTTCGCGGGCTGGATCGCGAGGAAATGCACCATCTGGTAGGCTCAACGGCATATCACGGCGGCACGATCGACCTTGGGTCCGGCCATATCGATCCACTGCGATTTGCTCTTGGGCTGGCGCGCATGGCGCAGGCGGCAGGGGTGCGGTTGTTCGAGAATTCCAAGGTGACCGAGGTCACGGAGGCCTCTCCGGCCCAAGTGACGACGGATGGCGCCACGATCCGCGCCGATCACGTCGTGCTGGCCTGCAATGGCTATCTGGGCGGGCTGAACGGACGGGTCGCCGCACGGGTCATGCCGATCAACAACTTCATCGTGGCGACCGAACCGATGTCGCCCGAGCAGCAGGAAGCCCTTGTCCGCAACAATCACGCCGTGGCCGACAGCAAGTTCGTGGTCAACTACTTCCGGTTTTCGGACGACCACAGGCTGTTGTTCGGCGGCGCGGAGACCTACGGCTACCGGTTCCCCTCCGACATCCGCAAGCTGGTCTCGAAACCGATGCTCGAGATCTTCCCACAGTTGAAGGGCACCCGGCTGGACTATGCCTGGGGCGGAACACTGGCGATCACGATGAACCGCATGCCGCATTTCGAACGTGTCGCCGGCAATGTCCTCAGCCTGTCCGGCTATTCCGGGCATGGGCTGGCGCTGGCCACGCTGGCCGGGCAGATCGCCGCCGAGACGATCGCCGGTCAGGCCGAACGGTTCGACATCATGGCCAGCGTCCCGACGCGGCGCTTTCCGGGTGGGGCATCGCTGCGATCTCCGCTTCTGGTTCTGGCGATGCTATGGTTTTCGCTCCGCGACAAGGTCTGAGGCCACGTGCCCCGAACTCCGGTTCCGAGTAGATTGAGCGGGCTTGAGACAGCCGCACAGACGCATAAGGTCTGGCGGCAGTGCCAAACGGACGGAGCCGCAGGTTGCCCGACATCCCGATCCACGCCTTCATCGCATCGCTTGTGGCCGTCAGGCAGACCGGGGCCGGTCCCGAGATCCTGCTGCTGAAGCGGACCCAGACCCTTGCCGGCGCGTGGTGCCAGGTCGCCGGAAAGATCGGGCCCGGCGAGACCGCGTGGCAGGCTGCCCTCCGCGAACTTCGCGAGGAAACCGGCCTGACGCCCGAGACGCTGTATTCCGCCGATATCTGCGAGCAATTCTACGAGGCCGCGCGCGATGCCATCGTCATGGCCCCGGTGTTTGTCGCCTTTGTCGACGCGGATGCGGCCGTTGTGCTGAACCCGGAGCACAGCGACCATGGCTGGATGTCCCTTGACGGGGCTCTCGAGCAGGTCGAGTTTGGCGGGCGACGGCGTGTGCTTCGCTGGATCGACGCAGAGTTCATCCAGCGCAAACCGAGCGAGCATTTGCGGATAGAGTTCCCGAGGCCATAAGACATCGACGCCGTTGGTTTGACCCGGTTCCTTGCACCCGACCGCTTGCCGTGGCCCCGTTCCCGCAGGACGGGTGCCCTGAGCTGCTTGAAATTTCGGTTACGCACACCCTCGAAGCAACGCCGAAAACCGGGTAGGTTGACCCCATGCCTTCGTTTTGCCGGGATTGTCTGCACACGTTTGAGACCGGTCGCCGATGCCCGGCGTGCCGCTCGCCACGCGTGCTGTCTCACCCGGAGCTTTTCGAACTGTCCATTGCCCACATGGATTGCGATGCGTTTTACGCTTCTGTCCACAAGGGGTTGGACCCGGATCTGGCGGACAAACCGGTGATTGTCGGGGGCAACCAGCGTGGCGTCGTCTCCACTTGCTGTTACATCGCCCGACTGTACGGGGTCCGCTCGGCGATGCCGAGTTTTCAGGCGCGTAAACTGTGTCCGGACGCAGTCTGGGTCAAACCGCAGATGGACGTCTATGTCCGCGTTTCGCGTCAGATCCGGGCGATGATGGAGGAGATGACGCCGGCAATCGAACCGCTGTCGCTGGACGAGGCCTTTCTTGACATGACCGGCACTGCCCGACTGCACCATGCGCCCCCTGCCGTCATGCTCGCCCGGCTCGTCAAACGCATGGAGACCGAAATCGGCGTCTCCGGCTCGATCGGGCTCAGCCATTGCAAGTTCCTGGCAAAGGTTGCCAGTGATCAGGAAAAGCCTCGCGGGTTCTCGATCATCGGCGCGGCCGAAACCCATGATTTCCTGTCCGACAAGCCGGTCAGCCTGATCTGGGGGGTGGGGGCCGCGACCCAGGCACAGCTCGCCCGGGTCGGCATCCGCACCTTCACGGACCTGCGCCGCTGGGATCGCACCGCCCTGCACGACCGTTTCGGCAAACAGGGTGAGCGGCTCTGGCATCTTGCCCGCGGCGAGGACGCACGCCGGGTGTCCCGGAACTCCCCGTCAAAGTCGATCTCGAACGAGACCACCTTTGCGACCGATATCAAGGATCCGCAGGCCCTCGAAGGCTATGCGTGGCGCATGAGCGAAAAGGTGGCAGATCGGGCCAAGGCCGCAAACCTCGCCGGTCGGGTCATCACGCTGAAACTCAAGCGCAGTGACCATCGCATCCTCACCCGCCGGCACAGTCTCGAAGCCCCGACACAACTTGCCGGCCGGATCTTTGCCGAGGCTCAAAGGCTGCTGGATCATTCGGTCCAGAACGGGCCGTTTCGCTTGTTGGGGGTGGGCCTCTCGGATCTGGTCGCCGCCTCGGAGGGCGAACTGTCCGGCGACCTGTTGGACCCGGCCGGAAACCGCAAGGCAGCGGCCGAGCGCGCGACCGATGCGATCCGCGATCGCTTCGGCCCGGACGCGATCATCAAGGGGCGGTCGATGCGCTAGATGGTGCGCCGGCTCAGCCGGCGTGGGCCGCCTCTCCGGGCACGGGCGAATAGGCCGTGTCCAGCATGTCGGACGCAACGACGAAGTCCGCCGTCGCCGCGTTGCAGGCAATCACCACCTGCTCCAGCGTCGAGATCCGCAGCAGCGCCTTGACGTCAACATCGTGGGGCATCGCGGTCAGCGGATCGGAAAAGAAGATCAGCACATCCAGCTTGCCATCCGCGATCATCGCGCCAAGCTGTTGATCGCCTCCCAGGGGGCCGCTTTTCAGCCGTGTGACACTCAGATTGGCGCCCTCGGCCACGCGACCACCGGTCGTTCCGGTTCCATAAAGCTCGTGCCGTGCCAGAATCTCGCGATTGCGGTTGGCCCAAGCAACCAGAGCCGGTTTCATGGCGTCGTGCGCGACCAGCGCAATGCGCTTGCGCGCGGCCATTCGGGTCATGAAGCGTATCCTTAGACGATCTCGGGTTCCTTGCAGGTCGCCACCAGATCCAGAATCTGTTGGGTGACTGCGTTGGTGCCCATATCGCCGCCGAACTCCATCGGGCGCAACAGGTTTTCCGCAAATCCGCGGTCAACAGCCGCCTCGATCAACCCCGCTGCCGTCGCCAGACGCGGGTTGTCCTTTTTCTCGGCAAGATAGTCGAGCATCAGCGCACCGCTCAGGATTGCCGCCAGCGGGTTTGCCTTGTCCTGCCCCATGATGTCGGGTGCGGAGCCGTGCGCAGGCTGAAACAGGCCGATCTCGTCACCGATCTCGCCACAGGCCGCCATGCCCATTCCGCCAACCAGACCACCGGCGAGATCGGACAGGATGTCACCAAACATGTTCTCGGTCACCAGAACGTCAAACTCCCAGGGCTTGCGGATCAGGTCCAGGGCCTGGGCATCGACGTAATTGTATCCCACCTCGATCTCGGGGAACTCGGGGCGCACCTCGTCAAAGATCTTGCGAAAGAACGCGAGCGACGCGAACACGTTCGCCTTGTCCACACAGGTCAGTCGCCCGGCCTTGCCACGCGCCTTGCGTTTTTCGGCCAGCCGAAAGGAGAACGCGTGCAGCCGTTCACAGACCGACCGCGAGATCTTGAGCGTGTCATAGACCTCTTCATCGCCCACAAACCGGGTCCGCCCGTGAACGGCGGCCGAGTAAAACAATCCTTCGGTCGATTCGCGCACGATCACCAGGTCGATCTTGGCCGCGCGCGGGTCGGCAAGGCGCTGTGGCGCGTTGGGATAGGCCTTGACCGGACGCACCCCGGCATACAGTTCGTACCGGTCGCGCAGACGCAAATGGGGCGAAATCTCGGTTCCGTCCGCATGACGGATCGACGGCAAGCCGATCGCGCCCAGAAAGATCGCATCAGCCTGCCCGGCTTTCTCTTCGCCGCCCGGTTCGATATCGACGCCCGTGTCCCGATAATACCCGGCCCCGGCCAACACGTCTTGCGTCGCCAATGGCGCAGCACCAACCGCTTTCAACGCGGCGTCCACCACTTGCAACGTGGCATCGGTCACATCGACCCCGATTCCATCGCCGCGAATGACGGTGACAAGGGCTGTTTCGTTGGCCATTGGTCGGCTCCTCATGTAATGGGCGGTCCATCACTACGTGCTAGGGTCGGTGGACCACAGGCTGGCGCAGGAGCTTTTGCCCAAGCCCGACAACGGCAACCGTCAATGCATACGTTAAAGCATCCATTGAGGACTGCAAAGAGCAAATCTGCACGGTGGCCGAGATCCTGCTTCTCGGAGGCCGTCCAATTGTTTCCAATAGCGGCCCATTGCCAAGCATATCTCCACATTGATGCGCCAAATCCAGGCGAACCAATCATCAACACCCGACCTAGCCAAATGCTCCCGACACGAGAGCCCCCCGGGCCAGCCATGTTGGCAGTCAACCATGGCCGGCGAACCGGCCACGGTTGACGTCTGCAACACCGGTCAGGTGTAGGCGCCGGACGAGTAGGTCAACTCATAGCTGTGGCTGTAGATCTCGAACACGATGCCAAACGGATCTTCGACATAGACCATCCGGTATGGCTTTTCGTCCGGAAAATACTCCCGAACCGGCATCCGCTGCTTGCCACCGGCCTCGACGATCCGCTTCAACAGGCCTTCCAGATCCGGGTCCTGAATGGCGAAGTGGAACATGCCGTTCTGACGGAACGCGAGGTTGTCCTCGGGAGCGTGGTTGCCATCGAATTCGAACAACTCGATCCCGATCCGGTCGCCGGTGGCCAGATGCGCGATACGCAGCTTCCGCCAACCGGGGCTGAACACATCGGTGCACATCCGGCCGATGTCACTGTCGTCCTCGACAACATCGGTTGGCGCCATGATGGTGTAGAAACCGAGCACGTCGGTATAAAACTTTACCGCCGCATCCAGATCGGGGACGGACAGGCCGATATGAGAGAAGGTCCTGGGAGTCGGGCGCATGGTGTTTCCTTTGGTTGACGTGATTGAACCAACCTACACTTGCCATTCCCTCATATGAAATTATGGTTATGACTTATTTTCATAACACAACGTAATGGCGATGCTGAACGCACGATGGCTCGAAACCTTCACGACACTTTGTCAAACGCGTCATTTCACCCGAACGGCCGATCTGCTGGGCATGACGCAGCCCGGAGTGTCGCAACATCTGCGCAAACTCGAAGAACAGATTGGCCAACCATTGATTTCACGGCAGGGCAAGAGCTTCGCCCTGACCCCTGCCGGCGAGGCCGTCTTGTCCGTTGGTCAGACCAGACGCCACGAAGAGCAGATGCTTCGCGAAGCCATCCAGACAGATGCCCCGGATGTCGGCACGGTCAGCATCGGCTGTTCGGGCGGTTTCGCGATGCTTCTGTATCCGCAAATCCTGCCGCTTATGCAGGAGGCGCCCAGACTCAGCGTGCGATTGGAGGCCACGCCCGGCGATGCCATTTTGCAGGGTGTGCTGTCCCGCCGGTTTGACCTTGGAATTGTCGAACGGCAGCCCGATCATCCGAGGCTCGACGCCGTTTACCTTGGCGAGGAGCCGCTTTGCCTGCTCCTGCCACACACTGACACTGCGGAGCAGATCCGGTTTGGTGACCTCGAGGAACGCGGGTTCATCGCCCACCCGGACGGCTTTGCATATGCCGACGAGTTGTTTTCCCTCAACTTTCCCGAGGAGTTCAGAGGCTCGGACCGGTTACATGTGCGGGCCTTCATCAACCAGATCAGCCAGATTCCCGCCGCGGTTGCGCAGGGCATTGGCTATACCCTGCTGCCGCGCAGCGGTGTTGACGCTTTTCCGTTGCGGCACAAGGTTCGGATCGTGCCACTCCCCCGGATCCGCAGGCACGGTCTCTGGTTGATACACGAGCTCGGGCGCCGGATGCCGTCCCGGCTGTCCGGGATGATGACAGTGATGAAGGCGGTCGCCCGGACACTGGCGCCCACGTCGTGATCATCCTCCCGGACTGACCCCTGGAGCGGGGCGACTCACGCTTTTCCTTTCCAAGGCACGAGGATGCGTTCGGCCATGCGCATCAGGATGTCGATGCTGTAGCCGATGATGCCGATCAGGATGATGCCCATGATGACGATATCGGTCAGCTGGAACTTGGAGGCTGCGATGATCATCATCCCCGCCCCTTTCTGCGCGGCGACCAGTTCAGCGGCCACGACCGTGCCCCAGCAGACCCCCATCGCAACCCGCGCCCCGGTGAAGATCTCCGGCAGCGAGTTGGGCACGATCACATGGCTCAGCACCTGCCTTTTCGAGGCGCCCAGCGAATAGGCCGCGTGCACCTTGGTGATGTTCACCCCGGACACGCCAGCCCGGGCGGCGATCGTCATGATCCACAGCGCGGCCAGGAACAGCAGCACGATCTTTCCGGTCTCCCAGATGCCGAACCAGATGATGACCAGCGGGATCAGCGCCAGCGGTGGAACCGGGCGCATGAACTCGACGATCGGATCGAACCAGCCGCGAAACCAGCCCGACAGGCCCATCGCATAACCCAGCGGAATCCCGACCAGCGACCCGAGGACAAAGCCCACGACGACCCGCATGAGCGACCAGCCAAGATGCTCCCACAGGGTGAAGTTCTGGTATCCCTCGGACGCGATCTCGAAGAAGCGCGCCACCACGGCCTCCGGGGACGGCATCCAGATCGGTTCCATCTGCAACCCCTTGGCCGGTGCGAAGTTGAGCGACCCCTTGGCCGTCATCGTCACCTTGCCGTCAGCCACCTTCACGACATCGCCGGGCGCGATCGCCTGACCGTCCACCGCCGTGACCCTTGCCCCGTCGGCATCGTTGCTCACGGCCTTGACCAACACCGAGCGCCAGGCCCCGACCGTGACCGCATCGTCCACGGCAAGGCCGCCTTCCGGAGAGACCACGGGCTTGTCGACCTTGTCGCCCACCTCGTGAACGATCGCATGTACCGTGGCCTTGCCTGTCGCCCCAGAGGCATCCGTTGCCGTGTAGGTAAAGCTGGTCTCGCCGATGAACGGTCCGGGCACATGCACCGGCACCAGGTTGGAGCCGGTGAATGCGCCCCAGATCAGGAAGATCACCAGCACCGAGATGAAGGACGCCGCGCGGTCCGGCCGGATCGCGCTCTCGTCGCCAAAGGTCACTGTCTTGAGCGAGTTGTAATCGTGTTCGGGCTGCATGAGGCCACGCACGAAATGCACGACCAGATAGGCGCCGACAAACAGCGCCACATACAGGAAAAGGATGATCCAGCCCGTCATACCGTGGTCTCCGATCTGCCCATGATTTCCTCTTCCATCTCCCAGATCATCGACAGAATCTCGTCCCGGGTCTCGCCGAATCCGTCGCTTTTCTTCACCTGCCGCAGGTCTGCGTCGACACCGCGGTCGGCAAACGGCAGCTGGTATTCGCGATAGATCCGGCCCGGCCGTGGCGCCATCACGATCAGCCGCTCGCCAAGCAGCAGCGCTTCCTCGACCGAATGGGTGATCAGGATCACCGTCTTTCCGGTCTCCTTCCAGAGCTTCAGCACAAGTCCTTGCATCTTCTCGCGCGTCAGCGCGTCAAGCGCGCCAAGTGGCTCGTCCATCAGGATCACGTCCGGGTCATTTGCCAGGCACCGGGCCAGCGCCACGCGTTGCTGCATGCCCCCGGAAAGCTCGTAGACTTCCTTTTCCTTGAAATCCTGCAGGCCCACCGTCTCCAGCAGGTGATCGACAATCACCGTGCGTTCGGGCTTCGACATGCCTTTCATGCGTGGCCCGAAGGAGACGTTCTTGCGCACCGACATCCACTCGAACAGCGCGCCTTTCTGGAACACCATGCC
>CANLZY010000046.1 GCA_947495685.1 uncultured Tropicimonas sp.
ATCATCCCGATCCGCAAGAACGGCCGCCCGTGGAAGGAAGATTGCCCGGCTGCACGCGCCCGCAACGAGACACTGCGTGCCACCCGTCACGACGGCCGGGCCTTCGGGAAGCGCTGGACCGGATACCATGCCCGCAGCCGCCTCAAGGCAGAATTGCGCTGCCTCAAAACCTTCGGGCAGGGCATCATGGCGCGCGCGCCCTACCGTCAGACCGCCGAAATCGATATCTGCATCACAATCTTGAACCGCTGCGCCGCCACCGCCACCGCCACCGCCACCGCCACCGACGAGGTCGTTCGCGTGGCATCACAGCAACTGGGGAAGCGAAGATCACCCATCAGGCGCGCCTTGTCCAACAACGCCTCGGTGCGGATGCCGCGGCAAGAGGTGACGGCAGTGCCGTTGTATCCGGGTTGGGATGCACTTGCGATGCGACCGTGATCAGAATCGCAGGCATGGGCCTGTCTTGCCGACAGGAAACGTCGCACCAGTTACCCTTTCACCCGTACAATTTCCGCCGTCGCCATCATCAGGGGGCCGACCCCTTTCGGATCATCTTCGCAGAGCGTTTCAGAGACGTAGTAGGCCGCAGAGCCGTCGCGGAATCTATTTTCGAAAGCTCCAAGTCCTGCAACATGGCACATCGGCCCGAAGCCCGTGCCATCGCCAAACCGGCCCGCGGCAAGGACCCCGCTTTCCAATGCTTCGAAGCTCGTTCTGCCCCGTTGCCCCGCGCCGACGGGTCCGATACCCAGCCGCTCGGCCTTCAAGAGGGAGTAGGCAAACATCGCTGAAGCCGACATTTCCTCGTAGTTCCCTTCCAATTTCGGTTTATCGGGCACCTGGAACCAGAGGCCGGCAGGGCTCTGCAACTCGATGAAGCGGCCGAGAAGATCAGCAGCCATTTCGGACAGGCCGGTCGCCTGCGCGTCCTTGCCTCCAATCAGTCCGCACATATCGACAAGCGCCATGGCCAGCCAGCCGTTTGCCCGCGCCCAGTGGTCCGGGTTGAAGCCGGTCACCGGGTCGGCCCAAGGTTGCAGGCGTTTCTCGTCCCAGGCATGCGCATGAAGCCCGGTTTCCGGTTTGAACATCTGCGCAACCGCCGTGCGGATCTGTTCGAGCGCGTCCTCCACCAGCCCCGGTTGCCCCGCGCGCATTCCGTATTCGACCTGGAACGGCAACCCCATGTAGAGCCCGTCGAGCCAGACCTGCCAGGGGTAGCGCAGCTTGTGCCAGTAGTTGCCGCCGGTGGTACGCGGATGATGGCGCAGTTGCGTGGCAAGAAGATCGGCGGCGTTCTGATAGCGCAGATCCCCCACCTCATCGGACAGGTGAAACAGGGCGCGACCAGCGAGGATATTGTCGATATTGTATTCGGAGATGTCGTAGCCATCGAGCGTGCCATCCGGCCCGATCCTCTTGTCCGCCAGCCTGCGCAGGTGCGCAAACCAGCGGCTGTCGCCGGTTGCCTGATGGAGGGCGATCAGCCCGGTGTAGATCAACCCGTCTTCGTAGCACCAGTTGCCGCGCTTGTAGGGAGCAAAGCGGCTGGCATAGGCGTCCAGATAGGTGAGGAGGTCTTCACTCGGCACCGGTGGCGGCGTGGACGCGCCATTCGAGACACCCTTCCAGGAAATGTCGGCGTTCTCCGACCAGAGGCTTTCGTGCCGCATCGATGGAACGTTGTCCGCCATGAGGGGGATTTGGGAGGCCGCGTCAGGATCGAAATCGAAATCGACGTCGCAAAGGGAAACCTCCCTGATCGGCGCTTCCGACAATCCCAGAAAGGCACCCACTGCCAACCGGGTCTTCCGCACGCGAAGCCTGGACACGCTGATCCCGCCAATTTGGGGCGTCAGATCAGTAACCGGCGCCGGCGCGCGGCTCTGAACGGCATCGGAATGTCCATCGTGATCGCAATAATAATGAGCGTTGGCGGAAAGGGCCGTATCGACGCCATCCATCGTGCAGTCGGCCAGCGAGATATCGCCAACCTGGCCGCCGCGACCGCGCCGGGTCTTGATCCTCAGGCCGCGATCGGTCCGGTCGAACTCGCAGTTCTCGATCCGAACGGCGGTGACCGAGCCCGACATTTCGGAACCGATCACGACAGCACCGTGGCCGCGCTCCATCAGGCAATTGCGGACGACGACCCGGCGCGTTGGCGCCAGGTGGGCATCGTCGCCCGCGTCGGTTCGCTTGCCGGCCTTGATGGCGATGCAATCGTCGCCGACAGAGAAATGTGCGCCTTCGATCCGCACATCCTGGCACATTTCCGGGTTCAACCCGTCGGTATTCGGGCTGTCGGAGGGGTTCCAGACCTTGATCCCGGCGACGTGTAGATTGCGGCATTTGACCGGGTGGATGGTCCAGCTGGGAGAGTTGCGCACCGTGATCCCGGAAAGAGAGAGGCCGTCGGAACGCAGGGCAAAGATCGTTCTGGGGCGCCAGGCGCCACGCAGGACCTTGGGATCCTGCCACCAGTCCGCCGCATCGGCCCCACCATCGAGCGTTCCGCTTCCGGTGATCGCCAGACCCGGGCAGTCGATTGCGGTGATCAGCGCGGAATACATTGGTGCGGGCAGCCCCTCCCAGGTGCCGAGCATCCGGCCACGGTCGTCCTGGCCCGGTAGAATCGGGTAGGCATTGCGCAGTGCGGTCCCCAGCACTCGTGCGCCTGCGGCCAGGTTCAGGGTCATGTGGGGTTTCAGGAAGAGCGGTCCTGTTCGCCATGTTCCCCTTGGGATCAGGAGCGTTCCCCCGTCGGGAACCGCAGAAATCGCGCGTGCGAACGCGGCGGAATTGTCAGGTGCATCCTGCTCCACTCCGAACGCACCGGCGTCGACCAGGCCTGCGCATGACGGCGTGCGGAAGCGGATTTCCGAGGTGCCCGAGGTAAGGGCATATTCGGTGTCCGGACAGAGATCGTCGAGAAAAACCGCGACTGTATCGGCTGTTCCATCGCGATGCGCTTCTGGCCAGGCCAGACGCCAGGCCGCGGGCTCCGGAAGGCGATAGCGGATGTCGCGACCGGCCAGCAGGACAACGGCAGTACGTGGCGTGAGAGGGCCCACGCGAAGGTCAGGAGCGTCTGGCATGTTCAATGTCGCTGTTTTGGGGGACGTGGCGAGAAGGCCGCCACGTCCGGGTTCCGAACCCTTGGGGAGAAGAAGGGCTCAGTACTTTTCGAGGACCTCGTTCACGTTCATGATGATGTCGCCTGCGGCCTCTTCTGCCGTGATCTCGCCATAGGCGAACAACTCCATCGTGTCCTTCAGGATCGAGCGGACTTCAGGGTGCTCGGCAAAGGCAGAGACCTCTGGGCCGGAGGCATCCAGCACCATGTTGTTGGCTTCGGTCTGAACGGCGACGATCTTGCCATTGTCGGCAAGCTGCTTGTGGGCCACCGACGACGCTGGCAGGCCGCGCGCAGTCGCCATGGCTGCAATGCCTTCAGGCTCGTTCAGCAGGCAGTTCAGGACCGTGGCGGCCGCTTCCGTGTTCTCGGAATTGGCCGAGATCGAGAAGACCATCGACGCCTTGCGGTAGACACCGTCATTGTCGCTTCCATCAACCGCCAGCAATCCGGCCGGGATCAACTCGCCATTGGTGATCGGGTCGGAATACTTGAAGTAGGTCGAATCCCAGACATACGTGCCGGCGATCTTGCCTGCCGCCCAGTTCGGATTCTCGTGCAGCTTGATGTTGCCGGCAGCGGCAGCATCCGGCCAGGCCGGAGTGACGCCCTGTTCGACCAGCATCGCGTAGGTCTCGATGGCGGCGACCAGCTCTTCGGCGCTTGGCGCGACCTTCATCGTCTCGTTGTCGATCAGACCCTTCCCGGTGTTCTGGGCGACAATGTTCTGCATCCATTTCGATACATCCTCGCCAACGAGGTAGAGCGGGAAGTGATCGTCCCCCAGCTTTTCCTTCATTGGTGCGGCTGAGGCGACGAGCTCGGCCAGCGTGGTTGGCACGGCAAGCCCGGCGGCGTCGAACGTCCCCTTGTTGAACCAGTAGATCAGGCCGGTCTGAGACGCAGGCAGGCCATTCAGCTTGCCGCCAAGGGTCGAGCTCGCCTTGGCCGCGTCGGACCAGCTTGCAAGGTCGATGATCTCGCCAAGCGTGTTCAGGTCAGCGAAGCCAGTGCCATCGGCCGAAAACAGCGGCAGCCAGGGCCAGTTTACCTGCATGATGTCAGCTTCGGTACCACCGGCCAGCTGTGTGCTCAGCTTTTCAAGGTGCCCGGACCATCCGGTGAATTCGGGTTTCATCACGTGGCCATGTTTTTCGCCACAGACCTTCAGGCCTTCTTGAGTGGCAAGGTGGCGACTGTCGCCTCCCCACCAGCTCATGCGAAGCTCGGCGGCATTGGCACCGAAGCCAACAAGGGCAAGCACCGTCGCAAGTGCGGTTGTCGAACGTTTCATCATTGTCCTCCCGTTAGATTTTTGACGTTCAAGTAAGGTCACCCGCCGAGAGAGGCGTTCTGCCCCGTGTCCCGGTCGAAGATCTGGGTGTTGCGGGCGCGCGGATGCAAAGCCACAGTGTCACCGGCCCTCATCGAGCGATCAAACTGCTCTGACGGTATGACGCTGATGAAGGCGTTGCCCTCGATCTCGATATGGAGATTCACCTCGTGGCCGAGGAACTCGACGATCCTGACAATCCCTGTGAGCGCGTTGGCAGCACCCGGCGCCACCAGTTCGAAATGCTGTGGGCGGATGCCGAAGGTGATTGCGCCACCCTTGTGGGTCAGTCGGCTCGCAAGGTCCGGTTCGATGTCGATGACCTGGTCACCAAGCCGGATCCGGCCGCCATCGTCCAGGCTGAGCGTCGCATCGGCGAGGTTCATCTCCGGCATGCCGATGAAACCGCCGACAAAGGCATTGGCGGGCCGCTCATAGAGTGTCACCGGGTCGGCAACCTGCATGATATGGCCGTCCTTCATGACGCAGATCCGGTCGCCCATGGTCATCGCCTCGACCTGATCGTGGGTGACGTAAACCACTGTCGCGGGGCGTCCCTCTTCCTTGAGCCGCTTGTGAAGATCGGTGATCCGCACCCGCATCGAAGCGCGCAGTTTGGCATCCAGGTTGGACAGTGGCTCGTCGAACAGGAAGACTTCGGGCGACTTGATCAGCGCGCGCCCCACCGCGACCCGTTGTGCCTGACCGCCGGACAGCTCCTTGGGCAAGCGATCCAGTAGTTCCTCGATCTCCAACGTGTGCGAAACCTCGGTGGTGGCGCGCGCGATCTCGTCTTTCGGCCGGCGCTTGAGCCGCAGGCCGAAATCGAGGTTCTTTGTGACCTTCATATGGGGGTAGAGCGCATAGTTCTGGAACACCATCGCGATGCCGCGCTTGCCCGGCGCCAGATCGTTGACCACTGTGTCGCCGATGCGCACTTCGCCGCCGGAGATTGTCTCCAGCCCGGCGATCATCCGCAGCGTGGTGGATTTCGCACAGCCCGAGGGGCCGACGAGCACCATGAACTCGCCATCTTCGATTTCGAGGTCGATGCCGTGCACGGCCTTGAACCCGTTCGGATAGGTCTTGTCGACATTGTTGAGTTGCAAACCGGCCATCAGCCTTTGACCCCCCCTGAAGAGATGCCTTCGATGAAGTGTTTCTGTGCGATGAAGAAGACTGCGAGCGCGGGTGTGATCGCGAGGACGGACATCGCAAGGATGCGGTTCCACTCAAAGGCTTCGGTGGTATCGATCGAGAGCTTCAGCGCCAGGCTGACGGGATATTTCTCGACCGAGGAGATATAGATCAGCGGACCGAGGAAGTCGTTCATCGTCCACATGAACTGGAACAGGCAGACCGAGATGATCGCCGGTTTCAGAAGCGGCACGACGATGAAGATCAGCGTTTGGAACGAGTTGGCCCCGTCCACGCGCGCCGCCTCTTCCATGTCGCGCGGCACGGCGCGCAGGAACTGTATCAGCATGAAGACAAAGAACGCATCGCCAGCGAAGGCCGAGGGCACCCAGAGTGGCAAGAAGCTGTCGAGCCAGCCGATATCCCGGAACAGAAGGTATTGCGGGATGCGGGTGACGACGTTCGGCAGCAGCAGGATCGCGATCAGCGTGGCAAAGAGGATCTTCTTGCCCGGGAACTCGAAGCGGGCAAAGCCATAGGCGACCATTGTGGCCGAGATCGCGGTGAAGAGCACCTTGGGGAAGATGATCAGGAAGGTGTTCCAGAAGAAGCGCGCGAAGGTATAGGGCGTCGAGGTTTGCCAGCCCTTGATGTAGCCGTCGAGCGTTGGTTCGCTGGGAATGAAGCCCGGATTGGCGAAGATCTCGGAGTTGGTCTTGAAGGACGCCCCGATCAGCCAGATCAGCGGATAGAGCATCAACAAGCCGACCGCCGCGAGGATGACATAGCGGATCGTGGCGCTGATCTTGGCGCGGCGTTGCTCGCGCAGCTGGTGCGCGGTGAGGCCGGACGTGGCCGTGGTGACTTCGGGAGTTGTGACGGACATCTCTCAGCTCCTCTTGTCGCCGGCGTAGTAGACCCATTTCTTCGATGACCAGAAGGCGATGACGGTCATCACCATGACGATGGCGAACAGCACCCAGGCAATCGCCGAGGCGTAGCCCATCTCGAAGTTCTTGAAGGCCTTTTCGTAGATATAGAGCGGCAGCAGATAGGTCGATTTCAGGGGCCCGCCCTCGGTGATGATGTATGGGCCGTTGAACTCCTGGAACGCCTGGACCGTCTGCATGATCAGGTTGAAGAAGATCACGGGCGTGATCAGCGGCAGGGTGATGTTGCGAAACACCTGCCACTGGTTGGCGCCGTCGATCCAGGCCGCCTCGTAGAGCGACTTGTCGATCGATTGCAGCGCGGCGAGGAAGATGACCATGGCAGAGCCGAACTGCCAGCAGCGCAGGAGCGTGATGGTGAAGAGCGCATTGGTGGGGTCGCCGAACCAGTTGATCCCCTCGATGCCGAAGACCGCCAGCGCCATGTTCACAAGGCCGGTATCGGCGAAGATGTAGCGCCACAGAACCGCAATCGCGATGGAGCCGCCGAGGATCGAGGGCACGTAGTAGGCGGTGCGGAAGAAGTTGATGAACTTCAGCCGGTAATTGAGGATCACTGCGATGAAGAGCGCGAAGACCAGTTTCAGCGGCACGGTCGAGAACACGTAGATCAGCGTGACCTTGAGCGACTTGTCGAAGGTGCGGTCCCGGGTAAAGAGCTTTTCGTAGTTCTTCGTGCCGACCCAGTTTGGTTCCGACATCAACGAGTAGTCGGTGAAGCTCAGGTAGAACGAGTAGAGAAAGGGAAAGGCGGTAAATATGAGGAGCCCTATGATATAAGGCGTCACATAGGCCAGTCCCAAGAAACGGCTATCGCTTCCCATGTCAGGCGGCCTCCTTGGTCAGGGTTTCGGGCAACCAGCGCGCCGTTGCCGCCAGCATGTCCTTGAACATCGCCCGTTTTTCGGCTTCGCCCAAGGCGCGAAGTGCAGGATCGGAGGCAAAGAGCGGGAAGAGGGCATCGGTGTTGCCATCGAGGACCGCAGACACCAGCGCCGCCTGCCGGGTCGCATGATCCGTGACGATCCGTGCCAGCCGATCCGGCAGGCGCCCCGCGTGGATCGGTTGAACGCCAAGGCCGGAAAACAGCGCGTTGGTTTCCACGATGGTGTCGAGTGGCAACCCGGCGATCTGTCCGCGATTGGGCAGATTGGCGTTACTCACATGCGGCGTGCCGGTCAGCAGCGCGGCGATCTGATCGAGGAAGGCCTCGCTGGAACGCTTGACTGGCGGCAAGGCACGCTCCCCGTCGGCCAGAGCGCCGAGCCAGGTCTTGCGCTCGGCTTGCTCGCGAATGCGATACTCGACCGGCGTCAGGCCAAAGCCCCAACCGGCAGCCTCCAGAAGATAATCCTCCTGCGGCAGGAATTCGGCAAGGTGCCGGTCCCCGGCGGCAGCCGCGATGCCGAAGCGCCGCAGGAGGTCGTACTTCACCCGGTTGATGTCCTCGAAGTAGCCCTGCTTCTCGTCGTCAGGGTCTATCGGGCTCTCGCGCCAGCCACGCGCAACGTGAGTGGTGGCATGTGCCGTGTAGGTCGGCATCAGGTCCATGCCATCGAGGCTGATCGCGTCAACAAAGGTGAAGTGGTTGAGTCCAAGAACATTCACCTGAACGTCCCTGTGGGTGTATCCGGTGCCGGGCCGTTGCCGGTTTCCCAGCCAGGCTGCAATCTCACGGAGCTTGGTCACTTCGTGGCATTCCCCCCAAGCCCGTATGCCAGGGTAGATTGCATGGAGCGTGCCGGTCAGGACCGACATCGGGTTGGTCAGGTTGCAGACATGAGCGTTGGGGGCGTGTTCGCCAATGGCCGCGCCGATCTGGGCCATCATCGGGATGGACCGAAGAGCGCGGACAAAACCGCCAGGCCCGACCGTGTCGCCAACGGATTGCACGATGCCGAATTGCGCCGGGATGGCGAGATCGGCAGCCATGGCCTCGAGGGGGCCCGGCAGAATCGAGATGACCACGACATCGGCACCGATCAATGCGCGCGCCAGGTCGGGCTCGGCGCGGTAGCGGATGTCTGTGGCTGTTTCGACGGCATATCGGTTGCCCAATCGGGCATTTCGCTCGGATGCTTCCACGTCGATATCAAACAGGCGCACCTCTCCGGAGATCGCGCCATGCGCTGCGAGATCTCCCATCAGCGTCGGCGCCCAGTTCAGGGAGCCGCCGCCAATGTAGGCGATGACGGCCTCCGTCGTACCGGGCCCGGCGGTGGATTTTTTTCGATATCCGGAATCGTGCATGCTTTTGACTTTACAACAGGATGTAGCGCCCACCTTCCGGTGTCAGCGCCTGCCCATTGCTGTCTCCTCCCCTGATGCAGCCGCAGAACTGGCTCCCCATTGCCTGCAACTTCCATACCATGCCAGTATTCACAGCAGGCGGGCCGAATGAATGAACGGAGTGGCAGAAAAAGATGGACGAAAACGAACATGGCGTTCTTTCAGGGATCCCTCCGGATGCCCTGACTGCCCGTTTGACCCGGTCGACCATCAAGATGCATCATGGCGCCGCCTGGCGGGTCGACAAGTCCAACGAGGTCCACGATCTGGTGGTATGCCTCTCCGGGAGCGCGGCCTACGAGATCGACGGAGATTCCGTCGAGCTCGCCCCGGGGGATGTCATGTTGATCCCGGCCCATTGCCGCTTTCGTGGCCGCCGCACCTCGGATCACCGCTACACTGGCGTCGCCCAGCATTTCACCCTGGATCTGTTCGGAAACGTGGATTTGATCTCGCAAATGGAGTTACGCCATGTCGTGAAGCTGTCCGACTGGCACTACCTCGGGCCATTCGTGCGCCACTACCACGACACAGCCCCATCTTCGACCACGACCTTCGCCCAACATCACGCCTTCATGGTCATCCTCACCGCCTTCATCGAGGACGCCTTTATCCGCTGGCGTCAAAGTGCCATGGCATCTGTCGAAAATCGCGATGCGCTGTCACTTCACATCATGCTGACCGCCGCCCGGATATCTGAAGATCCGATCAGCGAGAGAACCCTGCCGGACGCGCTCTCGAGTGTGCCCTACAATCCGGAGTATTTCCGTCGCGCCTTTCGGGATCGGCTTGGGCATACGCCGCAGAAGTTCGCCGAGCTGAAGAAGATGGAGCGCGCGATTCACCTGTTGTCGCTTGGCAAGACCGTTCAGGAAACGGCAGCCGAGCTTGGTTTCAAGGATCCATACTATTTCTCCCGCATATTCAAACGCTACATCGGCGCAAGCCCCTCGTCCTATCGACTGCGTTCGGTCGCCAAAAAAGCTGCGGAGCAGGAGCAAGCCGAAGTTCCCGGGGCGGCCCAGGAAGGTATCCCCTGACAGACCGCTGGCCTTCCGCAGGGATCGCCCTCAGCTGAGCGAAGCCCAGGCGGTGCCGCTCAGGGCGGACGAGGTGCTTCGCCTGTCGTGCGGTCGTCGGTTCCGTGTACTGAACGTCATTGATGACTTCAGCCGCGAATGTCTGACCGCCATTGTCGAAACGTCGCTGTCCGGTTAACCGTGTGGCGCGCGGGTTGGACGAGATTGCCAAAACGCGGCTTGAGGTGGCTAGGCAAAGAGTTCCTTGAAACGTGAAATACACAGCCCGAAACCTGCCTCGAAGTCACCATCGCCTGGATGATAGACGCTCTCAAATGAAACTACACCATTGTACTTATCTGCACGTAGCGCGTTGGAAATTGGTGAAAAAAGTGGGCCAAGTTGACCTTCGCCCATCCTGCGCACCTCGAGTGTCGCTCGAGGCGTGTCAACCTGGACATCCTTGATGTGGAGGTGACCCAGATAGTCGTTCCGTAGCTCCGCGTACCCGTCTGGATATGCCAACTCGTGGCACCAGCAATTGTTGCCTGGATCCCAAAGCACCTTCAGCGCATCCCGTGCGTCCAGATCATCAATCAGCTTTCGGGCGGTGTAGTTCGAATTCACCATTGTGCCGTTGCCAGTCTCGACGACCAACGTGATACCAGCCGCGCGCGCGGTCTCCACGGCAGGCGCGATAAGGGGCAACATCGCATCCCATGCTCCATGAGCGACATTCCACCTTTCGGCGCCGTTGCTGCCCCAAAGTATCTGCTCCTTCTTGGGGGTCATGATACGCACCAAGGGCGATCCAACGACAAGCGCCATATCGATCACTCTTTTCAGTGCATCCATGTGCTTGGTATGCAGTCCATCGCCAGGGCGATTTGCGCCAGTCATGCCCGCGAAAACATGACGGGACAAGCAGGAGACCGGCTTACCCCGATCCCTTAGAAGCATGTCGATTTCTCTGATTTCAGCGTCAGAATGATCGCCGACCTCGGTATCGCCAACAAACTGCAGTTCGGCATAGGTCAGGTCGAATTCGTCCATGACATCAACAGCCCGGCGCAGGTCCCGGCTGATGCCGTCGCAAATTACCCCGAGCTTCATTTCCGAGCCCTGCGGTGCAACTCTGCGCCAATGATCTCTTCGATGACCTTGGTACACACCCAGTTATCGCCATTGGGATACTTGGTGCGACCTGCATGGAAAATCTGCATTGCAGACGCCGCAGTGTGCAACGGCACGCCCAGTTCTTCGCCCAATCCCATCGAGATCGTCAGGTCTTTGTGCATTGTGTTGATGTGACTGCCGGTGCCTTCGAACTGTCGATCAATGATTTTTTCCAGCGCGTTGTTGACGACGCCACAACCCGCAGAAGACGTTGAAAACACGTCAAGCAGGACCTGACCGGATACGCCCGCCTTGGCCGCAAGGGCTGCTGCTTCAAACGTCGCCGAAAACTGCGCGCCGATGAGCGATTGGAGACAGGCTTTGACCGTCTGGCCATCTCCCGGTCTTGTTCCGACACGATGGATATTGGAAGATACGGCCTCCATCAGATCGACAAATTGGTCAAGGACTGCATCTGGCGCGGCCGCCATCATCGTCAGCGTTCCGCTCTGGGCACCCGGGTAACCACCCGAGACGGGTGTATCTATGAGGTGAATGCCTGAACCTTCCATGGCTGCACCAATTTCGCGCGCCTCGCGCGGTTTGATCGTCGCACTAAGGATCACGGCGCCGCCCTTTGGTAGGTGCGAAACCAAACCATCCTGACCCAGAATCACGTCCTTGGCTTCGTCACCGGTCATCACCATGACAAAAACCGCATCGGCCGCTTGCCCAACCTCCGCTGGGGATGACGCCGGCACTCCTCCCATCTCGGTGAAAGCCGCCATTCGATCCGGCTTCAGATCCACTCCTGTAACTTGATAACCATGCTTGAGAAGGTTTTTGGCCAGACCACTGCCCATATCCCCGATGCCGATAACTCCTGCCGCTTTCATTCGAATGACTCCCGTTATTTCCGCTATGGCGTAAGCCAAACGGCGTTTGAAAAAACACCCTGTGCTCAGAGCGCCGGTTTCACGAGGATTTCACGCGTCGAAAAGACGTCGGACGAGTCCGGAAGACACCCCGTTGCCCGATTATGCACCTCAGGCTATCATCGATTTTTTCGCTCCGGCAAGCGAACTTTTGAATGGCCTTGGCTCGACGGGCTGATCCGTCCCGACAATCGCTGCAATGCAGAACTCGGTGTTTTAGGTTCGAAGCTGCCTTGCGGCGGCGCAAGGAGAAACCCAGTCCCAACTGCGGTTGAATGCATAGACATCCAACGTCGCTAACGGCCGAGAGCCGACCTTGGAGCACATTGCGGCCGACGGCCGGCTTGAGCCCATTTCGACAGTATCTGCGCTGTGCTCGAGCATCTGCAATCGGAGAGTGCTGTCCATTTCGACTTTGGCGGCGGAGGATTCACGCGGCGAAGCCATGGCTTTGGATGGGGCGGATGAGCCAGCCATCGAGGCGCCATTCGTCAAGCCCAATGGCGAGGACTACGTTGAGGAGGCGCGGCTCGTTGCGCGATTGGTTGGTCAAGGATATGGCATGGTTGCCACAGCATGAGGGCAAGCCAGGTCGCCCGCCGGTTTTCTCCAATGCCGGCATCCAGATCAGTCTTTCGATCAAGGTGCTGTTCAAGCCGCCCGTGCGCCAAATTGCCGGGACGGTGGCCAGCATGCTCCGCTTGGCCGGTCCGGATTGGCATATGCCTGATTTCTCCGAGAAATGCCGCCGGCAGATCGGTGCGGGCCCATGACACGCGCCGCAGCCAAGCCGCCGTCCACTGCCCGGCAGTTCATGTCTACATGCACGAGAGGGATCGAGCGCATCGCCATTCCGACCCTCCCGATTCGCCAGGCCGGGAGAGCGTGGAGGGAAGACTGTTCGAAGGCATGGAGTGGAAACAAGACCCTGCGCGCCACCCTAAATTCCGGTCGAGCGTCCTGGAAGCGGTGCAGCGGATGCCACGCCCACAACCGGATCGAAAAAATTCTGTCAACTTCAAGGCGATCGACCAACGGATCGCGGCTCGGGACCCCGATCGCCAGATTGCTCAAATCCAAATCCGCTTCGCTCTCATAACTCGCGTCAACGCCCGAGGCCCCGCCGAGATCATCCGTCTGGTCTGAAGCCACTGCGGAAACGGGAAGGCATGCCTCAGGCCGGAGGGGCGCAACAACGCCTGTGCATACCACCCTTTGTCTGCGCTCTCAGGGGGCCACGCCCCCCTTTCGATCACCCGGGTTTCATGCCTTTCAGGTAGGTCGTGTCGGTCGCTTTGATCCGAGGATCGTGGGCGTTTTCTGCCGGACTTGCGATCATCCGGGCATAGATCCCCATCCGGCTCCAACGTACCCCACGGTTGCATTTGGTCTCGTGAGGTCAGTATTCTGCAACAACCTCACTCCATCTCAACCCATTGCGATTGAAGAAGGTTAACTCACTCGGAACCCGCACGTCACCGACACTTGGCCGCCCCTGCGACTTCGGAAAGAACGGGCGGAGGTGTTCCCTCTGTTCATCCTTCAACCGGAATGGATCACTCAAAGCACACATTCCAGGGAGGTGCCGTGAATCATGCCACAAGATCGAAATCGAAGGGCTCCGACACTAGGCAAGGATTGTCAGGGGTGTTCGCATGCCCCTGCGACGGCGGGGGGACGGGCTGCGCACCGAGAGCGACGGACTGTCACGAAGCTCGTCACGTTGCAGCCGTGGGCAGGAATACTGTCGAAACGGCGCACGCAATGGCTACGGATGTGCCTAGAAGGGGCGGCGCATCAGGGGCATGCCGCCGTGCTGTACGGTGAACGGGAGCGGGAGCGGGAGCGGGAGCGAATCACGACTGAGTCGTTCGTGACAAGGATCCGGTCAACCTTGAGTCCAGCGGCGAAAACGTCTCTCCGAAAGGACCAAGTGGCATCAACCGCCTTAAAAATGCCACCCAACTATCGGAGGCCAACACCCATGGTTGCTCCAAGTTCGCGACGCCCCCCTGCTCCGTGCTTGGTGACAGGCAGGACGCGACCGCGAACATCGAGGTCAACCGGACTGGGCGTCATGTGAAGTCCCGCACCAAACGCCGCCGCAGAAGGGCCTGCCTCGTTGCCCGGTGGCCTCCGCCCCACAACGCCCCGCAAGCGATCTCCGAAGTGCCGTTCGACCCGGATTGACAGATCAACAGACCGCAGCTGCATTTTCCATTCCGGTAGTGGTACGCGCGTGCTAAACGTCCGCGAATTGTCTCGTGGATTTGGGATTGTATTGCATGATCCAGGCGCCTGATGCGCATTCTGTCTCCTTGCTCATGGCAGTGCGCGATGGCGGGCTCTATCTGGCCGAGGCGCTGGAGACGATCCTGGCGCAATCCAGGGTGCCTTGTGAAATCGTGGTTGTCGACGACGGATCACTCGATGGCACGGCTGACATTCTCGAGACCTTTCGCCGCCGCTCCGATAAATTTCCTTTTCGCATTGTGTCGTTGCCACCGTCGGGCCTCGCGAAGGCCCGCAATGCGGCAGTCGAGGCGGCGCAGGGGACCTTGTTGGTGTTCATGGATGCCGATGACATTGCCGATCCGGACATGATCGCCAGCATGGTATCTGTCATGGAGCAAGACGCGGACATTGCCCTGGCGTTTTGTTGCGTCCGACATATCGATGCCGACGGCACACCCACGGGATTGATCAGCAAGGCTCCACCGACGCCCGTGACGTCTGCCGATTTCCTCATCTCCAATCCGATGCACGCCACCAGCGGGACCATCATGCGCGCCGAGGCCGTGCGCCGCGTTGGTGGGTTCGACGAGAGCCTCAGCGCCATGGCCGATCTGGATCTGGCTGTGCGGATTGGGCACAGTGGTGCCGGGCGGTTGCACTGCGAGGACCGGATTCTGATCGATTATCGACGCCACTCCGGGCAGGTCACCTCCGATTGGCGGCGGCTGCGGAAAAACTGGGAACGGGTCTTCGACAAGGCAAAGGTCACTGCTCCGGACATTGCCCTGCCCATCGAGCGCGAGGCGCTGGCGCGCAACGGAGTCTACTGGGCGACGATGGCTTACCAAGCGGGAGACTTTCCGGCCAGCCGCCGGTTGATCGCCGAAGCCTGGCGGCGAGCCCCGGAAAAACTGGTTCGAAATGGTCAGGCCGTGATACGTGCCCTGGCCTGTGCCGCAAGTGTCTTGCCACGCCAGCTGCACGACGAATTGCGGCGTGGCGTCAATGCGCTGCAACGCCGATGAGGAATGCCAAGTGATCCGGATTTTTGTCCACGCCCGCAATCTTGTCCCCATCAGGAAGCTGGCCGCAGCCCCAGCTTCAATCTCCGATCGGATCACGATCCACACCTATCAACGGGCATTCTCGCGGCAGTGCGTGCCTGCGGGGACGTTGGTGTTCACGGATTTTGACCTGCTGCAGAGCTACGAGCTCGATGCGGTGGCGCATATCGCCAACACGGCGCGCCAGCAACGGCCCGACCTGCAAATCCTGAACCATCCTGCCGTCGCATGTGAGCGCTTCGACCTGCTGGGCCGATTGCACAGGGCCGGGCTCAATCCCATACAGGTGACCCGGCTGGACGGCGCGGCAGAGCCGCAGACCTATCCAGTGTTCCTGCGGGCGGAGGATGGTTGGGCAGGACCCGAAACCGGGTTGCTGGACGATCCGGCCGCATTTCGTGCAGCCGTTGACGGTTACCGCGAAAGGGGCGAGCCGTTGAAGCGCCGGATCGCGGTCAGTTTTGCTGCGGACCTTGACGCTGATGGGTTTCACCGGAAATACGGCGCCTTCGTGATTGGCGATCGGATCGTGTCCCAGCACATCATGCGCAGCCGCAATTGGGTCGTGAAACACAAGGGCCGCGAGGATGACGCGGCCTTCATCGAAGAAGAGCGACAGTTCTGCCGGCACAATCCGCATCAGGATTGGTTGCGCGAGGTGGCCCGCGTGGGCGGGATCAGCTTTGGACGGATCGACTACGGGTTTGCCAACGGTGCGCCGGTTGCCTACGAGATCAACCTCAACCCCACATTTCCAAAACTTCGGGGCGGAGTTGGCACGGAGCGGAACGCACGCAAGGAAGCCTTGCTGGATCAACTCGGCGCCGCCTTGGCCGAAATCGATACCAACGCCGACGCCTCCCGGGGCGACATCGCCTTTTCGCTTGCCGAACTCCCCGGGGCCCAGTTCATCGAACGCGAGGCATGGTACCAGGATCTGCCCCACAGCGTTCTGCAAGGGGAACGTTGGCGGCGCGCTTTGCGGGCGCTTCGATCCTAGACGGTTCAGGAAGGTCGCAGGGCGTGGAGATCCCGAAAGGTGCGGCTGTGCTCTGTCAGGTCGGCGTAGGAACCTGACGCCTCTATCCGCCCGTTGGTCAGCACGTAAATCGTGTCGCACCGCGCGAGCGAGGTCAGCCGGTGCGCGACCATCAGCACGGCCATGCCCTTGGTCTGCGCTCTCAGCCGTTCCAACAGCGCGGCTTCGGTGGCTGTATCCAGCGCGCTGGTGGCCTCGTCGAACACCAGGAAATCAGGGTTGCGATAGAGCGCACGGGCGATCCCCAACCGTTGCCTTTGCCCCCCCGACAGGCGCACGCCGCGCTCGCCAACCCGCGTTTCGATCCCCTGCGGCAGGCTGGCAACAAACCCGTCCAGAACGGCGGTTTCCAGGCAATGCTGGATATGCTCCCGGTCCCAGGCCTCGGGCGCAATCCCGAGCGCCACATTTGCGGCCACGCTGTCATCCATCAGGTGAATGACCTGCGGGACATAGCCGACGATACTCTGCCAGGCTCGCATGGCCTCTGGTTTGATGGTCTGCCCATCCACCCGAATGTCACCCGATTGCTTGGGCAACAGGCCCAGCAAGGTATCGACCAAGGTAGACTTCCCCGCCCCTGTTTCCCCGGCCAACCCCACGGTCCCGCCTGCGGGAACGGTCATGTACACATGGCTCAGCGTCGGGCGTTTGGCCTCCGGATATATATGGCTGAGGTCGACAACCTCCAATGCCCGCTTGAGGCGCCACGGCGCCGGCCGGTCTTTCACATCCAACGGCGCGAGGGTGACAATATCGTCGTGGATCGCATCAAGCGCCGGTCGGCTGGAACGCAACGTGGCGAAGGTCACGAACAGCTGTTGCAGCACCGGGAACAACCGCATCCCCGCGACGGCAAACAGGCTCATCACCGGCAGCGCCTCTGTCAGGGTTGCGTCCCGCGAGATCAACACCCACAGCACGAACAGGATCATGCCACCAAAGACCAGCGCCTCGAGCCCGAAGCTCGGCAGGTCCGACAGGAGTTTGATCGAGGTCCGCACCTCTGCCATGCGCTCTGCCGCCTTGGTGTAGCGGTTCAGAAACCAGGGTTCGAGGTGATAGAGCTTGACCGCCTTGATTCCGCCAATCGCCTCCTGCACCACTTCGAACCGCGCGCGGTTGGCGGCGATGCGTTCCTTGCCCAGCCTCAACAGAATGCGGCGGAACAGAAAAAAGATCAGCCCATAGGCACCACCGATCACGCAAGCAACGAGCAGCGTGGCGAACGGGTCTGCGATCAACAGAACAAGGAACAGGCCTGCAGCAACAGCAGCATGCGCCAGAAGCCGTATCGCGCTGACCACAGAGCCATCAACCACCTGTTCCACCTCGGACAGGATGCTCTTGTGCAGATCCGAGGAATGCCGGCCCAGGAACCACGCATAGTCCTGCGCCAGGTATCGGCCCATGAGCAGGCTGCCAAAGCGGGCGGTCAGTGTCCTTGAAAACCGGGTCTGCAGGGTCAGGGTCAGGGCCCGAAAACCGATGGCAAAGACAAGGGCAACGAACGAGAGGGTGCCCAGGAACAGAAGCAAGGACCGGTGATCGTCATACCCCAGCCAGTCCGCAACGGCAGCGAGGACCGTGTCACGTTCCAGCACGGTCGGATCGGCGGCAGCGGCCACAAAAGGCACGACCGACACCACGCCCAGCGTTTCGGCAAGCCCAAGCAAGAGCGACATAGCACACAACACGACAAAGTGCCGCCGATTATCGCCCGATAGGACTGCATAGATTTTTCGATATGTGCTCAGCACGATCGGGTCACCCAGCCAGCGAAAAGGGCCACCGATCCACTCAAGAGGGTCCGCGAAGATCTCTGATCAGTCTCAATCTCCATGGCGCCCCCTGGTCTGATGGATGTCTTTTGTCTGCCTTGCCGCGCACGGTCGGCCAACGATACCTGTGCCTCAAGCCTGTGGTATTTTGCCGCGAACGGGGTCGCGTCTTGCATTCACCCCACAGCCACGGTTTCACTGCTTTGGGTTGGCGACTGAAAAAATCAACTTTCGTGTAGGGGATTGAGACTCGAAATGAAATATCGAACAGCAACTTTGACGGCGGCGTGCATCGGCAGTCTGCTGTCCGCTCAGGCAGGATCGGCGCAGGCCGATTGCAGCGCCTTTTTCGAGGGCGAGCGCTTTACGATCATCGTGCCCTATGACGCAGGCGGCGGGTATGACACCTATGCGCGCGCCTTTGCGCCCGTGTTCGAGGACGTGACCGGAGCGACGATGATTGTCAGCAACTTGCCGGCCGCTGGGGGGCAGGTTGCCATATCACGGGTTGCAAACGCGAAACCGCACGAGCGAACGCTCGGCATTTTCGGGATGGGCGTGGCAAGCGACTCTGAGGAAATTCGAGAAGATTCAGCCGCCTTGACGCCCGTCGTCGGCGTCAGCCTGGAACGGTCGTCCTGGCTTGCGTTGAAGGGGCAGGACCTGACGGAACTCTTGAACAAGAAGCTGGTCGGTGGCGGCAGCACGCTGGTCGGCGCCCTCCCGGAAATGGCCCTGTCCGCCCTGGCGCTCGGTGCCGATCTGTCCATCGTGACCGGTTACAAGGGCTCCGGCGCCGTCAATGCCGCCCTGCTGCGAAAGGAAATCGATTTCGATACGCGCAGCATTTCCTCCTCGCAAAAGGCGGTTGCGACCGGTGACTTCGAGATCGTGATGACTCTGTCCGACACGCCGGTCGAGGGTGTTGACGCGCCTGCCTTTGGCGATCTGGTACGCGAGCGCAGCGCAGACCTGCCACAGGACGAGCAAGACAAGCGCAAGCTCTACGCCGACATCGTGACCAGCCTGGCTGCAAATATGCGGACGGTCTGGATGGGCAAGAATGCCGACCCGACCGCGCTGGCCTGCGTGATCGAGGCCGCAGAGGAAGTGGCCGCCGGAGAAGCGTTCCACACGGCGGCAATGGCGATGAAACGTGGGGTTACCCCGATCCCTCATGAAGAGGCCCAACAGATTTTCGACGACTACATTGCGTTCAGCAAGGCAAGCTTGCCCGTGCTTGAAGACATCAGGCCGCTGTTCGAGTGAGCCCCACAGGGAGTGACAGGGCCCGCCGCCATCGGGGGCGACGGGCGATGGGACATTCTGCGGTTGCGGGCATCCGGTTCCTGCCCCTGCAGGGGCGAAAGATCGGATGACGCCATATCTTTCGGGCGTCACGGAAGGGTTGGCGACGGTGTTTTCGTGGCCCGGAATCCTGATCCCGATCATCGGCACCCTGATCGCCATGACCAGCGCCTTCCTGCCCGGGATCGGCTCCTCCAGCCTGATCGCAATCATCCTGGTGGCCACGCTGACCTGGGATCAAAGCTCGGTCATGTTGCTGTTTGGCGCGCTGACCGGCGGCGCAACCTTCATGGGGTCGATCACCGCCATCCTGTTCAACATCCCGGGGTCGAGCTCCAGCGCCGCCGCGCTGGTCGATGGGTATCCACTGGGTGAACGCGGCTACCCGCAGACCGCGATTGCCTGTGCGGCCACGGCCTCGGCGCTTGGGTCAGTGTTTGGCGTCATCGTGCTTCTCACCGTGCTGCCCTTCATCCGGCCGTTCCTGCTGGCGTTCGGCTCGTTCGAGATGCTGCTGCTCGGCATCTGGGGGCTGACAACGCTCGTCGCTGTGCCCAGTGCATCCCCGCTCAAGGGCGTGGCCATGTGCCTGTTGGGCTTTCTGGTGGGAATGATCGGCAATGACCCGGTCTCGGGTGATCCCCGCTGGTCCTTTGGCAGCATGACCCTGTTTCAGGGGTTGCCCCTGGTTCCCGTTCTTCTGGGCCTCTTCACCTTTTCCGAGTTGATCGGATGGTCCCGCCGATATGGGTTGGAGGAAGCGACCCTGTCCAAACGCGCGCCCGATGACACGACGCGCGCCGGTGTGCTTGCAGTCCTGCGTCACTGGGGCCTTACCCTGCGGTCGGCGGTGATTGGCACCGTGGTCGGGATCATCCCGGGCGTCGGCGGAACAGTCGCCAGTTTTGTGGCGTATGGTCAGGCCGTTTCAACCACAAACGATCCGGATGCCCGGTTTGGAGAAGGCGACATCCGAGGGTTGATCGCCCCTGAGGCCGCCATCGACGCCAAGGACGGTGGCGCCCTGCTGCCGGTGGTCGCCTTTGGCATTCCGGGCAGCGAAAGCGGCGTGATCCTGCTGGCCGTGCTCGGGATTCACGGGATCATGCCCGGCGTGCCGATGCTGACAGAGCAACTGAGCCTGACCTATACGCTGATCTTCGCCCTTCTGTTCTCCAATATCCTGACCTCGATCGTGGGCGTCGGGCTCGCGCCCTATCTGGCGCGGCTGAAGGATCTGAGGATCGACCTGATCGTCCTGCCGGCGCTCCTGATCAGCGCAGTCGCGATCCTGCAACTGAAGGGACAGATGACCGACCTCTATGTCGCGGTGCTGTTCGGCCTCGGCGGCTACTTCTTGCGGCGCTACGACTGGCCCCGCGTTCCCTTCATCATTGCACTGGTCCTTGGGTCGTTCCTCGAAACAAACCTTTCCTTGTCGATCCGTCTCATCGAATTGGATCGGATCGACCCCTTCGCCCGCCCCGCGTCCCTGGTGCTGATGGGGCTGACCGTCGTATCCCTGTGGTGGATGGTCCGACGCCGCAGGCGGCAGGCGCGCCGCCTGGTTGCGCCCGAGGACTTGCCCATCGCAGGCTGGCTCATGCTGCCACTCGGTGTCATGGCATTGGTCGCGTTGGCCGGGCCGGGAACCTATTCGGCCCTGTCAATCACTATGGTCCTGATGGCTCTGGTGACAGTCGGGGCGATCGCAGCACTCGCCTGGCGGGAAGGCGGTTTTCGGATCGCCGTGTGGCTGCCAGCGGCTCACCGGGTGCCGATCTGGACCCTGGCGGCCCTTCCGGTGCTGGTAACCCTGTTCGGGGTGCCTGCCGGGTTTGCCGGGGTCGTGCTGATCTGGCAGGGCGCTATGTCTGATCGCAGCAACCGGGCGTTGGTGTGGGCTGTGGGGGCGGCGGTGGCAACCGGAGCCGTTGCGCAGCTATACTTTTCCCAAGTCGCCAATCTGATCCTGCCGGAACCGATCGCCTTGCAGATCTTCATGTGAGTTCCTTGCAAGCCCGCTGCCGGACGTGCGTCGCCCAGATCAGGCTTCAAGCACGTTTGCGCGCCTGGAATCCGATCCTCAGATTACGCTCCGCTTGAGGGCGGGTGCTGAGCGGGCCGACGATGGCCACCTCGGTGTCGAAAGCCAGCAGTTCCAGGGCAAAGCCCGCCTCGTGGAGCATGTCCCGATATTCGCCTTCGCTGCAATGTTCGGGCAAGGGCTGCGGCATCGGATCGATACACACCAGGGCTTCCAGTTCGTCCAGCTCCGCCGTGGACATGCCCCACTCTTGTGCCGCGATGCGGACCTTGCCGGCCAGCGCCACTCGCCGGGCCGGATCCTTGGGTTTGCGCGGTGTCCCGGGGCGCGGGACGACACCGTTGGAAAACAGAACGACACCACCCGGCTTGAGCAAACGGGCCCAGGCGGCGATGACGGCAGGACGCCGTTCCTTGGGGATGAAGGTAAGGAACGAATGCGCCAGCACTGCGTCCACCGGCGCGATATCGAGCGCCACGATATCAGTTGCAATGGCCTGCAGGTTCAAACCCAACCGTTCGGCCATGAGCTTGTTCTGTGCCACCGGCGTCTTGCACATGTCGGCAAAGATGAACTCGGTTCTTCCTGCGGCTTCTTTCATGGCCGAAATGGCAAGCGCCGTCAGGCCTGTATCCGCCCCTCCCGAAATCAGAACGCGCGGTGCCGCGGCGCTCCGCAAAGGAGCCAGCCCCTGTTCATAGAACGGTTCCCCCACCGGCAGGCGCGCGCCGGAATTCAACAGTCGGATCAAGCTCCATGTGCGGTGATAGGCGGCGCAGCCCTCTGAACACAACGCAGGCGCGTGCTCCCAGGAAAATCGCGCCATCGCGTCAAGCGGCTCGATGTCCAATGATCTCTGACTGTGAAACATGTGCATCCCTGTCGGTTATCCCGTGATCCTTGCACGTTTTTCGGATCAAAGGGGACTGCAATTTGCAGCGAGCGCCGATGGGGGCGCGGGCCGGCGGGGGCATTGCGGGTCTTGCCGAACGAGCCGGGGCGGCAGGGGCGCGGGGGGACCGGCGCGCCTGCCGTGATCGGATCAAGCGGAGGTCTTGCCCGCCATCTGCTCTGCGACCAGCGCGATGAGCTTCTTGTGGTCCTTGTCGAAGTTCCGGATGCCCTCGGCCAGTTTCTCGGTCGCCATGGCATCGGCGTTCATGGCCCAGCGGAAGGCCGCTTCGCCCATCTCGACCGGTGCCACGCCACTGGCCGTTTCCGGCGACAGCGCCCGCGGCAGTACCGACTGATCCTGCTCCAACTCGTCCAGCAGCTTGGGCGAGATGGTGAGGTTGTCGCAACCTGCCAGCGCCTTGATCTGGTCGGTGTTGCGGAAGGAGGCGCCCATCACCACGGTGTCGATGCCGTTCGACTTGTAATAATCATAGATCGCGCGAACCGACTTCACGCCCGGATCCTCGTCCGGCGCGTAGCTCTCGACGCCCTCGGCCTTCTTGTACCAATCGGTGATCCGCCCGACAAACGGCGAGATCAGGAAGGCGTCGGCATCCGCGCAGGCCACGGCCTGGGCCATCGCGAAGAGAAGCGTCAGGTTGCAATCGATTCCTTCCTTCTGGAGGGTCTCGGCGGCGCGAATGCCCTCCCAGGTGGAGGCCAGCTTGATCAGGATGCGGTCCTTGCTGACGCCGCGACGATCGTATTCGGCGATGATCTCGCGGGCACGGACAACCGAGGCCGCCGTATCGAAAGACAGGCAGGCATCGACCTCGGTCGAGACCCGGCCCGGCACCAGCTTGGTCAGCTCGGCTCCGATGGCCACGGTCAGCACATCGGTCACCTGCTCGGCCGTCCAGCCCTTGGCACGTCCCGCAGCGATCTCGCGGTCAATCAACTCCGCCGCCGCCGGGTCTTTCGACGCCGCCAGCACGAGCGAGGGGTTGGTTGTACAATCCACCGGTGCATAGGCCTTCACGGCGGAAACTTCGCCGGTGTCGGCCACGACGGTCGTCATCTGTCTGAGTTGCTCGAGGGCACTTGCCATTTTAGGTCTCCCTGGTCGAATTCACGGGCCGGTCATCACCCGCGTACGGGCGATGATGGCGTCTTAGATGATCTCGGAATGACGGTACAGGTCTTCGGTGAACCCGGAGGCGCCAAAGTCGAGCATGCCGACCATGCCGAGCAAATCATCGTCGCTCTTCACGTACCGTGTCCAACCGAATTCTCCGTCGGCTTCAACAGGAATCCGCGCTGCCGCCCAGAGCGTTTCGTCGCGGGAGGTGTGGTCATTCCCTCTGCCTCTGCCAAAAACGTCCCGCACATCTGTTCACCGAAACGTCAGGCCAATCCGGTTGCGGCCAGCCAAGGCTTCGCTAGGGTTGCGCCGTTGACGGGGGAGAGGCTTGTATGAAATGCTTGATGGCTGCACTGGCTCTGTTCCTCGGTGGCGCGCCGGCGGCGGCCGAGGTCCAATGCGGCGGCGCTTTCGACGATTTCGCCGGCGCGATGGCGTCCGAGGCACGCGCACAGGGACATGATGCGGCAAAGGTCTCGGAATTCTTTGCCAGTGTGCGGCACGATCCGAAGGTGATCGCGGCGGATCGCGCGCAGGGGATCTTTCAACTGCCGTTCGTCGATTTCTCCCGTAGGGTGATCAGCCAGAACCGGATTCAGAATGGACGCGCCAATCTCTCCAGGCACGCTGCGACATTTGACGAGGTCCAGCGGACCTATGGCATCAATCCCGGCGTCCTGCTCGCATTCTGGGCACTCGAGACGGACTACGGGGCGGTTCAGGGGAACTTCAACACCCTGAACGCCTTGATGACCCTCAGCCACGATTGCCGTCGGCCAGAGTTGTTCCAGCCCCAGATTTTCGCCGCGCTGGAGCTTTTTGAACGCGGAGATTTCGATCCCTTGCGCATGACGGGCGCATGGGCCGGCGAAATCGGCATGGTCCAGATGTTGCCCCGCGACATCCTCGAGAACGGCGTTGACGGCGACGGCGACGGCAAGGTGCTGTTGAAGACATCCGTGCCCGATGCCCTGCTGTCGGGGGCGGCGATGCTGCGTTCGCTGGGGTGGCGGGCGAACGAACCCTGGCTGCAGGAGGTCACGGTCCCGAATGACCTCGACTGGTCAAAGACCGGCCTCGATCATCCACGGCCGGTGTCGGAGTGGGGTACGCTTGGCGTGCAGGTACGACAAGGCCCCCCTGGACCGGTCGACTTGCCGGCGTCGCTGATCCTTCCGCAGGGACGCAATGGACCCGCGTTTTTCGCTTACCCGAACTTCCACGTCTATTTCGAATGGAACCAGAGCTTTGTTTACGTGACGACGGCTGCCTATTTCGCGACCCGTCTGGAAGGAGCGCTGATCTACGACGCAGGCAATCCGTCGCCGGCGCTGGATGGCGATCAGGTCCAACTGTTACAGGAGCGGCTCATGGCGCGCGGCCATGATGTCGGCGGCATCGATGGCATCCTGGGCGCACGCACACGGGCCGCCGTGCAAGCCGAACAACAAAGGCTTGGTTTGCCGGCCGACGCCTGGCCCACAGCGGAGTTGCTGTCGGCGCTCTAGCCGGGGCTGAGCCTGCACGTCGGCCCCTGTCCCGTTGTCCCGGTGCCAAAGGCAGAAACCGGGATCACTGGACCAGCGCTTCAGCCTTCTTCAAATCGACCGAGACAAGCTGGCTGACGCCCTGCTCCTGCATTGTCACGCCAAACAGTCGATCCATACGGCTCATTGTGACGGCATGGTGCGTGATGATCAGGAAACGGGTGTCGGCGCGCTGAACCATCTCGTCCAGAAGATCGCAGAAACGCGTGACGTTGGCATCATCCAGCGGCGCATCGACCTCGTCCAACACGCAGATCGGGGCCGGATTGGCGAGAAACACTGCAAAGATCAGCGCCATGGCAGTCAGCGTTTGTTCTCCCCCCGACAGCAGTGACAAGGTCGACAGCTTCTTGCCGGGCGGCATGCACATGATTTCCAGTCCGGCCTCCAGCGGATCGTCGGATTCCACCAGTTCGAGCTTGGCCTCGCCGCCGCCGAACAGGTGGGTGAACAACAGGCGGAAATTGCCATTTACCTCTTCGAAGGCTGTCAGCAGGCGCTCTCGGCCTTCACGATTCAGGCTGGCGATCCCGGTGCGCAGGGTGCGGATCGCTTCTTCGAGGTCGGCCTTTTCCGCGACCAGCGCGGAATGCTCTGACGACACCTCCTCTGCATCCTCCTCAGCCCGCAGGTTGACCGCGCCCAAGGCGTCGCGGCTACGGCGCAACCGGGCGATATCGGCCTCGATGGTTTCGATTGGCGGCATGGTGTCCGGGTCGGCATCGAGCGTTTCCAGAAGTGCCCCTGGTGTGGTTTCCAGTTCTTCCCGAATCCAGGCAGTCGCAGATTCCAATGTTTCCTTGGCGGCCTCTGTGCGGGCTTCAGATGCTGCCCGGACCTCGCGGGTATGGCTGGCGAATTTCTCGGTGTCACGCTCCGCCCGTTCAGCGTCACGAAAAGCCGTTTCGGCCAGCGACAGAGCATCTGCTGCCGTCCGGCGACGGAGTTCGGCAGCTTCGAGTCCGGCGCTGAGCTTTTCGCGCCGCGTCGCGATATCGAGCGGCGCGGCCTGTGCGGCGTCCAATTCGCCTTCGGCATGGTCCTTGCGCGCTTCGAGGTCACGGCTGCGAGCCTCGGCGTTGTCCAGACGCCTCTGCCAGGAGTCGATGTCGCGCGAAATCTCGGTGATCCGGCGATTGCGGGCCTCGCCGACCCGGCGCAGCTCATCCTGGGATGCGCGAGCGGCCATCATATCGCGGCGCGAGCCTTCGACCAGGGTCTTGGCCTGTTCAATCCCGATCCGCGCTTCGGACAGGTCCGCCAGTTCGGCCCGGGATTCCCGTGCATCCTCCAGCCGCTCGCGCGCGGCTTCCGCCTCTTCCCGGTGCCGCGCCACGGCCAACTCGGCCGCCTCCAATCGGGTTTCCGCCATCGAGCGGTCGTTTTCCGCCCGCGACAGGTTGCGGCTGGCGGTGGCAACGGCGGTGTCGGCGTCCTTGCGGGCTTGTCGGGCGCGGCGGTCGGCCTCCGTAAGGTCCTGCAACTGTCGGTTCAACAATTCATGGGCCTGGCTGGCTCCGGCGGCACGGGCGGCGACCTCCTCGAGGTCGCGCTTCAACTGGACAAGCCGATTCAGCTGCTGCAATCGCAATGCGGCTGCGGAGGGCGCATCCTCGGCACCGGCCCGAAATCCATCCCAACGCCACAGGTCCCCGTCCAGACTCACGAGCCGCTGGCCGGGCTTCAACGCCTCCTGTAGCCGGGGGCCGTCCGCCGAATCGACCACCCCGACCTGCGCCATCCGACGTTGCAGCACGCCAGGCACATCCATCCGCGCGGCCAGTGGATCAATGCCATCGGGCAATGGCTGCGGCGTCGCATAGGCCGTCAGCGGCACCCAGCCGGACGCCGCGTCGGGGTCGATTTCGGGGGCCCTCAGGTCATCCGCCAAGGCGGCTCCGAGAGCCTTTTCATAGCCCTCATCCACCCTCAGGCGGTCGAGTACCTGCTCTCCTTCGCTGGCATCACGGTCCACCAGCCGGGCCAAGGCAGCGACCTCGGCCCGCAATGCCTGCGCCTCGCCCTCGGCCCCGGAGCGTTCCGCCCGCGCGTCGGCTTCCCGGGAAGCACATTCGGCCCGTGTCTCATCAGCCACCGCCAGCGCTTCTTCTGCGTCTTCGGCGGCGGCGGTGGCCTCGCTCAACATCGCTTCGGCAGTCTCGGCGGCCTCGGTGGAGGCCGCGAGCACACCTCGAGCGTGCTCTGCCGTCGCCGTCGCCTTGCGGGCCTCGTCTTCGTGGCGCGCAAGGGCCCGGTTTGCATCGGCTTCCATCCGTTCTGCCGATTGGTGACGGGCCGCCAATCGCGCGACATCCTCCGTGTGCTGAGTCAGTTCGCTTTCGCGCCCCTGGAGGTTTGACGCCGCGATCCGGGCGGCCTCTACCGCCGCGGCGAGCTTTTCGTCGTGGCCGTCGTTGGCCGTGGCGAGGGTGTCGCGTTCCGATGCAAGCCGTTGCATGGTTTCGCCCGCGTCGCGGTTCAGGCCGGCCTCGCGTTCGATATCCTTGGACATCTGCAGGATCTGGCGTTCAAGCGCGGAAATGGTTTCGGTCGCCCGCGCTTCCTCTTCGCCGATCGCACCCAGTTCGACTTGCAGGCGTTGCAGCACCGCCGCGGCAATTGCCTCTTCCTCGCGCAGCGGCGGCAGGGCCTCATCGGTTGCTTCGCGTGCCGCCGAGGCTTCCAGGGCGTGCCGCTCTGCCTGCGCCGCGGCCGTCACTCGTTCGCGCAGCTCCCCCCGCGCGGCCTCAAGGGCATCCAGCGCCTCCCGCCAGCGGCGGTACAACAACAGCCCTTCGGACCGGCGCAATTCAGTCCCGATGGCGCGATAGCGCGCTGCCTGCTTGGCTTGACGCGCCAGTTGGGCCAACTGCCCGGCGAGCTGTTCGACCACGTCGTCCACTCGCGCCAGGTTCTGTTCGGCCCCGTTGAGCTTCAACTCCGCCTCGTGGCGACGCTGGTACAATCCCGAGATCCCGGCGGCTTCTTCCAGAACGCGGCGGCGGTTCTTGGGCCTGGCGTTGATCAACTCGTTGATCTGGCCCTGCCGCACCAACGCCGGAGATTGGCTGCCGGTCGAAGCATCGGCGAACAGCATCTGGATATCGCGCGCTCGCACATCGCGGGTATTTGCCTTGTAGGCCGATCCGGCATCCCGGGTGATCCGCCGAACGATTTCCAGCATATCCTGATCATTGAACCCCGACGGGGCCAGCCGTTCGCTGTTGTCGATCTGCAGGCAGACTTCGGCAAAGTTGCGGGCGGGTCGGGTCGAGGCCCCGGCAAAGATCACATCCTCCATGCCGCCGCCCCGCATCGCGGTGGGCCGGTTTTCGCCCATCACCCAGCGGAGCGCCTCAAGTAGATTCGACTTGCCGCAGCCATTTGGCCCGACTACGCCCGTCAGCCCGTCGGCGATCACCAGATCGGTCGGATCAACAAAGCTTTTGAAGCCATTGAGTCGCAGGCGGGTGAAGCGCACGTGGGTTGGTCCTGTCCGAGTCGCAGAGGTGACGAAGTCTTGCATGGCCACCATCAGAGTCAAGGCGAGCCCCCATCATAGGGCGGCGTTCGGCGGCTTTTCCACAACATATAGGCGCGGTGCGGTTGGCGCGCCTGTCTGTGACCCGACTTGTTCCAGGGTCTCACCTGAGAACAAGGGACCGTATGGACCCAGAATACTGCCCACGGCGGCTCGAAATCTGAACTGATCGGTTCAATTTTTTCTTGCATTGCCTCTTTTGTATGATACTCACATTCACATTCGTGAATTTAATGGAGGGATCCCGATGACCACCGCCACCCGTCCTGCGGACACCTACTCACCGCTCTACTTCCTCGGATCGCTCGGCGCTGGTGGCCTGAGCGTGACCTTCTTCATGTGGTTGTTCATGTGGGTGCCCCATGCCGGCGTGCCTGTGCCAACCTTCGAGCATATCTGGGCCGCGCTCGCGACTGGCAGCTTGATCCAACAGACCGCGATCATCATCGCATGGGTCGGCATCGCCGTGTTCGTGTTCCTCAACCTGAAATACCTCATTTGGAACTTGCGGGCCTTTTCAGAATTCAAGAAAACGGATTCCTATGAAAGGCTGCGCAACTCAAACGGCGAAACCACGATCCTTGCCATGCCGTTGGCACTGGCAATGTCGGTAAATGGATTGTTCGTGGCTGGCCTGTCCTTTGTGCCCGGGCTCTGGAGCATCGTCGAATACCTGTTCCCCTTTGCAATGATCGCATTCGGGCTGGTCGGCGTTCTGGCCCTGCGGATCATCGGCGATTTCCTCGGCAGGGTCCTGACCAAGGGCGGCGTGTTCGACGTGACGGCGCACAACTCCTTTGCCCAGTTGTTGCCCGCCTTTGCGTTGGCCATGGTCGCGGTCGGCTTCGCGGCACCTGCCGCCATGAGCCATACTGTCACCACCTCCGGGATCGCCTTGATCCTGTCGACCTTCTTTGGCGTCGCCTCGATCCTGTACACCATTGTTGCTGCCATCACTGCATTCAACTCGATGTTGCATCACGGCACCGCCAAGGAATCCGGCCCGACGCTCATGGTAGTGGTTCCAATTATGACCATCCTCGGCATCATGTACCTGCGTCAGTCGCACGGCATGCACGTCACCTTCGAGGCGCACACCGCGCCGATCGAGACACTGATGTTCCTGTCGCAACTGCTTGCCATCCAGATCATCTTTGCACTGCTCGGGCTGCTGGTGATGCGCCGCCAGGGGTACTTCGATGACTTTGTCTTCGGCTCCAAGACTTCGCCGGGATCATACGCGCTCGTCTGTCCCGGAGTCGCCCTGTCGGTCATGCTCCAGTTCTGGCTGAACAAGGGTCTCGTGGCCTCCGGGATCGTCGATAAATTCTCGTTGGCCTATATCCTGATCTCGCTGATCGCCGTGGCCTTCCAAGTCGCCATGATCACCCTGGTGTTCCGGCTGAACAGGCAGCACTTTGGAAAACCATCCGAGACAATGGCTGTACCGGCCGAGTAAGTGCGCATGTGCCCCCCGCTGAAGCTCAAGCACGGGGGTCGGCCCAACGCCTGAAATAGAGTTCCAAAAGGGAACAACCAACTGGCCGCGCAGCGGCCAGTTCGCCTGGAGTTCCCCATCTGAACTGGTCCACCGTTATGTGTAGGGAACGGAGGACAGAGAATGGCGAACAAGCGGCACGAGACCGAGGAAATAGTTCAGAAGTTGCGGCAGGTTGATGTACTTGTCGGGCAAGGCATGGCGCGTGTTGATGCGATCCGCGAGGTGCGCATCACGGAGCAGACCTATTACCGGTGGCGCAAGCAGTATGGTGGGATGGGAGAGGTGGCTCGGTTTGTCTGAACAGGTTCCGGGCGTTTTCTAAGTGGATTTCCGCCTCGGTTACGCCGCCGCCGATTTGGGCATCGGCTGGTTGAAGTAGGCCTGATCGGGCGTTTTCCCGTCAAGCGATGAATGAGGTCGGCGGCTGTTGT